>NZ_LMJZ01000001.1:0-765000 GCF_001421155.1 Sphingomonas sp. Leaf5 | reverse complement strand
CCGGGCAGGTCGACCCGGCCCAGCACCGCTTCCGACGCATCCTGCACATGGGTGGCGGGCGACAGCGGATCGACCGGGCGGCGCGTCGCGACAAACGCGTCGACCGGCAGCAACCGGGCGTCCGCTTCGCCCAGCAAGGTGAAGCTGCGTTCCGCCGCGATCGCCGCCGCGACCTCGGGCACCGGCCCCAGCGTCACCGTGTCCGAATCGAGCTGGATCACATAGTCGTTGGCGCGCAGGTCGAGGATCGTCAGCAACCGCTCCCACACATCGCGGCGAGGGCACGGATCGGTCGCGACCGACTCGATCGCGATGATTCGCAGGTCGCCGAGCTGCGCGGCCAGCACCGCCTTGTCCGCGGCCGTCAGCGTGCCGTCGTCGAGGATCACGACGCGCCCGCGCCGCAAATGATGCAGCAGCGATTTGACCGCGACCAGATAGGGCAACAGCACCGCGCTGCCGATCATCGAAAAGACGATCACCCCGTCGTCGCGCACCATCGCCGGCGGCGTGGCAAGGATGCCGCGCGCCAGCCGGCGGTGCCGCCATTGCTTCCAGTGCCAGTTGAGATGTTCGCCGAGCGAGGCCATGACGCCGTCTTATCGGCCGCCGGTTAAACGCGCGTCAACCGGCGCGCCCGGGTTCGTTATCCCTGCTGGATATAGTCGCGCATCGCCTTCGCCTCCGCCTCGATGCCGTCGATGCGATATTTGACGAGGTCGCCGATCGACACGAACCCGACCAGCCGGTCGGCGTCGATCACCGGCAGGTGCCGGATGCGCCGCTGCGTCATCAGCGACAGCGCCCCCAGCACCGACGCCGCCGGATCGACGGTGATCGCCGGACTGGTCATCCGTTCGGCCACGGTCAGGTCGAGCGCGTCCGCGCCGCGTTCGACCAGCGCGTGGATCATGTCACGTTCGGAAAAGATGCCGACGACCTCGGCCCCCTCCAGCACCGGTACCGCCCCGATGCGATGCTCGGCCAGCAGTGCCACGACCTCGCGTACCGTTCGATCGGCTCCAACCGATACGACCGCACGCTTGCCCAACAGTTTCGCGATGGTCATCGCCCTATCCTCCATCGGTGCGCCGGTCCGACCCGCCGGCGCATCCATGGGTTGAGAATTTCATGCTTCGCCGCCATTTGAAAGCCATGGCGAACGATCTCGACGAACCAGAATATGCCGCGTTCGCCTGGGGACGATTTCGCTGGCTGCTCAGGGTGATGGCAGCGATCTCGGCGGTCGCCGCGCTGCTGGCGCTGGCCGGCATCTGGTGGTGGATCGGATCGATGAACTGGGTGATCGCCGCGGCGACGCTGGCCGGCGTCGGATTCTCGGTGATGCTGGGCGGCGCGCTGATGGCGCTCGTGTTCCTGAGCAACGGATCGGGCCATGACGCCGCCGTCGACGCGTTCAATGCCGATCGCGATCCGGGGCGTGACAGGCGGGGGTAAGGCCCCGCTACAGGCTCTACGTCGCCGCGGATAAAGCCGAGACCTCTGCACAACTCTCGATGGTCTGTACCCCGGCGAAGGCCGAGGCCCGGTTGGGGGACGCTGGCACGCTACGGAATAGCCTTCCCAACTGGACCCCGGCCTTCGCCGGGGTACGGTGGAGCGCCGGTGCCGTTCGGTACTTTCGCAAAGGTCATAATTAAGTCCGGGTGACGGATCGCCCTTCGCAAGCCTCGCAACGCATCCGTCCCCAACACAGCAAAACCCGCCGGTCGCCCATCGACGTCCGGCGGGTTTTGCGGAAAGCGTCAAGCGACACGCCCGGTCCCTCGGGACCGGAGCGGCTTACTTGATCTTCGCTTCCTTGAACTCGACATGCTTGCGCACGACCGGGTCGTACTTGCGGAAGGTCAGCTTTTCGGTCTGGTTGCGCGGGTTCTTCTTGGTGACGTAGAAGAAGCCGGTATCGGCCGAGCTGACGAGCTTGATCTTGACGGTGGTCGGCTTTGCCATGACCCAAAAACCCCTTGGGCCTGACGCCCGCGAATTGACAATGAATAGCGGCCCGCCACACGGGGGCTGCTGCAAGACGTGGGCGCATGAGCCAATCCCCGGCCAAAGTCAAGACGAGCGGCCTTCATCGGAACGTAACGATCGCATCCTAGCTTGGGATTCAAAGCGTTGGAGGTAAGGATGCGGATCGAGTCAGTGCACATCGATGCGGAACGGGCACTACGCGTCGGGCATCGCCTCTGTCCGTTGGCGGAGATCGAGGCGATTCGCGCCATCGCCATCGCCGAATCGAGTCTGCCCGCGCTCAGCATCCTTGCGGTGGTCGACGCCGCGATCGCCCGGGGCGAACGCCGGTCGATCGGCGAATGGACCGCGCTCGCCCGCGAAGCGATGCATTGCGGCCGCAGCGACATCGCCACGGCGCAGGCCTATGCCGCCGCCTGCACGGTGCGGTTCGCCGACTGATCCGGCAACGACATGGACCCGCTCGTCCCCGCGTTCGTCGCGGTCCTGCTGGCCGGGGCGAGCGACCGGCCACCGCTGCTCGCCGCGATCCTGTCCGACCGGTCGGGACGCGGCGCACTGTGGGGCGCGATCGTCGCACAGGCGGCGGGTTTCGTGCTGGCCGCGATCGGCGGCATGCTGGTCGCGCCGATCCTGACCCCCAATGCCCGCGACCTCATGCTCGCCGTCGCGCTGATCGGCGCCGCGACGTCGGTGCCGTTTCCGGCGCGAATCAAGGACCGCCTCGGCGACTGGCGACTGCCGCCGTTCCTGACCGGGCTGCTCGGCATGGCGGTTCTGACCCTTGGCGACCGCAGCCAGTTCCTCGTCTTCGCGCTCGTGGCGCGAACCCCCGATCCCGTGACCGGCGCGGTCGGGGGTGCGCTGGCCGGCGCGATCCTGCTGCTGACGTCGGCGACGCTCGGTGAACGCAACTGGCTGAAGCTGCCGCTTGCCGCGGTGCGCGCGATTGCGACGCTGATGCTCGGCCTGACCGGCGCGATCCTCGGTCTCGGCGCGCTGCGCCTGCTGTGATCTGCCCCGGCGATCACCACGACCGGATTTTTGAGCGGCGCGGCCGGGAAAGATTCGCCAGCGCGATCGTTGCTGAACCGAACCATATCCTGCCGGAGATTTTGCCCGTGACCAACCCCGCGCTCGACACCCCCACCGACCTGCCCAACAACAAGACGGTGACCGTCGCCGACGGGCTGAACGCCGCGCTTGCCGATTGCTTCACCCTGTATCTGAAGACGAAGAACTTCCATTGGCACGTCTCCGGCCCGCATTTCCGCGACTATCACCTGATGCTTGACGATCAGGCTTCGCAGATCCTCGCCGTGACCGACGTCATCGCCGAACGCGTGCGCAAGACCGGCAACACCACGCTGCGCTCGATCGGCGACATCGCGCGCCGCGCCGCGATCAAGGACAATGACAAGGATTTCGTAAAGCCCGACGACATGCTCGCCGAGCTGCGCGACGACAATCTGAAGCTGGTCGAGCGTTTCCGCGAAGCTCGCGAAGCTGCCGAGGATGCCGGCGACACCGCGACCAGCAGTCTTGCCGACGAATGGATCGATCAGGCCGAGGAACGCGCCTGGTTCCTGTTCGAAGCCGCTCGCAAGGGCTGATCGGGTGCGCGGGGCGGTCTTGCCGCCCCGCCCGTCCGCATGAACCGATGCGCGCCTTTGCCGATCTGCTCGACCGCCTGATCTACACCCGGTCGCGCAATGCCAAGCTGGCGCTGATCGGCACCTATCTGCGCGATACGCCCGATCCCGATCGTGGTTGGGCGATCGCGGCACTGACCGGCGATCTCGACCTGCCCGCCGTCAAATCGGCGACGATCCGCGCGCTCATTACCGAACGCACCGATCCCGTCCTGTTCGCCATGAGCCGCGATTTCGTCGGCGACACCGCCGAAACCGTGGCGCTGCTCTGGCCCGAACCGCCGCCCGGCACGATCCATGATGCCGATCCGCTGACGCTTGACACCGTCGTCAGCCGCCTCGCCAGCCTGTCGCGTTCCGATGCGCCGCGCGCGCTCGCCGACATGCTCGACCGGCTCGAATCCGACGAACGCTATGCGCTGCTGAAACTCGCCACCGGCGCGCTGCGCGTCGGCGTCTCCGCCCGGCTTGCCAAGACTGCGCTGGCGCAGGCGTTCGGGCTCGATGTCGATGCGGTCGAGGAAGTGTGGCACGGCCTCGCCCCGCCCTATGCCGAACTCTTCGCGTGGGCGGAGGGGCGCGGCGAGCAGCCGCATGCCGCCGACCTGCCGGTGTTCCGGTCGTTCATGCTCGCCCACCCGCTCGACGACGGCGTGGTCGACCTCGCCGACTATGCCGCCGAATGGAAATGGGACGGCATCCGGGTACAACTGGTCCATGTCGGGGCCGAGACGCGCCTCTACAGCCGCGCCGGCGACGACATCACCGCCGCCTTTCCCGAAGTCGCCGCCGCCTTCCGCACACCCGGCGTGCTCGACGGCGAATTGCTGGTGCGCGGCGATGGACAGGGCGCGAGCGTCCATGCCGATGCCGGTGCCGCCAGCTTCAACGCGCTGCAACAGCGGCTCGGGCGGAAAGTCGTGTCGAAGGCGATGCTGGCCGACTATCCCGCCTTCGTTCGCCTCTACGACATCCTGTTCGACGACAGCGAGGATCTGCGCGAGCAGCCATGGACCGCCCGCCGCGCCCGGCTCGAAACCTTCGTGCCGCGGCTCGACCCGACCGTCTTCGACCTGTCGCGCCTGATCGACGCCGCCGATTTCGACGCGCTCGCCAATATCCGCAGCGGTGCCCGCGACGCCGCGATCGAGGGCGTCATGCTCAAGCGGCGCGACTCGCCCTATGTCGCCGGCCGTCGCGTCGGGCTGTGGTATAAATGGAAACGCGATCCGCTCGTCGCCGACTGCGTGATGATGTACGCCCAGCGCGGCAGCGGCAAGCGATCGTCCTTCTATTCCGACTACACCTTCGGCTGCTGGACCGGCGACCCGGCCGAAGGCGGCGAATTGCTGCCGGTGGGCAAGGCCTATTCGGGCTTCACCGATGCCGAATTGAAGGATCTCGACCGCTTCGTCCGCCAGCATACCGTGCAGCGCTTCGGTCCGGTTCGCGAGGTGGAGAAGACCCTGGTCTTCGAAGTCGCGTTCGATTCGATCCACGCATCGAAACGCCATAAATCGGGGGTCGCGATGCGCTTCCCCCGGATCAACCGCATCCGCACCGACAAACCCGCGGCCGAGGCCGATCACGTCGCGACGCTGCTGAAACTGGTGAGCTGAACCCTGACTTTGTCGTACCCCCGTGTAGGCAGGGGTCCAGAGCCCCGCGCCACAACCGTCGCTTCCTGCGACCGTGGAATCCCGTCATCGCAAGCCTGCGGATCACCCCGCCACCGGCTCCAACGCGATCTCGAACAGCATCGGCCACCATTTGCCCGTAACGAACAGCCGCTTGGTCCCCGCGTCCCATGCGATCCCGTTCAACACCGCCTCCGGATCAAGCGCCCCCAGTTCCGCGCGCAGCGGTGCAAGATCGACCAGCCCGTCGACCGCCCCCGTCGCCGGATCGATCCGCACGATATAGTCGCGGTGCCAGATATTGCCCCACAGCTTGCCGTCGATCATCTCCAGCTCGTTCAGGTTATGCACCGGGCGGCCATTGGCGGTGATCGTCACCCGTCGCCGCTCCCTGAACGTCTTGGGGTCGAGGAAGCGCAGCGTCGGCGTCCCGTCCGACAGGATCAGCGACTCGCCGTCGCTCGCCAGTCCCCAGCCCTCCCCGGCATAGCGCGCGGTGCCGACCGCCTTCAGCGTCTTGGCGTTCCAGCGATGGGCGATGCCGTCCATCCACGTCAGGCTGACCAGCAGCTGCCCGTCGACTGCAAGCCCTTCGCCGAACTGCTCCCCCGGCAGCCGGGCGCGCGCCAGCACCTTGCCGTCGGCCAGATTGACCCGCCGCACATCGGATACGCCGGGCTGTCCGGTACTCTCGAACAGCGCCCCGTCATGCCACACCAGTCCCTGCGTGAAGGCGGTGCGATCATGCGGATAGCGCGCGACGATCCGCGCCGAAATCCCCTCGACCGGGACCAGCTGCACCGGCGCAAGCGGGGGGGCGCCGGTCTGCGCGGACGCGGCGGTGGCGAGCGCCAGGCTCAGGGGCATCAACCAGCGGATCATCGTCGTCGTCATCCTCGCATCCGCCTTGCCCGTTGCTGAACCGTCAGAAGGGTACCGCCGGGCCGGCGGGCACGATTCCGGTCGGATTGATATCCTTGTGACTGCGATAATAGTGCGTCTTGATCTGGTCGAGATCGATCGTGTCCATGACGCCCGGCAATGCCGCGATCCGTTCGGTCAGCGCGCGCAGCCGTGGATAGTCGAGCAGGCGTCGGACATTGCATTTGAAATGCCCGTGATACACCGGGTCGAATCGCACCAGCGTGGTGAACAACCGGATATCCGCCTCGGTCAGCCGGTCGCCGACCAGCCATTCGCCCGTCAGCCGGTCCTCCAGCCAGTCGAGCGAGTCGAACAGCGCGGCGACCGCGTCGTCATACGCGGCCTGCGTCGTCGCGAAGCCCGCGCGATAGACGCCGTTGTTGACGCTCGCATAGACGCGGTCGTTGACCGCATCGATCTCGCCGCGCAGCGCCGCCGGATAATAATCGCCCGGCGTCGCGCCAAGATCGTCGAACGCGGTGTTCAGCATCCGGAGGATGTCCGACGATTCGTTGTTCACGATCCGCCGTTCGGCCTTGTCCCACAGCACCGGCACGGTGACCTTGCCGGTCATGTCGGGATCGGCGAGCGTATAGAGCTGGTGCAGATGATCGACGCCGTTGACCGGATCGCCGTTACCGCCGAACGCCTCCGCAAAGCTCCATCCCTGCGCACCCATCAACGGCCCGACCACCGTCACCGGCAGCAAATCCTGCAAACCTTTCAGCGTGCGCACAACCAGCGTCCGATGCGCCCACGGGCAGGCGAGGCTGACATACAGATGATAGCGCCCCGCTTCCGCCGGAATACCGCGCTGCCCCTCCGGCCCCGCATCGCCATTGCGGGTCAGCCAGTCGCGAAACCCGCTCTCCGCCCGCTGGAAATTGCCCGATTCGTCGGTCGGTGCGACCGGCGTGTCGTTGGTCCAAACCCCGTGCTGCAACATGCCCATCGACGATCCTTTCGCTATTCGGCCATGCAACGCAGGGCGGCCGATTTCCGATCAGCCTCGATTCGCCGAACGGAGCGATTTCGATCGAGAGGATGTGAAGCGGCGAGGGACCGGCGCGCATCCGTCAGTTAGCCCGCTCCTGATCCGCAGCGGGAATCGGACGCGGCCGTCGATCCGATCAAACCTTGTCGGTTTCCCCATCCCGCTTTCGGGCAACTCCTCGGCGCTGCAAGAAGCAGTCGACCATGCACCAGTCGCCGCCTGTCCCCTCGCCGGACTGGTCCAGTTGTCGCTGTTCAGCATCATCGCCGTGCCGATCTGCCTGCTGCTCGGGCTGCCGCTATGGCATTGCGCGATGCGATCGGGACGACAGCGCCGCGGCGACGCTCTGCGCTTCGGGTTGATCGCCGGTGGCCTGATCGGGGCGGTGATGGCGATCATCGGCGATCCTGGCACCCGCTGGTTCGACGAACCGCTCGACTTTCTTGGCTATTGTCTCGCCGGTCTCTGCGCAGGCGGGGTAACCTATCGGCTCGGCTATCGCCGACCCTAACCTTCCGACGCCGTCATGTTCGTCGGTCGCAGCAGCTTCGAGCGTGTCGAGAACGCCGGCCCCGTAGGACGACCGTCCGCTCAGGGATTCTGGATCAGCCGCAACAATGACCCATCGGGATCGAGCAACGCGCCGATCCGCAGGCCGTTCTGCTCGCGTGCCGGTTGCAGTCGGGGAAAACCGGTCGGTTTTTCCGCGATCCCCGCCGCCTGCGCGACCGCGTAAAATGCGTCGAGATCGTCGAGCCGCAGGCAACTGCCATAGCCGCTCGTCGCCGGATCGAAATCGGGCCACGGAAAGAATTCGAGCGTCAGCGATCCGCGTTCGAGGATCATCCAGGTCGGGTCGCGCCATGCCTCGTCAAATCCGAGCGCGGCGAAAAAGGCCGATGTCACCGCGAAGTCGCGCGACGGCAAATTGGGTGTCGCCAGATCCATCGGATGCCCGATCCCGTACGGGGTTCCTCGAAACGAAAAAGGCCGGCCACCCTTGCGAGTGACCGGCCGCTTTCCTGTCGCCGAAGCGCGAACCTCAGAGCTTGTTGAGGTTCACCGCGGCATGCTTGCCGCGACGATCGACCTCGAGTTCGAACTCGAGACGATCGCCTTCGTTGAGCGTCGGGAGACCCGCGCGCTCGACGGCCGAGATGTGGACGAATGCGTCCGGCTGTCCATCGTCGCGCTGAATGAAGCCGAAGCCCTTCATCGCGTTGAAGAACTTCACGACGCCGCTGGCGCGTTCGCCGGTCAGCTGACGCTGCGGGCCGCCCATGCCGCCGCCTGCGCCGCCACGGGGGCCGGCATCACGAGGTTCACGTGCTTCGCGCGGTGCGCCACCGCCGGTCACGGCCATCGGTTCGCCGTCGATCTTCAGATCGGTCGCCGAGATGCGGCCGCCGCGATCGACGAGCGTGAAGCCCATCGGCTGCCCTTCGGCCAGCGCGCTCAGCCCGGCCTGTTCGACGGCCGAGATGTGCACGAACACGTCTTCGCCGCCATCATCACGGACGACGAAACCGAAGCCCTTCTGCGCGTTGAAGAACTTTACGACACCGGTCGCTTCGCCGACGACCTGCGGGGGCATGCCGCGGCCACCGCCGCCGCCGCCACCACCGAAGCCGCCACCGCCGCCGCCGAAGCCGCCGCCACCGCCGCCACGGAAACCGCCGCCGCCGCCACCGAAGCCGCCACCGCCGCCACGATCACCGTAGCTGCTGCCGCCGCCGCCAAAGCCGCCGCCGCCAAATCCACCGCCGCCGAAGCCACCGCGATCGCCGCCGAAGCCGCCGCCGCCGTAGCTGCTGCCGCCGCCTTCGTCACCAAAACCGTCGCGCTTGTCCCTGCCGCGCCCACCGCGCTCGCCGCGCCGTCCTCGATCGAAACTCATTGCCCTGTTCGTCTTCCTGGTTCGCCCAACTTCATTCTAAACCCAAGCGCCGAGCGAAAAACGCAGGTGTCCGGGCACCGCCAAGCCGGGTGCCACATCCCTGCATAGCGTAAAAGCGCGCGGTCCCAAACGAATTTCGCCGCTGCAATCGTTCCTGTCGCCGCGATCATGGCGATTATCTTGCGATTATGTGGCGAAGACGGCACAGAATCGCCCGATGGACACCATCATGGCGCTGATCGCCGACCCGACGGCGTGGGCCGCATTCTTCACGCTGGTCGTACTGGAAGTCGTGCTCGGCATCGACAACCTGATCTTCATTTCGATTCTGTCGAACAAGTTGCCGGCCCATCAGCAACAACTGGCGCGGCGAATCGGGATCGGCCTCGCGCTGGTCATGCGGCTACTGCTGTTGTCGATGATCGCGTTCATCGTCTCGCTGACGACTCCGGTGTTCGACCTCGGCATTCAGGGGTCGCCCGACGGCTATGGCCGGCCGAGCTTCGAAACCGCCTTTTCGTGGCGCGACCTTATCCTGATCGTCGGCGGGCTGTTCCTGGTGTGGAAGGCGACGAAGGAAATCCATCACACGATGGACGACGAACCCACCGGCGACGCGCTCGACAAGAAGGGCAAGGCCGCCCTCGGGCTCGGTTCGGCGATCGCGCAGATCGTCGCGCTCGATATGGTGTTCTCGATCGATTCGATCCTGACCGCGGTCGGCATGACCGACGAGGTGCCGATCATGATGGCCGCGGTGATCGTCACCGTCGGCATCATGCTGGTCGCCGCCGATCCGCTGGCGCGCTTCATCAACGCCAACCCGACCGTCGTCATGCTCGCGCTCGGTTTTCTGCTGATGATCGGCGCGGTGCTGATCGCAGACGGCTTCGGCGTGCACGTGCCCAAGGGCTATATCTATGCCGCGATGGCATTCTCCGCCGGGGTCGAGACGCTCAACATCGTCTCGCGCCGATCGAAGACCAAGAAGCGCATGGCCAGGGAAGCCATTGAGCGCGAGGCTTCCAACCGCTAGGCGCAACCGATGAGCGTTTATTTCCACGAAGAAGATCTGCCGGCCGACGTGTTCGCCCCCGGTGCCGACATCGCCGTCGATACCGAGACGATGGGCCTGATCACCCCGCGCGACCGGCTGTGCGTCGTGCAGCTGTCCGATGGCGGCGAGAACCAGCATCTGGTCCGCTTCAATCCCGGCAGCGACTATGCCGCGCCGAACCTGAAGGCGGTGCTGGCCGATCCGGCGCGGGTGAAGCTCTATCATTTCGGCCGGTTCGACCTTGCCGCGATCCAGCATTATCTGGGCGTCACCGCCGGCCCGGTATTCTGCACCAAGATCGCGTCGCGGCTGGTCCGCACCTACACCGATCGCCACGGCCTGAAAGAACTGGTCCGCGAACTGCTGGGGCAGGATCTGTCCAAGCAGCAGCAATCGTCGGACTGGGGCGGGCCGGTGCTGTCCGATGCGCAGCGCGATTATGCCGCCTCCGACGTCCGCTTCCTCCACGCGCTGCGCGAGGAACTGGCGAAGCGGCTGGCCCGCGAGGGGCGCACCGATCTGGCGCAGGCGTGTTTCGATTTCCTGCCGCACCGTGCCGCCCTCGATCTCGCCGGCTGGCCCGAGACCGATATCTTCGCGCACATGTAGGGGTAGAGGATGTCGGAAATCGCCCGCCAGGAACGCTCGCGCCGGCAACGCCGTGCAGCGCCGGGCAGCGCGCATGACCGGCTGATCGGATTCCTGATGGTCGTGCTGCCGATCGGCATCGGCGTGCTGGCGGCGTTTCTGGTGATGGCCCCGCTGTTCATGCGCGGCGACACCAGCTTCGTGCTCGACAAGAACAAGGTCGCCGTCGCGCAGGAACGGATGCGCCTGCGCGCCGCCGAATATCGCGGACAGGATGCCAAGGGCCAGCCCTTCGTCATCGATGCCGGGTCGGCGGTGCAGAAAAGCTCGGCCGAACCGGTGGTGCAGCTGCAGGAACTGGCCGCCGCCATCCGCCTGCCCGATGGTCCCGCGCGGCTGACGGCACCGCGGGGCCGCTATGACATGCAGGCCGAACAGGTCACGGTGAACGGCCCGATCCGCTTCCGCGCGGCGGACGGCTATGCGCTCGACACCAACGACGCGACCGTCGATCTCAAGACCCGCCGCCTGCAAAGCGGCAGCGCGGTCACCGGCACCACTTCGATGGGAACGTTCAGCGGCGACCGGCTCGACGCCGATCTCGAAGCGCGCACCGTGCGGCTGACCGGCAATGCCCGCTTGCGTATCGACCCGGCACGCACGAAATAGCCGCGATGATTCGCCACGCGCTTCCGGGCCTTGCCGCCACCTTCGGCCTCCTCGCCATCGCGGGATCGGCCCCGGCACAGATGCGGCATAACTCGAACGCGCCGATCGATTTTTCGGCGAACGCGATCGAATTGCAGGATCGCGCCAACCGCGCCGTCCTGAGCGGCGGCGTGACCATTCGCCAGTCGACCATGACGCTCACCGCCGACCGCGTCGTCGTCGCCTATGTCGGGCAGGTCACCGAAGGTGCCTCGCCGCAGGCATCGCGCATGGACGCGACCGGCAACGTCACCGTCACCCGCCCTGACCAGACCGCGAAGTCGCGCTTTGCCGTTTACGACGTCAATCGCCGCGTGGTGACGATGATCGGCGGCGTGCAGCTGACGCAGGGGGCCAACACGCTGACCGGCGGGCGGCTGTCGATCGACCTCGACACCGGTCGCGCGACGATCGATGGGTCGGGCGTCGGCACCACCGCCGCGCCGGGCGGGGCGGTCCAGCAGAGCGGCGGTCGCGTGACGGGGCGGTTCTCGGTTCCCAAGCGGAATTAAGCGTCCGGCGCGTTTGCCCCGCCGGTGACGATTAAGCCTGCATTCATCGCATAACCTGCGCCGGCCGGCGATCGGACCTTCCGCCACCGCCGCTTTCATGCAATATTCCTGCCAGTCGTTCCGTCCTAACGGTACGGTAACCACTGCCATGCGATCAGGACGCTGCCGATGACCGACACCACCCTGTTGTCCCGCAGCGCCGACGCTGTCCCCGTGCACGAACGCCCCTCCGACCGGGGGCTGTCGGTCGTGTCGATCGCCAAATCCTATGACAAGCGCGTCGTGCTGTCCGACGTGTCGATGTCGGTGGGGCGTGGCGAGGTCGTCGGCCTGCTCGGCCCCAACGGCGCGGGCAAGACGACCAGCTTCTATTCGGCGATGGGCCTCGTAAAGCCCGATGCCGGCCGCATCCTGCTGGACGGCGAGGATATCACGGCGCTGCCCATGTATCGCCGCGCGATCCTCGGCCTTGGCTATCTGCCGCAGGAAACGTCGATCTTTCGCGGGCTGTCGGTGGAAAAGAACATCCTCGCCGTGCTCGAACTGGCCGAACCGGACAAGGTGACGCGCGCGGCGCGACTCGAACAGCTGCTCGACGAATTCGGCCTCACCCGGCTGCGCACCGCATCCGCCATGGCCCTGTCGGGCGGCGAGCGGCGGCGCGCGGAAATCGCGCGCGCGCTGGCGGCCAATCCGACGATCATCCTGCTCGACGAACCCTTTGCCGGCATCGATCCGATTTCGATCGCCGACATTCGCGATCTGGTGATCCAGCTCAAATCGCGCGGCATTGGCGTGCTCATCACCGACCACAATGTCCGCGAGACGCTCGAAATCGTCGACCGCGCCTATATCATCTATGACGGACGGGTGTTGTTCGCCGGTTCGCCGTCCGAACTGGTCGCCGACGCCAATGTCCGCCGCCTGTATCTCGGCGAAGGGTTCGAACTCTAACCACGATGAGCCTCGCGCCTCGCCTCGACCTGCGCCAGTCGCAATCGCTGGTGATGACGCCACAGTTGCAGCAGGCGATCCGCCTGCTCGCGCTGTCGAATCTCGAAATCGAAGGGTTCCTTGCCGAGGAGATCGAAAAGAACCCGCTGCTCGAATCGGGCGGCAGTGACGATGACGGCCCGGCGACCGAAGCGGCCGATCCGGTCGCGGCCGGCGACCCTGCTGGGTCCGACGAACTGCTGGGGCTGGGCGCGGCGAGCGGCGAATCGCTCGACCTCGATCTCGGCGAAACCTTCCATCATGACAGCGCGTCGGACGGGGTCGGCTCGCTCGACGGCGGTCTCGGCCTTGCCGCGACCGGTGCCGGCGGGTTCGAGGATGCCCCCGATCTCGACGCGCTGGCCAGCGCCGACATCTCGCTGATCGACCATCTGCTGCAACAGGCCGGGGCCTGCGTCGCCGGGGCCGACCTGTTCATCGCCAGCGCGATCATCGATCAGATCGACGATTGCGGTTATCTGTCGGGATCGCTGCTCGACATCGCCAACCGCCTCGGCGTACCGCTCGCCCGCGTCGAAGCGGTGCTGGGCATCGTCCAGACCTTCGACCCCAGCGGCGTCGGCGCGCGCAGCCTTGCCGAATGTCTCGCGATTCAGGCGCGCGAGGTCGACCGCTACGATCCGTGCATGGCGCGGCTGCTCGATCATCTCGACCTGCTCGCGCGCGGCGCGCTGCCGCAGTTGCGCCGAATCTGCGAGGTCGACGACGAAGACCTGACCGACATGATCCGCGAGTTGCGCGGCTATGATCCCAAACCCGGCTGCCGCTTCGGCGGCGAACGCGCCCAGTCGGTCGTCCCCGACCTGTTCGTGGCCCCGCGCGGCGATGGCTGGGCGGTCGAGATCAACGGCGCGACCCTGCCGCGCGTACTGGTCAATCGTGACTATTTCGCCGAACTCAATGCAAACGGCACCAAATCGTCCAAGGCATGGCTGTCCGACTGTCTCGCCAGCGCCAACTGGCTGGTGAAGGCGCTCGACCAGCGGCAGCGCACCATCCTGAAGGTCGCGACCGAGATCGTGAAGCAGCAGGAGGCGTTCTTTCGCCAGGGCGTCGCCCATCTCCGTCCGCTGACGCTCGCGCGGATCGCCGAGGCGATCGAGATGCACGAATCGACGGTCAGCCGGGTGACCTCGAACAAATATCTGTCCTGCCCGCGCGGGCTGTTCGAGATGAAGTATTTCTTCACCTCCGCCATCCAGTCGGCCGATGGCGGCGAGGCGGTGTCGGCGCTCGCGGTCAAGGAAGCGATCCGCAGCCTGATCGCCGCCGAAGACCCGAAAAAGATCCTGTCCGACGACACGCTGGTCGAACTGCTGAATGCGAAGGGCTTCGACATCGCACGGCGGACGGTGGCGAAATATCGCGAGGCGATCGGGCTGGGCTCCTCGGTCCAGCGCCGCCGGCAAAAGGCGCTCGGCCGCTAACGCTTTCCTACAGGCAGCAGCGGGTGGCAGGGTCGCCGGCGCTCTTTCCCACCGTCGATCCCGCCGTCCCGCGACCGGGCTAGGTCACGCCGATCGCGAAACGCGTACGAGTGTGACCTTTGTGACCTTTGACCGGCGCAAAACCATTAAGCCGCTGTAATCCCACGGCCCGACCCCGCTCCCACCCGTTCGGTTCGAGCAGCTTCGAGCCTGTCGAGAAGCGTCCGTCGAGAACGCGCTTGCGAACGATAAGTCACCCTCACCCTTCCCACCCGGCTACTCCGGGCGGGCCCCTTCCCTCTCCCGGCGGGAGAGGGAAGGAGGCGCGAAGCGCCGGAAGGGTGAGGGCGATCGCACGGTAATTGTTAAAGGTCGCACTCGCGGAACTTCGTTCTCGATACGCGCTCTCGACAGGCTCGATCGCTACTCGAACCCAACGGAGCCGGAACAAGGACGAAGGCTGGCCCTAAACGTCCAGCTTCTCATAATCGGCCGGCGGCGGCACGCCTTCCATCCGCTCGGCGAGCAGCGGCCGGAAACTCGGTCGGCTCTTCATGCCGACATACCAACGCTTCGCCAGGTCGTGCGTCTTGAAGTCGATCCCGCCCAGATAGTCCGCGATCGAAATCTGCGCCGCCGCCGCCAGATCGGCGAGACTCATCGTCGCCCCGCCGATCCATTGCCGATGGTCGAGCAGATAATCGATGTAATCGAGATGCTCGACCGCCGCCTTCATCGCCTCGCGCAGGACGCGCGTGTCGGGCGTCTGGCGATGGACGATGCGCTTTTCCATCCGCTCCATCAGCAGCGGTCCGGTGATCTCGCGATAGAATTGCGTGTCGAACCACGTCACCAGCCGCCGCTGTTCGGCGCGGTCGGCGGCGCTGCCGTTCAGCATCGCCGGCTTGTCGCCCGTTTCCTCGATATATTCGCAGATCGCCATCGAATCGATCAGGCGGATACCGGCCTGCTCGTCGATCATCACCGGCGTCTGTCCGGCCGGGTTCAGGTGCAGGAACTCGTCCCGCCGCGTCCATGGCGATTCGCGCACCGGCTGATAGCCGATGCTCTTCTCCGCCAGCAGCAGACGGACCTTGCGCGAGAAGGGACATAACGGGAATTGCAGAAGCTGCCACATCCCGTCGTGTTAGGCGGCACGGCGACGGCGCGGAAGGGGATTCGTGTGGGATTGCTGATTGCTCTGGTCTGGCTGACGGCCGCGATCCTGCTGGCGCGCGCCTCGCCCCGGCCGATCGTCCACGCCGCGGCGGCGATGTGTGCCGGGATCGCGGGCACCACCCTGCCCGATCTCGACCTGTGGCTGCCGATCGGCCATCGCAGCGGCCTGACCCATTCGCTGCTGCCCCTCGCACTGGCGCTGATCACGCGCCGCTGGCGACCGGTGATGGCCGGTCTCGCGATCGGCATCGGCCTGCATCTCGCCGCCGACGCCTTTCCCAATGCGATGCGCGGCTTCGCGACGGTCAAGCTGCCGGCGATCGGATCGCTGGGCGTGTCCGGTTCCTATGCGTGGCTCGGGGTTCAGGCGGTGGTGGCGACGGTCACGGGCGCGGTGCTGCTGGCGGCCGCGCTGCCGACCGGGCTCGCGCTGCTCACCGCCTTGGCGCTGGCGGCGATCGGCATCGCCTATCTGTTCGTCACCGATGGCGGCTGGTGGGCGCTGACGGTCTACACCGCGTTCGGCTGGATCTCCGTACGCCGCCGGACCGGTCGGCATCTGTCCTGACGGCGGACGCGACCCGACGATAGCGCGACGCCGCGACGATCGACCAACCGTCGCGGCGCGCTGGTTCAGGCGGCGGCGACCGCCTGTCCCGGTTCCCCCGCCGCATCGTCGAGCAACTGGTGCGGCAGCCGCGTCAGCATTTCCTTCGGCACCACCTGCCAGAACCGACCCTTGCACCGGTCCCAATCCTCGAGGATCGCGCCCGACCATTTGCTGTCGGTGGCGGCATGATGCTGGGCGATCAGATCCTTCAGCACCCCTTCCCAATGCGCCGATCCCAGCCGGTGGAGCGTGATGTTCTCCGGATTGTGGTTGCGTTCGAAGCTGGCGTCATGGTCGTAGATGAACGCCATGCCGCCGGTCATGCCCGCCCCGAAATTCGTGCCGGTCCGCCCCAGCACCACCGCGACACCGCCGGTCATATATTCGCAGCCATTGGCGCCACAGCCCTCGACCACCACGGTCGCGCCCGAATTGCGGACCGCGAAACGCTCGCCCGCCTGCCCCGCCGCGAACAGCTTGCCGCTGGTCGCGCCGTACAGCACGGTATTGCCGACGATCGTATTCTCGTGGCTGCGCAGCGGCGACGACACCATCGGCCGCACGATGATCGTGCCGCCCGACAACCCCTTGCCGACATAGTCGTTGGCGTCGCCGAACACTTCCAGCTTGATGCCCTTGCACAGGAACGCGCCGAGGCTCTGCCCGGCACTGCCGCGCAGCCGCACCGTGACATGGCCATCGGCCAGCTTCGACATGCCGAACGTGCGGGTGATCTCCGACGACAGCCGGGTGCCGACCGCGCGGTGGGTGTTGCGCACCGAATAGGTCAGCTGCATCTTCTCCCCGCGGGAGAAGACCGCCGCCGCATCCTTGATCATCTGCGCATCGAGGCTGTCGGGCACTTCGTTGCGGAAGGTCGACAGGCTGAACCGCCGCTCGCTCTCGTCGGCATCGACCTTCGCGAGGATCGGGTTCAGGTCGAGATCGTCGAGATGCTCGGCCCCGCGGCTGACCTGCCGCAGGAACTCGGTCCGCCCGACCACGTCGTTCAGGCTGCGGACGCCCAGACGCGACAGGATCTCGCGCACTTCCTCGGCGATGAAGGTCATCAGGTTGATGACCTTTTCCGGGGTCCCCGTGAACTTGGCGCGCAGCCGCTCGTCCTGCACGCACACGCCGACCGGGCAGGTGTTGCTGTGGCACTGGCGCACCATGATGCAGCCCATCGCCACCAGCGACAGCGTGCCGATGCCGAACTCTTCGGCCCCCAGAATCGCGGCGGCGACGATGTCGCGCCCGGTCTTGAGGCCGCCGTCGGTGCGCAGCACTACCCGACCACGCAGGCCGTTCAGCGTCAGCGTCTGGTTGACCTCCGACAGCCCCATTTCCCACGGCGTGCCGGCATATTTGATCGACGTCTGTGGGGACGCCCCGGTCCCGCCGACATGGCCCGACACCAGAATGACGTCGGCATGCGCCTTCGCCACGCCCGCCGCCACCGTGCCGATCCCGGCCGACGACACGAGCTTCACGCACACCCGCGCCTTCGGGTTGATCTGCTTCAGATCATAGATCAGCTGCGCCAGATCCTCGATCGAATAGATGTCGTGGTGCGGCGGTGGGCTGATGAGGGTCACCCCCGGCGTCGCATGGCGCAGCTTGGCGATGAACTCGGTCACCTTGAAGCCGGGCAACTGTCCGCCCTCGCCGGGCTTGGCCCCCTGCGCGACCTTGATCTCGATCTCGTCGCAGGCGTTGAGATATTCGGCGGTGACGCCGAACCGGCCCGACGCCACCTGCTTGATGACCGAATTGCCGTTGTCGCCATTCTCATATGGCTGATAGCGGATCGAATCCTCGCCGCCCTCACCCGACACCGCCTTCGCGCCGATCCGGTTCATCGCGATCGCCAGCGTCTCATGCGCTTCGGGGCTCAACGCGCCGAGCGACATGCCCGGCGTCACGAACCGCTTGCGGATCTCGGTGATCGCCTCGACCTGATCGATCGCCACGCCGGTTTCCGGGAAGTTGAACTCCAGCACGTCGCGCAGATAGACCGGCGGCAGGTCGCGGACCCCGCGCGAGAACTGCATGTAGGTCGAATAGCTGTCGGTCGCGACCGCCGTCTGCAACAGGTGCATCAGCTGCGCCGAATAGGCATGCGCCTCGCCGCCGCCACGCTGGCGATAGAAGCCGCCGATCGGCAGCGTCGCCACCGCCGTGTCGAATGCCGCTTCATGCCGTTCGGTCGCGTTGACGTGCAGCGAATGATAGCCCTCGCCCGAAATCTTGGCGGGCATGCCGGGGAAGAAGTCGTTGACCAGCGCGCGGCTCAATCCCACCGCCTCGAAATTATAGCCGCCGCGATAGCTGGAGATCACCGCGATCCCCATCTTCGACAGGATTTTCAGCAGCCCTTCGTCGATCGCGGTACGATGGCGCTTCAGCGCCTCGTCCATGCCGATCTCCCCGAACAGCCCGCGCGCATGGCGATCGGCGATGGCGGCTTCGGCCAGATAGGCGTTCACCGTCGTCGCGCCGACCCCGATCAGCACCGCATAATAATGGGTGTCGAGGCATTCGGACGACCGCACGTTGATCGATGCGTAGGAGCGCAGCCCCTTGCGGACCAGATGCGTATGCACCGCCGCCGCCGCCAGCACGCCGGCGATCGGCACCTTGGTCGCGTCGAGATGCTCGTCGGTCAGGAACAGCTCGCTGCGCCCTTCGCGCACCGCCTGTTCGGCCTGTGCCCGGATGCGGGCGATGGCGGCGCGCAGCGCCTCCGGCCCCTCACCCGCCGGGAAGGTGCAGTCGATCTCCGCCGCCTGCGTGCCGAAATGGCCTTTAAGCCGCAGCCAGTCGGTGTTGGTCAGCACCGGGCTGTCGAGCACCAGCACCGCATTTCCGCGGTCGGCCGCGTCGAGGATGTTGGCAAGATTGCCGAACCGCGTCTTGAGCGACATGACGTACCGCTCCCGCAGCGGATCGATCGGCGGGTTGGTGACCTGGCTGAAATTCTGGCGGAAGAAATGGCTGATGAGGCGCGGCTTGTCGGAGATGACCGCCAGCGGCGTATCGTCGCCCATCGATCCGATCGCTTCCTTGGCCCCTTCGACCATCGGCGACAGGATCAGCTCCATGTCCTCCAGCGTCTGTCCGGCGCACACCTGCCGCCGCGCCAGTTCGGCCCGGTCGTAGCGGAGCGGTTCGGCGCTGGCGGCGGGCAGGTCGTCGATCGTCAGGAACTTGCCGGTCATCGCGGCATAGTCCGCCTCACCCGCGATCTTGTCCTTGATCGCGCGATCCTTGTAGAGCTTGCCCTCGCTCAGATCGACGGCGAGCATCTCGCCTGGCCCCAGTCGCCCCTTCTCGACCACCGTCGCCTCGGCGACCGGGACCATGCCCGCTTCCGACCCGACGATCAGCAACCCGTCACCGGTGATCGTGTAACGCAGCGGCCGCAGCGCGTTGCGGTCCAGCCCCGCGACCGCCCAGCGGCCATCGGTCATCGCCAGCGCCGCCGGGCCGTCCCATGGCTCCATCACGCTCGCCAGATAGTCATACATCGCGGTATGCGCTTCGGGCATGTCCGCCGCGCCCTGCCACGCCTCGGGTACCAGCATCAGCTTGGCGGTCGGCGCGTCACGACCCGAACGACAGATCGTCTCGAACACCGCGTCCAGCGCCGCCGTGTCCGACGCGCCGGCCGGGATCACCGGCTTGATGTCCTCCGACCGTTCGCCGAACGCGATGCTCGCCATCTTGATCTCGTGGCTGAGCATCCAGTTCTTGTTGCCGCGGATCGTGTTGACCTCGCCATTATGGGCAAGGCAGCGGAACGGCTGCGCCAGCCACCATTGCGGGAAGGTGTTGGTCGAATAACGCTGGTGAAAGATCGCGACGCGCGATTCGAAGCGTTCGTCGGTCAGGTCGGGATAGAAATCCGACAGGCTCTCGGCAAGGAACAGCCCCTTGTAGATGATCGAGCGGCACGACAGCGAACAGAAATAGAAACCGGTGATCTGTGCGGCGATGATCCGCTTTTCGATACGCCTGCGGACCAGATACAGGTTCTTCTCGAACTCGGCCTCGTCCATGTCCTCGGGCGCGGGGCCGGCGATCATGATCTGCTCGATCTCGGGACGGGTCGCCTGCGCCTTCATGCCGATCACCGACACGTCGACCGGCACCTGCCGCCAGCCATAGATCGACCAGCCCGCCTCGATGATCTCCGATTCGACCAGCGTCCGGCAGGTTTCCTGCGCACCCAGATCGGTGCGCGGCATGAACACCATGCCGACCGCGAGCCGCGCATGCAGCGGCTTGTGCCCCGACGCAGCGATCGCGTCGTCGAAGAAACGGTGCGGCAGGTCGACATGGATGCCGGCACCATCGCCCGTCTTGCCATCGGCATCGACCGCGCCCCGGTGCCACACGGCGCGCAGCGCATCGATCGCCGACTGGACGACCCGGCGCGACGGCTTGCCATCGGTCGCGGCG
Source organism: Sphingomonas sp. Leaf5 (assembly GCF_001421155.1). Lineage (NCBI taxonomy): Bacteria > Pseudomonadati > Pseudomonadota > Alphaproteobacteria > Sphingomonadales > Sphingomonadaceae > Sphingomonas > Sphingomonas sp. Leaf5. Next base: position 744,342 of record NZ_LMJZ01000001.1, on the reverse strand, counting down.
ATCATGCCCACGCCACAAGCGTCGCCCTCATATTCGGGGCGGTACATGCCTTCGGTGGCGAGGCGGAGGCGTTCGGAGGTCATGTCGGTCATTGCTTTGCCTCCTTGGCTGGCGCGAGCGCCATCAGTTCCTGAACAAATTCTTTCGCGTCGGTGCCAAGTGTCGCGATGCTTTCGCTCTGCACCTTCGCTTGCCATGCCGCGACATCCGGGTCGGACATGATCGTCATCGACTGCGCGACATAGACGCGCCCCGTCGGCGTTTCGAAGAAGGTCTGCATTTCCTTGAGCTGCGCTTCCGTGAAGCGACGCGCATAGGCGTTCGACATGGCATCGACCATGCCGGGCAGGTTTGCCTTTATCGTTGCCGCGGTCTTCGCCTGCTGTCGTGCGATGAACCGTTCGAATACCGGCCGGGAGCGCGGTTCCGTTTTAATCATTCGGGCAATATCGGGCTGTTGCTGGAAGCTTCCGAGCATCGCGTTGCTGATGCTCCCGACCAGCGCCTCCATCATCTGCGCTCGCTGCGCTGCCGGAAACACCGCGTCCACGACCCGTTTGGCCGCTGCAAGTCGTGCAGGTTCAATGGCGGTAGCGGCAGCAGGCGTTGCAGGGGCTTGAGCCGTCGCAATCGCCGGCATCAGAAAAACTGCAGCTGCGAGGAGCGCCTTCACGCCGCCACCTTCGCCGCCTTGGCCTTCGCCTTCAGATACGCGTGCATCCGGTCGGTCACGTCGCGCCCATCACGGATCGCCCATACGACCAGCGATGCGCCACGCACGATATCGCCTGCCGCGAACACGCCGTCGAGCGAGGTCATCATCGACTTGCCGTCGACGCGCACCGTGCCCCAACGGGTCACCCCCAGCTCCGGCGCATCGAACAGCGTCGGCAGATCCTCGGCATCGAAGCCCAGCGCCTTCACCACCAGATCGGCATCGAGAACGAACTCGTTGCCCGGATCGGTTTCCGGCGCACGGCGGCCCGATGCGTCGGGCGCGCCGAGGCGCATCCCCGTCGCACGGACCTGCACGACCTGTCCGTCGCGATCGTCGAACGCGGCGGGGGCGGAGAGCCAGACGAACTCGACGCCCTCTTCCTCGGCATTGGCGACCTCGCGCTGCGATCCCGGCATGTTGGCGCGGTCGCGGCGATAGAGGCACTTCACCGACTTCGCCCCCTGGCGGATCGCAGTGCGGACGCAGTCCATCGCGGTATCGCCGCCGCCGACGACGACGACATGCTTACCCGCCGCATTGAGCGAGCCGTCGTCATAGGCCGGCACGCTGTCGCCGAAGCCGATTTTGTTCGACGTCGTCAGATAATCGAGCGCATCGACCACGCCGCCGCTGCCGACGCCGGGTGCCTTGATCGCGCGCGGCTTGTAGACGCCGGTCGCGATCAGGATCGCGTCGTGTTTTGCCCGCAGCTCGTCGAGCTTGGCATCGCGGCCGACCTCGAACCCTTCGTGAAAGACGATGCCGCCTTCCTTCAACCGCTCGACCCGGCGCATCACCACCGGCTTTTCCAGCTTGAAGCCGGGAATGCCATAGGTCAGCAGCCCGCCCGCGCGGTCGTACCGGTCATAGACGTGGACCTCATAGCCGAGGTTGCGCAGCCATTCGGCCGCTGCCAGCCCCGCCGGCCCCGCACCGATGATCCCGACCGATGCGCCACGCGCCGGCCCGACCGCAACCGGCTCGACCCAGCCATTTTCCCATGCGGTGTCGGTGATGAATTTCTCGACCGACCCGATCGTGACCGCGCCATGGCCCGAAAATTCGATGACGCAATTGCCCTCGCACAGCCGGTCCTGCGGACAGATGCGGCCGCAGATTTCGGGCATGGTCGAGGTGCTGTTCGACAGCTGATACGCTTCCTGCAACCGCCCTTCGGCGGTCAGGCGCAGCCAGTCGGGAATATGATTGTGCAGCGGACAATGGACCGAGCAATAGGGGACGCCGCATTGCGAGCAGCGCCCCGCCTGATCCTCGGCGGTCGGCGGAGCGTAGCGCTCCGCGATCTCGCGGAAGTCTTCCGCACGCAATTCGGCTTCCCGCTTTGCCGGATAGGCTTGGGGACGCGAAACGAACTTCAGCATTGCTTGATCGGCCATGATGCCCTCCGATGGTTTGGAAAGCATATTTGGCGGACCGAGTCACGCAATAAACGATCATTAGGTAAACATAGCTGACCCAATAAGACGGTGTAACTCCAGTTACTACTGCGATCAATTCTTAACTAGGCTAATTGAGGCCGTACCGGTCCTATCCCAGCGGCATTAGTCGCCCTTGAGATAGGAGGATAATCAACGCGCTACCCAGCAGAACGCGATACACGACGAACGCCATATACCCCCGCGTCGATACGAGCTTCAGGAATCCGACGATCGATGCATATCCCACGACGAACGAGATACCGGTCGCCAGCAACGTCGGCCCGGCACCATAGGGACCGAACTGCCCCCACGTCTTGAGCAACTGGTACAGCCCCGATGCCAGCACGGCGGGAATCGCGAGCAGGAACGAATAACGTGCCGCCGCTTCGCGGGTGAACCCCATGAACAGCCCGGCGGTGATCGTACCGCCCGACCGCGATACGCCCGGCAGCAGCGCCATCGCCTGCGCAAAACCGAACGCGATGCCGCTGCCCCAGCCCAGCCGGTCGATCCCCCAGCGCCGCCGCCCGACCCGGTCGGCGATGCCGAGCAGGATGCCGAACCCGATCAGGCTGAACGCCGTGAACCATAAATTGCGCAACGACGTCTCAATCGCGTCCTTGAACAACAACCCGAGCACCACGATCGGTAGCGTGCCGATGATGACCAGCCAGCCGATCCGGGCATTGTCGGCATCGTGCGCCGACCGCCCCCCGAAGAACTGGCCCAGCCACGCCGTCGCGATCCGCCAGATGTCCTTGCGGAAATACAGCAGCACCGCCGCTTCGGTCCCGATCTGGATGATCGCGGTGAAGGCGGCACCCGGATCGGTGCCCGACGGCAGGAACGCGCCAGCAATGCGCAGATGCGCGCTGGAGGAGACCGGCAAAAACTCGGTCAGCCCCTGGATCACCCCCAGGATCGCGGCTTCGAACCACGATTGCCCATTGCTCATACCCGGGCGACTTTGTTGAAGCGGCCATTCTTGCGATACGCGACCAGCCATTCGGGCGCGACCGTCGACAACGGCACCGGACGGATATCGAACGCGTCGATCCCGGCCACGTCGCCGGTGACGACATTGTCGCGCGACAGCATCGCCCACTGATCCTTGCTAATCGGGGTGAACGGCAGCGCGGCGATCAGGCCGCCCAGCTCGTTGGCCACCTCTACGAAGCGCACGTCGCGGCCGATCGCGCGGGCGATCCAGTGGTTGAGTTCCCCCATCGAAATCACGTCCGGGCCACCGATCGCATAGGTCCGGCCACCGAACCGGTCGGGATCGGCCAGCGCCTTTGCCACCACCTGCGCCAGATCAACGACATAGATCGGCTGGAACCGGGTCGTTGCTGCCATCACCGGGACGATCGGCCGTCCGATCAGCGCCGGCGCGCCCGCGATCATGCCGGCGAAGCGATTGACGAAGCCGTCCTCGCGCCCGAACACGATCGACGGGCGCAGGATCGTGGCATGCGGGAACGCTGCGCGCACCGCGTCCTCGCCCGCCGCCTTCGACCGGCCATAGGCCGATGGCGACGCCGGATCGGCCCCGATCGCCGAAATCTGGACGAACGCCTTCGCCCCGGCCGCTGCCGCCGCCTCGGCGACGTTGCGCGCGCCGGTGACATGGACCTTGTCGAAATCGCCGTCGAGAATGCCGACGAGGTTCACGACCGCATCCGAACCCGCAACCGCCCGCGCCAGCGTGTCGGGACGCGACAGGTCGGCTGCGACGAACTGGGTTTGGCCGAGGCCGCCCTGCGTCCGCAGGTGCAGCGCCTGGCGCGGATCGCGCTGCGCGATGCGGACGCGGGCGCCCGCCTTCAACAATTCCTGTACGACATAGCGGCCGACGAAACCGCCACCGCCGAACAGCGTCACCAACTGGTTCTTCATCGTGCCCGCCTTTGCTTGGCCTGTATGCCACGCCCCATGCCGTTCCCGCATCCAAACGGCAAGGACAACGTAAAATCGCGAAACAAGTTGTTGACACCCCCCCGACGCCCCCGTAGAGGCCCCCTCCTACCCCGTGCCCAGATGGCGGAATTGGTAGACGCACCAGCTTCAGGTGCTGGCGATCGCAAGGTCGTGGAGGTTCGAGTCCTCTTCTGGGCACCATTTCTCACAGCATGAACATGCGCGGGGATCGTCCAGCACGATCCCCGGAGAACCTTGCCCCAACCGATCTTTCAGGCTGCACGTCGGCTACGCCTCGATACCGTACGGATCGAACCGTCGCGCTCGTGGCGGACGCGACTGGACACCCCCGTCACGATACGATCGGGGTGGATCACGGTGATAATGCGTATCTGGGAAGCCCGTGCGGCAGGCCAAGCGATCGTACCCGAAGGCCATGCCGCTTAGGCTCGAAACCGCCTCGCCGTACAACGCTTGCCGTACCGCCCGTGGTGGCACCTTCCCCCCGGGTCCGCAACCGCACGGGGTAGCGACTACGCATCCCGCCCGGCGGTCGGCACAAACGGTGCGACATCCCTCCCGCACCCTCCCCGCGTCAGGGATCGAGACCCAGTGCCGCCCGATCGGCGGTGGCGGCGGCGAGTTCGGCGCGGGCGGCGGCGATTCGTGCTTGCGCCTCAATCACGCGGACGCGGGCGTCGTTCGCCGTTTCCTCGCGCTGGTTGACGAGGAAAAAGTCGCTCGACCCCAGTTCGAACCGTCGCCGCTCGGCTGCGGCCAGTCGCTCGGCGAGCTGACGCTCCTGCTCGGCGATCACCGCCAGCTGCTCGGCCGCGCCAACGCCGATCGCGATGCCCTCCACTTCGACCGTGATCTGGTCGCGCAGGAAGCGGCTACGCGCCGACAGGGCGTCGAGTTCGGCCTGCGCTTCGGCAATGCGCCCCTTGGCCACGCGGTTCTGCAACGGCATCGAGAAGCGGAAGCCGACCGCCGTCTCCAGCGGGGTCCGCGACGATCCGCCCAGCCCCACCGGGCCGACATCCTTGCCGACTTCGCCGCGCAGGTCGAGCCGGGGGCGCACGTCGTTCTCCGCCAGCGCCAGCCGCGCCGTCCCCTGATCGATCCGGGTCAACAGCATCTTCAGATCGGGGCGGCGCTGTGCGAAATCGGCACGGGCGACAGCGGCCACGCCGGCCAGCGCGCCAAGATCGTTCGGCAGACGCTCGGGACCGACCAGGACCGGTTCCCCCGCACCATCGCGGAAGTACAGCGAGAGCGCATTGGCCGCCGCCGCGAAATCGCCCTCCGCCCGGACCACCAGCGCGCGCCGGCGGACGAGATTCTGGTCGTTCTCCGCGAGCAGGATTTCAGGCCGGGCACCGAGCTGGACCTGCCGCGCAAGGCCGCCGCGCCGGCTTTCGGACAGGGCGAGCAGGTCGCGATAGGCGCGCAGGCGCAATCCGGCCGCAACCCAGTTCTGATAGGCATCGATCGCCCCCCGCTGCACCCCGATCGCCACGGCACCGCGCTCGAACTGCGCGATGTCGATGTCCCCCGACGCCAGCGTGCGCTTCGTCCGACGCTCGTCGATCAGCCGGTCGCGCAGCAGCGCATAGAGCGCGCCGACTTTCGCCTCGCCCAGCCGGTTGGTATATTGCTCATCCTCATACACGGGAAAATCGCCGCGGCTGACGCGGTAATTGCCATAGACATAGCCGCCATTGCCGGTCAGCGGACGGGTCGCCCGCCCGGTGACATAGGTCCCGTCATAATAGCCGAGCGCGCGCGAGCGGCCCTCGGCATCGAACACGGTATCGAACGCCCCGTCGGCGGTGACGGCGCGCCCCTGCGCCGCGCGAACCTTCGCCAGCGCCTCGACGATCTGCGGCGCGGCGCGGGCCGAGGCGCGCAACACCTCGTCGAGGGTCAGCGGTGCCGCAGCGGGCGCCGGAGCCGGGGGCACCTGCCGGGCGGCAGCGGGCACGACGAACAGCTGCGCGGCGACCAGCGCGGACAGGAGGCTCGACCGGATCATTTCGGCTTGCCCGGCTTCGTCGCGATCTTCTTGTCATCCTCCTTCTCGCCCGCCGAACCCGCAGTCTTGTCGGTCGCGGTTTGGCCAAATTCAAGCGGGAAGTCGTTCAGCTGCCGCCAGAGTTCATACCCGACGGTCACGGTCTCACCCTGGACCCAGCCCTGCACCTTGCCGCCCAGCCGGACAAAGCGTCGTTCGGGCCATGCCGGCTTGCCGGGGGCCGGTTCGACGAGGATGCGGAACAGCCCCTGCATATTGGCATTCGGATCGATCGTGCGGACGCGCCCGTCGAAAAAGCCGTGCGCGATCGACGGCCAGCCGCTGAACTGGATCGCCGGCCAGCCTTCGAACTCCAGCCGTACCGGACGCCCCGGCCGCAGCAGCGGCACGTCGCGACCGTCGATCAGCAATTCGACCGCGCGCTTGACCCGTTCGGGCGCGACGACGGCAAGGACGGTCCCCGCCGTCAGCAGCGCACCGCCCGTCGCCGCGTTCAGATTCTGGATACGGCCCTCGCGCGGCGCCCGCACCAGCTGTGCCGACTGCCGGTTGAGCTGCACGTCGATGCGGTTCAGCTTGGCGCGCGATTCGGCCAGCTTCGCCCCTGATTCGGCGACCTTGATCTGCGCCTGTTCGTAATCGCGCCGCGACGCCAGCCCTTCGGAATAGAGCTGCCGCATCCGCCCGACATCGATCTGCGCGACCGCCTGCGCCTGTTGCACCGATGCGATCTCGGCCAGCACCTGTGCGCGCTCGGCCGCCAGCCGCGACAGCAGATTGGGGTCGAGGTCGACGATGCGCGCGATCGGGTCGCCGCGCCCGACATGCTGCCCGTCCTGCACATACCAGCGTTCGACCCGGCCGGGCACCAGCGCCGTCACCTCCTGCGCGCGGTCGTCGGGATCGAGCGACACGACCTGCCCGCGTCCCCGCGCCGTCTGTAGCCACGGCACCATGAACAGCACGACCGCCGCCGCCGCGATGCCGACCGCCAGCATCCACGCGATCGCCACCGCCACCCGCGGCGGACGCAGCGCCGCCAGCGTGCGGAAATGCGCCAGTTGTTCAGGCCGATGCGTCATCTGCGCCCTCCCGGTTGCCAGCGGCCTGCAGATCGGCGAGCCGGTCGAACCGGCGTTGTTCGGTCATGCCGAGATGGAGATATCCGTCGAGTTCCAGATCCTCGGGCCGTCCGGTACACAGCAGCACCGTCGTGCCATGCGCCTTCAGCAGGCGCAGCGCCGCGGCCAGCCGTTCGGGCGGCAACAGGTCGTACAGTTGGCCCAGCAGCAACAGCTTCGGCCGGACCAGCAGCGCATTGGCGAGCTTCAGCGCCATCGTCTCGCCGACGCTCAGCGGATAGCCGGTCGATCCCAGCTGCGTGTCGAGCCCCTTGGGCAGGCTGGCGAGGCGGCGTTCGAGACCGACCGTCGCCAGCGCCTCCATCGCCACCTCGTCAAGGTCTTCGGATGCGAGGCGGAGATACTGGCGGATCGTCGCCTCGACGATGGTCGAGCGGTCGAGCACCGTCACGTCCGATCGCAACCGGTAGATGTCGAACGAGCCGGGATCGGCCCCTCCGATGCGAAGCAGCCCCCGTTCGGGGAGCGCATGGCGTTTCAGCAGCATCGCCAGCCGCCGCTCGGCTCCCGGTTCGGCGACGGTGACCAGTTGTTCGCCCGCCCCCAGCGCCAGCGTATAGCGCGCACCGTCGAGCACCACGTCGGTCAGCTTCACCGCACCGTCGCGCGGACCATGGTCACCGCGCACGGTGGTTTCCTGCGGAATGGCGAACAGCAGCGACAATTCCTCCGAACTCGCGACCAGTTCGTAAAAGCTGTCGAGATACCAGCCGAACTGCGAAATGCCGTAAAAGACGCCCGACAGGATCAGCTCAGCCGCGACCAGCTGTCCCAGTGACAATTGCCCGCGCAAGATCAGCATGCCGCCCAGCAGCAACAGCCCGGCACTGGCAAAGGCATAGATCAGCAGGAACGCGACCGTTTGCGCGAACTGATACCGGAAATACCGCCGATGCGTGTCGACATAGCTGGCGGTCACTGCCTCCGAACGCTGCATCGCGAAATCCAGATGGCGCGACGATTTGTAGAAGCCGTTCGACCCGCCGACGCTTTCCAGCCAGTGGGCGGCCTTGTGCTTGGCATGGCTCAGCGCCACCGCCCCGCCGATCGCGCCACGCCGCCAGATCAGCCAAACCATGAAGATGGCCGCGACCAGCACGACGTTGAAGGCGAGAAAGACCGGATGATAGAAGCTGGTGATGGTCAGCCCGATCACCGCCTGCAACACGATGGTAAAGGCACCGATCACGAGGCTCGGCACCGATTTCTGGACGACGACCAGATCGAAGAAACGGTTGAACAGGTCGCCGCGATTGCCATCGGTAAAGAACGGGTCCTGCGCATGCACCGCGCGCAGCGTGACTTCGGCGACGATGCGCGAGAACAGGCGACGTTCGAACCCCGCCATGATCCAGACGCGTAGCGCACTCAGCGCCACCACCATCAATAGCAGCAGCAGCAGGACCCCCGACAGCGCCCATAGCGGCGCGGGCATCGCCGTATTGGCGACGCTGTTGATCAGCAACTGCACCGAGATCGGCGTCGCGAGCGCCAGCAGGCTGATCGCGACGGTATAGACGATGCCCAGCCGTACATAGGCCGAGTCGGGACCGATGATCTGCGAAAGCCAGCCGATCGCATCCCGGAACCCCAGTCGTTGCGTCGCCAAAGCACACCCCTATTCCTGCGTCCGGAACCGGTCGCCATCGCCCCGTGCTACCGACGCCAGACCGCCCTGCCGCGCCTTACGTCGAAAATCCCGTCTGTGTATCGGGCGCAATGTTAAATATTGTTGCTGTGCACCATTTGCCGAAGGATGCGCGCGGGCTTCGACCTGTTACGACCGTCATTGCACCCGATCCTGCGAACCGGCGTGGGACGCAGTCAAGTTGCTGGCCCGGCACACTGCCAATGCCGGCCAGTATGCCAAGGTTGGCTAGAAACCATGGCAGCCGTTGACAATCTCATTTGCCGCAGCGCAGCAGCACGATCGGCGACCGCCGCTTCGGCCCGGATCGGGGACCGGTGGCGAACGCCGCCATGTGGGCCAAGGCGCGTCGCTGCGGCCCACCGTCACCGCGGCCGGTTCTTCCCCCGGTCGACCTTCAGCGATAACTACGGAATTTCGTCATTCCCGCGCAGGCGGGAATCCATAGACGCCGACGGTTTGGCTGGATTCGCGACGCTGGCGTATAGGGACTCCCGCCTGCGCGGGAGTGACGAAGGGGAATTGAACGCTATTCCTGCGTCCAGCGAACTGAATGTCGATCCCGCCTAACAATCACCCTCACGAAAAAGCCGCCGGCGTGCATTCCTGCACCGACGATCATGTTCAAACGCACCCGATCATCAAGACCGCTGCGAAAGTCGCAAGCCTAGCCAAAAACTCTCCGTACCCCCGCGCAGGCGGGGGTCCAGAGCCAAACAGAACCACGGCTTGTGCCTGAAACCCTGGACCCCCGCCTGCGCGGGGGTACGGCAGGGGAGCGGGAAGGAATACTGTCGCAAAGGTCTCATCGTCCGGCGCTCGCCCCGCCCGATCTGACGCCAAATCAGAAGCTATAGGCGACCCCGACCGCACCCAGCCATTGGTTGCTCGACCCGTTGCGCGCGACGATCGGGCTGTCGGCGAAATCGTTCAGCAGCTTGCGATAGACGACGGTGCCGAACAGCTGCCAGCCCGAGCGCAGGTCGCCGCTGATCGACCGGCCGCCGAGCAGGCCCAGCGTCCAGTTCTTCCACCCGCCCCGCGCGTTGTAGACCGGCAGGCCGCTTGCCAGCGACTGCGCCGGCGTGACCGAGAAATAGCTGTCGGCATAGCCTTCGCCGACCCGTTCGGCCGACACGATCACCCCGACGATGGCGCGCGTGCTGAGCGGCGTCACATAGTTGATCGTCGGGGCCAGCACCGTCGACTTGTGGCCGCCGCCCACGTCCTTGCGATAGCTGACCGATGCCGACAGCCGGTCGAATTGCGAGGTGATGACCCCGGTCTTGCCCAACCCGACATAGCCGCCCAGTTCGATCGCGGTATCGACCGTACCCAGCGCGCGGACCTGCGCATCGTCGATGCCCTTGGTCGAATTGCGGTTCAGGTTCACGACCGCGATCGGCCCGGCCTGGAAATCCCAGGTCGGGCCGATGCCGTCGGGGATCAGGTCGACGCTGACGCGGTTGCCGGCGAGCAGGAAGTTGAACCCCGACACGCGGCCGGTCGCGGCCGGCACCGGGCTGAACGAATAATCGTCCGACCCTTCGTAATCGGGCAGCACCGCCGCGCCGAGGCCGACGACGTAGAAATCGGCACCGGTATCGGTGTTGGGCAGCGACGATGCCGGCACCGCCGGGGTCGCCGCTTCCTGTGCGAAGGCGGGGCCGGCAACGGCGGCGGCGGTCAGGACGGCGGCAAGAAAGGCGCGCAAGGGCGTAGCTCCGAGAAAATGTTACCCGGCCGTAACGCTACGCTGCGCGCTTCGGTCCGTCGCGACTACTATAGCAGATAGCGAATCCGCACCTGTTGCATGGTTACATCACCCGCGACCGGGAACTCCGCCGAGCTGAAGGCAGGCGGGCCGAAGCGGATCGCCGGATTGCGCGAGAATCCGAACCCTTCGCGCGGGATGCCGGCAAAGGTGTCGAGCTTCGAATTGTTGTTCTCGTCGTGGATCACCGATACGGCATAATCGCCACGCCCCAGCCCGGCGATGCGTACGCCGCGCTCCGCCGCGGCAAAGGTGCGGGTGACGGCATTGCGGTCGTCGGTGCAACCGGGAAAATTCTTCGGATCGGCGGTCAGGCACAGGCGGATGACGCCCTTGGCCGACCGCAGGTCGGCGATACGGACGTCAAGCGTGCCGGTCGGCATGGCCCCCGGCAGCGTCGCCAGCGCCAGCGCCGCCAGCGCGATTCGCCCGCCGCGCGACGCGCGCACGTTCCTTTTCGAAGTCGCCCAGCCCGCCATCGGTGCCGCACAACCGGTCCCAGAAGCGGAAATAGAGCCCGAAATTGCAGCCATAGCGCTCATGATGCCTCTGATGATGGCTGGCGGTAATCAGCCAGCCGCCCAATCGCCCCGACCACATGAATCGCGGGAACATTTCCCACCCCATATGGTTGGTTACCCCCATAACCGTCATGATCGTCAGCACCAACGCCAGTGCGCCGGTGTGAATCGGAATGACGAATACCAGTAACGGAATTACCACAGCGCCGGTTAACGCTTCGATCGGGTGGAACGCCATTGCCGCCCACGCCGTCGGCGGCCGGCTGGCATGGTGGACGGCATGGGCGATGCGAAACCATTTCGGCCGGTGCATCCAGCGATGCGTCCAGTAGAACCAGGTGTCGTGCGCAAAGAGGTACAGCAGCACCGATACCGGCAGATACCATAAGGGATAGGCGTGGACGTCGCGGTAGATTGCCGTCCAGCCGCGATGCTCCCAGCCCCACGCCACGATGCCCGCCGGCACGCCGTAGATCGCGGCGGACAACAGCGACCAGCGGATTTCCTTCGCGATCTGTGCGTCGAGTCCGCGGTACAGCCCCGGATGCTTGCTACGCGTCGCAAAGGCAAACCCGGCCGACGCCAGCAGATAGCGGACGCCGACGATCGCCGTCATCGCCACGGCGGACAGGAAGATAGCCAACGGGATCGACATGCAGCCGCTGTAGCGGATTGCAGGACCGGATGACACCCCAGATCCTCCCGGGGAAGGGCACCCAAAATCCTCCCCGGCACGGGGAGGGGGACCGTCGCCGAAGGCGGTGGTGGAGGGGGGCATCCACGAAAACAACGGCTTCGTATGCGGCGCTCCCCCTCCACTATGCCACGCATGGTCCCCCTTCCCGCTCGCGGGGAGGATTTTGTACGCGCCGTTGCTACTGTTGCCGCCCTCCCCTAGGGCCATCCCATGCCAACCATCCATCACTGCGACCTCGCCATCGTCGGCGGAGGGCTTGCCGGTGCGTTGATCGCGCTGGCGGCGGCGAAGCGGCGACCCGATGCGCGCATCCGCCTGATCGAGGGCGCATCGCATTTCGGCGGCAACCATGTCTGGTCGTTCTTCGGCAGCGACGTGTCGGACGATCATCGCGCGCTGGTCGCCCCGCTCATCGCCCATGCGTGGCGCGGCTACGACATCGTTTTTCCCGCCCATGCCCGCACGCTCGACACCGCTTATTATTCGATCACCTCCGAACGGCTCGATACGGTGCTGCGCCAGACGCTGTCGCGCGAGACGCTGATGCCATCGGTCCGCGTGCTGGGGGCCAGCCCGACCGCGGTCGTCCTCGCCGATGGCGACCGGGTCGAGGCACAGGGCGTGATCGACTGTCGCGGTCCCGGCGATACGTCGCTGCTCGACCTCGGCTGGCAGAAATTCATGGGGATGGAGCTGGTCACCGACGACCTGCACGGCGTCGAGCGGCCGATCGTCATGGACGGTTCGGTCGAACAGCTCGACGGCTATCGCTTCGTCTATACCCTGCCGTTCGATGCCTCGACGCTGTTCGTCGAGGACACTTATTACAGCGACACCCCCGATATCGACACGCAGCTGCTGGCCGGGCGCATCGCCGGCTATGCGCAGGCGCAGGGCTGGAACATCGCCCGCGTCGGTCGCAGCGAGACCGGCGTGCTGCCGGTCGCGATGGGCGGCGATTTCGAGGAATATTGGCGATCGGGCGGAAACCGCGTGGCGAAGGGCGGGATGCGCGCCGGGCTGTTCCATCCGCTGACCGGCTATTCGCTGCCCGATGCGGTGCGGCTCGCCCATCTGGTCGCCGACAGCGGCGACTGGTCGGGCGGCGCGCTGCACACGCTGACCCATGATTATGCCGCGACGCTGTGGCGACAGCGGCGATTCTACCGGATGCTGGCGACGATGTTGTTCCGTGCGGCGGAACCGGCGGAACGCTACCGTGTGCTCGAACGCTTCTACCGCCTGGATGCGGGACTGGTCGGACGTTTCTACGCCGGCGGGTCGACGCTGTTCGACAAATTGCGCGTGCTGACAGGCAAACCGCCGGTACCGATCGGACGTGCGGTACAGGCTTTGGTGGGGAGACAGGGGTGAAGACGGCAGTCGTAATCGGTGCGGGGTTCGGCGGCCTCGCGCTCGCCATCCGCCTGCAATCCGCCGGCGTACAAACATCTCTGGTCGAAGGGCGGGACAAGCCCGGCGGCCGTGCCTATTACTGGGAACGCGACGGCTTCGTCTTCGACGCCGGCCCGACCGTCATCACCGCGCCCGAAGCGTTGCAGGAACTGTGGCAGCTGACCGGCCGCGACATGGCGGAGGACGTGACGCTACAGGCGGTGTCGCCCTTCTACCGGCTCAACTGGCCCGACGGCACCAATTTCGACTATACCAACGACGACACGCTGCTGCGCTCCGAAATCGCCAAGCTCGATCCCGGCGACATCGCCGGCTATGCCCGTTTCCTCGAATATTCGGCGGGCGTGTACGAGGAAGGCTATGTGAAACTGGGGCACGTGCCGTTCCTCGACTTCGCCTCGATGATCAAGGCCGCGCCGGCGCTCGCGAAATATCAGGCATGGCGCTCGGTCTATTCGATCGTGTCGTCGTTCGTGAAGAACGAGAAGCTGCGCCAGGCGCTGTCGTTCCACACGCTGCTGGTCGGCGGCGATCCGATGAAGACCAGCAGCATCTATGCGCTGATCCACAAGCTGGAGCGCGACGGCGGCGTCTGGTTCGCGCTGGGCGGCACGAACAAGCTGGTCGCCGGCATGGTCCGCCTGTTCGAGAAACTGGGCGGCACGCTGATCCTGAACGACCCGGTCGCCAGCATCGACACGCTCGGCGACCGCGCGACCGGCGTCACGACGAAGAGCGGCACGGTGATCGCCGCCGACATGGTCGCGACCAACGCCGATCTGATGCACAGTTACAAGGATCTGCTGGCCGGTTCGCGCAGCGCGCAGCGCAAGGTCAAGCGCCTCGAAAAGAAGCGTTTTTCCCCGTCGCTGTTCGTCGTCCATTTCGGCATCAAGGGCACGTGGCCGGGCATCCCGCACCACATGATCCTGTTCGGCCCGCGCTATAAGGGGCTGCTCGCCGACATTTACGACCATGGCGTGCTCAGCGAGGATTTCTCGCTCTACCTCCACCATCCGACCGTCACCGACCCGTCGATGGCGCCGGAGGGGCATTCGACCTTCTACGCACTGTGCCCGGTGCCGCACACCGGCAAGTTCCCGGTCGACTGGGACAAGATCGGCCCGATCCTCGAAAAGCGGATTCTGGACGAGGTCGGTCGCCGCCTGATCCCCGACATCCACGACCGGATCGTGACGAAGTTCAGCTATATGCCGAGCGACTTCACCCACGATCTGAACGCGTATCACGGCTCGGCCTTCTCGCTGGAGCCAATCCTGACGCAGAGCGCCTATTTCCGCGCGCACAACCGCGACGACGACATCCCGAACCTGTATGTCGTGGGCGCGGGCACCCATCCGGGCGCGGGGATTCCGGGCGTGGTCGGCAGTGCCAAGGCGACGGCGGCGCTGATGCTGGGCGGGGAGGACTAACGCATCCTGCTCCCCTCCCCGACAAGGGAGGGGGTGGGTAGGCCCGTTATCGCGCGCGAACCTTCCCTTGCCGGCCGACCCACCCCCGGCCCCTCCCTTGCCAGGGAGGGGAGGGAAGTCCGCCCGTCGCACCGCGATCTTGCCCCCCTCCCGCCGATCGCCTACCGCTCACGCCCATGAAGCGTCTGGCCATTTACTGCGGGTCCGCGACCCCCGCCGATCCGATCTACATCGACTCCGCCCGCGCCGTGGGTCGTGCCCTTGCGGAACGCGGCATCGGCGTCGTCTATGGCGGCGGGCGGCTCGGCCTGATGGGCGCGGTCGCCGATGGCGCGATCGAGGCGGGCGGCGACGTCATCGGCGTCATCCCGACCGCGCTGGTCAAGGCGGAGGCCGCGCACAAGGGCCTCACCGAACTCCACGTCGTCGACACCATGCATCAGCGCAAACAGGCATTTACCGACCTGTCCGACGGCTTCGTCACCATCCCCGGCGGCACCGGCACGATGGACGAATTGTGGGAGGCGATGAGCTGGGCCCAGCTTGGCTATCATGCCAAGCCGGTCGGCCTGCTCAACACCGCCGGCTATTACGATCACCTGATCGCCTTCGTCGACAAAATGGCCGAGGTCGGCTTCATGCGCCCCATGCACCGAGACATCCTGCTGGTCGCCGACACGCTCGACGTCCTGCTCGACAGGATGGCCGCGCATACCCCGGTACAGGCGATCATCCACATGAGCAGCAAAGACCTTTGATCCCGCCCCGCGCCGAGCTCGTCGCGCACGCCCGCGACACCATCGCGCGCGGTTCGAAAAGTTTCGCGGCGGCGAGCAAGCTGTTCGACCGCCAAACCCGCGAACGCGCCTGGCTGCTCTATGCCTGGTGTCGCGCCTGCGACGATCTGGCGGACGGGCAGGACATGGGGCACGGGATGCAGCGGCTCGACGATGCCCCCGCGCGCCTGCTGCTGATCCGCGAGCGCACGGCGCAGGCGCTGGCCGGGCAGCCGACCGGCGATCCGGCCTTCGACGCGCTGGGCGTCGTCGCGGCCGAGGTCGGTTTGCCGCACCGGCTGATCCACGACGTGATCGACGGATTCCAGCTCGACGCCGATGGCTGGCAACCGGTGACCGAGAACGATCTGTACCAATATTGCTATCACGTCGCGGGCGCGGTCGGCGGGCTGATGGCGGTGGTGATGGGCGTGCCCGCACAGGACCACGACACGCTCGACCGCGCCTGCGATCTCGGCCTCGCTTTCCAGCTCGCCAATATCGCCCGTGACGTGGCGGAGGATGCCGCCGCCGGGCGCTGCTATTTGCCGCGCGACTGGCTGGCCGAACAGCGCATCGACCCGGCCGATCCGATGGCGACGCCCGATCGGGTTGCGGTGCTCGCCCGGCGGATGGCGGCGCGCGCGGCGCTCCACGAGGACAGCGCCCGGGTCGGCGCGGCGCGCCTGCCATGGCGATCGGCATGGGCGGTACTGGCTGCCGCCGACATCTATGGCGGCATCGCCCGCAAGGTTGCGGCGGCTGGCCCCGCGGCGTGGGACCAGCGCCAGACGACGTCGAAGGGCAAGAAGATCGCGGCGATCGCCCGCGCGTTCATCGCCGCCCGCTGGCGCCCGGCCCCCGATACGCCCCGCGACCCGTCGCTCTGGACGCGCCCGAACTAGGACGGAGCGACGTTCAACGATCCTTAAGAATGTTCGTCATTCCCGCGCAGGCGGGAATCCATAGCCGCTGAGGTTTGTGCTGAAGTAGTGACCTCGGCGCATATGGACTCCCGCCTGCGCGGGAGTGACGACAGAGCATGGGCTGGGGACCGGAAGGAGGAGAGCAGAAACATCCGCTTCCTCACTGGTCCTCCCCCTTCACCTTGTCGGTTGCCACCGTAATCTCCCGCCCCAGCAACGCCTGCACGTAAATCCGCTGCACCAGCACGAACACGACGATGGTCAGCGGCGCGGCCAGCACCACGCCGATGAACCCGAACATCAGCCCCATGCCGATGACCGAGAACAGCAGCACGGCGGGCGGCACGTCGACGGCGTGCTTCTGGACGATGGGTTGCAGGATATTGCCCTGAATCTGCTGGACGATCAGGAACAGCACGATCGTCCACAGCGCGGTCGACGGCGAATGGGTGAAGGCCAGCATCACCGCGGGCAGTCCGGCGATGATCGGCCCGACATAGGGCACGATATCCATCAACCCGGCGATCAGGCCCAGCCCGATCGCGGCGGGCACGCCCAGCAGCCACAGCCCGGTGCCGGTCAGCACCGCGACGACGACGATCGCCACCGCTTCACCCTTCATCCATCCGCGCAGGCCCGCGGCGGCATCGTCCACCGCCTTGCGCGCGACCGGTTCGGCCGCCGGCGGCACCAGCTTCACCAGACCGCGGCGATACAGTTCGGGATCGGCCGCGAGGAAGATCGCCCCGACCAGCACCAGCACCGCATCCGACAGTCCCGACCCGATCGACAGGACATAGCTGCCCGCGCGCGACATGATCGTCGACAGGTCGCTGCTGCCCTGCGACAGCAGGTCGCGCGCCGGCTCGCCCAGCCCCCATGCGTCCAGTTGCCGCTGGATCGCCTGCAACGCCGACGGGATCTGTTCGCGGATCGTATCGAACTGCTGCACCAGCTGCGCGCCGAAGCCATAGAAGATGCCGATCACGATCCCCAGCAACAGGATGATCGCCGCCGCCAGCGCCAGCCCGCGCGGCAGGTGGGTCCATTTCTGAATGCGGCGCGCGACCGCGCTGAACAACACCGCGATGACCGTCGCGGCAAAGACCAGCAGCACCAGCCGCATCATCGAGAGGATGAGATACCCGGTGCCGATGATCGCCAGCACCATCACCGTCATCGCCGCGACCCGTGCATAGCCCGGTCCCGCCTGTTCCGTGTCACCCCGCATCGCCATCCCCTTCGGTGCGTCAACGGGCGGAACCCGCCGCCGTTCCGTGTTGGTGGCGGGCATCGTTCGAACGATCGTATCCGAAACGATTGCACCGCGTCGTGACTGTCGCTAATGCGAGCAAATCGCAATAGGGGGAACGACGTGAAACTGTGGTGGATGCCGGCGATGACGGCGGCGATGATGGCAACCCCGGTGGCGGCGCAGGAACGCCCCGCCGGCGACGACGCCGACATCGTGGTCGAGGGACGCGCCCGGCAACTTTATCGCACCACCATCACCACCGTCGGCAAATCGGCGCAGGACCCGCTCGACATTCCGCAGGCGTTGCAGGTCATCAACCACGAACTGTTCACCGATCAGGGCGCGCGCGACGCGACCGACCTGTATCGCAATATCTCGGGCGTCAGCGCGTACAGCTATGCCGGCGTCACCTTCCGTGGGTTTCGCCAGGACGAATCTTTCTATGACGGGATGCGCGGCAATCCGTTCGTCGGCTTTACCGTGCCGCAATTGTTCAACATCGACCGGGTCGAGGTGCTGAAGGGACCGGCGGGGCTGTTCTTCGGCCCCGGTGCGCCGGGCGGGATCATCAACTATGTGTCGAAAACGCCGTCGGACCGCGCGGCGCTGCGCACCGTCGTCACCGCCGGCAATTACGACCGGTTCGGCATCTCGGCGGAGGCGATCGACCGCATCGATGCCGATGGTGTCGTGTCCTATCGCATCGGCGGCTTTTACGAAGCGATGCAGCCGTACCGCTTCAACACCCTGCACAAGGCGCTGATCGGCGATGCCGGGCTGTCGATCCGCACCAATCCCGGCGGGCTGCTGACGCTGCAGGTCACCACCTACGACAATGATCTGCGCGCCAACCGGCTGCGCGGGGTGCTGGTCGACGACAGCGGCCGTTTCCGCACCTCGATCGGCTGGAATGCGAACGAAAAGAGCGATGATCTCCACCTCGCATCGACCGCATGGGCCGCGCGCTATGCGACCGCGATCGGCGATGCGGTGACGCTCGATGCCGGCGTCCGCAGCTTCCGCTCGACCGAACGCCAGCAATATCACGAGCCGCGCGGGTTGAGTGCGGCCAACCCCGATCTGGTCCTGCGCGAATTTCGCGATCAGGTCCGCCCGGTCGATGGCCTGTCGTTCATGGCCAATGCCACCGCGCGCACGACCTTGCTCGGCCTGTCGCACCGCGTTCAGATCGGCGGCGACTGGTATCGCGAATCGAACGCGCTGGAGTCGCGGATCCTGCGCGCTGGCGTGTTGCCGCTCAGCGTGTCCAACCCGGTCTATGGCCGTTCCGATGGTGATGCGTTGCGGGCGACGGCTCTGCCCTTCACCGTCACCGATACCGATTCGCGCCGCTTCGGCGTCTATGCGCAGGATCAGATCGACCTGACCGCGCATCTCCTGCTGGTCGCGGGCGTCCGCTACGACCGGTTCGAGGATAGCACCCATGTTGCCACCGCCGGCCGGGTGACGGCGAACGCGCGGTACGAGGACGGCGATATCACCTTCCGCACCGGCGCAATCTACCGGCCGCAGGACGATCTGTCGCTCTATGTCAGCTGGTCGCAGGGCTTCGATCCGCAGGCCCCGGCCAGCCAGCTGCCCGCCGCCGGCGGTCCCTTCGCCCCGATCACCGGCAACCAGATCGAAACCGGCTTCAAATCGCGGCTGCTCGACGGTCGGGTACAGGCCAATGCCGCGCTCTATCGCATCGTTCGCCGCAATCTGTTGCAAGTCGATCCCAGCCTGCCGCCGGTCGGCGGTGTCGATCAGCTCCGCCCGATCGGCGAGGTGACCAGCAAGGGGGTCGAGATCGATCTGACCACCGATCTGACGCCGGACTGGGTGCTGCTCGCCAATTACGCTTATAACGATACGCGCATCACCGGCAGCGTCGCCGGCCAGTCGCTGGCCGATGCGATCGGCAATCGCTTCGCCAATGCGCCCGCGCACAAGCTGGGGTTCTGGACCCGCTATCAGGTCGCACCGCTCCGCACCGCCTTCGCGTTCGGCGGCGAGCATGTGTCGCGCCGGGTCAGCCGCTCGGGACAGCCGGTGCTGCCCTACACCATCTTCGACGCGTCGATCACGCGCCAGCTGGGCTTCGCCGAACTGATGCTGCGCGTCGATAACCTGTTCGACAAGGTCTATGCCGCATCGGGCTTCACCGCGCAGACCGGCCATTTCCCCGGCGAACCGCGCACCGCCTTCGTCGAACTACGCACGAAATTCTGACCACGCGTCGATCGCGGCCCAACCGGCGATGCCCGGCAGCGTGCGGGCGCGCTGCTCGGTCATGCCGCCCAGGGCGATGACCGGCAGGCGCGCGCCGCGGATCAGCAGCGCGAAGCGGACACGGCCAAGCGGCCTTGCGCCCGGATGCGAGCGGGTGGCGAAGACAGGCGAGACGAAGGTTGCATCGACCCCCGCCCGCTCGGCGGCGATACGTTCGCGCACCGAATGCACCGGCCGCGTCGTCAACCCCCTGTTCTTCCTTGCCTTTCGGCCATGCACCCCGTCGCCACCCGGCAGAAACGGCCCCGCGACCAGCAGCACCAGCCGCCGCGCCCGCGCGATCCGCCGCACCTGTGCAAACATCCGCCGCCTTTTCCCTTCGGGCGTAGCATATTGGCGAAAGACGACCCCGCTGCCGCGTGGCAACTTCGCCACCTTCGCGGCCAGGTCGTCGCCCAGCCGCTCGTCGGTCATCAGCCAGCGGCTCGGCAAAGGGTGGCGGCGACGCATGACCGCCTCTATAGCGCGCGCGATGACCGAAACCGCAACCTCGCTTGGCCACCTTCGCGACCGGATCGCCCATGCCGAATCGATCGCGCGCCGGGACCGTGGCGCGACGACGCTGATCGCGGTCAGCAAGACCCGCGACGCCGCCGCGATCCAGCCGCTGATCGACGCCGGACAGCGCGTCTTCGGCGAAAACCGAGTGCAGGAGGCGCAGGCGAAATGGCCGGCGTTGCAGGACGTTACCCCCGGCATCGAACTGCATCTGGTCGGCCAGCTGCAATCGAACAAGGCCGAGGACGCGGTCCGCCTGTTCGACGCCATCCATTCGGTCGACCGCCCGTCGCTGGTCGCGGCACTGGCGAAAGCGATCGACAAGACCGGCCGCGCACCCGCCTGTTTCATCCAGGTCGATATCGGCGACGAACCGCAAAAGGGCGGCTGCGCCCTTGCCGATCTGCCGGCGCTGCTGGCCGAAGCGAAGGCCGCCGGACTGCCCATCGCGGGCCTGATGTGCGTGCCCCCCGCCGGCCTCGACGCCGCCCCCTATTTCGCGCTGACCGCCAAGCTCGCCCGCGACCACGGCCTGACCGGGTTGAGCATGGGCATGTCCGACGATTTCGAGACTGCCGTCACCCTCGGCGCGACCCATGTCCGCGTCGGATCGGCGCTGTTCGGCCCACGCGGCTGACGTTACGGAGCGTATCATGACCCGTCCGCAAGCCTTGCTGTTCGACTTTGACGGTGTGCTGCTGGAGAGCGAATTCGCCGGCAATCGCCAGATCGCCGAATTCCTCACCGCCGCCGGTCACCCGACCAGCGCCGCCGATTCGATGGCCAATTTCATGGGCCTGTCGGGCACCCACTTCACGCAGGCGATCGAACGCTGGGTCGGCGGACCGATCCCCGCCGGCTTTTTCGAAGCCCGCGCGATCGAAGACGCGCGGGTGCTGGAAGAGGGCGTCGAGGCAGTCGCCGGCGCGATCGCCTTCGTCCGCTCGCTCCCCGCCGACCTGCCGCGCGCGATCGTCTCGTCGAGCACGACCCACTGGATCTCGACCCATCTGCGCCATCTGGGGCTGGCCGACGCGTTCGGCGATCATATCTACAGCGGCAAGGAGCATGTCGCGAACGGCAAGCCCGCACCCGACCTGTATCTCTACGGCGCGAAGCAGCTCGGCGTGCCAATCGAACAATGCGCGATCCTTGAAGACTCACCGGTCGGCGTCACCGGCGCGGTCGCATCGGGCGCGCGCGTGATCGGCCTGTGTGCGGGGTCGCACTGCGGCGTCGGCCACGACGCCCGCCTGCGCGAACTGGGCGTGACCGACATCGCGCACGGCTTCGATGAGGTTTCGAAGCTGCTGGGGCTGGAGCCGGTGAACGCCTGAATCGGTTCACGCGACGGCGTGGAATAGAAGAAATTGGTTCGCGCAGAGCCGCCGAGGCGCGGAGAGGTTGTTCTTGACGCAACCTCACCCGCGACCGCGGCCCTTCTTTCAGGTTGCAGCGGGCGCATTCGTCTGCCGAACGCACGCGAAGACGCAGCAAACGCAACCCCTCTGCGCCTCCGCGCCTCTGCGCGAAATCTGACCTTCTTCGCGCCTTCGCGCGAACCGATCCCGGCTCGCCGCGAAGACAGAACCGAAGCGTTACTCGCCCTTCTTCGCGGCCTGTTCCGCCGCCGCCGGATCGACCGACGGCGCGCCCGAAGCGGGTGTGGCCGCGTTCACGATGTCGGCGGTATTGGCGGTCGCGCCCTCCTCGACATTCTTCACGCCTTCCTTGGCCGGCGCGGCTCCGGCGGCGGGGGCGGCCGGCAACGGCAGGTTCGACCCCTGCGTGTTGAGATAGGCGATGACGTTCGCCCGGTCCTCGGCACTGCCCAGACCGGCAAAGGTCATCTTGGTCCCCGGCGCATATTTGCGCGGCGACGTCAGCCACGCGTTCATCGCGTCGAAGTCCCAATTGCCCGCAACGCCGGTCAACGCACTCGAATAGGCGAAACCGGCCAGATGGCCATGTTTCTTGCCGATCACGCCCCACAGGTTCGGGCCGATACCATTGGCCCCGCCCTGATTGACGGTATGACAGGCCGCGCATTTCTTGAAGACTTCGGCCCCCTTGGCGACGTCGGCGGAGGCCAGCAACGTCGCGATCGGCACCGCCGCCGCACCGCCGCCGCCACCCGCCTCGGCAGCGCCCTCCACCGGATAGCCCGACTTTTCCGGCGGACCGGAATGGAAGATCATGCCACTGGCAATGGACAGTCCGAGGGCCGCGGCGCATCCCGCCAATACCCAACCCGCGATCGTGTTCGTCCGGTCGTCCATGCGCTGAGCCGTCTCGCCTAAGATGGTTTTGTTTGGAGCCATGCTTAGAGGTGGCTTTGATTACTGGCAAGACGGGCTTGCCGGTTGCCGCCGCGAGCGATATCCGCCGCCCCCCATGCAGAAATACGCCGCACCGGCGCGTCCCCTTGTCGCGCAGATGACCGAAGCCGCCGCCCGCGAACCGCATCGCGCCGTGGCGTTTCAGGGCGCGCCCGGCGCCAATTCGCACGTTGCGCTGGTACAGGCGTTTCCCGACGCGCTGCCCCTGCCCTGTTTCGGCTTTGCCGATGCAATCGACGCGGTGCGTTCGGGCAAGGCCGACTGCGCGATCATTCCGATCGAAAATTCGCTGCACGGTCGCGTCGCCGACATTCATTTCCTGCTGCCCGAATCGGGGCTGGTCATCACCGGCGAACATTTCCTGCCGATCCGGCACGCGCTGCTGGGCCTCGGTCCGATCGAGGCGGTGCGCCAGGCGATGAGCCACGAACAGGCGCTCGGCCAATGCCGCCACTGGCTCGGCGCGCGCGGCATCGAACCGGTGGCGCATCCCGACACGGCGGGCGCGGCAGCGTCGGCGGCGGCGATGGCCGACCCGTCCGTCGCCGCCCTCGCGCCGCCCGCCGCGGCGACGCTGTACGGATTGCAGGTGCTGGCCGACGACATCGCCGACGCCGATCACAACACCACCCGCTTCGTCGTCCTCGCCCGCGCCGCCGCATCGGAATTGCCCGCCGGGCCCTGCATGACGACGCTGGTGTTCGAGGTGAAGAACGTGCCCGCCGCCCTGTACAAGGCGATGGGCGGTTTCGCGACCAACGGCGTCAACATGACCAAGCTGGAAAGCTATCAGCGCGGCGGCACCTTCGCCGCGACCGAATTCTTCTGCGATATCGAAGGGCGACCGGGCGAACCCCATGTCGACCGCGCGCTTGAGGAATTGGCGTTCCATACCAAGAGCATGCGGCTGCTGGGCAGCTACGGACGCGCGCGCGAGCGGGGTTAGAAGCCGGCCCACGCCGCCAGCAAACTATGCGCGATCGCATAGGTCGGCGGCGCGATGAACCGCCCGGTCTCCCCGGCCAGCACCGCCCGCACCTCCTGCCGCGTCGCCCAGAACGCGTCCTCCAGCTCGGCGGTGTCCACCCGCAACAAATCGTCCTTGGCGACGGCGATGCACCCGATCATCAGCTGCGACGGGAACGGCCACGGCTGGCTGGCGACATAGCGTACCGCGCCGACGCGCACGCCCGCTTCCTCCAGCACCTCGCGCGCCACCGCTTCCTCGATCGATTCGCCGACCTCGACGAACCCGGCGAGCGTCGAATATCGCCCCGGCGGCCAGCTCGGTTGCCGCCCCAGCAGCACCCGGTCGCCATGTTCGACCGCCATGATGACCACCGGATCGGTACGCGGAAAATGCTGTGCGGCGCAGGTGCCGCACGCGCGCGCCCACCCCGCCCGCGACACCGCCGTCGCCTGCCCGCAATTCGCGCAGAAGCCGTGCCGGACGTGCCAGTCGATCAGGCTGCGGGCGATGCCGTACAGCGCCGCCTCGCCCACCGGCATGGCGGCCAGCGTCGTCATCAGCGTCGGCGATCGCATCGCCGGTGCGGTCGCGATGCCGTCGCCGATCGCGAACAACGGCGCGCCGTCCAGATTGCCGAGCAGCAACGCGTCGCCCCGCGCCGGGTCCATCGGCGCCAACGCCAGTCGATCGCCCTCGACCGGCGGCGCAAGCCCGTCCAGCACCAGCAACCGCGCGCCCGGATGCGCCAGCGCCCGCGCGAATGCCGCCGGATCGTCGCGCTCGTGATCGACCCGTTCCAGCGTCGCGCCGGTAAAACCGATCATCGTGCGCCCGCGAGATCGCTCGCCAGCGCCTTCACTAGATCCTCGCGCAGCGGGAAACGATCGGCCGGGAAATAATTGACCATCACCGTTCCCCGAAGTTGCCGCACCGGATCGACGAACGCGACGGTGCCCGCCGCGCCGCCCCAGCCATAGGTGCCCTTGCCCGGCCGCCCCGGCAGCGTTTCCAGATAGACCGAACCGCCCGCACCGAAGCCCATTTTCGGCCCCGCCTGCCCGCCGGTCGCGCCATCGACCCCGCCGAAGGTGACGCCGTCGGGCAGCAGGTTCGACATCGCCAGCGCGACCGTTTCCGCCTTCATCACCCGCTTGCCGTCCAGCGTCCCGCCATTCTGCAACATGTGCAGGAACCGGTCGTAATCCCGCGCCGACATCGCCAGCCCAGCGCCGCCATAGGGAAAGCTCGGCTTCTGCAACCAGACCGACGTTGCCGCCGGATCGACCGGGGCCAGCGTGTCGCCGGCCCACGCATAGTTGGTCGCCAGCCGCGCTTTCTCGCGCTCCGGCACCTGCCAATAGGTCGACGTCATGCCGAGCGGGTCGAACATCCGCGTTTGCAGGAAACGCTCGAACGACATGCCGCTCGCGACCTCGATCACCCGGCCCATCACGTCGAGACCGATCGAATAGCTCCATTTCGTCCCCGGCTCGGCGATCAGCGGCAGCGAAGCGACCCGGTTGGCGAATTCTTCCAGCGATTTGGGCCGCGCCTGTGCCATCGCGACCTCGGTCTGGGCGTTGATCGCTGCCGGCACGATGCCCAACCGCTCATATTCCTTGAGCAGCGGCCCCTTGGTCACGATGGTATAGCCAAGCCCGGCGGTATGGGTCAGCAGGTTGCGGACCGTGATCGGTTTGGTCGCCGCACGGCTGGCAAGGCTGTTGTCGGGATCGGTCAGCACCTTCATCGACTTGAACGCGGGGATGAAGTCGCTGATCGGCTGATCGAGCTTCAGCTTGCCGTCCTCGACCAGCATCATCGCCGCAATGCCGGTGATCGGCTTGGTCATCGAATAGACGCGCCACAGCGTATCGACAGTGGCCGCAGGGGCGCTCGAATCGGCGGCGGTGCGTCCGGCGGCGTGGGCGCTGGTCCACGTCGGACCGCCGACGACCACGACCATGCCCGGAACCTTCTTGTCCGTGACATAGGTTTTGACCATCGCCCCGGTCGCTGGCAGCGAGCGCGTCGCGGGAGCGGCCGGTGCGCGGGGCGGTGCCGCCTGCGCAAAGGCCGCCACCGGTTGCGCCAGCAGCACCGCCAGCGCCATCGATCCGTGCGCCCATCGTCCGATCGTCATCGCATTCCCTCCACCACCGCTATCGCCCGCGCGAACAGCGTCGGCAGCCCGGCATCGGCGATCTCCGCCACCGGCCACCATTCGCCCTGCACGGGTTCGTCGCCTGCATCCGCCACCATGACCGTGCAGGCAAGATCGAAATGGGTGAAACCGTGGCGAACCAACCCGATGCTGCGCCAGTCGGCAGCAAAGGGCGCACCCGCCGTCCCCGGATCGCTGTCGACCCATGGCCCGGTCGGCAACGCGCGCATCCCGCCCAACAGCCCCTTGTCCGGCCGCCGGACCAGCAACACCCGCCCGTCGCGTTCCGCCCAGAACAGCGTGCCATAACGTTGCGGCTTGGCCTTCTTCGCCGCCTTGACCGGAAAGGCTTCGGGCGTGGCCGCTTGGAATGCGGCACAATCGTCGCGCAGCGGGCAAAGCAGGCAGCGCGGCCCCCGCACCGTGCATACCATCGACCCCAGATCCATCATCGCCTGCGCGAAATCGCCCGCGCGGTCGTCGGGCGTGATCGTATCGGTCGCGGCGCGGATCGCCGGCCGGGCGGCGGGCAAAGCCTGAGCAATCGCGAACAGCCGCGAGACGACGCGCTCGACATTGGCATCGACCACCACCGCCCGCCGCCCGAACGCGATCGCGGCGATTGCGGCGGCGGTATAGTCGCCGATCCCCGGCAGGGCGCGTAAGCCAGTCTCGGTATCGGGCAGCGCGCCCCGCGCCGCGACGACCCGTGCGCACGCCAGCAGATTGCGTGCCCGCGCATAATATCCGAGCCCGGCCCATGCCGCCATGACATCGGCATCCGCCGCCGCCGCCAGCGCCGCGAACGACGGCCAGCGCGCCGTCCAGCTCAGGAAATACGGCCGGACGGTCGCGACCTGCGTCTGTTGCAGCATCACTTCGGACATCCACACGCGATACGGATCGGGCGGCGGGGCGCCGGGCGGGCTCCGCCATGGCAGGCTGCGATGATGGCGGTCGTACCAGTCGAGCAACCGTTCGGCGACAGAGAGATGCTTGGCGTCCACCGCGGCTCTATGGCATGGGGTGGCGACAATGACGACGCGTCCCCGCCCCCATGCGACGATTCCCGAACCCCGCCGCCGTGGCGGCGCGCGCGCCGTGGCCGAATTGCTGCCCGATATCGGCGGTGCGGCCTTCCGCAAATTCGGGTTCGTGCAGTCGGCGGTAGTCAGCCGCTGGGGAGAGATCGTCGGCGAACGCTTCGCCCGCGTATCCGCGCCCGAATCGATCCGCTTCCCGCCGGGCAAGCGCGCCGATGGTACGCTGACGCTGACCGTATCGGGCGCGCACGGCACGATGATGCAGCATATCGCGCCGGAGATCGTCGAACGGGTCAACCGGTTCTTCGGCTATCCCGCCGTCGCCCGGTTGCAATTCCGGCATGGCGAGGTCCGTCCGCGCCGCGCGATCCCGGTCCGGCGCGATCCGCTGCCGATCCCGGCCGATATGGGCGAATCGATCCGCGACATCGCCGATCCCGAACTGCGCGCGGTGCTTGCCGCGCTGGCCGGTGCCGTCGCCGCCCCGCCGCCCCCCGCCATTCCGATTCTTGGCAAGGTCCGCTGATGCGCATCCTCATTCTCGTCTGTTCGTTCCTGCTGGCGCTGTTCGGCATGCCCCCGGCCAAGGCGCAGGCACCGGCCCGTGCCATCGCCGGCCGCGACTGGTCGACCAACGTCACGATGCTGCCGACCGGCGGGATCGTCGTCGGCAACCCGATGGCGCGGGTGCAGCTGGTCGAATGGGCCAGCTATACTTGCCCGCATTGCGCCGCCTTCGCCAAGGATGCGAGGGCCGAGCTGCCGGCGTTGCTGCGGTCGGGAAAGGTGCGGGTCGAATATCGCACGCTGCCGCGCGACGCGCTCGACCTCGCGGCGGCGTTGCTCGTGCGCTGCGGCGGTCCGAACCGCTTCATCGCCGCGCATGACGCGATCATGGCGCAGCAGGCGACGATGCTCGACAAAGCCGATGCCTTTGCCCAGACGCCCGCCGCGCAGACCCGCGCCGCGACGATCGCGATCCGCCTGCAACAGCTGGCCGAGGCGACCGGTCTGCGTGCACTGATGCGCGGCCACGGCCTCGACGATGCGAAGATCACCGCCTGCCTGAACGACGAAGCCGCGCAGAAGCGGGTCATCGCCATCGCCGAAGCGGCGCAGTCCGCCGGTATCGCCGGTACGCCCAGCTTCGAGGTCAACGGTCAAAAGGCCGACGTCCATGACTGGGCGACCCTGAAGCCGCTGCTCACCGCCAAATAACCCCCGTTCGCAAGAGAGTATTCCCCATGCGTTTCGCACTTCCCCTGATCGCGCTTGCTTCGCTGTCGGCCTGTGGCGGCGGCGGTGATACCGGCGGCAATGGCAGCGCCGCCGCGCCGGTCGCCAATGTCGCCGCGCCCGCCGGACAGAAATGGTCCGACATGGTCGCGGTCACCCCCGAGGGCGGGTATCGCATCGGCAACCCGCAAGCGGCGGTGAAGCTGCTCGAATATGGCTCGCGCACCTGCCCGACGTGCGGCGCATTCGGTCGCGAAGGCAACGAACCGCTCATCAACAACTATGTCTCGACCGGCAAGGTGAGCTTCGAATTCCGCGACTTCGCGGTCCATGGCGCGCCCGATCTCGCCGCGGCGGTCCTCGGCCGGTGCAACGGAACGGCGACCTTCTTCCCGCTGCTCGAAGCGATGTATCAGGATCAGGCCGCCACGCTCGACCGGATGCAGGCACTGCCGCAGGCCGAACAGGCGCGGCTCCAGTCGATCCCGCCATTGCAGGCGGTGTCGGCATGGGCGGATGCCGCCGGCTTCGTCGATTTCGTCAAGCAGCGCGGCGTACCGGAAGCAAAGGCACGCCAGTGCCTCGCCGACCAGACGCTGCTGCAACAGGTCGTCAAGATCACCGAAGAGGGCGGTTCGGTCGTCACCGGCACCCCGACCTTCCTGATCAACGGCGAAAAGGTCGAGAATGCGGTCAGCTGGCCACAGATCGAAGCGGCGCTGAAGGCCGCCGGCGCCTGACCCCATGGCCGCGCCGGATGACGCGGCCATCCCCCGCGCGCCGGGGCTGACGCTCCGGCGGCTGCGGCTCGGCGGGTTCAAGAGCTTCGTCGATCCCGCCGATCTGGTGATCGAGGCCGGGCTGACCGGCGTGGTCGGCCCCAATGGCTGCGGCAAGTCGAACCTGCTCGAAGCGTTGCGCTGGACCATGGGTGAGAACAGCGCGAAATCGCTGCGCGGTGCCGGCATGGACGACGTCATCTTCGCCGGCACCGCCACCCGCCCGCAACGCGACTTCGCCGAGGTCGCGATCCTTGCCGAAGACGCGAATGGCGACGAGGTCGAGATCGTCCGCCGGATCGAACGCGGTGCCGGTTCCGCCTATCGCATCAACGGGCGCGACGTGCGGGCCAAGGACGTGTCGCTGCTGTTCGCCGACGCCGCGACCGGCGCGCATTCGCCCGCGCTGGTCAGCCAGAACCGCATCGGCGCGGTCATCGCCGCCCGCCCCGCCGAACGCCGCGCGATGCTGGAGGAAGCGGCCGGCATCGCCGGGCTGCACGTTCGGCGCAGGGATGCCGAGGGCAAGCTGCGCGCGACCGAAGCCAATCTCGACCGGCTGGGCGAGATGGCGCACGAACAGGATGCCCGCGCCACAACGCTCCGGCGGCAGGCGCGGGTCGCCGCGCGCTACCGCGAACTGACCGATGCGATCCGGGTGGCGGAGGCGCGGGCGCTCTATGCCCGTTGGCGCGACGCGGTGGCGGCGGCCGATGCAGCGACGGCGGAAGCGAAGGCCGCCGAGGCGCTGGTCGCCGGTCAGGCCGGGGCGCAGGGGCAGGCCGCCGGCGAACTGTCCGCCGCCACGCAGACGCTCGCCACCGCTCGCGCCGATGCCGAACGCCTGCGCCAGCAGGTCGGCGATGTCGGCCATGCCCGCGAACGGGTGCAGGCACAGGCCAATGCCGCGACCCGGCGACTGGCCGACCTCACCGCACAGGCGGCGCGCCTGACCGAGGACCGGGCGCGCGAGGCGGCGCTGGCCGGCGACGCCGAAACGGCCGTCGCACGACTCGAAGCCGAACGTACGCGACTGGCCGACACGCTGGCCGGAGCCACCCCGCCTGCCCGAACTCGATACCGCGCTCGATGCAGCGACCCACGCCGCCGCAATGGCCGACAGCGCGCATGCCGAAGCACTTGCGGCACAGGCCGCCGAACTGGCCGAAGCGCGCGTCGCCACCGCCGCGCACGATGCCGCCCGCGCCCGGCTCGACCGCGTCCGGCGCGACGAAGCGCGGCTGCTTGCCGAACAGGGGGCGCTGTCGGCGGTCGCCCCGTTGTTCGCGGAACGCACGGCGGCGGCCGAACGTCG
Organism: Sphingomonas sp. Leaf5; assembly: GCF_001421155.1. Classification (NCBI taxonomy): domain Bacteria; kingdom Pseudomonadati; phylum Pseudomonadota; class Alphaproteobacteria; order Sphingomonadales; family Sphingomonadaceae; genus Sphingomonas; species Sphingomonas sp. Leaf5. Next base: position 714,009 of record NZ_LMJZ01000001.1, on the reverse strand, counting down.
GGCGGCGGCGCTGACCGACGCAGACACTGCCCGCGCGGCGATCACCCATGCCGAAGCCGCCGACCGGTCCGCGCAGGAAGCACGGGATCGCGCCCAGTCGGACCGTGCCGCCGCTGCCGCCGAACTCGCCGCGATCGACAGCGAGATTGCGGCACTCGACCGTGCGCTCCGCCGGGGCGGGCGCGCCCGGATCATCGATTCGGTCGTGGTCGAACCGGGCTTCGAAGCGGCATTGGCGGCGGCGCTGGGCGACGATCTCGACGCCGGCAGCGATCCGGCCGACGATCGCCATTGGCAGGGCGACGATGGCCCAACCGATGGGCCGGCGATACCGATCGGGGTCGGCCGGCTGTCGGCGCATGTCACCGCCCCGCTCCTCGCCCGGCGACTGGCGCAAATCCTGGTCGTCGAACGTGACGAGGGTACGCCCCTGGCGGTCGGGCAGCGGCTGGTGACGCTCGACGGGGCGCTGCGCCGCTGGGACGGTTTGCGCAGCCGCGCCGGATCGGGGGCGGCGGCGGCGGAACGACTGGCACGAACCAACCGGCTGCGCCTGTTGCGCGAGGGGCGACGGGCGCTGGTCGATCGACGCGACGTCGCCGATGCCGCGCTCCATTCGGCCGATGTCGCAATCGCCGAAGCGCGCGCGGCCCTGACCGCTGCCCGCCGGGCGCTCGACGCTGCCGAGACCGTCGCCCGCGATGCCGCCCGTGCCGAAGACCGCGCTGCCGCCGTGATCGAACGGGCACAGGCGCGCGCCGACGATGTCGCGGCCCGCCTGCACCGTCTGCGCGGCGACCTTGCCGAAACGCTGGCCGATGCGGACCGCGCCGCCGCTGCGGTCGCGCAACTGCCCGACCGGACCATGGCCGCCGCAAGGGTCGCCGGTTCGCTGGCGCAAGCCGATGCCGCCCGCGTGCGCGTCGCCGACGCCCGCGCCGACCGGTCGACCCTCGACGCCGCGCTGGTCCGCGACCGTGAGCGTGCCGGGGCGGCTGCCAGCGAGATCGCGTCGTGGCATGCCCGCGCCGCCGACGCCGCCGGTCGGATCGCCGAGATCGACGACCGCATGACGACCATCGCCGCCGACCGCGATGCCCTGCGCGATCGGCCCGCCGCGCTCGCCGCCGAACTGGCGCGGATCGAAAGCGACTTCACCCGGTTGCGCGCGGCGGCTGCCGAGGCCGCTGCCGCCGAACAGGCCGCCGACGCGCGCCTGCGTGCCGCCGAGCGCATCGTGAGCGGCATTGCCGAAACGCTCGCCGCCGCCCGCGAAACCCGCGCCGGCGCATCGGCGCGTGCCGAGGGGCATGAACAACGCCGCTTGGAAACGGGCCGGCTTTCGGGCGAGCGTTTCCAATGCCCCCCGCCGCTCTTGCCACGCATCGGCTTCGTCGGGGCCGAGGTCGGCGACGCGGCGGCCGAGACCGCAGCGCATGACCGGTTGCTCGCCGATCGCGACCGGATCGGCCCGGTCAACCTGATCGCCGAGACCGAATTGGCAGAGCTGGAGGCCGCACAGGGCGAAACCGCCGCCGAACGCGCCGATCTGGCCGAGGCGGTCCAGCGGCTGCGCGGATCGATCGGCACGCTGAACCGCGAAGGACGACAACGCCTGCTGGCAGCGTTCGACGCAGTGGACGCACATTTCCGCCGGCTGTTCGGTGCGCTGTTCGATGGCGGGCAGGCCCGGCTCGAACTGATCGATTCGGACGATCCCCTGGAAGCAGGCCTCGAAATCCTCGCCCAGCCGCCGGGCAAGCGTCTGCAATCGCTGACCTTGCTGTCAGGCGGCGAACAGGCGCTGACCGCCGTCGCGCTGATCTTCGCATTGTTTCTGACCAATCCCGCGCCGATCTGCGTCCTCGACGAAGTCGACGCACCGCTCGACGATGCCAATATCGACCGCTTCTGCGACCTGCTCGACCGGATGGCCGCCGATACCGACACCCGCTACCTGATCGTCACCCACAATGCCGCGACGATGAGCCGCATGCACCGCCTGTTCGGCGTGACGATGATCGAACGCGGAATCAGCCGGCTGGTATCGGTCGATCTGGGCGGCGCGACCAGTTTGCTGGCGGCGGAATAGGGTTTCTCACTTAGGCTTAATGCCGTTTGGTTCGAGCAGCTTCGAGCCTGTCGAGAAGCGTCCGTCGAGAACTGGGTCGTTTGGGGCGCCACCTTCTCGACTACGGTTCTCGACAAGCTCGAACCTGCGCTCGAAGCGAACGGTGGTGGAGGCAAGGAGAGACATCCGCCCACGCATCCTTGCGCCCTGTCCCCTTGTCGCCTAGTCGCGCGCCAACATCAAATCGCGAGCCTCAAGGAGCCTGCCCATGGCCGAGTCCATCAACCGCGTCGTACTCGCCTATTCGGGCGGCCTCGATACCAGCGTAATCCTGAAATGGCTGCAACAGGAATATAAGTGCGAGGTCGTGACCTTCACCGCCGACCTCGGCCAGGGCGAAGAGCTGGAGCCGGCGCGCAAAAAGGCCGAGCTGATGGGCATCAAGCCCGAGCATATCTTCATCGACGACCTGCGCGAGGAATTCGTCCGCGACTTCGTGTTCCCGATGATGCGCTCGAACGCGCTGTATGAGGGGCTGTACCTGCTCGGCACCTCGATCGCGCGCCCGCTGATCGCCAAGCGCCAGATCGAGATCGCGCGTCAGGTGAACGCCGACGCGGTCAGCCACGGCGCGACCGGCAAGGGCAACGACCAGGTCCGCTTCGAACTCGGCTATTACGCGCTGCAACCCGATATCAAGGTCATCGCGCCGTGGCGCGAATGGGATCTGACCAGCCGCACCGCGCTGATCGCCTTCGCCGAACAGCACCAGATCCCGGTGCCCAAGGACAAGCGCGGCGAATCGCCCTTCTCGACCGATGCCAACCTGCTGCACACCTCGTCCGAGGGGAAGGTGCTGGAGGACCCGTGGGACGAGGTTCCAGAATATGTCTTCTCGCGGACGGTCAGCCCCGAGGACGCGCCCGATACGCCACAGGTCGTCACCATCGCGTTCGAACGCGGCGATGCGGTGGCGGTCGATGGCGAAGGAATGAGCCCTGCGACGCTGCTCGCCAAGCTGAACGACCTCGGCCGGGCGCACGGCATCGGCCGGCTCGATCTCGTGGAAAACCGCTTCGTCGGCATGAAGTCGCGGGGCATGTACGAAACGCCCGGCGGCACGATCCTGCACGCCGCGCACCGCGCGATCGAACAGATCACGCTCGACCGCGGTGCCGCGCATCTGAAGGACGAACTGGCCCCGCGCTATGCCGAGCTGGTCTATAACGGTTTCTGGTTCTCGCCGGAGCGCGAGATGCTGCAGGCCGCGATCGACCACAGCCAGCACAAGGTGTCGGGCGAAGTCCGGCTGAAGCTGTACAAGGGCGGCGTCCATGTTACCGGCCGCCGTTCGCCCAATTCGCTGTACAGCGAAAAGGTCGTGACGTTCGAGGACGATCAGGGTGCCTATGACCAGCGCGACGCCGCCGGCTTCATCAAGCTGAACGCGCTGCGCCTGCGCCTGCTGGGCCGGCGCGACCGGTAGGCCTTTCGTCCGCGGCACGGCCGCCTCCGGCACCTACCTGCCGTTAACCATTCTTCATCGGGTTCACCGCCATGGTGGGCCGATGAGTGACTGGGAGAATCGGTGATGCTGGGTGCGGTACATGGCAAATTGGTGTTCGGGCGGCGCATCGCGACCCTCGCGCGCGAGATCGCCGGCCGACTGCCACGAAACGCGCGCGTCCTCGACGTCGGCTGCGGCAGCGGCGATCTCGCCGCGCTGATCGTGACGCTGCGGCCCGATGTCGCCATTCGCGGCATCGACGTGCTGGTCCGTCCCGATACCGCCATTCCGGTCGAAGCCTATGACGGTGCGAACATTCCGCACCCCGACGGTGCGTTCGATGCGGCGATCGTCGTCGACGTGCTCCACCACACCGACGACCCGGAAGCGGTGCTGGCGGAAATCGCACGCGTGGCAAAGGTCGTCATTCTCAAAGACCATCTGCGGGACGGCATCGCCGCCGGGATCACGCTGCGCTTTATGGACTGGGTCGGCAATGCCGCACACGGCGTGCGTTTGCCGTACAATTACCTCTCGCGTTGCGAATGGAGCGCGATCTGGGACAGGCTCACGCTCAAGCCGAGCGAATTCGGTAACCGCCTGTCGCTCTACCCCCGCCCGTTCAGCTGGGCGTTCGACCGTGGGCTGCATTTCGCGACCATCCTGTCGCGCTGACATCAAGCAAAGGGCGGCGTGGACGATCCCCACGCGGCCCTTTGCTTGTGCCGACGGATCAGCGCGGGTCGATTAGCCCGATCAGGAAGCTGGTGAAGACCGTCTGCAACCCGATCAGCGTCGCGAGCATCGCCGGGATGGTCAGCCGCAGCATGGTCACGGGTTCCATCGGACCGAAGCTGTTGCCCATCCACATCGCCACCGCTCCGCCCAGCCCGGCCAACCCGATCACGAACAGCCCGCCGCCCAGTAAACAGCCGCGCTCGACGGTGAAGTGGCGGCGGAACCGCTCGACGCCCGTACTGGTCGGCCACAATTTGCCCGCAACGCCATACAGGCGGGCGACCGCGCCGAACCCGATCAACTGACTGCCGAGAAACGCGGCAAGCGCACAGAACAGCAGTGTCGTACCCGACAGTTCCACGCGACCCAGCTCGACGCTGGTCGTCGACAGGACGGCGACCCCGATCCCACCGACCGCACCCAGCGCGGTGCCCGGATACAGGAAGAGGTGCCGCGGCGCATGGGTCAACAGGAAGCGCAGGTGTCGCCACCCGTCACGCCATGTGCGCAGGTGCGGCGCGCGGCTGCGTCCATCGAGCGAAAGCGTCGTCGGCACCTGTCGCACGTCGAGCCGGTTCAGGACCGCCTTGACCACCATTTCACTGGCGAATTCCATGCCGGGAGAGGCGAGGTTGAGCGCCAGAACCTTGTCGCGGCGGAACCCGCGCAGCCCGCAATGGAAATCGCCGACCGACGAATCAAAGAGGTGCCGACCGAGAAAGCTGAGTACCGGATTGCCCAGATAGCGGTGCAGAAGCGGCATCGCACCCTTGGCGATCCCGCCACGGAAACGATCGCCCATCACCAGCTCGCCGCCCGCGCGCAGCGCATCGACGAACGGCATGAGCGCCGAGAAGTCATAGCTGTCATCGGCGTCGCCCATGATCACATAGCGTCCGCGCGCAGCCGCGATCCCGCCGATCAGCGCGGCACCATAGCCGCGTGCCTCGACCCCGACCAGCCGCGCACCCATCGCATTGGCGATCTGTCGCGACCCATCGGTCGAACCGTTGTCGGCGACGATGATCTCCCCCGCAATGCCGCTGGAATCGAGGAAGGTTCTGGCCTTCCGGATGCAAAGTGCGAGCGTCTCCGCCTCGTTGAGGCAGGGCATGACGATCGACAGTTCGATGTCGTCGATGGCCGGTTGATGCGGGACATCGACCGGGGCGGTCGGGACGATCATGGCCTGCACGCGTGTTCCCCTGTACCAGATATGCCACGAAGCTAGGGCGGAAGGTTGAAAAGACGGTTAACCATTGTCGGCTATCGTCGCTGGCGATGACCCCGCCACGCCCCGCCCGCGCCATGTCCCGCCCCGGCCTGATCGAAACCGCGATCGCACTGGCGATGGTCACGATTCTCGGGCTCAGCTGGGGGCTTGCCGATACCGCGCGGTTGTCTCGGCTGATCCTGCCCGATGCCGACGACATGATGCGCCTCGCGCAGATTCGCGACTGGATCGGCGGCCAGGCGATGAACGACTGGACGCAATATCGCATGGCGCCGCCGATGGGCTCGCCGATGCACTGGTCGCGGCTGAACGACCTGATCCCGGCGGCATCGATCCTGACCCTGACGCCGATCTTCGGCCGCTACCTTGCCGAACTGGTTACGGTGGTCGGCTATCCGCTGCTACTGCTGTTCGTCTCGATGCTGCTGGGCGCCAGGATCGCCCGGCGGCTGTGGGGCGAACGTGCGGGCGTGGCGGCAGTGGTGCTCGCCGGGCTTGCCTATCCGGGAACGACGTTGTTCATTCCCGGCCGGATCGATCATCACGCATTGCAGGTGGTCGTGATCCAGATCGCGGTTCTGGCGCTGATGACGCCCGGACGCGTTGCGGCAACGATCGCCGGACTGGCGCTGGCGTGCAGCATGATGATCGGGTTGGAAACTGCGCCGCAGGTCGTGGCGCTGATCGGCGTCGCCGCGGTCGGCTGGGCGGTGCGGGGGCAGCGCGACTCGGCGCGGCTGACGATGCTGGCGGCCGGATTCGCCGGGCTGACGCTGGTCTTCTACCTGACGATGCGGCCGACCTATTGGTCGGACACGCTGTGCGATGCCTTCACCCCCGCCTCGGCCAGCGCGATCATCCTCGTATCGGGTGTGCTGGCGTTGCTGGCATGGCTGACACCGCGCCTGACGTCCCCCTGGCAGCGACTGGGGGTAGGGGCGTCGCTCGGCGGACTGGTGATCGCGCTGGTACTGGCGCGCTATCCCGCCTGCATGACCGGGCCATACGGACAGGTATCGCCGTTCCTGCGCACCCGGTTCATCGCCCATATCGACGAAGCGAACAGCATCTTTGCGCAAACGCTGTGGTGGCGCATGGTGTCGCTGGCGGGGTTGATGGCGGCCGGCCTCGTCGCCTGCGGCTGGACCGCGTGGCATGCCTCGCGACGGTGGCCGCGATGGGCACCGATCGTGGCAGTCGTCTTGGTATCGGGACTTATCACGCTGTCGCAGGTGCGCGGCGTCTATATCGGCGCACCACTCAGCGTACCGCTGCTCGCGGGGTGGGTCGTTACGGCACGGCGACACGGACGGCCGCTACTGGTTGTAGTCGCCTGGCTGGCCGGTGCCGGCGTCACGTATCTGGTGGTTCCGTCCTATATCGATCGCTGGCTGAACCCGCCGCCCGCCGCCCTGCTTGCCAAGGGGCGCGCGGCGTACGCGACGCCGCAGATGGCGTGCAACAGCGGCAATACCTGGGAACAGGTCGACCGGCTCCCCGCAGGGGTCGTGATGGCACCGACCAACATGGCGTCGTACATGATCGGCGCAACACATATGAAGACGGTGGGCGCGGGCTATCACCGCAACGACCGTGCGAACATGGACATGTACCGTTATTTTCTGTCGCCGCCGGGCGTGGGCGATCCCATCGTGCGGGCGTGGCGGGCCGACTATGTGATGTTCTGCCCCGGCGATTTTTCGGAGATCAAGGTCGAGCGAACCTATCCGAACAGCCTCGCCACGGTCCTGACCCATGGTGGAACGCCGCCGGGCTTTGTGCGTGTCCCCTTGCACGGAACGCCGCTCCGGCTTTATCGCAGAGTCGACTAAAGGCGCGGGCATACGGGGAATAGAGACGTTGGCAGGTGAACACCGCCGTATGTGGTGGCAGACGCGGTGGTTCGTCGCGCTCATGGCGGTGCTGGCGGCGGTGCCGCTGCTGTGGCCCGATGTTCCGCCGATGGTCGACCTGCCCGGTCATATGGGGCGATATCGCGTCCAGCAACTGTGGGACACCGGACAGGCACCCTGGTTTCACGACTGGTATAATTTCGACTGGAGCCTGATCGGCAATCTCGGCGTCGACCTGCTCGTCTGGCTGTTCGAACCGCTGCTCGGCCTCGAACCGACCGTCAAGCTCATCATCCTCGCCATCCCGCCACTGACCGCCATCGGGCTGTTGTGGATCGCGCGCGAGGTGCATGGCCGCATTCCGGCCACCGCGCTGTTCGCGCTGCCGATCGTCTACAGCTTTCCGCTGCATTTCGGATTCGCCAATTTCGCGCTGTCAATGGCGCTGGCGCTCAACGCCTTTGCATTGTGGCTGCGGCTGGGGCGGCAGGGGCGGCTGCTGCTGCGCGGGATCGTGTTCGTGCCGATCGCCGGACTGGTCTGGCTGACCCATACGTTCGGCTGGGGGACATTGGGCGTGCTCGCCGCATCGGCCGAACTGATCCGCGAGCATGACAAGCGGCGCAACTGGTTCGCCGCCGCCTTCCATGCCGGACTCCACTGCCTCGTCCTCGCGCCCCCGGCGCTGCTGATGCTGTTGTGGCGGTCGGGCGGGCATGTCGGCGGGCAGACCGCCGACTGGTTCAACTGGCGCGCGAAGATGTTGTGGCTGACCATGACGTTGCGCGACCGGTGGCAGCTCTACGACCTTGCCTCGGTCGCGGTCTTCTATCTCGTGCTGTTCAAGGGGGTGCGCGATCCCAATATCGGCTATTCGCGCAATCTGGGCCTGTCGGCGCTGTTCCTGATCGCGGTCTATGTCCTGTTGCCGCGCATCGTGTTCGGGTCGGCCTATGCCGACATGCGGCTGGTCCCGTATCTGTTCGGTATCTGCCTGATCGCGCTCCGGCCCAAGCCGGGCCTGTCGATCCGCCGTGCCGGGGTGCTGGCGGCGATCGGGCTGGCCATCTTCGTCGCCCGGATCGGCGCGACCACCGCGAGCTTCTGGCTGTACGACCGCGCGTACGACCGCGAACTGGCCGCGCTCGACCATGTGCCGATCGGTGCGCGGCTGGTCACTTTCGTCGGGGAGACCTGCTACAACGAATGGCGCATGACCCGGCTGCAACATCTCCCTGGCATGGCGCTGACCCGGCGGCTGGCCTATGCCAACGATCAATGGTCGATGGCCGGCGGGCAGTTGCTGACGGTGCGCTATTTCCCGGCGCGCGGCTTTTCGCACGATCCGTCCGAACTGGTCACCGACGTCAAATGCCCGCGCGAATATTGGCGGCCGATCGCCGGCGCGCTCTACAAATTCCCGCGCGACGCGTTCGACTATGTCTGGCTGATCCGCCCGCCCACCTATGACCGGCGGCTGGAACAGGGCTTGATCCCGGTCTGGCGCAATGGCAGCAGCGCGCTGTTCCGGATCGACCACCGCATCCCGCCGCCGGTGCTGACATGGAGCGATCTGGGCAATCGGCCGTTTGCCAAACCCCGCCGCCGCCCGTCGCGCCAGATGGCGGCGCGCGACACCATCGTCCGGTAAAGGAGACGCTTCATGGACTTTCTCAACAACGCGCTGAACCTTGCCGGTCGCTTCGACCTGCCCGCCATTGCCGAAAAGGCCGGCATCACCCCCGAACAGGTGCAGACGGTCATCGGCCTGCTCGGCAAGTTCGCCGGCCATGTCGACCCGGCACAGGACGCCGCCGACCATAGCGGCGTATCGCGTCATCAGATCGAGGCGATCCTGTCCGAAATCGGCGGAGCCGACGCGCTGGGACAGGTCGCGCAGGCATTCGGGTTCGACATCGATGCAAAGGGCGGTGCCGGTGATGTGCTCGGCAATCTCGGCGGGATGTTCGGGCGGAAGTAAACTCAAAGCCCGATTCATCCGACTGAACACGTTGCCCCAGCGCAGGCCGGGGCCTCTTGCGGCTCCTGCCGCGTGCCGTCACCGGGAGATCCCAGCCTGCGCTGGGATGACGTCCGATCCAATGTTGGTAGATCAGGCTTACCCCCGCTTGAACGGGGTCATCTCGCCCAGATATTCCTGTTCCTGCCCGATCGCCGCGCGCTCGCGCTCGACGAATTCGGCGACCGCGCGGTGGAAACCGGGGTCGGGCAGGAAATGCGCCGACCACGTCGTAACCGGAACATAGCCACGCGCCAGCTTGTGCTCGCCCTGCGCCCCCGCTTCGACCCGCTGCAACCGCCGCGCGATCGCGGCATCGATCGCCTGATAATAGCATAGCTCGAAATGGAGGAACGGCACCTCCTCCACCGCACCCCAGTAGCGCCCGTACAGCGCATCGCCGCCGATCAGGTTCAGCGCGCCCGCGATCGGCCGTCCGTCGCGTTCGGCGAGGATCAGCAGGACGTCGTCGCCCATTACCTCCGACAGCAGCGGAAAGAAGCCGCGCGTCAGGTACGGCCGTCCCCATTTGCGGTTCCCGGTGTCCTGATAGAACGCCCAGAACGCATCCCAATGCTCCGCCCGGATGTCGCGCCCGGTCAGGTGCCGCACGGTCAGCCCGTCGAGCGCCGCCGCGCGTTCCTTGCGGATCGCCTTGCGCTTGCGGCTGGCAAGGTCGTTCAGGAAATGGTCGAAGCTGTCATAGCCGCGATTGGCCCAGTGAAACTGCGTCCCCGCCCGCGTCAGCCAGCCCGCCGCCTGAAACGCCGGCAACTGCACTTCGTCGACGAACGTCGCGTGCGCCGACGACAGCCCGTTCTGCCGCACCACCGCCTCGACCGCCGCGATCAGCGCCGATGCCTGCGCCGGATCGCGCAGCAGCAGCCGGGGGCCGGGCACCGGGGTGAAGGGCACGGCAATCTGCAGCTTGGGATAATAATCGCCGCCGGCCCGCTCCCACGCATCGGCCCATGCGTGATCGAACACATATTCGCCCTGGCTGTGCGACTTGGCATAGGCCGGCGCGATCGCGACCGGCACGCCGTCGGCATCGTCGACGATGATCGGCAGCGGCTGCCACCCCGACCGTCCGCCGACGCTGCCCGATTGTTCGAGCGCCGACAAAAAGGCGTAGGACAGGAACGGATTGCCCTTGCCCGCGCAGGCGTCCCACTGGTCGGCGGGAACGGCGCGGACGCCCTCGGCGATGCGGGCGGTGATGGTCGTCACATGGGCGAAGATAGGGGTGATGGCGGGCGTCGGGTAGCCCCCTTCACACCGTCATCCCGGCGCAGGCCGGGATCCATGGAAACGGCCCTCCCGGCAAGAGGCGTGACGCCGGTCTGTCCGTTGATTCGAGACTTGTGAAAGTCCCGAACCCCTCCCCCTGCCGTACCCCCGCGCAGGCGGGGGCCCAGGGTTCCAAGCGCAAGTCGTTGTTCTGTTCGGCTCTGGCCCCCGCCCGCGCGGGAACGACGAACAAGGCCTACGCCCTCGTCACCGTCAGCCCATCCCGAAACAGCAACTCGCGGCGCGGGACCGGTATCTCAATCCCGTTCTCCTTGAACAGATCCCACAACCGGTTGAGCACATCCGACCGGACGTTCCCCACCCCCTGTTCGGGGTCGCTGATCCACGCCAGTATCTCATGCTCGACCGCATAGTCGCCGTACGAGATCAGCCAGACATTGGGCTTGGGACTGCGCAATACGCGCGGGCTTTCGGTCGCCGCCTGCAACATCAGCTTCTGCGCCAGCCGCAAATCGGTCTCGTATCCCACGCCCACCGGAATGCGGACCCGGACGTTTCGGTCGGAAAAGGACCAGTTCTCGACCTCCTGCGTCATCAGGTTTTCGTTTGGGATCAGATGCTCCTTGCCGTCGCGGGTAATGACCGACACCGCGCGCACGCCGATCTTGTTGACCCATCCGAAGCTGTCGCCGACGACGATCACGTCGCCCGGCTTGATCGAGCGGTCCATCAACAGGATGATGCCCGCGATCAGATTGCCGACCGTCTTCTGCAACCCGAATCCGACCGCAAGGCCAAGGCCGCCGGAAAAGATCGCAAAGGTCGTCAGGTCGATGCCGAGCAGATCGATCCCGAAGAAGAACGCGGTAATGACCACCGCGATCGATGCCAGCTTCTGCGCCAGCAATTTCTGCGCCGGGTCCAGCCCCTTGGCCTGCGCCACGCCATGCGCGACGACCTTGTTGACGATCCGCACGACCGCATACAGCACCACCGCGGTCAGCAGGGTACTGACCAGCGCCAGCAGCGACAGCCGCCGTCGCCCGATCGAGAAACCGATCGCGTCGAGCGTGTCGGTGATCGGCTCCAGCCCGCCGATCGCGCCCGACAGCGCGGCGACGAACAGGATGAACCCGACCGTCCACGCCATCCACCGTGCCAGATGGACGCCGCGCAACAGCTGCACCGCCAGCCGCGCGACCGCCGCGCCCAGCGCCAGTCCGACGACGATGTCGGCCAACGCACCCCAGTCGTGCACCTGCCCGACCACCGCCAGCGCCAGTACCGCGACCAGGTGGCGGAGGATGTCGCACAGCCGCCCGACGATGCCGGTGGCATGGTCGCCCACCCGCTCACGCCACAGGCCGGTCAGCCCCGGCCCGGCCCAGCGCCCGACAAACCAGCCGAGCGCAAGCGACAACAGCACGAAACCGAGTGCCACCCCCGCCTCGGCCAATTGCGCGCCATCCCCGACCGGCAGGCCGCGCGCCGTCAGCCAGCCGGCGATCCCGTTCACCGCGTCGCCCGGAACCGCGCCAGACCGGCGTCGAGATCGGCGATCAGGTCGTCCACGTCCTCCAGCCCGATCTGCAACCGGATCATCGGCCCCTCCGCCGGCGTGCGGGTGACGCTGCGATAGCGGTGCGGATCGATCGGCAGCGCGAGGCTTTCGAACCCGCCCCAGCTATAGCCGATGCCGAACAGCGCGAGGCCGTCGATCAGCGCCGCCCGCGCATCGTCGCTGCCGCCGTCGAGGACGAACGCGAACAGCCCGGCGCTTCCCCGGAAATCGCGGACGAACAGGTCGTGCCCCGGACAGCCGGGCAGCGCCGGGTGCAGTACCCGCGCGACGCCGGGCTGCTGCGCCAACCATTTCGCGATGCGGATCGACGATTCGCCATGCTGTTTCAGCCGCACCGCCATCGTCCGCAGGCCACGTGCACCGAGCGCGGCATCGTCCGGCCCGACATGCTGGCCCAGTTGATAGGTCGCGTCGCGCAGTGCCTGCCAGTGCGATGCCACCGCCGTCGCCGATCCCAGCATCGCATCCGAATGGCCGACGACATATTTGGTGCAGGCCATGATCGTCACGTCGACCCCGTGCGCCATTGCCGGGAACAACAGCGGCGTCGCCCAGGTATTGTCGAGAATGGTGGTGATGCCGCGCGCGCGCGCGAGGGCGGTCATCGCCGGCACGTCCTGTACCTCGAACGTCAGGCTGCCGGGACTTTCGAGGAACAGAACCTTCGTCCGCGACGTCATCAGGTCGGCGATGCCCGCCCCGATCATCGGATCGTACAGCGTCGTCTCGACCCCGATCGTCCGCAGCATTCCCAGCGCGAAGGCGCGCGTCGGATCATAGGCACTGTCGGGCAGCAACAGGTGATCGCCCGGCTTCAGATAGGCGAGCAGCGCCGTCGTGATCGCCGCGACCCCCGATGGATAGAGCAACGTGCCCTCCGCCCCCGGCTCCAGTCCTGTCAACGCCTCGGCCAGCGACCATTGGGTCGGGGTGCCGCGCCGGCCGTAGAACAGGCGATGATGGGTATCGCTGCCCGCCGCTGCGCGCAGGCCGGCGACATCGTCGTACAGGATCGTCGATGCACGCCAGACGGGGACGTTGACCACGCCGCCGGTCCATTCGTCGCGCCGCCCGCCGGTGACGACGCACGTCGCGGGCGATTGCGGGGTGTCGTGCTTGCTCATGCGGTCACCTTCGGCGTCTGCGGATCGGCGGCCCATTCGGTCCAGCTGCCGTCATATAAAGCGGCGCTGCGCCCTAGCAGATGCAGTGCAAAGGCAGGGATCGCGGCGGTGATGCCCGACCCGCAGGTGGTCGTCACCGGCCGGTCGAGATCGACGCCCTCGCTCGCGAACAGTGCCGCCAGTTCCTTGGGGGACCGCCACGTCCCGTCGTCCCGAAAGAAGCGCGCATAATGCAGGTTGCGGCTGCCCGGAATATGCCCCGACGGCAGCCCGCGCGGATCGGCCTCGCTCCCGTCGAACCGCGCCGGCGAGCGGGCATCAATGAGTTGTCCCCCGTCGCCAGCGAGCATCATCGCCTTGGTCCGTACCGCCGCCAGGTCGGGATCGGCGACGAAGCGGGTCGGTTCGGACGCTGCGATGCCGCTCTCGACCGGGCGTCCTTCGCTGCGCCATTTCGGCAGGCCGCCATCGAGGATAGCGACCGGCAGCGTCGGCGCGAACCGCCGGAACAGCCACCACGCCCGCGCCGCCGTATGGTGCGGCGAATGGTCGTACAGCACGACCTGTGCATCCTGCCCTACGCCCAGCGCACCCAGCCGCCCGGCGAATCTGTCCGCCGTCGGCAGCGACGTCGCCTGGCCCGTCGACAGGCTACGCAGATCGAGAAAGCGCGCGCCGGGCACATGCGCGGCGGCATATTCGGCGGCTTCGTCGCGCGGCGGATCGGGCTGAACGGCCAAGAACGTCGCGTCGAGGACGATCAGGCCGGGGGTACCGATCCGGTCGGCCAGCCCTGCGGTGGAAAGGAGCGATTGCATGGGGGAGAGGCTTAGGCGAGCGGTCCCGCCGGTCAATCCCCGTACCGCGGAAGCGTGTCGAGCGCCTTCAAAAACCCCGCCGCCTGGTTACGGAGCGCCTGCTGCGTTTCGCCGGCCATCTTGTCCCAGCTGCGATACGGCATCGCCATCCGGGGATTGTTGCCGAACTTGTCGCGGTTGCGGACGACGAAGTCCCAATACAGTGCGTTGAATGGGCACGCATCGGGCCCGGTGCGCTGCTTCACGTCATAGCGGCACGACCTGCAATAATCGGACATCCGGTCGATATAAGCACCCGACGACGCATAGGGCTTCGACCCCAGCAGCCCGCCATCGCCGAACTGGCTCATCCCCAGCGTGTTGGGCAGCTCGACCCATTCATAGGCGTCGGCATAGACCTCCAGATACCAGCGATGCACCTGTTGCGGCTCGGCCCCGATCAGCAGCGCGAAGTTGCCGGTAATCATCAACCGCTGGATATGATGGGCATAGGCATTGGCCAGCGTCTGCCCGATCGCTTGGGACAGGCAGTGCATGTCGGTCTCGCCGGTCCAGTAGAAGCCGGGCAGGTCGCGCTTCGCGTTCAGGAAATTGCGCGTCACATAGTCCGGCCCCTCGCGCCAGTAGATGCCGCGGACATATTCGCGCCAGCCGATGACCTGCCGGATAAAGCCCTCGGCGGCGTTGATCGGCACCTTGCCGGCCACGAACTGCTTCTCCACCGCCTTGCACAGGTCGAGCGGATCGAGCAGCCCGGCATTCAGGTAGGGCGACAGCACCGCGTGCCACAGATACGGTTCGTCGGTCAGCATCGCATCCTGATTGTCGCCGAACCCCGGCAACGCATGGGTCAGGAAGGCGCGTTGCTGGCGCAGGGCGTCCTTGCGGGTGACGGCGAAGTCGAACCCGTCGAGCGTCCCGGCATGATCGCCGAAGCGTTCGCCGACCAATGCCAGAACGGCTTGCGTGACGTCGTCCGGTGCGAACGACAGCGGTCGCGGCATCAGCATGTCGCGCTGGGCGGGCTTGCGATTGTCGTGATCGAAATTCCATTTGCCGCCGACCGGCTTGTCGCCGTCCATCAATAGACTGGTCTCGCGGCGCATGTCGCGATAGAAATATTCCATGCGCAATTCGCGCCGCCCCTCCGCCCATGCGGCGAACCGGTCGTGCGAACACAGGAACCGCGTGTCGGCGCGAACATCGACGGGTATGCCGAAGACCGTCTCCCACGCCTCCAGCATCGCCTGCACCCGCCATTCGCCGGCTTCGGTCACGACGATCCGCGTCGGATCATGCCGTTCGACCGCCCGCGCGACCTCGCCGGTGAAGCTGCCGGCATTGTCGGGATCGTCGAGCGTCACATAGTCGACGCGCCAACCCGCCTCCCGCAGCGCGGCGGCATGATGCCGCATCGCAGCGAACAGGAACGCGATCTTCTTGGGGTGATGGCGGACATAGGTCGCTTCCTCGACCACCTCCATCATCAGGATCGTGGTGCAGCCGGGATCGGCGTCGCGCAACGACGACAGGCCCATCGACAACTGGTCGCCCAGCACCGGGATCAGCACCCGTTCCATTCACGCCCGCCTTTTCCTACATGGCGGCCATGGACCCGAAATTCCTTGGCCAGGCCAGCCCGCTTCCCGCCAACCCGGAAGCCGCCGAACTCGATTATGTTCCGAACCCGCGGGGCACGCCGTATCTGGTGCGCTTCACCTCGCCCGAATTCACCTCGCTGTGCCCGGTCACCGGACAGCCCGATTTCGCGCATCTGGTGATCGATTATGTGCCGGGCGAGACGATCGTCGAATCGAAATCGCTGAAACTGTTCCTCGGCGCGTTTCGCAACCATGCGGCATTTCACGAGGATTGCACCGTCGGCATCGGCGAGCGCCTGTTCCGTGAAATGAACCCGGTGTGGCTGCGCATCGGCGGCTACTGGTATCCGCGCGGCGGCATTCCGATCGACGTGTTCTGGCAATCGGGGGAAAAACCCGCCGGCGTGTGGATTCCTGAACAGGACGTGCCCGGATATCGCGGACGCGGATGATTCGTCGCGTTGCGGCAACGTTTCAACGGTCGAATCCTGCCGCAACGCACAAATCATGCAACTTTTATACGTATCGGAATGTTTCTGTTTGTGGACACCGCCCCTTTGGGGAGCTGCTCACCGCATCGCAAAGAGGAACGCAGATGGACCGAATGGTCGCCACGAAGCCGCTCGATCGTATCGCGCTGATCGGTAACTTCCTGCCGCGCAAATGCGGGCTCGCGACCTTTACGACCGACACCTATAATGCGTTGCGCGATCGGTTTCCCGAACTGGCGGTCGATGTCTATGCGATGGACGACCGGCCCGGTGCCTATGACTATCCCCCCGACGTCACCCACGCGATCGATCAGAACGACCGTATCGCCTATCTCGACGCCGCCCGCCGGATCGAGGCTAGCGGAGCACAGGCAGTGTGGGTCCAGCATGAATACGGCATCTATGGGGGTTCGGCCGGCGAATATATCGTCGGCCTACTCGACCGGGTGAACGTACCCGTCGTCATCACGCTGCACACCATTCTCGAAACGCCCAATGCCGATGAGCGCCGCGTGCTCGAAGCACTGCTGCGCCGCGCTGCCAAGGTGGTGGTGATGGCCGACAAGGGTCGCGAGATCCTGATGCGCGTCCATGGCACCGATGCGCGCAAGATCGTGACGATCCCGCACGGTGTTCATGACCGTCCGTTCGTCGTGCCCGACACGATGAAGGGCCGCTTCGGCTGGACCGGGCGTCCCGTGATCCTGACTTTCGGCCTGCTGGCGCCCAACAAGGGCATCGAAACGATGATCGATGCGATGCCGCAGGTCGCGGCGAAGCATCCCGATGCGCTGTACGTCGTGCTGGGCGCGACCCATCCGCATCTGGTGGCGCATGAGGGCGAGGCCTATCGCGACCGGCTGAAGGCGCAGGCCGCCCGGCTGGGCGTGTCCGACAATGTCTGCTTCCTCGACGGCTTCGTCGAACAGGACGAACTGCTCGACTATCTCCAGGCGGCCGACCTGTACGTCACCCCGTACAGTAATCCGGCGCAGATCACGTCGGGCACGCTGTCCTATGCGGTGGGCGTCGGCAAGGTCGTGGTGTCGACCCCCTATGTCCATGCCACCGAGATCCTTGCCGACGAACACGGCGTGATCGTCGATTTCGGTGACGCCGATGCGTTCGCGCGTGAAATCAACGACCTGCTCGACAACGACCTGCGCCGCGACACGCTGGCGCTGCGGGCCTATGCCCGCGGTCGGACGATGCTGTTCCCGTGCCTTGCCGAAGCGGCGATGGTCGAGATCGAGCGCGCCGTCGCCGGCCGTCCCAGTCGGGTGCGGCCCAGCACCGATCTGACCGCGCTGACGCCCGACTTCGCCGCGGTCGAGCGGATGAGCGATGCGACCGGCATGTTGCAGCATTCGATCTATTCGGTGCCCGATCGCCGCCACGGCTATTGCATCGACGACAATGCGCGCGCGCTGATCCTGATGTCGCAGATCGACGATCTCGATCCGGTGCAGCGCGACAAATGGACTACGATCTACGCATCGTTCGTCCAATATGCGTGGAACCCCGACAAGCGTCGCTTCCGCAACTTCATGAATTTCGACCGGACCTGGTGCGAGGATGAAGGGTCGGAGGATTCGAACGGTCGCGCTTTGTGGGCATTGGCGATCACCGCCCGTGATGCGCATTCGCGCAAGCATCGCGACTGGGCGACCGCGCTGTACGAACAGACCGCGTCGATCGCGCTCGACCTCGGCTCGCCCCGCGCGCGGGCCTTCGCGATGCTCGCGGCGGTCGCGATGCTGGAGGTGACCCCCGGCCATGCGCTCGCGACCGAGATTGCGACCCGCTTCGGTGCCGAACTGGTCACCCTGCTCGACGCGTCGCGCCGGCCCGAATGGCAGTGGTTCGAAATCGTGCTGGCCTATGACAATGCCCGCCTGCCCGAAGCGATGATCCGCGCCGGCAAGGCATTGCAGCGCGACGATTACCTGAAGGTCGGGCTGGAAACGCTCGACTGGATCGTCGGCCAGCAAACCTCGCCCGAAGGTCGCTTCCGGGCGATCGGAACCGAGAGTTTCAGCCGGGCCTATGCTGATCCGCTCCCGTTCGACCAGCAGCCGCTGGAAGCGCAGGCGACGGTCGAGGCCTGCGCCGCCGCCTTCGAAGCCACCGGCGACCAGCGCTGGATGAACGAAGCGGTCAAGGCGTATAACTGGTATCTCGGGGCCAACGACCTCGACCTGCCGCTGGCGACCGTCGCCGATGGCGGCTGTTTCGACGGGCTGATGCCGACCGGATTGAACCGCAACCAGGGGGCGGAGTCGATTCTCGCGCTGCAATTGGCGTCCTGTGCCATTTCTGCCCTTTCAAAGGGCCGCGCATCCGTGGCAGACCCGCGCCGCGCCGTAGCCTGACCGGCTACGGTTTCGGCCGGGACTATTGGACGCGCGAATGCTGGATATCTACAACCACCCCATGCGGCTGTACGCCGATCCCTCGCGCGTGGTGGTGCGCCCGTTTCATATTGCGTGGCAGCGCAATGGCTCCGCCCCCAGCCGGACCGAACGGTTGGTCGGCGAAGTGCTGGCGATGTCGGCGCAGGAAACGCGCGCGCAACTCGAAACCGTGCTCAAGGATTTCGAGGCGCGGCATTGGCAGACGCGCCGCGTGTTCATGACCCGCTATGACGAGATCGAGACGGTGCTGGGCCTGAACGGCGCAGAGATCGGCGATGAAAAGCGTCAGTTGATCGGTGCCTATTTCTGTCACGAATATAGCTACGCCGCCGCCGCGCTGATGAACCCGAGCGCGGTGCCGCATTTCGACCAGACCGGAATGCCCGACGGGTCGCTGCGCATCCTGATGTCGCTGCGTGCGGTCGGCGAAGGCCATATTTCGTCGGTCGCGTTTCGCGAAGGCATCATCACCGACGAAAACGAACTGACCCTCGCGCCCGAGCCGCCCTTCGCCACCGCCGCCGACGCGATCGGTGAAGAGGACGAAGCGCCCGAGGGTGAGGTCACGGTGTTCCGCCACCGCGATTCGACGCTGTCGGGCACGGTCATCTTCCCGATCACGCAGGCCCAGTCGAAGGGGCTGGAGGACATGCGCCTCGTCCGCTTCCAGCATGACGACGGCAGCTTCGAATGGCTCGGCACCTACACCGCCTATAACGGATCGATGATCCAGTCCGAATTGCTGCGCACCCGCGATTTCCGCGCGTTCGATCTTGTGCCGATGACCGGCAGCGCCGCCCGGAACAAGGGCATGGGCCTGTTCCCGCGCAAGATCGGCGGGCAGTATATGATGATCGGCCGGCAGGACGGCGAGAACCTGTTCCTCATCAAATCCGACGAGCTGACCCATTGGGACGAGGGCGAGATGCTGCTCAAGCCCGTCTATCCATGGGAACTGGTGCAGATCGGCAATTGTGGTCCGCCGATCGAGATCGACGAAGGCTGGCTGCTGCTGACCCACGGCGTCGGGGCGATGCGCAAATATGCGATCGGTGCGGTCCTGCTCGACAAGGACGATCCGTCGAAGGTCATCGGCCGCACCCGCGACCCGATCCTTGCAGCGGCGAACGAGGACCGCGAGGGCTATGTCCCCAACGTCGTCTATTCGTGCGGCGCGATCCGCCATGGCGACCGGATCTTCATTCCATATGGCGTCGCCGACAGCTCGGTCGCCTTCGCGTTCGTGACGATCGAGGCGCTGCTCGGCGCGATGTAACGCGCCGTCGGTAGCGTAGTAAACCGGTTTGGCCCGCCAAGCCCTTCGGCGGCCGTCGAAGGGCTTGGCGATCCGTCTCACCGAACGGCTTGCACGCCGCCACGTCGCTACCGGTTCACAACCGGTGCAGCGCCTGTGTCGCGGTCCCCAGCACCGCCGCCCGCGCGCGCAGGCTGGCGACCAGAAAATCGATCTGTTCGTGCAGGAACCGCCGCGGCGTCGTGCCGAGCACCGCGTGCGAATCGCGCAGGAAATGCGACGCGCTGAAATAGGCCGGATCGATGCTCGAATAATCGATCTCGCCGCGCGACTCGATCAACGGGATCAACGACCGCAGGAAACGCGACCGGATCAGCAGCGTCTTGGGCAGGAAACCGAAATGCCGCCGGCATATCCGCCGCAGCACTTCGGGCGAGATATCCCATTCGCGCGCCGCCTGCGCCAGCCCGCCCGGCGCATCGTCGACGACCAGCCGGGCGATCCGCCGGATCAGTTCCTCGTCGGGACTGGGCGGCCCGATCTCGGCGAGCAGGAACCGGTCGAGGGCGGCCTTCACGCCATGTTCGTCCTCGACCGCCGACAGCGTCGCGACCAGCCGATCGGCGAACCCCGGCGACGCGGCATCGTCCAGCGGCACGATCCGGTCGGCATAGCGGTCGGCTCCTTCCACAAAGAACCGCGACCAGCCGAGCGCACTGACCCCGAAGCCGATCATGATTCCGCCATTGGTCAGCGTATGCAGCGCATGGCTGCTCGGCCCGCACAGGCTGGCCTGCGGCATCGGGTTGAATATCCGCCGCCCGATCGACACCGCAATCGGCCCCGCCTTCAACGTCACCCGGACATTGGCGGTGCCGGGCAGGAACCAGTTCTCCATCCCGATCGATGCCGGCCCGCTGGCGGCATAGAGGTGATAACCGGTCGTATAATCGGCCAGGGCCGGATCAGGCCGTTCGTAGCGGATCGCCATGCCGGGCGGCATCGCGAACAGTGCGGGAGGAATGTCGGGCGTCTCGGTCCCGCCGACGACCGGCCGCATCCCGGTCAACCGCGGAACAACCCGCCCAGAACACCGCGCAGCAAACCGCCGACGACGCCGCCGCTTTTCGCACGCCCGCCGCGGGTCGTGCCGAACACCTGCTTGCCGATTTCGTTGACGACGATCCGCCCCACCGCCGACCCGGCCGACCGGGTCGCCGATTGCGTGGCGCGGCTCCATGGATTGTTCGCCGCCTCGCGCTCGACCGTACGCGCCGCCTTCTCTTCCGCACGCGCCGCGCGGTCCGCCGCACGCTGTTCGGCGATGCGCCGGCGTTCGGCCTCTTTCGCCGCGCGCGCGTCTTCCTTTGCCTGCAACGCTGTTTCCTTGTCGGCGGCGACCTGTGCCTTTGCGGCGGCAGCGGCGGCGGCAGCTTCGCCGGCCTTGGCTCCCAACAGTTCTGCTGCCGATTCGCGGTCGATCGCGGTGTCGTAGCGGTCGCCGATGATATCGGTTTCCATCAGCACGCCGCGTTCGACCGGGGTCACCGGCCCGACCCGCGATCGCGGCGGCCGGATCAGCGTTCGCTCGACCGGGCTGGGCGATCCATCCGCCTGCAACACCGACACCAGCGCCTCGCCGGTCTTCAGTTCGGTGATCGCCCGCGCCACGTCGACGCCGGGATTGGCACGGAACGTTTCCGCCGCGGCCCGGATCGCCCGTGCTTCCTTGGGCGTGAACGCCCGCAGCGCATGTTGCACCCGGTTGCCCAACTGGGCCGCCACCGCATCGGGAATATCGACCGGGTTCTGCGTCACGAAATAGATGCCGACGCCCTTCGACCGGATCAGCCGCACGACCTGTTCGACCTTGTCGACCAGCGCGTCGGACGCATCGTCGAACAACAGATGCGCTTCGTCGAAGAAGAACACGAGCACCGGTTTGTCGGGGTCGCCGATCTCGGGAAGCGTCTCGAACAATTCGGACAACAGCCACAGCAGGAACGTCGCATACAGACGCGGCGATGCCATCAGTTTGTCGGCGGCCAGCACCGATACGATGCCGCGCCCATCGTCGCTCATTCGCCGGAAGTCAGCGAGGTCGAGTGCGGGTTCGCCGAAGAACCGGTCGCCGCCCTGGGTCCGCAATTGCAGCAGTGCACGCTGGATCGCGCCGACCGATTGCTTGCCGACATTGCCATAGCGGGTGGTCAGTTCGTCGGCGCGTCCGGCGACATGCACCAGCATCGCCTGGAGATCGTCGAGGTCGAGCAGCAGCAAGCCGTCCTCGTCGGCGACGTGGAAGGCGATGGTCAGCACCCCTTCCTGCACGTCGTTCAGGTTCAGCATCCGGCCGAGCAGCAGCGGCCCCATCTCCGACACCGTCGCGCGGATCGGATGGCCGGCCTCACCGAACAGGTCCCAGAACACGACCGGCGTGTCGCGATATTGCCAGTCGCTGTCGCCGATCGCGGCGGCGCGTTCGGCAAAGGCGGCGTGCGGCCTGGCGGTCGCGCTGCCCGCCATGGCGATACCCGACAGGTCGCCCTTCACATCGGCAACGAAGACCGGAACGCCGGCGGCGGAAAAGTTTTCGGCCAGACCCTGCAACGTCACCGTCTTGCCGGTGCCGGTTGCGCCTGCGATCAGCCCATGGCGATTGGCGCGTTTCAGGACGAGCGATTGGCGGACACCGGCCGCGGTCGCGCCTATGAAGAGTTCGGTGGTGTCGGTCATGCCCTGCCCCCTGTCGTGGCAGGATATTTACCGAGTTTGACGTCCACGTAAATCACGTGTTTTCCAAGAAAAAAGGGGCGGCGATCCCGATGACCGCCGCCCCCTTATCTTGAAGTCCGTTGAAAGTGCGCCGTGGCGCATTCCTACGACACTCGCCTTACCGCGAGTTTTCAACCGGCCTCTTACCGGTTGTCCACCGCGATCGCGACGAAGGCCGGCGGGACCGATCCGCCGGGACCGATCGGCTGAATCTGCAGCAACAGCTTGCGTTTCGCCACACGCGCCGCCGCGACCGCGCGGGCAAGCTCGGCCGACGACGTCACCGGCTGACGATCGGCCGACAGGATGACGAAGCCGCGCCGCAACTGTTTGGCCGCCGCATCGCTGTTCGGATCGACCGCAACGATCACGACACCACGCGTCGATGCCTCCAGCCCGAGCTGCCGTGCGATCGACGGGTTGAGCGGTTGCACCGCCATGCCCGCGGTCGCCGACAGGCTGTCGTTCGCCGGCGGATTGTTCGGTGCCTCGTTCGGGTCGAAACGTTCGTCCTGCGCCTGCAACTGCTCTTCCGACGGACGCGTGCCCAGCGTCACCGGAATCTGCTGGCGACGGCCATCGCGCAGGACGTCGAGCGTGACGCGGCTGCCCGGCGCTTCCAGCCCGACCAGATAGGTCAGCGACTGTTGCGGCGTGATTTCCTTGCCGTTGATCGCAAGCACCACGTCGCCGACGCGGATGCCGGCCCGTGCCGCCGGCTCGCCCGGCGAAACGCTGCGCACCAATGCGCCACGATCCTTGCTGATCCCCAGCGCGTTGGCGATATCCTCGCTAACGTCCTGCGGCCCGAGACCCAGATAGCCGCGCGCGACCGACTGGCCCTTCATCAACTTGTCGACGATCGGCTTGGCCTGCTCGGCGGGAATCGCGAAGCCGATGCCGATATTGCCGCCGGTCGGCGACAGGATCTGCGAATTGATGCCGATGACATTGCCCTGCATGTCGAACATCGGTCCGCCCGAATTGCCGCGGTTGATCGCGGCATCGGTCTGGATAAAGCGATCATAGGGTCCCTGACCCACGCGGTTCAGTGCCGAGATGATGCCGGCGGTCACCGTACCCGACTGGCCGAGCGGGTTGCCGATCGTCAGCACCCAGTCGCCGACCCGCGCCTGCCGCGAATCACCGAAGCGGACGAACGGGAAGTTCGGACCGTCGATCTTCAGCACTGCCAGGTCGGACAACGCATCGCGACCGATCAGCTTCGCCTTATATTCCTTCTGATCGGCCAGCGTCACGGTGATCGATTCGACCGTAGCACCTTCCGCGCCAGCCGAGACGACATGGTTGTTGGTGACGATATAGCCGTCGTTCGAAATCAGGAAGCCCGAGCCTAGCGACTGCGCCTCCTGCGTCCGGCCGCCACCGCCGCCGCCGCCGCGCCCACCGAAGAACTGCTCCAGCGGCGTACCCTGGAACGGGTTCGCCTGCTGCTGCACGGTGATACGCTGCGTGGTCGAGATGTTGACGACCGCGGGCGAAAGCCGGGTCACCATGTCGGCAAAGCTCATCGGCGCACCGGGGCGCGGTGCGGACATGGCGTTGATCGCACCGGGTTCATTCTGCGCGGTCTGCGCCCCCGACGGATTGAGCGTCAGGGTCGCGGCGGCGCCGCCCAGCAATAGAGCGGAAGTAATGGCGTAGGCGTAACGCACGTTTGGATGGTCCTCTCGAATTTGGCTCACGATCCCTTTGGGGATGAACCTGCCATTGCCTTGCTGAACGCGGTTTGAATGTTCGGCGGGGTTCTAGCGTTCCCGACCACCGAATTCGCGAAGATACCCGTTCTCGGGCGACAGGATGATCGACGTGCTGCCGCTCTGATTCGGTGCCCCGGCAAAGGTGGTGCGATAGGACTGCATCGCCCGCCAGAACGCGTAGAAATCGGCGTCCTTGCCAAAGCTTGCCGCATAGATGCGCGCGGCCTCCGCCTCGGCATTGGCGCGGACGACCTGCGCATCACGCTGTCCCTGTGCCGCGATCGTCGCCGCTTCCTGTTCCCGGGCCGAGCGCATCCGCGCCAGCGCCGATTCGAGCGGGCTGCCATCGGGCAGGTCGGCGTGCTTGATCCGAACGTCGACGATCTCCGCGCCGTACTGGCGCGCGGTGCGTTGCAGCGCGTTCTGGATATTGTCCATTACCGCGCCGCGCTCCGGGCTGAGCAGCGATGCGAACGGACGACGCCCCAGTTCGGCTCGCAACGCGGATGACAGCAACGGTTCCAACTGGTTGGCGACCCGCTCTTCGGTGTTGGCGGTCGACCCGGTCGAAATCACCGCCTGCAACGGATCGACGATGCGGAACCGGGCAAAGGCATCGACCTCCAGCCGCAACTGATCGGTCGACAGCACCGGCTGATTGTTCAGCTCGATGTCCAGCACCCGCTTGTCGATCCACACCACCCGGTCGAAAAACGGGATCTTGGCGACCAGACCGGCCCCGGTCCGCCCGAACGGCTGATCGGCGCGATACGGATTGAGCGTGCCGACCGGCTGCTGGAAGCGCAGGATCACTGCCTGCCGCGTCTCCGGCACGATCACGATCGTGCTGAAGAACAGGATGACCAGCACCAGCAGCGCGATGCCCGCCGCCATTGGATTGCGCAGCATACGACTCATCGTGCGGCTCCCGTCGGCTGCGCCTGCGGCGTCGGGGGTGCCTGCGGTTCGGGCGTCGCCTGTTGCTGGCGGCGCACTTCGGGCAGCGGCAGATAGGCCTGCACGCCCGGCTGAACGATCGTCTTGTCGGCGCGGTTCAACACCTGCTCCATGGTCTCGTAATAGAGCCGCCGCCGGGTCACGTCGGGCGACAGCCGATATTGTTCGTAGATCTTGTCGAATTCGGTCGCATCACCCTGCGCCCGCGCGATCACCTGCTGCGCATAGGCGCGCGAGCGGTTGAGGTTCGACTGCGCTTCCTGTTGCGCCGCCGTCACCGCCTTGAACGCGTCGTCGACTTCGGCGGGGGCGGCCGCCTTCTGGATGCTGATGCCCAGCACGCGCACGCCCGACTGATATTCGTCGAGCAGACCCTGCATCCGCGTCTGCACCTCGGCCTCGATCTCGCCGCGGCCCGAACCGATCGCCTGGGTCAGGTTCTTGCCCGCCACCGCGGCACGCATCGCGCTCTCGGCGACGGCACGCACCGTTTCCTTCGGATTCTTGATTTCGAAGACGTAATCCTCGGGCGACTTGATGTTCCAGCGCACCGAATAGGCCAGATCGACGATATTCTGGTCGCCGGTCAGCATCAGATTGGGCTGGCTGCCTTCGGGGAAAGATTCGGTGCGGGTATTCTGCACATCCTCGACCTGCACGCGCATGATCGGCGCGGGCAGGGTGAACTGGATGCCGGGGTTGAGCGTGCTGGTATATTTGCCGAACATGGTCACGACGCCACGTTCCTGCGGCCCGATCGAATGGAAGCTGGTGAAACCGATCCACACCAGCACCAGCGCCGCCACCGCCGCCAGCCACAGCCGCCCGGCATTGACCGGAAAGGACGGTCCGCCACCCGGCCCGCCGCTGCGCGCGCGCTTCAGAAATTCGTCGAGCGAGGTCGATCCGCCGATCCGGCTGCGCTTGCCCGCGGGCGGAAGCGACCAGGGATTGCGCGGACCGTCATCGCCGCCGCCGCCCGATCCGTTGCCGGAATCGCCGCCGCCGCCCCATGGGCCCTTGTCGCTCATCCCCAGCACCTGCGCGCGTCGGCGCCACCCCATGATCCATCGCATCCTTCCTTTATAGGGGGCCGCCCTCCCTTTTACAGTGGTAACGCGCTTGGGCGACGCTACATCGCGCCCATGACCGTATCTTCGACCCCCGCCGCCGCGCTCGACGCGTTGCTCGCCCCCGTCGCCGCCGGGCGGGCGACCGTGCGAGTGACCGGCGATCAGGCGAGCATCATCCTCGACGTGACCGGCCTGCCCCCGGCGGCGCGCGACGCGCTGGAGGCGGATGTCCGCACAGTGGCGCTGACCGCGCCCGGCATCGCCGGCGTCCGCGTGGCGCAGACCAGCGAGCGCGTCGCGCAGCGCATCGTCGCGGTGGCCAGCGGCAAGGGCGGGGTCGGCAAATCGACCCTCGCCGCCAATCTCGCCATCGCGCTCGCCCGTTCGGGGCGCAAGGTCGGCATGGTCGACGCCGACATCTATGGCCCGTCGCAGCCGCGCCTGCTCGGCGTCGACGGGATCAAGGCCGAGGCGCACGACAAGAAACTGGTGCCGGTCGCGACGAAGCTGGGCGTACCGCTGCTGTCGATGGGACAGTTGGTGCCGGCCGGACAGGCGATCGCATGGCGCGGGCCGATGGCGGCCGGCGCGTTGACCCAGCTGGTCGACGCGCACTGGGACATGGCCGACACGCTGGTCGTCGACATGCCGCCGGGTACCGGCGACGTGCAACTGACCATGATCCAGAAGCACAAGCCGGCGGGCGCGGTCATCGTCTCGACGCCGCAGGACCTCGCGCTGATCGACGCCACGCGCGCGATCGACCTGTTCGTCAAGGCCGGCGTGCCGATCATCGGCCTCGTTGAAAACATGGCCGGCTATGTCTGTCCGCATTGTGGGCAGGCATCGGACCCGTTCGGCAACGGCGGCGCGGAGGCGCAGGCAACGGCGCTCGGCATCCCGTTCCTCGGCCGGATCCCGCTGACGCTCGCGATTCGCAGCGCATCCGATGCCGGCACGCCGCCTGCGGCCGGGAACGGTGCCGAAGCCGATCCGTTCAAGGAGATTGCCGCACAAGTCGGCGACTGGCTGGCGAGAAACTGACATGCTCGACGACAACGGCATCCGCACCCTGCTGACCGAAGCACGCACCATCGCGTTGGTCGGCGCGTCCGATCGTCCCGACCGGGCGTCCTACGGCGTGATGGCGTATCTCCAGCGGCAGGGATATCGGGTGATCCCGGTGAATCCGCAGATCACCGGCGAGCATCTCCACGGCGAATTCGTGTTCCGCGACCTCGACCAGATCGGGGAACCGATCGATATCGTCGACATCTTCCGCAACTCGGCCGCTGCCGGCGAGGCGGTTGATGCCGCCATCGCGGCCGGCGCGAAGGCGGTGTGGATGCAGTTGGGCGTCGTCAACGACGCCGCTGCCGCCCGTGCGGAGGCGGCGGGCTTGCAGGTCGTCATGGATCGCTGTCCGAAGATCGAGATTCCGCGGCTGGGGGTCGCGGCGGTCGGTTAGCCTACCGCACCCAAACCCGTTCGGTTCGAGCAGCTTCGAGCTTGTCGAGAAGCGTCCGTCGAGAACGGCCTGCTTGGAGCAACCCTTCTCGACTACGGTACTCGAAAGGCTCGAAGCAAACGGATAGCGAGAGAGATCAGGGCAGGTTCAAACCCGCCCGCCCAAAACCCGCGCGAACAACGCTAGCATCCACCCCGTCGCGCTCACGAACAACGCCGGATCATAACGCGGCCCCTCATCGCGCAGGAAGGCGTGCTGCGCATTCACCTCATGCCATTCATAGGCCGTGCCTGCCGCCTCCAGCGCCTCGCGGATCGCCTGCCGCCCGGCATAGGGCACATGCGGGTCCTGCCGCCCCCACACGAACAGCATCTCGCCCGCGATCTCGCCGATCCGCGACAGACTGTCGTCGCAGCGCCCTGCGCCCAGCGTCGCGGAATGGATATCGGTCGGATAGAAACACGCCGCCGCCGCCACGCGGGCGTCGAGCGCGGCGCGATAGGCGAGATGCCCGCCAAGGCACACGCCCGCCACCCCGATCCGCCCCGAACACGCCGGATGGCTGCCGAGAAAATCGAGGACCCGCGTCGCATCGGCATCGAAGCCGCCAACCGGCTTGGCGAACTTCAGGTCGTTGCCGCGATCGGTGCCCGGCTTGTCATACGCCAGCACCGTGCCGGGCGCCTCATATTCATGATATACCTCCGGCACCGCGACGACATAGCCGTGCCCGGCGATGAACGCCGCCAGCCGCCGGATCGGCGCAGTCACCTGATAGATTTCGGAATAGAGTATCACGCCCGGAAACCGTCCTTCCGCCACCGGGCGAAAGACATGGGTCCGCATCACCCCGCCATCGGCGGTGGGAAGGTCGGCAAATTCGTCGCTGCGCAGGATCATGACCGCGCCGTGCCGCCGGCGGGATCGGCTGGCAAGGGGGGAATAGGATCGCCCGGCGAGGCCGCCACCAGTTCCAGCCGCTGCGGCACCGTGCCCATCTCGATCCCCTCCGCGCGGAAGCGGGTGAGCAGGTCGAGCAGGAGGTTGCTGCGCGCCCGATACGCGGCCCGCGGCGATTCGACATGCCCGAAACAGTTGAACGCGATCCGGTCGTTGACGATCGCGTCGATGAACGCGGCGGGGGCCGGATCGGTCAGCACCGCCGCTTCCCGGGCGAACGCATCCATCACCAGTTGCTGGACCGCCGCGGCATCAGCGGTGATCGGGACCGAAAACTGCACCTGTATCCGTCCCAGCGGGCTGGCCAGCGTCTTGTTGAGCACCGATTTGGTGATGAGTTCGGAATTGGGCACGATCAGCGTCGAATGATCGGCCAGCGTGATTTCGGTCGACCGCACGCTGATCCGCTTCACATCGCCTTCGTCGGTACCGACGCGGATGAGGTCGCCGATCTTGATCGGCCGTTCGGCGAGCAGGATCAGGCCCGACACGAAATTCTGGGTGATCGCCTGCAAGCCGAACCCGATGCCGACCGACAGCGCCGATAGCAGCAGCGCGATCCGTTCGACCCCGATGCCCAGCGACGCCAGCGCCCAGATCACCGCCAGCGCAATGCCGACATAGCGTGCGACGAGGCTGACCGAATTGCGTCCGCTGCCATCCAGCTCGGTGGCGGGCAGGTATCGCCCCTCCAGCCAGCGCATGAAGGCGCGCACCAGCGTCAGCCCGATCGCGAGTACCAGCACCGATCGCAGGATCGCACCCGGCGATATCGTTACCCCCCCGACCTGGATGCCCCGCGCCAGATCGCCGAGCCGGGTAAAGATGTCCGCCACGCCGCTGCCGCCGAACGGCAACAGCCAGAGCGCCAGCGCCAGCACCGCCAGCAGCACCCGCAGCACCCCCGACAGCAACACCCCGAACTGATCGACCGTGCCGCCGCGCAGGCCCAGTCCGCGGGTCAGCGCAAGGCCGAGCGGGCTCGATCGTTCGAACACCGTCGTCGCGACATCGTCGATCGCGGCCAGCGCCAGATAGACCGCCGCACCCAGCACCAGCGTCCACGCCGCCATCTGTCCGACCGACAGGCCGAACCCGATATACCCCGCCGCCAGCGCCAGCAGCGCGACGCCGGCGACGCACCATGCGAACAACGTGACGGCGGCCAGCCCGGTGCGCGCCGGCGCATCCTCGCCCGCGCTCGCCTCCGCCCGCAACCGGCCGATCGCGAACAATGCCCCCGCGATCAGCAGGATATGCGCCAGCGCCAGCACGGCGGCGGTCGCGGTCCGCGCGGCGGCAGTGGTCCCGATCGCGCTGTGCCCGGCATCGATCGCGATCGCGAAGCCGGCGAGCAGCGCCAGCAGAAACGAATAGGGTCGCAGCCGCGCCGCGACCGCATCGCCGATCGGTGCGATCCGCCAGCTCGGGCTGCCCCGCATCAGCACCGCGCCCAGCACCGAACTGGTGAAGCCGGTAAAGCCGATCGCGACCAGCCACTGGTCGAGCATCGCGCTCCAGCCCGGCGCGACCAGCCCGGCCCAGCGCAGCCCCGTCAGCACCGCCACGGCGGCGAGCAGCGGCGCGAGCGTCCCGACAAAGACCCGGCCCAGCGCATTGGCCGATCGCCGCACCCGCCGCCCCGGCGCACCTTCGATCAGCAGCCGCTGGCCGACCCGTCCGGCCGCCAGCCGCGCCGGTCCCAGCAACAGGATGGCGATGGCCAGCCCCAGCAACGCCAGCCACATCCGCCCCGGCGCGGCGGCGGCGACGGTGCTGACCTCGGCCGCGACGAACCGCTCGATCCGGTGCGCATCGCGCGGCACCGCCCGGAATATCGCGCTCCAGAAGGCCGGGGTCAGCGGCGAAGCACCGCGACCGAACCATTTCTGGCTGATCTCCGCCGCCTGTCCTTCCTGGATCTCGTCGATCAACTGCTGTGCCTCGACCGACAACAGTTTGGCGCGCTTCGTCGCCGAATCGATCGTGGTCCGCTGCCGTGCCAGTGCGGTCCGCTCGCTGCGGATCGCCGGGTCCTCGCCCGATGCCGCCGGCCCCAGCTGCGCCAGCCGTGCGTCGATCCGCGCCAGATCGCCGGTCAGTTGCTGCGCGGCGTCGAGGGTCGTCGCCCGCACGACCTGCGCCCTCGCCCGCAGCGCGGTACGGTCGCCCTGTTCCAGCTTCGTGTCGAGCGCCCCGTCGACCAGCCCCAATTCGCTGGCCGCACCGTCGAGCCGGGTGGTCACATCGCCGGCCGCCTGCGCCAGCGCCGGGATCGCCGTCACCATCAGCAGCAACGACAGCAGGGTTCGCAACATTGCCATCATGCCCCCGGCCTATCGCCATCGCGCCGCCGGGACAATCGCGACGCTTCCCCCGTTCGCGGACAGGCGGTAGATGGCCGGATGCTCCGCATCACCGAACTCAAACTGCCTCTCAATCACCCGGAAGAGGCGCTGACGGCCGCGATCCGCGACCGGTTGCGGATCACCCCGCGCGACCTGATCCGGTACACCGTCGCGCGCAAGGCGCATGATGCGCGCGACAAGGACGATATCCAGCTCGTCTATTCGGTCGACGTGACGGTCCGCAACGAAGCGCCGGTGCTGGCGCGCGTTCGCCGCGACCGCAATATCGGCCCCACGCCCGATACCGGCTACCGCTTCGTCGCGAAGGCACCCGCCGACTATGCCGGCCCCCGCCCGATCGTCGTCGGTGCCGGACCGTGCGGGCTGTTCGCCGGGCTGATCCTTGCGCAGATGGGGTTCCGTCCGATCATCCTCGAACGCGGCAAGGTCGTTCGGCAGCGGACGCAGGATACCTGGGGCCTGTGGCGGCGCAGCGAACTGAACCCCGAATCGAACGTGCAGTTCGGCGAAGGGGGTGCCGGCACCTTTTCCGACGGCAAATTGTGGAGCCAGATCAAGGACCCGCGTCATCTGGGTCGCAAGGTGCTGATCGAATTCGTCAAGGCTGGCGCGCCCGAGGAAATCCTGACCGAGGCGCATCCGCATATCGGCACCTTCCGCCTCGTGCAGATGGTCGAATCGATGCGCGCGACCGTCGAGGAACTGGGCGGCGAATATCGATTCTCGCACCGCGTCGACGATATCGAAGTGGAGAAAGCGGCCGACGGTACCCGGCGGCTGACCGGCCTGACGCTGTCGACCGGCGAGACGCTGTCGACCGACGCCCCCGTCGTGTTCGCCCTCGGCCACAGCGCCCGCGACACCTTTCACATGCTGCACGATCGCGGCGTGTTCCTCGAACCCAAGCCGTTTTCGATCGGCGTACGCGTCGAACATCCGCAAAGCTGGATCGATCAGGCGCGCTTCGGTGCCTGCGCCGGCCATCCCGATCTGGGTGCCGCCGCCTATACGCTGTCGCACCACTGCACCAATGCGCGCACCGTCTACAGTTTCTGCATGTGTCCGGGCGGCACCGTCGTCGCCGCGACCTCCGAACCCGGGCGCGTCGCGACCAACGGCATGAGCCAATATTCGCGCAACGAACGCAACGCCAATTCGGGCATCGTCGTCGGCATCGATCCGGCGCGCGATTATCCGGGTCATCCGCTGGCGGGAATCGCGCTGCAACGCCATTGGGAGGAACGCGCCTATGCGGCGGGCGGCGGCGACTATCGCGCGCCGGCACAGCTGATCGGCGACTTCCTCGCGGGCCGGCCGTCGACCGAGTTGCGCAGCGTCGTTCCGTCCTATCGTCCGGGGGTGCAGCTGACCGATCTGGCCGAATGCCTGCCCGATTTCGTCGTGGCGGCGATGCGCGAGGCGCTGGTCGCGTTCGGCCGCACGATTCCGGGATATGACCATCCCGATGCGGTGATGACGGGGGTGGAGACCCGGACCTCGTCGCCGGTGCGGATCACGCGGGGTGATGACTTTCAAAGCCTCAACACCGCCAACCTGTTCCCTGCCGGCGAAGGGGCCGGCTATGCCGGTGGCATCCTGTCGGCGGCGGTCGATGGCATCAAGGTCGCGGAGGCGGTCGGCCGCGCCCTGACCGGTAAATAGATCAGGCGATCGGCACGACCGGCGCGGCGGCCGACAGCAACAGGGCGGAGACGAAGAACGCGGCGAAGGCGGCGGCGAACTGCTGGCGAAGGTCGAGGCGGATCATGGTGGTAACTCCCTGCTTGCCGTGCGAACCATCTCGCCGGCGATGCCAACAGCTTTGCAGGGGCCGTGCCAATTCTTTAACGTATTGTTTTATATAGATTTTACTGGAAACTGTCGGAGTTGCGTCGCGATATTGGCGCAATTTCCGCCAGCAGTTAGCCGGTTTCGCCAACCATTTGGTCCCGGCCACCACGCTTCGCCGCATAGAGCAGCTGGTCCGCCCGGCCGACGCCGTCGACGATCGTCTCGCCGGGCCGCAACGTCACCAGACCGGCCGACATGGTGACGCCCTCGATCACCGTATCGGTCTCGCGCAGGCGGTAGCGGCGCGCACCGACCGCACGGCGCGCCCGTTCGAGCATGTCGAATGCCGTCGCCCGGTCGACGCCGCCGATCAGCAATGCGAATTCCTCGCCGCCATAGCGCGCGACCAGATGCCCGGCACATTCGCGGTCCAGCGTCGCCGCAATCGCCTTCAGCACGCGGTCGCCGACCGGATGGCCGTATTGATCGTTGACCGACTTGAAGTGATCGACGTCGCACAGCGCGACATGGAACGGGCCGTCGTCGCGATCGGTCGACGCCGATTCGAACGCACGACGATTGGGCAGTTCGGTCAGCGGATCGCGTCGGGCATCCTCATGCGCGACGGCCAGTTCCTGGCGCAACGCGCTCGCCTCGCGCGTCGCCTGTGCCAGCCGCGTTTCGGCGATATCGACCCGTGCCCGCATCGACGCGGTGATCCGCGCGAGTTCGGCGATGGCCGAGACGACGTCGGTCCCCGGCACGGCGCTCAGCGCGTCGGCACTGGCCGCCAGATCGCGACCGAAATCGCGGGTTTCGTTGTGGATCGCCGACACCATCGATTCGAACCCGGCGACCTGTCGCTGGGTTTCGGCAACCCGTTCGGCGTCGGGGGCAGCGGCAGGGGCCGATCCGGACGGCGGCGGAACCGGCTCGGCGGGACCGGGCGACCGAATACCGGCCTCGATGGCGTTGCCGAGCATCTCGACCTCGCCGCTGCTCAGACGAAAGCCGCCATCGGTCCGCCGCGCGACTTCGCGGGCAAGCGCGCCCGCCGGATCGCTCATGACCCGGTAGGCAAAGGTGTAGTTGACGGGCGTGGGTTCGAGCCGCTGGTCTTCGAGGAAAGTGAGGATCGCACGAACCAGGCCGTTGCCGGCCGGGGTCACGCTACCGATTCTTTCCATATACACCGCGCATGTCCCTCCGCCCACCAAACCGTGAGCAGGAGGGATAGGCTGGCTTTGCTAAGATCGGGTTGCCCGGCGATTCACGATTGATGCACGATTACCGCACCGGTCACGGTTCGCCTCAGCGCGGCGCGGCGAGGCCGCGTACCGCCGCCAGCGTGGTGCGGACATGGTCGGCGGGGTTCATGTCCGAATGGACGAAGGCGATCCGGCCATCGCGTCCAATGACATAGCTGGTGCGCGTGGTCATCGTACGCGCCTTGCCATCGGCGGCGGCGGGGCGGTTGAGCGCGACGTCGAACCCCTGGATCACGCGCGGACCGGCGCTGGCGACGGCGAAACGCCCTGCGCAATGTTCGTTCGAAAATGCCTGCAGCTTGTCGATCGGGTCGGCCGACATGCCGATCACGGTCGCGCCCGCCGCCTTGAACTGGTCGACCGAATCGGCAAACGCCTTCGCCTCGGCATTGCAGCCACCGGTGAATGCCGCGGGGAAGAAGTACAGAACCACCGGCCCCTTGCGCAGCTGCGACCGCAGGTTGAGCGTGAACGCCTTGCCCGCGATCGCCGCCTGGGTGGTGAAATCGGGTGCCTTCGCACCGGGCGCGAGCGCGGCGGACAGCGGCGCGGCAAAGGGCAGGGTCAGGGCAGCGGCAAGCAGGGCGATACGCATCGGGCGGTTCCTTGGTCGAAAGGTCGTCGTGAGAACGGAGTATGCTAACGCGTGAAGGCGATGCCCAGACGCGCGCTCGAACTGCGCAGACGATAATCGTCGATCGCCTCGCCGTAACCGCTGAACGCCTGTCCGAAAACGTACAGTCCGGTGCCGCCACCGATCCGGGTGAGGGGGTAGGAGGCGAACACCTCGCCCGCGCGCCGGCTGCCCGCCGGATTGCGCAGCGAGGCGGCGATGCGCAAGCCATCGGTCTGCCCGATCGCGGCCCCCAGCGACCAATTGCCCCAATAGCGGTCGAGATCGCGATAGCCGGTACCGACATAGGTCCACAGCTTCGGCGTCACCTCGACGCGCCAGTCACGGCCGATCGGCACCGTATAGCCGGCCGAGGCGAACAGGCGGTTCACGTCGATCGATCCGGCATCGCGGCCGTTCGAATCATGGGCATAGCCGACCGCACCGACGACGTCGTCGCGCAGCGCGCGCTGATAATAGACTTCGGGGCTGTAGGTAGTGGACCGGAACGGCCCGGACGGCTGGTCGATCGCCCAGAACATCGTCTGCGTCCATGCAAGGCGCACCCCGTCGAGCGCGCCTGCACCGTCGAACGGACGGACCGCGAGGCTGAATTGCAGCTTCGCCCCGTCCGATCCGAGGCCGAACACGCCGTAGATCGGCGCATGCGGTTCGAACCGGTCGAGAAAGCCCGATGTGCCACCTGCCGCCGTTGCGACCGTCGATTCGCCGCCAGGCACGGTCACCGGCGCGACCTGCGCGACCGCCGACGGGGCAACCCGGTAACGCAGCGCCCGAAACCCGCCCGGCGCGATGGTGGCTGCCGCCGGTTCGGCCGGCACGATCCGCAACCGCGCACCGTCGCCGGTAACGACCGTCATCTCGGTCGGTACCATCTCGACCGCTTCGCCGCCTTCGTTGAGCGCGAATACCTGTACCCCGCCCTCCGCCGCGGCGACCGAAGCGGGCGGTTCGGCGACGATCCGAACTTGTGGCGGGGCAGCGAGCAGCAGGGCGAGCGCGATCATGGCCCCATCTGTGCCAGCCATTTGCGACAACCGCGAGCATCGTTTGCGCTTTGCCCGCTCCACCGCCTATCTGACGGTTCGCAATGCAAAGGCCCATCATGCCCGTCACCGCCGCCGACCTGACCCTTGCCGCGCAACTGGCCGATGCCGCCGGTGCCGCGATCCGCCCGCGCTTCCGCAGCGACTATGGCCTCGAAATCAAGGAGGATGCCTCGCCGGTGACGCTCGCCGATCGCGAGGCGGAGGCGGCGATGCGGGTTCTGATCGAGCGCGAACGGCCCTCGGACGGTATTCAGGGTGAGGAATATGGTGTCCGCGAAGGGACCAGCGGGCGGGTATGGGTGCTCGACCCGATCGACGGCACCCGGTCGTTCATCGCCGGACGGCCGATCTTCGGCACGCTGATCGCGCTGGTCGAGGATGGCTGGCCGGTGCTGGGCGTCATCGACCAGCCGATCATCGGCGAACGCTGGGTCGGGGCGATCGGGCGTGGCACGACCTTCAACGGGCAACCGGCCCGGACCCGTCGCTGCCGCGATCTGGCCGACGCATTGCTGGCGACGACCAGTCCGGCCCTGTTCGACGACGGGCAGTTGCACGGCTTCGAACATGTCGAGGCGAAGGTGCGCTCGACCGTGCTGGGCGGCGATTGCTATTCCTATGGCACGCTGGCGTCGGGGCATATCGACGTGGTGGTCGAAGCGGGGCTGAAGCTGCACGATTTCGCCGCGCTGGTACCGGTGGTCGAGGGCGCGGGCGGCACGATGAGCGACTGGTCGGGCGATCCGCTCCATGCCGGCAGCATCGGCGAGGTGATCGCGCTGGGCGATGCCGCGCGGCTGGAGGATGTCGTCGAACTGCTCGCCTGTCGCGGCAGGTAACGCGCTTTCCACGCAACCCGTGGCGGACCGCATCGTTGAGGGTGGCATCACCCCGCCAGCGAAGGAAACCGTCATGGGCCTGTTTTCGAAGGATATCGCGACGCTCGACGACCTGTTCGTCCATCAGCTTCAGGACATCTTCTACGCCGAGAACCAGATCACCAAGGCGTTGCCGAAGATGATCGCCAAGGCGACCGATCCCGAACTGAAGGCCGGGTTCGAACGCCATCTGGCCGAAACCGAAGGGCAGATCCGCCGGCTGGAACAGGTGTTCGACCTGCACGGCGCGACGAAGAAGGCGGTGACCTGTCCGGCGATCGACGGCATCATCAAGGAAGCGAACGAGGTCGCCGGTGAGATCGCCGACAAGAAAGTGCTCGACGCCGCGCTCATCGCGTCGGCGCAGGCGGTCGAGCATTACGAGATCACTCGCTACGGCACGCTGATCGCATGGGCGCGGCAACTCGGCCGGGAGGATATCGCCGCGCTGCTAGGCGAAACGCTGGCGGAAGAACGCGCCACCGACGAGAAGCTGACGTCGATGGCCGAACACAAGGTCAACGCACAGGCCGAACTCGCCGAGGCGTGAGGCGTGCGGGGCGGCATCGTGCCGCCCCGTTCGTTCGAAACCCGTGTGAAACGCTCGGAAGGGCGCGGTCCGAAGCGCAGGGTCAGTTGGTCGGTGCCGACAGGATCGTGCGCGGCTTGCGGGTGCAATATTGCTGCGATCCCAGCAGCCCGCATTGCCGTCCGTCCTGTTTCAATCCATCGGCCTTGCGGTCGAACGCCGGTTCGTCGCTATCGCCCAGGCGGAAACGCTCGTTGCGCCGTTCCGGACAGCCCAGCGCGCGCGGGGTGACGACGCAATCGACCGGTTCGGCGACATTCAGTTTCGTCACCACCGGTGCCGATTGCAGGACCAGCGCGAACAACAGCGTCATCGACATGGCACGCTCCCCATAAACCTGCATCTCCGAACCCGTTATCGGCGCTTTGGTTGCCTATTTCGCCAACGGCCGGGGCGCGGCGATACTGCCGCCGCGCCGGGTCGACGCGGTCATGCCGACGAACCCGCAGCCTTGCAGGAACGCCGCCGTCCCGCAGGACGGTTGCGGTACCGCCAGCAACCGTTCACGCTCGCCAAGCGCGTCGACCGCCCGCGGGTCGCCATCGGCCGGCGGCGTCGACAGCGGCACGCGGAACCGGTCGGCGTTACGCCGCGCGCACACCATGATTTCGTCGGCATCGGCATCGGCGTGGCACGCCTGCGCGACCTGCGTCAGGCTGCGCGCCCGCGCGATCATCGCCGCCGCCCGGCCTTCGTCCTGCATCATCGCCAGCAACGCCACCCATGCCGTCATGCCCATGCCTCCCCGAAGCGACCGGCACAGGTATCGAACGATCCGGCTTGCCGGGCAAGGGTCGGTCGCCTATCGCTTGTTTAATATGTTTAACAGCCCGGAGCCTCACCCTATGCAGCCCGTCAGCAACACGCTCGACCGCGTCCTCGTTCTCGAAATGGTGCGCGTTACCGAAGCGGCGGCGATCGCCGCGTCGACGCTGGTCGGGCGGGGCGATGAAAAGGCTGCCGACGCCGCCGCCGTCGAAGCGATGCGTGCCGCGCTGAACGAACTCGACATGGACGGCACCGTCGTGATCGGCGAGGGCGAGCGCGACGAAGCGCCGATGCTGTTCATCGGCGAGAAGGTCGGCACCGGCAACGGCCCTGAAATCGACATCGCGCTCGACCCGTTGGAAGGGACCACGATCTGCGCGACCGCCGGTCCGAACAGCCTCGCCGTGCTGGCGATCGCGGAAAAGGGCGGGCTGCTGAACGCGCCCGACGTCTATATGGACAAGATCGCGTGCGGTCCGGGCTATCCCGACGGCGTCATCGACCTCGACCGGTCGCCGACCGAGAATGTGACGGCGGTGGCCACGGCCAAGGGCGTCGATCCGCGCGACATCATCGTCTGCGTCCTCGACCGCCCGCGTCATGGCGCGCTGATCGCCGAATTGCGGTCGGTCGGCTGCGGCGTGATGCTGATCGGCGACGGCGACGTGGCGGGCGTGATCGCGACCAGCGATCCCGACACCACCATCGACCTGTATATGGGGTCGGGCGGCGCACCGGAGGGCGTGCTGGCGGCGGCGGCACTGCGCTGCGTCGGCGGGCAGTTCAAGGGCCGGCTGCTGTTCCGTAACGACGACGAACGCGCGCGTGCCGCCAAATGGGGCGTCACCGACCTCGACAAGCAGTACGACCTGACCGAACTGGCGCGCGGCGACTGCATCTTCGCGGCGACCGGCGTGACCGACGGTTCGCTGCTCGCCGGGGTCAAGCGGCTGAAGGGCAAGATGACCACCGAAAGCGTCGTGATGCGCGCCAGTTCGGGCACGGTCCGCTGGGTGAAGGGCGAACACCGGCTATAAGCGGGCGGGCGGCACCCGCTTTCTACTCCCCTCCCTGACAAGGGAGGGGAGTTATCTCGCAACCCATGGGTTCACGCCGCGTTCAATGCGCCGATCCTACCCCGGCACCATGATACGGAGATTCCCCATCCGCCCGCTCGCTCTCGCCGTCGCCCTTGCCGCCCCGGTCGCGCTATCTGCGCAGGCACCGCGGAACGATCTCGCCTCGGTTCAGCGGCATCTGTCGGCGACGCAGACGATGACCGCCGATTTCAGCCAGACCGATCGCAACGGCCGCGTGCTGACCGGGCAACTGACGCTCAAGAAGCCGGGCAAGATCCGCTTCCAGTATCAAAAGGGCGTGCCGATCCTGCTCGTGTCGGATGGCAAATCGCTGTACTTCCTCGACTATCAGGTCGGGCAGAAGCAACGCTGGCCGATCGGCAACTCGCCGCTCGGCATCCTGCTGAACCCCGAACGCGACGCATCGAAATTCGCGCGGGTCGTGCCGTCGAACGATCCGCGCATCGTCAGCGTCGAAGCCTATGATCCGAAACGTCCCGAATATGGCCGGATCACGATGGTGTTCGCGCGCCAGCCCTCCGCCCCCGCCGGGCTGATGCTGCAGGGCTGGGTCGCGCTCGATGCGCAGGCGAACCGGACCACGGTCCGCCTGACCAACCAGAAGTTCAATGTCCCGGTCGCCGACAATGCGTTCCGGTTCAACGAACCCAGCCGTCCGCGGCGATAGGCGCACCGTCGCGGCCGACCTGTTTCAGCGCAAACCGATTCGCGAGTGGCCGGCGATGCCGATACCGGCGAATGACACGCGGCCCGCTGCATTTGTCGCGGTTCAACGCATATGTCCGGTATTTTTAGAAAATTACAGAAAGCGTTCATGTTGGCGACAGGTTCGCAGCCCTAAGGCTGATCTCGCGGTGTTGGAGCGCGTCCGGGATTTTCCCCCCTGTTGCCCGGGTCTTCAACGCCCGCCTGCGTAACGAACGCTAGGTCGGCCCTCGCTCCATGCCCCCGGAGCGGGGGCCTTTCCATGTCTGGCGCAGGCGCTTCTCCGACGATACAGGCGCTGCATGGACATGCTTTCGGTCGCTTCGTGGAACATCAACTCGGTCCGGTTCCGCATGGACATCGTCGAGCAGTTCCTGCGTGAAGCGCAGCCCGATGTGCTGTGCCTTCAGGAAACGAAGGTCGAGAATCGCGATTTCCCGTACGAACCGCTGCGGCGGCTGGGCTATACCCATATCGCGATCAACGGGCAGCGGATGCACCACGGCGTCGCGGTGATCTCGAAAGTGCCGCTGGCCGAGGATGACCGGCTCGACTGGCAGGCCAATGGCGAGGCGCGGCATCTGGGCGTGCGGCTGGCCAACGGGCTCAGGATCGAGAACGTCTATATCCCCGCTGGCGGCGACGTGCCCGACCGCGAGCTGAACCCGAAGTTCGGCCAGAAGCTCGATTTCCTCGAACGCATGATCGAATGGTCGCACGGCCTGTCGGGCATCCCGACGTTGCTGGTCGGCGATTTCAATGTCGCCCCGCTCGAAAGCGATGTGTGGAGCCACAAGCAATTGCTCGACGTGGTCAGCCATACGCCGATCGAGGTCGCGACGCTGGCGCGGTTGCAGGCGGCGAACGACTGGGTGGATCTGGGCCGCCAGTTCGTACCGGCACCGCAGCGGCTCTATACGTGGTGGAGCTACCGCGCGAAGGATTGGGCGGCGTCGGATCGCGGACGGCGGCTCGACCATATGTGGGCCAGCCGCGACGTCGCGGCAAAGGCGGTCGCGCACCGCGTCCATGAACCGTGCCGCAGCTGGCTGAAGCCGAGCGACCATATCCCGATCGTCACCGAGTTCGCGTTTTGAGCGAGACCCGCGACGTCGCCCGCGCGATCGATGCGCTGCGCCGCGGCTGGCCGATCGCCATCGCCGCGCCGGGCGAGCCGGTGCTGACGCTGCTGCCGATCGAGACCGCCGATCCCGAACGGCTGGCGCGGTTCGATCCCGATGGTACCGGCCATATCCTGTTGTCGTTCGGCCGGGCCGAAACGCTGCGGATCGTCAACCAGCGCGCCGCCGCCCAACCCGATCATCCGGTGGCGATCCGGCGCGAGGCATGGACCGACTTCGCCGCCGCGACGGCGCTGGCCGACCCGCAACTCGACCTCGCCACGCCGATGAAGGGGCCGTTTCGCAGCATCGACGTGGCAGCGCCGGTCGCCGCGACCGCCGCGCTGCGCCTCGCCCGGGTGGCCGGCCTGCTGCCCGCCTTCGTCGCGGACGGCACCGATGCGGAGGTGACGATCACCCCGCAAGCGATCGATGCGCATGAGGATGCCAATCGGCTCGCGATCGTCACCCGCGCGCGACTGCCGGTGGCGGGGGCCGAGGACAGCGAGATCGTCGCGTTCCGCACGCCCGATGCGGCGGGCGAGCATGTCGCACTGGTCATCGGTCAGCCCGACGGGCACCCGCCGCTGGTCCGGCTGCACAGCGAATGCCTGACCGGGGATGTGCTCGGCAGCCTGAAATGCGATTGCGGGCCGCAGCTCCATGCCGCGATCCACGCCATCGCCGATGCGAACTGGGGCATCCTGCTGTATCTGCGGCAGGAAGGACGCGGGATCGGGCTGGTCAACAAGCTGCGCGCCTATGCGCTGCAGGATCAGGGGTTCGACACGGTCGACGCCA
Organism: Sphingomonas sp. Leaf5; assembly: GCF_001421155.1. Classification (NCBI taxonomy): domain Bacteria; kingdom Pseudomonadati; phylum Pseudomonadota; class Alphaproteobacteria; order Sphingomonadales; family Sphingomonadaceae; genus Sphingomonas; species Sphingomonas sp. Leaf5. The sequence continues at coordinate 672,023 of NZ_LMJZ01000001.1, read as the reverse complement.
ATACCCGGCTCGGCTTCGCCATCGATGCGCGCGATTTCGGCGTCGCCGGGCGGATGCTGGCGCTGCTCGGCCAGCGGCAGATCCGGTTGCTGACCAACAACCCGGCCAAGGTCGCCGGGCTGGAAGCAACGGGTATTACTGTCATCGAACGGGTCGCGCATCACCTGCCGGCTAATCCGCATAACGAACGCTATCTGGCAACGAAGCGCGATCGTACCGGGCATCAGCTATAGGGCGCGACAGCTCCCCGCCCTGGAAGGGAGGGGTTGGGGGTGGGTTGGCCGGTTGTCGCACGGTCACCGTCCCACGCAGGCCAACCCACCCCCGCCCCTCCCTTGCCAGGGAGGGGAGAATCACCGGCTTTCCTCGGTCAGATACGCGATCAGGTCGGCGCGCTCCATCGGGTCGCGGACGCCGGCAAACGCCATCTGCGTCCCCGGCACCACCCGCGACGGCGCGGCGAGCCACGCGTCCATGCGCGCCGCGTTCCAGCGGCCGCCATGGTCGATCAGCGCCTGGGTATAGCCAAAGCGCGCGTCGCCGGCGACCTTGCGCCCCATGATGCCATGGAGATTGGGTCCGGCCAGCGCCTGCCGCCCCGCCCCGATCGTATGGCAGGCCGCGCATCGGCCAAAGGCGCGACGCCCCGCACCGGCATCGGCATGGGCCAGCAACCCCGCCAGCCCGGCGTTCGGCCCTGCCGCGCGCAGCCGCCCGGCACGGTCGGCATCGCCGCCGCCGCACGCCGTCAGAAACTCGGTGAGGGACGGGGCAAGCAAAAGCCAGCGCATCAGCGATTCCGCCGCAACGTCTTCCACGCGACCCGCTGCAACGCCTTGGCAATGGCGGGCGTCAGGCCGAGATCGCGGGCGGCGCGCTCGTCGGGGCCCAGCCGGCGCACGTCAAAGCCGGTGACCCGGCCGAAGATGGTCAGCGCCTCCAGATAATAGCCGGCGGTGCTGCCATGATAGTGATCGTCGGCCCATAGTCCGATCCTGCCCGGATCGATTCCGTCATAGGGGTTGGCGTCGGCCAGCCCGGTGGCGATCGCGTCGTTCCACGCGCTGCCGACCGGGATCGTGCCGGCGATGCCCGGCACCGTCCTTGCCACCTGCCGGTTCGCCGCCGCCAGATCGTTCGCCATCGCCGCGATCGGCTTGCCCGACCAGCGGCTGCCGGGGCGATAGGTCAGGTCGGCGCGCGACCAGGTTTCGACCAGCGTCACCTGCGCCTGGCGATTGCGGGCGTGGACCAACGCCGCCAGCTTGCCCGCCGCTTCGCCATGACGGGTGGCGTTCCCCGGCCGCCGGGCGTCGAGCGTCGAATAGCCCTGCAGGATCACCACGTCCCAGCGCCGGTCGATCGCACCCCGCCGGTTGGCATAGTGATAGGCCAGATCCTTGCCCGGCGAGGTTTCGAGCGAGACGCTCCAGTCCAGCCCGGCCTGTTCGGCAAAGGCACGGAACAGCGCGGGCACGCCGCCGATCCCGTCGTCGTTCAGGTCGGTGACGCTGTCGGGGCGATAGCGTTCGACCGGCGATCCGGCACCGAAGGTAAAGCTGTTGCCGATGAACAGGATGTCGCGGGCGGATGCGGGGCAGGTCGCCAGCGACACGGCGGTCAGGGTCAGGAGCAGACGGAGCATACCGCTTCCTACCCCAGCCGCCGGCCCCGGCCCACCCCGCGTCAGGCAAGCGCGACCGCTGCGGCGAATTCGGTACGCAAATCCTCGATCGTCGCTTCGAGATGGCGGGTAAGCACGTTGCGCACCGCCACCCCGTCGCGCGCCAGCCATGCGTCGAGCAGCGAACGATGCTCGACATAGGCGCGGTCGCCCCGCCCGGCGGGACGCAGATGGGCGACGACATAGCGTTCGGCCAACACCGACAAACGCTGCACCAGATCGATGGTCAGGTCGCGCCCGTTCGCCGCCACCAGCGCGGCGTGAAACGCGCGGTTGCGCGCCGCCGCTTCCAGCAGGTCGCGGGCCGGCGCGCCGTCCAGCCGCTCGAACGCGTCGATCACCGCCGCGCGCCGCAGTTCGTCGGCATGGATCGCGGCATAGGCGGCGGCACCCGGCTCCACCGCCAGACGCAGTTCGTAGATTTCCTCCGCCTGCAACGCCGACATCGGCCGCACGGTATAGCCGCGATTGGCCTGTCCGGCGACCAGCCCTTCCTGTTCCAGCCGGGCGAGTGCCTCACGCAGCGGGATCTTGCTGACGCCCAGTTCGCTGGCCAGCGCATCCTGGCGAATCGCAAAGGTTTCGGGCAGCGCACCGCTGACGATCCGTTCGCGGACGATTTCGAACACGCGATCGGACAGGGTTCGGACGACGATAGTCACGCTGCATTCCTTTGCAATGCGGTCCGTTGCCGGAGGGCGGGTGGACTTCCCGTCATCCGGGCAGCCAAAAGTCGTACATATTCAAAAATGTGCCCGGTAATCAATCTTTTCGTGACAACGGTTACCGTTCGATCCGATTCCCGACCGGGCGGCACGGCCGGTCGCATCGCCGCTTGTGAAGCCGCCGGCGACGTGGAACCACGATGGCGATGGCCCCTTCGCGTTTCACCCTGTTGCTTGCGATCCTGTTCCTGTCGGCCTGTATCGGTGGCGACCGTCCCGAACCCGCGCCGCCGGCACGACCGATCGCGCCGCGCCCGTCGGGCCCGATCACCTTGTCGGGGCAGACGCCGCGCGACACGCAGCAATGCTTCGCCGACCTGTCGCGTGCCGAGGTCCGGTTCAGCCCGCTGCCCGATCGCGACTATGGATCGGGCTGCGTCGTGCTGGGTGCGGTGCAGTTGCTCGACATCGGTACGCCGGTGAACGGGCTGAAGGCGATACGCTGTCCGGCGGCGCGGGCGCTGACCGGCTGGGTCCGCCACGGCGTCCGCCCGGCCGCCCGGCACCTGCTGGGCAGCGAGGTGACGCGGATCGACAGCTATGGCACCTATGTCTGTCGGGGTATCGTCGGTGGCGGCAGTCGCGCGGCGGGGCGCGTGTCCGAACACGGCCTTGCCAACGCGGTCGATATCGGCAGTTTCGTGCTGGCGGACGGCCGCCGCATTTCGATCGAGCGCGACTGGAACAGCCCCGACCCACAGATCCGCGAATTCCTGCGCATCGTCCATCGCTCGGCCTGCAAGCGTTTCGTCACCACGCTCGGCCCCGAGTATAACGCGGCGCATACCAACCATTTTCATTTCGACATGGGCGGGCGACCGCTGTGCCGGTGACGCAACCCGCTTGCCGCTGTTTGCCGACGTGCCTAAATTCACTCCCCTATGACTGATACCAAAGTACCGTCCCGCGTGTTCCGCGGGGCCAAGCAGGAGGCCGAGGCGGCCCGCGCCCAGCTTTCCACCCCGCAGACCGAGCATCCCGCCTATCGACTGGCGTTTCAGGACATGGAGTTCCTGTTGCGCGACGATCTGCGGCCGGTGCGATTCCAGCTGGAACTGCTGAAACCCTCGCTGCTGCTCGATGAAGCAAACATCGCCTCGACCTTCGTCATCTACGGCTCGGCGCGTATCCCTGAGCCGGACAAGGCCGAAATGCTGCTCGATCTCGCGCAGGACGACAAGGCGCGCGCGATTGCCGAGCGGATCGTCGCCAAGGCGCATTATTACGACGTGGCGCGCGAACTGGCGTTCAACGCCAGCCAGTTTCCCAACGACGTCAACGGCAAGCGGCACTTCGTCGTCTGTTCGGGCGGCGGCCCGTCGATCATGGAAGCGGCCAATCGCGGCGCGAACGAGGCAGGGGCCGAATCGATCGGTCTCAACATCGTCCTGCCGCACGAACAGGCTCCGAATCCCTACGTCACCCCGGCGCTGTCGATGCAGTTCCACTATTTCGCGCTGCGCAAGATGCACTTCCTGCTGCGCGCCCGCGCGGTCGCGGTGTTCCCCGGCGGCTTCGGCACGTTCGACGAGAGCTTCGAGCTGCTGACGCTGATCCAGACCGGCAAGATCGAGCCGATCCCGGTGCTGTTCTACGGTCGCGAATTCTGGAACCGGGTCGTCAACTGGGACGCGCTGGTCGAGGAAGGCGTGATCTCGGAACGCGATCTCGATCTCATCACCTTCGTTGAAACGGCGGAGGAAGGGTGGAACGTGGTCAAGAAGTTTTATGAGGACCGGAAATAGGAGGTCCTCTTCCTGCTCTATTCGTTACCCCAGCGAAGGCTGGGGTCTCGTGGTGAAAGCGGGACCTTTCCCAGACTTTCACGTCACCCCGGACTTGATCCGGGGCCCCGCTTCTTCCTTTGCCCGGACGAAGAAGAAAGAAGCGGGACCCCTCTGAGTTCACAAACGAAGTGCAACACCTGAGACAGGTGCTGCCATGTCCATCTACCGTCAGTTATCGCTCGAGGAACGGTGTTCTCTGAGTTCACAAACGAAGTGCAACACCTGAGACAGGTGCTGCCATGTCCATCTACCGTCAGTTATCGCTCGAGGAACGGTGTTCGATTGCCCGGCTTCATGAAGCCGGGCAATCGATCCGGCAAATCGCTGCAGCTCTGGATCGCCAGCCATCGACGATCTCGCGCGAGTTGAAACGGAATGCTGGCAGCAAGGTCGGCTACCGCCCCGCCTATGCCCAGGCGCAGGCCGAGGCGCGGCGCTGGAGCGGCTGCCGGCTGGAGCGCGAGGACGCCTTGCGCGAGACCATCCTCGACCGCCTCGCCGCAGGCTGGTCGCCCGAGCAGGTCTCGGGCCGCCTCGCCCGCCAAGCCGGGCACCCGGTCATCAGCCATGAGACGATCTACCGCTTCGTCTACGCCCAGCTCACGCGCACCAACGACCGGCGCTGGCGCCACTATCTGCCGCGCGCCAAATACAAACGTGGGCGGCGCACCAAAGGTGGCTGGCCGCGCCCGACCGGCCGTACGATCCACGACCGGCCGCCCGACGTCGCCACCCGCTGCGAACCCGGTCACTGGGAGGCCGACGCCATGCTCTTCTCCAAGCCCGGCCACGCACTGATCGTCGCGCACGAACGTACCTCGCGGCTCACCATCGCCGTGCGGCAGGACAGCCTCAAGGCCGATACCGTCGCGACGGCGCTGGTGCGGATGCTGCGGTCGCTACCCGAACGACTGCGACGATCCGTCACCTTCGACAACGGCACCGAGTTCACCCGCTACCGCCGCATCGAGCAGCAACTCAAAATCGACGCCTGGTTCTGCGATCCACGGTCGCCCTGGCAGAAGGGCGGCGTCGAAAACGCCATCGGACGGCTCAGACGCGACCTGCCCAGAAAAACCGAACCTCACGCCTTGTCGCCGCGCGCGCTCAACGCCATCCTCGCCAAACACAACCATACGCCCCGAAAATGCCTCGGCTTCCAAACCCCCGCCGAAGCCTTCATCCCGTTGCACTTCGAATGTGAATCCACACCCGGNGTCGCCGCGCGCGCTCAACGCCATCCTCGCCAAACACAACCATACGCCCCGAAAATGCCTCGGCTTCCAAACCCCCGCCGAAGCCTTCATCCCGTTGCACTTCGAATGTGAATCCACAGGGGTCCCGCTTCTTCTCCTTCGCCAGCAAAAAGACGGCATCCCCCGGATTGAGCAAAAAAACCCGCCCACCAGCCCAAACCATACCCCGGCGGAGGCCGGGACCCAGTTGGGGGACGTAAACCGGTCCGCCGCAGCGCCTCCCCAACTGGACCCCGGCCTCCGCTGGGATACCGCCAGGCATCGGCCAGGTTCGAAACGCTCTCGACCCGCAGCCGCTGGTCAAAGTCCCGCTCGTCAAACCAACAGAACCGAGCCCCCCCAACACCGCGGCGACAACCTCACGCCGCCCGCTTCATCCAGCCATGCATTTCCATCCACTTGGCGAACGCTTCGAACCAGCCGGTGCTGGTCGTCGTCTTCGGATACATGCCGAAACCGTGACCACCCTGTTCGTACAGGTGAAACTCGACCGGCCGCTTCGCCGCCTTCCACGAATCGATCAGCCCGAACCCGGCATTGGCGAAGAACGGATCGTCGGCGGCGAGCGCCACGAACAGCGGCGGGGCATCGGCGGGCACGGTCGCGGCGGACAACGGGCCATAGATGTCGCCGATAAAGGCCGGCTTCGCTGCGTTCGACGACAGCGTCGTCGCCATCGTCAGCATCGCGCCGGCCGAAAAGCCGATCATCCCGATCCGGTTGAGATCGACCTTCCATTCGCCGGCGCGCGAACGGACCAGCGCGAACGCCGCATTGGCATCGGCGATCTGCGGTGCCAGCGCGTTCGCGGCGCTGGCCGGGTTCGGTCGGGGCGGACGCTGTGCGGTGGCGGAGAACATGGCGGTCATCGACTGTTCGAACCCGGCCATATCGGCCGGCGTCTGGTTCAGCCGGTATTTCAGCACGAACGCCGCCACGCCGCGCGCCGCCAGCGCCCTGGCGACGTCCCAACCTTCGTTCTGCATCGACAGCGTGCGGAACCCGCCGCCCGGCGCGACGATCACTGCCGTGCCATTCGCCTTGGCCGGATCGGGCAGGAACGGCGTCAGCGTCGCGTCGGTGACGTTCCGCGCGAACACGCTGCCATATTGCTGGTGCCACGCCTCGCGCGCCTTCGCGTCGGGCAGCGTGCCGGTCTTCAGCGGGATCGCATCCGGTTGCGCCGGGATCGCGATCGGCTCCATCTTGTCGCTCTGCGCCAGCGCCGGTGCTGCCACCGTGATCAGCGCCCCGCCAATCGTCCACGCCAGCGCGCGCAGACGCGCGTGTTTCATACCTGTCATGACCATCCTCTCCCTTTATTATCAGGCGAGTATCGGCAGCCGCGCACCCATTGTCCAATGATTCTGTTAGCGTTAACGGCGATCTCGGAAGTAGGCGTGCCGGTCCGCCAAGGCAGCGGTGTTTTCGTCCCGCACCGGACCGTTGCCGGGGCGATCGAACCGTTCCGGAGCGCCCGGCGAACCGCTCGGATCACTGCGAAGAGCCGCCAGTGTCCACTTCCACACCTAGGCGGCACGATCCGGCATTGCCCCACAGCCTCTCACGGCACCCCACCCCGCCGGCCACCAAAAACGGAATTGAGGCTATCGCATTGTTAAACGGCAACAGTTTTCACCGCTTTCCTACACGGAGTCGGCAAACTACACTCGATCCGTTCTTTGAAATGACCGTCCAGACCACCCCGCCAAAGGTCGCAACCGTGTAACCTTCGCAACCTTCCGCGGACGAGAATCACCCCTGGGCGAACAGCTTGGTTCCCGCTACACCGACCACGATCAGGACCATGAACCCGGCCTGCAACGGGGCGATCCGTTCGCCGAACAGCAGCGCCCCACCGATGATGACGCCGATCGCGCCCAGCCCGGTCCACACCGCATAGGCGGTCCCCGCCGGAATGCCGCGCATCGCCAGCGCCAGCAGTGCCATGTTCACGAACGACAGGCCGATCGGCACCGACGACGCCAGCAGCGTCCCCTGCCCCGCCGCCCATTTCAGGCTGAGCGCCCAGATGACCTCACACACGACCGCAACCGCCAAGATGGCCCATGCCATGGCGTTTCTCCTTCAGCGGGCTCGGTAATGGGAGGGCGCGCCGGAAACCCGAAAGAGGCGCCACCCCAAAACGCGAAACGCCGCCCGGCCGGATCGGCAGGGCGGCGCACACGCGTCGGTACAGTCGATCAGTTCAGTCGATTGCCACCCAGGCCGGCGATGGTCCGGTCGATCAGCGCGCGATCGGCATCGCCCGACAGATGCGTCGAAATCAGCGCGGTCGCGGCCTTGGCGGCAGCATCGGCGGCGGTCGCGCGGACCTCGGCGATGGCGGCGCGCTCGGCGGCGGCGATCTTGTCGGTCGCCATTTTGGCCCGCCGCTGGGTCAGGTCGGCGGCATCGGTTTCGGCCTTGGCCAGCAGCCCCTGCGCTTCGGCCTCGGCATGAGCGACCATCTCAGCGGCTTGTGCCTCGATCCCGGCGATCTTCGCGGTATATTCGTCACGCAACGCCTCGGCTTCGGCACGCAGCTTGCGCGCTTCGTCGAGGCGCGTGCGGATCACCGCGATCTGCCCGTCGAGCAGCCGGCCGATCACGGCCGGTACGCCCTTCACGATCAGCACGATCAGGAACAGCAGCATCGCTGCGCTGACCCAACCGGTGCCGTCGAGGCCGAACGCGGTCGGATCGGGATGGTTGGCGGCGGTGGTGCTGCCATGCTCGCTCTCGACGGCGCTCACGCCGGTCTTGGTCAGACCTTCCTCGTGGATCGCTTCGTTCAGCGTCGGGCTGCCATGCACGGCCGTGGTCGGATTAGCCATGGAGCACCGCCTTTACCGCGCCTTGCGCGTCCTGTTCGCTGACATGAACGCCCGACACGCGGGCGACGATCGCCTGCGCCGCTTCGGCGGCGACCTGTTCGACTTCGGCCATGGCAGCGTTGCGCTGCGCGGCGATGTCGGCTTCGGCTTGGGCGACGCGGGCCTGCACATCGGCATTGGCAGCGGCCAGCCTTTCGGCGGCAGCGGCAGCGCCCGCGGCGCGTGCTTCGGCCAGCAGCTTCTGCGCAGCCTCGCGGCTCGCATTTTCACGGGTACGCCATGCGGCTTCGGTGGCATCGGCGGTGCTGCGCGCCTGATCGGCGGCGGCCAGATCGGCGGCGATGCCCTGATCGCGCTTGTCGACGGTGCCCTGTACCTTGGGCACCATGCCAAGGCCGACGACCAGAAACACGATGCCGAAGGTCAGCACCAGCCAGAAGACCTGCGACCCCCAGGTCGCGGCGAGCTGCTCGATTTGCGGCATGAAACGTCCCGTATTGTCTGGTCGACCGGACGCCATCGTCCGGCCGAAACCGGCCCATGGGGCCGGAGATCCGGCGCGGGCAACCCCGCGCCGGGCGTCACGCAGTTACGCGACGAAGATCAGCAGCACTGCAACGACGAACGCCAGCAGGCCGAGAAGTTCGGCGGCGGCGAAGCCGATGAACATGTTGCCCTGCTGGCTGGCAGCGGCCGACGGGTTGCGCAGTGCGCCCTGCAGGAACGCTGCGAAGACGTTGCCCACGCCGAGTGCCGCGAGGCCGGCACCGATGGCGGCCAGACCGGCGCCGAGGAACTTGATGGCGTCTGCTTCCATGTCGAAAACTCCCTTGGAAAAATCTATGTTTGGGTTGGGATCAGTGATGGTCGTGCAGGTGCACGGCATCGTTGATGTAGAGCGAGGTCAACAGCGCAAAGACATAGGCCTGTACGCCGGCGACCAGCATTTCGAGGGCCGACACACCGACCATCAGCGCGAAGCTCGGCACGCTGACCAGCACGCCGATGCCCGCACCGGCGGCAGTCGAATTGATGATGAAACCCGCCAGCACCTTCAGCAGGATGTGGCCCGCGGTCATCGCGACGAACAGTCGCAGCGCGAGGCTGAACGGACGGACCATGAACGACACGAACTCGATCGGCGCGACCAGCAGCAGCACCGGAACCGGCGTGCCCTTCGGCGCGAACAGGCTGAAGAAACGCAGGCCATGCTTGAACAGGCCGACGACCAGCACGATCGAGAAGCTGGCGATGGCGAGGACGCCGGTCACGGTGAAATGGCTGGTGACGGTGAACGGGTGCAGCCCGATCAGACCGAACGGCAGCAGCCCGACGACGTTCGCGAACAGGATGAACATGAACAGCGAGAAGACATAGGGAAGATACTTGCGCCCCTCATGCCCGATATTCGCCGCCAGCAGCTTGTCGATGAAGCCGGTGAAGCCCTCGACCGCCATCTGCCAGCGACCGGGCACCTGCTGCTGCTTCATGCCGCCGATCATGAACACGAACAACGCGATCGCCGCGACGATCATCCACAGCGCCGAATTGGTGAACGGCAGGACGGTATCGCCGAGCGGAATGTTGAAGATCGTCTGCACCTCGAACTGGTGCATCGGATCGATCTTGCCTGCCTGCGCCACGTCGCTTCGCCCCGATATGCCAAGGCGCCCGAAACTTTCAGTCCGGACGCCGGTTCGAAATCCTGATGATGTTCCTGAACGCGCTGACGATCCCGAGGGTCAGCAACACGAGCAGGAGCCAAGGCGAGGTGCCGAGCAGATAATCGAGCGTACCGCCGATCACCGCTCCCCCGACCATTCCACCGATCAATTCGGCCAGCACGCGATTACCGAGGCGGTAGTTCTTTTCCCCCGCTTCGTCACGCGCCTGACCGGTCCGGATCGCCTCGTCCTTCTTCGCCCGATCCAGCCGCTCATCGAGCGAGGTGATCCGGGCGTCTTCGGGCAAGGGGTCTAGTCCAGGCTCGTTCTCCGCCATGCTTCCTCCCAAGACCTTCAAAGGCCGGGCCGGAATCCGCCGGATGGCGAGCCCGCCAAGGCAGGCGCGCTTTAGGAAGGTGACGGTTTGGAGTCAACCACAGCGTTCGCGCCGAAACCTTTCGGGACGATGAACGGAGGATGACGGAGCTTGCACCGAAATTCGATGACGATTGGTACAGACCGGCTTTTACCTGCCCGCCACATCGGTCCCGCGGCCGATACATCGACCGCAAAGGAGGTGATTGACCTGGATGACGATACCGCAACCGTCATCATCGGCGTAACTATCCTGATAGTGGCTTTCGCGACCTTGGTGCTGAAATTCATCGAGGTCGCCCGCTCGAAGTAGCGGCGGGACGGGGTCGGCCTGGCAGCCGGCCCCGTAACGTAGAAGACCCCGGCCGCTGGCACGACCGGGGTCTGGAGGTGTATCACTGAATTCTGATACCGCTTTCGAGACATAGCTTGTCAGCGGTTAATCTTCAACCCTTACACACAGCGCGGGTCGCGCTCCGGCGCGCCGCTGCCGCGCGTTTCCCAGCCGCCACCCGGCGTCTTGTACTTCTCGCCCGGCTTGGTCTGCGCGATCAGGTTGCAGCCCGAGACGAACGCGAATTGCTCGACCGTCGCGCCCGCCTGTGCGCCGCGCGTGTATGCCGCCTTGCGCTGGATATTGATGTTCGCAACGAGCGCGCGAAGCTCCGGCGTGCCGCCGCCGACCACGCCCAGATAGCCATCGGGTTGCTCGCCGACCTGACCCGCGGCACGAGCGGCCTGATAGGCGGGATCGCGCTGCGCCCATGCGGTGCCGGCAACCCCGGCGACCGCGACGATGGCGGCTGCGGCGAGACCGTATTTCACGAAAGCATGCATGGTCAGAATATCCCCGGATTGTCCTGGATCAGCGTCTTCGCTTCTCCATCGAGACGATACACCACTTCCTGCGTGATGTTGATGTTCAAGTTGATGACGATCGGCTTGTCGGGCGCGGAGACGTTCACACACCCGGCCGCCGCACAGGAAGCGGCACCCATTGTCAGGAATCGCAGCATGGTCACGGTTCGCGTCATGGCACGGTCTCGCTTTCGGAAGGCTGAATGGTGGTGTCGAGCGGGGCCGGCGGCAAGCCCTGTTCGCGGCGGCGCTGTTCGGCTTGGAGCGCGGGCAGGTTGCGTTCGATCAGCCGCTTGGGATCATAATAATTCTGCACCGAATCGATCAATTGGCGGAAGGGTGCCTTGATCCGCACGTTGAATACGAAGGGGAGCCGCGCCAGCCGCCGAATCAGGAAATTGCTGTAGGTCCCCGTCCCCTGGCTGACCCCGGAGAAGCGGATCGCGGTCACCATCTCGCCGGCGATCGGACCGTCCATCTCGATCGTCAGGCCGCGATAGTTCATCGATTTCAGCGCCTGGAAGGCCAGATTGCCCCAGAAGCCGACATCTTCCTTCGATACTTCCCCGACATAGGACAGGTTGCCGGCACCCCGCGACCGCAGCTTACCCCCTTCGATCCGGCCGCCATTGGCATCGAAGATCATCGGCAGCACGCCGTCGAACGTGCCCGACGCGTTGAGATTGTCGAAGGCGAACTGTTGCAGGAACAGCCCGCCATCGACCCCCTTCACCCGGAACGTCATGCGCCGTTCACGATCCTCAGCGAAATCGAGGATGGTCGGTTCGAGGATCATCTCGCCACCGCCCAACGGCCAGCGTCCGCCCTCGATCTGGATCCGTTGCCCTTCGATCAGGCGATAGCGGACGACGCCGTCGGTCACGGCGATACCCGGATTGACCTCGGCGATCGTCGCCACCTGCCCAGGCGCGCTGACCAGCCCCAACAGGTCGGTGAAGCGAATCTCGCCCGACAGGCCGGTGACCGGGCCGAAGGCGGCGGCAAGGTCGGTTCCGGCGGTGCGGAACACGCCGGTGCTGGTGACACCCTCGGGACTCCACGCGATCTTGCCCCGTCCCGACACGCTGCCCTTCACGTCGGCGATGACGCCGAACGTCAGGCGCGTCAGTTCATTGGGCTGAAACGCGTCGCCAAAGGCGATGCCGGGCACATCGAGCACCGCATCGCCGCGCCCGGTGGCAAGGTCGTGGGCAATGGTCACGTCGCTGACCTTCACCCCCTTGGTCGGGTGCCTCAGCGTACCACCGGCGCGAATGGCGTTGCCGTTCAGCGTCAGTCGGAAATCGTCGCTGCGCAGCGGTTCGAACCGGGGGTCGGGTGCTGCGTCGCGGACGCCGACATCGCCGTTCAGCGACAGCACGCCACCCGCCAGTTTCCAGTCGCCCGACGCCTCCCGGATCAGCAGGGGGACGTTGCCGATCTGCCCCTCGCCCCGTTCGAACCCGCCGGTGACGACGCCGTTGGCGATGCGGCCGGTGAGCGTGCCGATATCGAGGACGCTGACACGTTCCGGACTGCCCAGGCGGGTCTTCACGCCGTCCAGTGCGAACGTCATGCCGGCCAATCCGAAGCGGCCACCACTCGCGGCGAGCGCGAGCGGCGTGCCGCCGAGGGTGCCGCGCAATTGCGTCGCTCCGATGCCGACCCCGCCACCGACGCGGCCACGGGCAAGCCGCAGCATCGCCCCGTCCTGTGGGCATAGCCGCAACCGCGTGGCATCGAGGGACAGTGCCGAAACGCGCAGCCGATCGAAGGCGACGGGCACGCAATCGGCATTGACGGTCAGCCGCCCGCCCCCGTCCCAACGCGCATCGATCGGCACCGCCAGTCGTTCGACCCGACCATCGCCGATCGGTCCGCTCAGTTCGGCGCGTGTTTCGATCCGGGTCGCTCCGTTGCCTGCCGTGCGGAACCGGACGGGTGCAAGCGCCAGCCGGGCGTCGCCGGCCGCATAGGGCTGCACCATCGCTGTGCCGGTCACCGGCGCACCGGGTCCGGCATGCGACAGGCGGATGCTCGCGACCGGCAGCCCGCCCCCGCCCATCGCCAGCGTACCGTTCAGCGTTACGCCCTTGCCCGAAACCCAGCGGACCGGACCGTCGCGCAGCGTGACGCGGGCACCATTGGCGGCGATGAACGCCATCCGGTCGATCCGGGCGGCGAGCGGGCGTGCGGCGACGTCGGCGGACAGGTCGAAACGGCGCGCCGCCTGCCCCGCCGCCCGGGACGCCGCGCGCAGCAGCGGCGCGACCGGAAGGCCGTCGGCGGCGGTACCCGACGCCTCGATTTGCGCGATCATCGGGTCGGCAAGCCTCGCGCCACGCGCGCCGATCCGCCCTTCGAAGGCGAGGACGCCGCCGACCTGATAGCGGCCGGCGATCGACAGGCCGGCACCGCCCAGTTGCGGCAGATCGAATGCGCCCGACGCAAGGTCGAGCGTCCCGCGCGTGCCCTGTGCGGTGCCGTCGAAGCCGATCTTGCCCGCAAGATCGGCGACGCGGGTCTGGGGCGCGGCGACCGCCGCCGCCGCGACGTCGGCCTGACCCCGCCAGCGGTCGAGGGCCGGCGCGAGCTTCGCGTCAAGGCGGATCACCGGCGAATCCAGCCGGACATCGCCGCAGACCGCCTGCCGCGCCCGCACGGGGCCGGTCAGCGACGGTCCGGTCGTGGCGGTACGGAGCGATACGTTCAGTGCCAGACGGTCGATGCCGCAGCCGTTCAGCGACAGGCGTTCGGACACCGCCGCCAACCGCCCGACAAAGCCGTTGGCGAGATTGCCACGCCCGGCCAGCTTCGCACCGACGAGGCCATAGGGGGTGGCGAGACGGATGCGACCGTCATCGACCGCGACGTCGAAATCGGGGAGCGCAAAGGGCTTGCCCGAGGGCGGCGGAAGCAGGCGATCAATCTGTCCGAACGAGACTTTGCCATCGGGCCGCAGCGTCGCGCGCAGGCGGGCCTGTCCGACCCGTGCGCCGGTGACCTGTGCGCCGTTCAGATCGACCCTGGTATCGATCTCCACCCAGTCGGCAACGAGGTCGGGGGCCTTGGGATCGCCTAGGACGACGTCGACCAGACGCTGCCGCCCGAAGCCGATTTCGGCGACGCGGTAGCGGGCGGTGACGCCGCGGCGTTCGAGTTCGCGGCGGACGATATCGTCGGCGATCGAGCGCCGTTGCGTCCACAGCAGGGCCGCCAGCGCGAGGACGATCAGGCAGACGAGCAGCAGCACCCGCGCGAAGCGACGCCGCCTGCGACCGGCGCGACGCGGCGGCGCTTCGGCCTGCTCCGCCCGATCGTCGTCAACGCCCAGACCACCCACTCCGCTGTTTCGCCCCGTCCGTCGCGGTTCGGCCCGCCGGGGTCAAGCGCGAGAGGCAGCAAACGGTTCCGGCTGCGCAACGGAAGTTGGCGAAGGTTACACGTAGCGAATGTCCATATTTGACCCGTAAGCATATGAACCATATATGGTCCGTATCGCGGATCAGGAGGACAGCCGACCATGGGGATCGTGAAGATTGACGACGCTTTGCACGCCGAAGTTCGCCGGGCGAGCGCGGTGATGTGCCGGTCGATCAATGCGCAGGCCGAATTCTGGATGAAGATCGGGATGTTGGCCGAAGCGAACCCGACGCTGCCGTTCACCGACATCGTCCGTGCAGAGTTGGCCGCCGTGCAGGTCCCGCCCGTCGACGCGATCGCCGCCTGACATGGTCAAGACCCCGGACGAAGTTGCGCTGATGCGCATTTCGGGCAGGCTGCTGGCCCGCGTGTTCGAAATGCTCGACGACACGAACCTGGCCGGCATGTCGACGCTGGCGATCAACGATCTGGTCGAGCGCTTCATCACCCACGACCTTGCCGCAAGGCCCGCGAGCAAGGGGCAGTACGGGTTCAAGTTCGTGCTGAATTGCTCGATCAATCAGGTCGTGTGTCACGGCGTGCCCGATGCCGACACGATCGTGCGTGACGGCGATATCATCAACCTCGACATCACGCTGGAAAAGAACGGGTTCATCGCCGATTCGAGCAAGACCTATCTGGTCGGCGCGGTCGCGCCCGCCGCGCGGCGGTTGGTGAAGGTCGCGCAGGAAGCGATGTGGCAGGGCATCCGGCAGGTGAAGCCCGGCGCGCACCTTGGCGATATCGGCTTCGCGATCGAACGCCATGCCAAGAAGAACGGCTATTCGGTGGTCCGCGACTATTGCGGCCACGGCATCGGCCGCGAGATGCACGAAGCGCCCGAGGTGATGAATTTCGGCAAGCCGGGCAAGGGTGTGCGGCTGCGTGAGGGCATGACCTTCACGATCGAACCGATGGTCAATCAGGGCACCCGCCGGGTCGAGACCGGGGACGATGGCTGGACCGTCGTGACCGGCGACGGGAAATTGTCGGCGCAGTTCGAACATACCGTCGCGGTGACGGCGGACGGGGTCGAGGTGCTGACGTTGCGGCGGGATGAGGTGCAGGGTTAGCGTCCGTCATTCCCGCGGAGGCGGGAATCCATTGGCGCTAACGGCTGTGGTAGCGCCGATAGGGCAGCGTGTATGGATCCCCGCCTGCGCGGGGATGACGAGAGGGTTGATGCTGGTCTTCGCTTCGTCAACGGAACGCACCCCCTCGCCCGCCCCTGCCCGATCGGCTACGACGCCCGCATGAACACCCCGCCCGAAACCGATGGCACCGGACACCGCGCGCGGCTGCGCGGGCGGTTGCTGGAGCATGGCGGGGAAGCGCTGCTCGATCATGAACTGATCGAATATCTGCTGACGCTGGCCATTCCCCGGCGTGATACCAAGCCGCTGGCCAAGACGTTGTTGCACGAATTCGGCGGGATCGGCGGGTTGCTGTCGGCCGATCCGGCGGCGCTGGGCAAGGTCGCGGGCATGGGCGACACCGCCGTCGCCGCGATCCGCATCGCGCAGTGCGCGGCGACGCGGATGTTGCAGGCGCAGGTGTTGGCGCGCCCGGTGTTGTCGAACTGGCAGGCGCTGCTCGATTATCTCCATGCCGACATGGCGCATCAGGCGGTCGAGCGGATCCGGGTGCTGCACCTGAATACCCGTAACCTGTTGATCCGCGACGAACTGGTCGCCGAGGGGACGCTGGACGAAGCGCCCCTCTATACCCGCGAGGTGATCCACCGCGCGCTCGATCTGGGGTCGGCGGCGCTGATACTGGTCCATAACCATCCGAGCGGCGACCATAGCCCCAGCCGCGCCGATATCGACCTGACGCGGCAGATCGCGGCGGCGGGCAAGCCGCTGGGCATCACCGTCCACGACCACCTCATCATCGGCGCGAAAGGGCATACGAGCCTGCGCGCACAGGGAATGTTATGACGCTGTCGAACAAGCAGAAGATGATCGCCGGCGACCTGTATGACGCGGGCGATCCCGAGCTGGTCGCCGATTGCGCGGCGGCGGGACGGTGGATGGACCGCTATAACGCGATGCTGGCGATGGACCCGGTCGAGCGGCTGGCGATCCTGCGCGACGGATTGGGATCGGTCGGCGACGGCGTCAACATCCGGCCGCCCTTCCACATCGATTACGGGTATAACATCACCCTCGGCGACGGGGTGTTCCTAAACTTCGGCTGCGTCATCCTCGACGTATGCCCCGTGACGATCGGCGCGAAGACGCAGATCGGGCCGGGGGTGCAGATCCTGACCGCCGACCATCCGCGCGATCCGGCGGTGCGGGCGCAGACGCTGGAATTCGGGCAGCCGATCGTGATCGGGGCAAATGTGTGGATCGGTGGCGGTGCGCTGTTGCTGCCGGGGATCACGGTCGGCGACGATGCGATCATCGGTGCCGGATCGGTGGTTACGCGCGATGTACCGGCCGGGGCGACGGTGGCGGGGAATCCGGCGCGGGTTCGGTAGCCGTCTGCATAGAAAGAAGAAGTTGGTTCGCGCAGAGGCGCGGAGGCGCGGAGGGGTTGCGCACCGGGCGGACGGCCCGCATTCGGGAGACCTTATTGCGCGCTGCCGCGAAAGATGCAGCCGCTGACGCGGATACCGTCTTGACAGACGCAACCCCTCCGCGCCTCCGCGTGAACCATTTCTTTCTTCTTCCTGCCGGTGGCGGGGGTTGCCGCAGAAGAAGCGGGACCCCGGATCAAGTCCGGGGTGACGTTCGGAATTGGGAAGGCGGTGCGCCCGCCAACACGAAGAAAACCGCCGGGATCGCTCCCAGCGGTCGTATCGATATCGGCGTTGGCAGGACGTCAGGCGCTCTGGCTCAGGAAGCTGGTCAACTCGGCCTTGGATACCGCCTTCGACTTGTCCTTGTCGGCCTGTGCGAAAGCCTGTTTGACCCACGTCTTCACCGCCGGCTTTTCGGCGGTCACGCCGGGTTCGCTCGCCGAGCGCAGCGCGACCATCCATTCGCCGAACTGCTTTTCGGTCAACTGGCCCTTCCCGTCCTTGTCATATTTCGGAAATTCGGCCTCGACGATCTGCGCGATTTGCGTGCCGCTGGCGGGCTGTCCCGCTTCGGCGGTGGTCTGCGCGGTCTGCGTCGCCGGATCGGCCGGGGTCACTTGCGTTGCCGATGCGGCGGGGTCGGCAGCAGTCGCGGCCGGATCAGCGGGCACCGTCTGCGCAGTCGGGGCAGTCGTTTGTGCCGGTGCTGCATCCTGCGCAAATGCAGGAGTCGACATCAGGACGGCGCTGGCGAGAAGAAGTTGCTTCATCATCGAATTTTTCCTTTCGGATTGCTTCGGTCTTTCATCCAGCCGGTCCGAACATCGTTCGAACGACTGTGCGATGACGAAACGTATCTAGGTCGTTTCGGGTTCGATTGAAGCCCCTTTCGTGGCTCGTCTATCGCAGGACAGGCTCGATTCATCCCCGACTTGTTGCTAGGGCGCGGCAAACCGTTCGCCCGTTTTGAAAGGCCCGCCGATGATTCCGCGCTATTCCCGCCCCGAAATGACCGCTTTGTGGGAGCCCCAGTCGCGATTCCGTATCTGGTTCGAGATCGAGGCGCATGCCACCGACGCGCTGGCCGAACTGGGCGTGGTGCCGAAACAGGCCGCCGAGAAGATCTGGGCGATGAACGACGCCGATTTCGACGTCGCGCGGATCGACGCGATCGAGGCGGAGACGAAGCACGACGTCATCGCGTTCCTGACGCATGTGTCGGAGCGGACCGGACCGGAAGCGCGCTTCCTGCATCAGGGCATGACCAGCTCGGACGTGCTCGACACCTGCCTCGCCGTCCAGTTGGCGCGGGCGTCGGACATCCTGCTCGCCGATCTCGACAAGCTGCTGGCGGTGATCGAGCGGCGCGCGCGCGAGCACAAGCTGACCCCGACGATCGGGCGCAGTCATGGCATCCATGCCGAGCCGGTGACGTTCGGGCTGAAGCTGGCACAGGCCTATGCCGAGTTCGATCGCTGCCGCACCCGGTTGCGCAATGCGCGGGCGGAAGTGGCGACCTGCGCGATTTCGGGCGCGGTCGGCACGTTCGCCAACATCGATCCGCGCGTCGAGGAACATGTCGCGCAGAAGATGGGGCTGAGCGTCGAGCCGGTATCGACGCAGGTCATCCCGCGCGACCGCCATGCGATGTATTTCGCGACGCTGGGCGTGATCGCCGGATCGATCGAGCGGCTGGCCACCGAAATCCGCCATTTGCAGCGTACCGAAGTGCTGGAGGCGGAGGAATATTTCTCGCCGGGGCAGAAGGGTTCGTCGGCGATGCCGCACAAGCGCAACCCGGTGCTGACCGAAAACCTGACCGGCCTGGCCCGCATGGTGCGCGGCTATGTGACGCCGGCGCTGGAGAATGTCGCGCTGTGGCATGAGCGCGACATCTCGCACTCGTCGGTCGAACGCTATATCGGCCCCGACGCGACGATCACGCTCGACTTCGCGCTCGCCCGCCTGACCGGCGTGATCGACAAGCTGGTCGTCTATCCAGCGCGGATGGAGAAGAACCTGAACAAGATGGGCGGCCTCGTCCATTCGCAGCGGGTGCTGCTGGCGCTGACGCAGGCGGGGGCCAGCCGCGAGGATTCGTATCGCTGGGTCCAGCGTAACGCGATGAAGGTGTGGGAATCGGACGGCGAGCTGTCGCTGCTCGAACTGCTGAAGGCCGATCCCGACGTCGCCGCCGCCCTGTCGGCGGAGGAGATCGAGAGCCGGTTCGATCTCGGTTACCATTACAAGCATGTCGACACGATCTTCGCCCGGGTGTTCGGACAGGCGTGATTGTGCGCGCCCCGCCGGGCATTGGTCCGGCGGGGTGGATGGGATCGCGCGGGTCGTTGCGAGCGAGATGATCCCGCCGCCGACGGATCGCGTGTTGCCGCTATAGCGTCGTCGGGTTCGGGTGCGCCGTGGCGATACTACCGGATATTCGCGCGCCCTCGGCGGAGCAGGCTACCGGTCGCTCCATATAGACGGCATCCGCGCCGAACCCTGCCGCGCCGCCGGGGGCGGCGATGAAGCCCTGTCGTGCCCAATAGGCATCGGCCCCGCCGACCGCGATCAGCGCGAGCACCGGGATGGCGCGGCGCGTGGCAATGTCGTCGAGGATCGGGAGCAGGCGTTCGACCGCCCGGGTGCCGCGTGCGGCCGGGGCGACGACGACGTCGTGGAGATACCAGCAATCGGCGCTGGGCGGCAGGTCGCCCAGCAGCGTGTGCATCGCCGGTGGCGCAAGGCGGTGCCACGGATGGCTGATGCAATGGCCGACGAGCGCGTCGTCGTCGGCAAGGACCCAGCAGCCCGCGGCGCTGAGCGCGATGCGTTCGGCGTAGAGGTCGGCCGCCTCGCCATAATCGCCCAGTTCGGCACGGGCGAGCGCGGCGATGCGCGGCGCGTCGTCGGCGCGGGCGGGACGCCATTGGACGGTCATGGCAGCTTCATTCCTCGATAGCGATCGACGTTCATCCCACGCGTCATCCCGGCGCGGGCCGGGACCGATGGACGGCGGAGCGCCCGCCTACCGGCCGCGAACACCCGATACAATGGATTCCCGCCCGCGCCGGGGTGCCGAACCGGTCGGCGTTGCGCCCTACCCGCCGAGCGCGGTCTTCAGGCGGCTGAAGAAACCGCTCGATTCGGGGCATTCGTCGCCGGTCTCGGTCTCGCGGAAGGCCTCGAGCAGTTCCTTTTGCCGGGTCGACAGGCGGGTCGGGGTTTCCACCTCGATATGGATGACCATGTCGCCATGGCCGCGCCCCTGCAACACCGGCATGCCGGCACCCCGCTGGCGCAGTTCCTTGCCCGACTGGATGCCCACCGGGATGCGGATGCTGTGCTTCTGCCCGTCGAGACCGGGAATCTCGATCGATCCGCCCAGTGCCGCGGTCGTGAAGCTGATCGGCGCGCGTGCGTGGAGCGCGGTCCCTTCGCGTTCGAACAGCGCGTGGCGCTTGACGTGAAGGAAGATGTAGAGATCGCCGGCCGGCGCACCGCGTGCCCCCGCCTCGCCCTCACCGGTCAGGCGAATGCGCGTGCCTTCGTCGACGCCGGGGGGTACGTTGACCTCCAGCGTCTTGGTCTGGTCGACCCGCCCCTCGCCGTTACAGACCGGGCACGGATCGGCAATCACCTGTCCCGCGCCGTGGCAGGTCGGGCAGGCGCGCTCGACGACGAAAAAGCCCTGTTGCGCCCGCACCTTGCCATGGCCCGCACAGGTCTGGCACGCCCGCGCCTTGGTGCCCGGCGACGCGCCGCTGCCGCCGCACGGGGCGCAGCTGGTCGAGACGTCGACGGTGATCTGCGTGTTCTTGCCGTGGAACGCCTCTTCGAGCGTGACTTCCATGTCGTAGCGCAGGTCGGCACCGCGCCGGGGGCCGGCGCGACCGCCCTGCCGCCCGCCGCCCATGAATTCGCCGAAGACGCTTTCGAAGATGTCGGAAAAGCCGTTGAAATCCTGCGCGCCGCCCCCGGCACCGCCCGCCCCCTGGCGGAACGCGGCATGGCCGTAGCGGTCGTACGCCGCACGCTTCTGCGGGTCTTTCAGGCAGTCATAGGCTTCGTTGATCGCCTTGAACTTCGCCTCGGAATCCTTGCAGCCGGCATTCTTGTCCGGGTGATATTTGATCGCGAGCTTGCGGTAGGACGATTTGATCGTCTGCGCATCGGCGGTCCGCTCGCATTGGAGCAGTTCGTAGAAATCGACTTCGGTGGTCATCAAAAAGCCCTCTCCCCCATGGGGGAGAGGGTTTGGGAGAGGGGCCGTCCGAAACGAACCGCCCGACACACCCCCTCTCCCCGGCCCTCTCCCCCAAGGGGGAGAGGGAGGGGCGTTGGTTTACGCCTTGCGGCTGTCGTCGACTTCCGAGAATTCGGCGTCGACGACGTCGTCGTCGGCCTTCTTCTCCTGCGCGGTGTCGGCAGCGGGCGAGGCTTCGGCCTGCTGCTGCTTTTCGTAGATCGCCTGACCCAGCTTCATCGCGACCTGTGCCAGCGCCTGGCTCTTTTCGGTCATGCGCTCGCTGTCGCCGCTCTCGACCGCTGCCTTGGTCTCGGCCACCGCGGCTTCGATCTCGGCCGTGAGCGAGGCGTCGACCTTGTCGCCATTGTCGGCAAGCTGACGCTCGGTGGTGTGGATCAGCGATTCCGCGTTGTTCTTGGCTTCGGCGCCGGCACGACGCTTCTTGTCCTCTTCCGCGAACTGTTCGGCGTCGCGGACCATCTGGTCGATGTCGTTGTCCGACAGGCCACCCGATGCCTGGATTCGAATCTGCTGCTCCTTGCCGGTACCCTTGTCCTTGGCCGACACGTTGACGATGCCGTTGGCGTCGATGTCGAACGTGACCTCGATCTGCGGCACGCCGCGCGGCGCGGGCGGGATGCCGACCAGATCGAACTGACCCAGCATCTTGTTGTCCTGCGCCATTTCGCGTTCGCCCTGGAACACGCGGATCGTCACCGCCCCCTGATTGTCGTCGGCGGTCGAATAGACCTGCGACTTCTTGGTCGGGATGGTGGTGTTGCGGTCGATCATGCGGGTCATGATGCCGCCCAGCGTCTCGATGCCCAGCGACAGCGGGGTCACGTCGAGCAGCAGCACGTCCTTCACGTCACCCTGCAGCACGCCCGCCTGGATCGCGGCACCGATCGCCACGACCTCGTCGGGGTTCACGCCGGTGTGCGGTTCCTTGCCGAAGAACTGCTTCACGACTTCGCGGACGCGCGGCATGCGGGTCATGCCGCCGACCAGCACGACTTCGTCGATCGCGCTCGCCTGCACGCCGGCATCGGCCAGCGCCTTCTTGCACGGCTCCAGCGTCCGCTTCACCAGATCCTCGACCAGCCGCTCCAGATCGGCGCGGGTGATGGACTTGACGAGGTGCTTCGGCCCCGTCGCGTCGGCGGTGATGAACGGCAGGTTGACGTCGGTCGTCTGGGTCGAGGACAGCTCGATCTTGGCCTTTTCGGCGGCTTCCTTCAGCCGCTGAAGCGCCAGCTTGTCCTTGGTCAGGTCGATGCCTTCGACCTTCTTGAACTCGTCCGCCAGGAACTGCACGATCTTCGCGTCGAAATCTTCGCCGCCGAGGAAGGTATCGCCGTTGGTCGACTTCACCTCGAACACGCCATCGCCGATTTCGAGGACCGAGATGTCGAACGTGCCGCCGCCAAGGTCATAGACCGCGATGGTCTTGTTATTGTCCTTGTCGAGGCCGTAGGCGAGCGCCGCCGCCGTCGGTTCGTTGATGATGCGCAGGACTTCGAGACCGGCGATCTTGCCGGCGTCCTTGGTCGCCTGACGCTGAGCATCGTTGAAGTAGGCCGGCACGGTGATGACCGCCTGCGTCACGGTTTCGCCGAGATACGACTCCGCCGTTTCCTTCATCTTCTGCAGGATGAACGCGCTGATCTGCGACGGCGAATATTCCTCGCCGCCCGCCTTCACCCACGCATCGCCGTTCGGCCCGCGCGCGATGGTGTAGGGAACCAGTTCGGTGTCCTTCTTGGTGACCGGATCGTCGAAGCGGCGGCCGATCAGGCGCTTCACCGCGAAGATCGTGTTGTCGCCGTTCGTCACTGCCTGACGCTTGGCCGGCTGGCCGATCAGACGCTCGCCATCCTTGGCGAAAGCGACGATCGACGGCGTGGTCCGTGCGCCTTCGGCGTTCTCGATGACCTTGGGGCTACCGCCCTCCATCACCGCGACGCAGCTGTTCGTCGTGCCCAGATCGATACCGATAACTTTAGCCATGGTCCCTCATTGGCCCCCGGGTTGAAATAATGTCTGGCCCGACCGGCACGGGGAGGTGCCAAGCGGGTCGTTCCGGAGGCGGATATAGGCAGGGTTCGGCTTGCCGCAAGATTATGCGCGGCATAGGGAACCGCAACGGGACAGGAGCGTGGACGTGAAGACACAGTGGGCGGCAACGTTGGTCGCGGCGTTGATGCTGTCGGGGTGTCAGAAGGGTCCGAGCGTCGACGACGCCTGGGTGCGCCTGCCCGCGGTCCCGGGACGGCCGGCGGCGGGCTATGCGACGGTGCGTGGCGGGTCCGGGAACGACGTGCTGACCAGCGTCGCCAGCCCGGCGGTCCAGCGGGCCGAACTGCACAAGAGCATGGCGGGCCATAGCGGCATGATGGCGATGCGTGCGCTCGACAAGGTCAAGGTCGAAGGGTCCATCGGCTTCAGCCCCGGCGGAAAGCATATCATGCTGTTCGGCCTTTCGCCCGATCTGCGCGCGGGGGGCAGCATCCCGATGACCTTCGCCTTCGAGGATGGTTCGAAGGTGACGGTCGATGCAAAACTGGTAGCCGCGGGCGATCCGGAGCCGTAATGAAACGCCCCCTCACCGCTTCCGAAATCGACCTTGCCCGAACGATGTTCGGCGACGAGATCGCCTATGACCGGGCGCGGGTGGCGAATGCAAAATGGGCGTTCTTTCAGCCGAAACAGGTCGCGATGGCACCGACCGGCTGCATCCATTTCCATCCGGGCGGCACGCTGTACCGCGACGATTTCGCAAGCGCGGGGCGCGATCTGGCCGCGTTGTTCCTGCATGAGATGATGCATATCCATCAGACCCAGCATCGCGGGCGATACTGGCTGCCGCTGATGCGGCATCCACTGTGCACCTATCGCTATGCGATCGTGCCGGGAAAGCCGTTCGCGGCATACGGGATCGAGCAGCAGGCGGAGATCGTCCGCCACGCCTTTCTGCTCCGGCAGGGGGCGGCGGTGAAGGGCAAGCCGCCACTGGCAGTGTATGAGGCGTTGCTGCCGTTCGGGCGGTAAGGACTATCCCCCTCGCGGCAATTGCCACAGGACGCGGCGGGTCGAATAGGATTCGACCGGGTTGCCGGCAGCATTGAGTGCCGGGCGAAAATAGCGGCCGCGACGGAGAATGGCGCCGCAGGCGGCCTTGTCGAGATCGTTCGATCCCGACGACTCAATGACTTTGCAGTCGGTCACGCGGGCGTTGGCGGCGATGGTCCACGCGATGACGACATTGCCCTGTTCATGCTTCGACAGCGCAGATGACGGATAATCGTCATAATTGATCCAGTCGCCCGGGCGTTCGCCTTCCGCGCGCGTCACGACCGCGGCGACCTTCTCCGGATCGTAGCCGAACTGCTCCATCAGATCGACTTCACACTTCTTGAGTGCCGGCAGCAGCGCCTCGGTCATCGCCAGCCCGACGGAGATGACCGGTCCACTTTTCGGACGCACGGTAAAGGTCGGAGCATCGACCAGTCCTTCGAATTCGGCACGACTGATGTAGAAGGTCAGTACCGCCTTGTCGCCTTTCGGAAAATAGACGCGGGTTCCGGGCTGCTTCTTGTCGAAGGTACGTCCGGGTGCCTCCAGCGTCAGATCGAGCCACCCTTCCTTACCAAGTTGCACGCGGCTGCCGAGAATTACCGACTGCATGAACTCGCCGAACGGTGTGGGTTTGAATGCGACGATGATCGGATGCGCCGGGTCGCCATAGCTCCGGCTGACGACACACATCTTTTCGGCATAGTCGACGGTCCACCGACCGACCGGCGCCAGCGGTGGTGCGGTGCCCGCACTGGCCTGCCCGATCAACAGCGCGGCCGGTAACAGTAGTCGCATCGCGTCAGCCCCTATTCCCCGCTGCGATGCTGACAGCGGCCCTGTGAAATCGCAAGCATCGATACGGACCGGAACCGCACCCGCCCGCAAATGGTTGGCCGCGCGAAACGATTTGAAAGGCTTGCGTGCGATGACCACCCGACACGGCGCCACGCTCCTTGCCCGACTGGGCTTTGCGGCGCGGGGCATCGTCTATTGCCTCGTCGGGTGGTTCGCGGTCGATGCGGCACTGCGCGGCGGGAAGGTGGGCGACAATCAGGGCGCGATCGCCAGCCTCGCCGACGAACCGTTCGGCGAATGGATATTGGCGGCGATGGCGGCGGGCCTCGCCGGCTATGCGCTGTGGCGGCTGGCCGAGGCGATCACCGATCCCGAAGCGCAGGGCACGACCGCCAAGGGTGCGTTCAAGCGCGCCGGCCACGCGATCAGCGGCATCGCCCACGTCGTCCTAGCGTGGACCGCCGCGAAACTGGCCGTCCATGCCAGCGATGCCGGTGGCCGGGTCGGGAGCGAGGAAAGCACCCACGACTGGACCGCATGGCTGCTCGACCAGCCGATGGGGCGGGTGCTGGTGGCGCTGGTCGCCGCCGGGCTGCTCGGCGCGGCGTTGCAGCAGGCGAAGAAGGCGTGGGACGGCAGCTTCGCGCGCGAATTGGGGCGCGATACGCCGGTGCCCGGCCATGTCTGCACCATCGGCCGCATCGGCTATGGCGCGCGCGGATTGGTCTTCGCGCTGATCGCCCTGTTCTTCGTCACCGCGGCATGGGCCGCCGATGCCGACGAGGCAGGCGGCATGGCCCATGCGCTGGCGACGCTGCAAGGCCAGACCGGCGGGCGGTGGCTGCTGACCGCGACCGGTCTCGGCTTCGTCGCCTTCGGGATCTACAGCTTCGTGGAAGCGCGCTGGCGGCGGATCTCGGTCGATCTGCCGGCATGACCGGCGATGCGATGCAGGCGCGGTGGCTCGACCTGACGCGGCGGGAACTGCCGGGGCTGGCGGCGACACGCGGCTGGCCGGTGCGGGCCGACCATTGTTTCCAGCGCATCCTGCTCGACAATGCGTTCGGCGGCGTGTGGTACGATCATGTCAGCGCGCGTCCGGCCTATATCCATGCCGATCCGGCGGCGCTGGCGCGCGCGGTCGTGCTGGGCGAGGCGGCGATCGCCGGCACGGTCGATCTGACCGAGCTGAACCGCCGCTCGCTCGACTGGCGCGGCAGGGCCCCCTCGAAACCGGCAGGCGGCACCCCCATGTCATCCGCTGGCAATTCCACAAGAACGAAGATAGAACGGACCGCATGAGCCTGACCCATATCTCCGTCCGCGGTGCGCGGGAGCATAACCTCAAGGGTGTCGATATCGACATTCCGCGCGATACGCTGACGGTCATCACCGGCCTGTCGGGTTCGGGCAAATCGTCGCTCGCCTTCGACACCATCTATGCCGAGGGGCAGCGACGTTACGTCGAATCGCTGTCGGCCTATGCGCGCCAGTTCCTCGAGCTGATGCAGAAGCCGAACGTCGAGCATATCGAGGGGCTGTCGCCGGCGATTTCGATCGAGCAGAAGACGACCAGCCGCAATCCGCGATCGACGGTCGCGACGGTCACCGAAATCTACGATTACATGCGGTTGCTGTGGGCGCGGGTCGGCGTGCCCTATTCCCCCGCCACCGGCCTGCCGATCAGCGCGCAGACGGTCAGCCAGATGGTCGACCGGGTGCTGGCGCTGCGCGAAGGGACGCGGCTGCTGCTGCTCGCGCCGGTCGTGCGCGGGCGCAAGGGCGAGTATCGCAAGGAACTGGCCGAATGGCAGAAGGCCGGGTTCCAACGCGTGCGGGTCAATGGCGAGGTCCATCTGATCGAGGATGCGCCCGCGCTCGACAAGAAGTTCAAGCATGACATCGAGGTCGTGGTCGACCGGCTGGTCGTGAACGCCGATGCGGCGACGCGGCTGGCCGAGAGTTTCGAGACCGCGTTGAAGCTGGCCGACGGCCTCGCCTATGTCGATCTGCTGGAAACGACGGTGGCGGAGGCGCAGCCGGGCAACCCGCCAGTCGCCAGCGAACAGGGCGACCGCGCGACCGAGGCCGCACCGCAGACCGGCAAGCTGAAAGGCGCCGGCATCCCCGACAACCGCATCGTCTTTTCCGAAAAATTCGCCTGTCCGGTCAGCGGCTTCACGATCAGCGAGATCGAGCCGCGCCTGTTCAGCTTCAACGCGCCACAAGGGGCCTGCCCGGCGTGCGACGGCCTTGGCGAGCGGCTGGAGTTCGACGAGGACCTGATCGTCCCGAACCACGAACTGTCGATCAAGAAGGGCGCGGTGGTGCCATGGGCGAAGTCCAACCCGCCCTCCCCCTATTATATGCAGGTGCTGGGGTCGCTGGCCAAGGCATACGACTTCTCGCTCGACACCGGGTGGAAGGATCTGCCCGAGGAAGCGCAGCGGGTGATCCTGCACGGCACCGCCGGCAAGCCGGTGACGCTGACCTTCATCGACGGCAAGAAGGCGTATGACGTCAAGAAGCCGTTCGAGGGCGTGCTCGGCAATCTCAACCGGCGGATGCTGTCGACCGAAAGCGCGTGGATGCGCGAGGAACTGGCCAAATATCAGGCGTCGCAGCCGTGCGAGACCTGCCACGGCGCGCGCTTGAAGCCCGAGGCACTGGCGGTGAAGATCGCGATGCAGGACATTGCCTATGCCACGCATTTGTCGGTGGTCGATGCGCTGCGGTTCTTCCAGTCGCTTCCCGAGCATTTCAACGACCAGCAAAAGGCGATCGCGCAGTCGATCCTGAAGGAAATCGTCGAGCGGCTCGGCTTCCTGAACAATGTCGGGCTCGACTATCTGAACCTCGACCGGACCAGCGGCACGCTGTCGGGCGGCGAGAGCCAGCGGATCCGGCTGGCGTCGCAGATCGGCAGCGGGCTGTCGGGGGTGCTGTACGTGCTCGACGAGCCGTCGATCGGGCTGCACCAGCGCGATAACGACATGCTGCTCGCCACGCTGCGCCGGCTGCGCGACCTCGGCAACACCGTGCTGGTGGTCGAGCATGACGAGGATGCGATCCGCACTGCCGATTACGTCATCGACATGGGGCCGGGCGCGGGCGTTCATGGTGGCGAGGTCGTCGCCAAGGGAACGCTGAAACAGCTGCTGAAGTCGAAGGGGTCGATCACCGCCGATTACCTGAACGGTACCCGGATGGTGCCGCTGCCGGACAAGCGGCGCAAGGGCAATGGCAAGAAGCTGACGGTGCATAACGCCACCGCCAACAACCTGACCGGCGTCACCGCGTCGCTGCCGCTCGGCACCTTTACCTGCATCACCGGCGTGTCGGGATCGGGCAAGTCGAGCTTCACCATCGACACCCTCTATGCCGCTGCCGCCCGCACGCTGAACGGTGCGCGGATCGTGCAGGGCAAGCATGACAAGATCACCGGGCTGCAACATCTCGACAAGGTGATCGACATCGACCAGTCGCCGATCGGCCGCACCCCGCGGTCGAACCCGGCGACCTACACCGGGGCGTTCACGCAGATCCGCGACTGGTTCGCGGGGCTCCCCGAGGCGCAGGCACGTGGCTACAAGCCCGGCAGGTTCAGCTTCAACGTGAAAGGCGGCCGGTGCGAGGCGTGCCAGGGCGACGGCGTGCTGAAGATCGAGATGCACTTCCTGCCCGACGTTTATGTGACGTGCGACGTGTGCCATGGCGCACGTTATAATCGCGAGACGCTGGAGGTGAAGTTCAAGGGGATGAGCATCGCCGACGTGCTCGACATGACGGTCGAGGACGCGGTCGAGTTCTTCAAGGCGGTGCCGCCGATCCGCGACAAGATGGCGATGCTGGCCGAGGTCGGCCTTGGGTACGTCAAGGTCGGGCAGCAGGCGACGACACTGTCGGGCGGCGAGGCGCAGCGGGTGAAACTGGCCAAGGAACTGGCACGCCGCGCGACGGGCAATACGCTGTATATCCTCGACGAACCGACCACCGGCCTGCATTTCGAGGACGTCCGCAAGCTGCTGGAAGTGCTGCATCAGCTGGTCGAGCAGGGCAATACGGTCGTGGTGATCGAGCATAATCTCGACGTCATCAAGACCGCCGACTGGATTTTAGACATGGGCCCCGAAGGCGGCGTCAAGGGCGGCCGCGTGGTCGCCGAAGGCACGCCGGAAAAGGTCGCAGCGGTCGAGGGCAGCTTCACGGGCAAGTATCTCAAGCCGTTGCTCGATCCGGCACGGGCACAGGCGGCGGAGTGACCCTGTGGCGCGCCCCGTTTGAGGCGGCGCTACGGATGTTTGCCGCCGTCAGTGAAGCGTTGTGGGGAACGGGCCGGCCCCGCCCGATCCTGGTCGGCAGGGCGGCCGTCGAATATTGGTCGGGCAGCGCGGTTTCGACCGGCGATTTCGACGTTTGTTCGCGGGTGCAGCCCGAATTTGAAGCGGTCTTGCGTGACCATGGTTTCGTGCGTCCCAGCGGTGCGGGCATGGCGACGCGCGGATGGATGCACCCGGGGCTGAGCCTGGGGTTCGAAGTCGTCGGCAGTACGCCCCTTGACGGTCTGGTGGATCGTGATCGCATCCACCTGATCGAAAATCTCACGCCGGGAGCTAACTTTGCCATTCTCGGTATCGAGGACCTGATCGCCGATCGCATGGGCCAATATGCGTCCGGCACTGCCGCCAACCGTATCGATCAGGCGCGGTTGCTGTTCGGCCTTCATTCGGGCCTCGATCTCGATTATCTTGAGCGACGGATACGCGAAGAAAGCTCGGGCGATTATGGTGTCGACGATTTGTGATCCCGAACGGGAAGCATGGCCTGGCCCTCGTATCGATCATGCGGCTTTTGCGGCGCGCCTGATCGAGCGCCGTGCCGCGCTCGGCAATCCCGAACTGCCGCGCAATGCCGGTGACAACCGGACCGAAAGCAAGCGCGCGTTGCTGGCCGCGATCGAAGCGGCGGGCGGGCGCTGGTAAAGCCTTCGGTACAGAGAAAACGTACGGAACAACCTTTCCCGCACGGCATTCGGACTTGATCGATATCAAGCGAAGGACCTGTTGACATGCGTGCGCTTACCCTCGGCCTCGTCGCCGCTGCCACCCTTGTTTCCGGATGTTCCGATTATGGCATGGGCGGCGGTGGTCCGCGCTATGCCGATGCCGGCTATGGCCGTTATGATTATGACCGGCCCGATCCGTCGTACAACGGATATGATGCGGCGCGTTATTATCGCGACGACCGGCGGTATCGCGAGCGCCGCCTGTCGCGCAACGACCGGGTCTATGTCGGGCAGGACGGCCGTTATTATTGCCGCCGCACCGATGGTACGACCGGCCTGATCGTCGGCGGTATCGCAGGCGGCGTACTGGGTTCGGCACTGCGTCCCGGCGGTTCGGGGCTGCTGGGTGCGCTGCTCGGCGGCGCGGCCGGGGCGGCCGGCGGTCAGGCGATCGACCGCAACAACGTACGCTGCCGCTAACCTCGTTCAGCCATTTCGACGTTCGATTGGCCCGCTCCCTTGCAAGGGGGCGGGTCGATCCCCATTTCCGCTTCGCTACAGTCGCAAATCGATGGTGTCCTGCTTTGCGGCATGTTCCTTCTTTCCCTGCTGTCTACGGCGCGGGTGATGGGCGTTCCGTCGCCTGCAAATCGAAAGGAACCTGCATGGCCACGCTTGGCACCGTAAAATTTTTCAACATGGACAAGGGCTATGGCTTCATCGCGCCGGATAATGGCGGCGAAGACGCTTTCGTCCATATCTCGGCCGTGGAACGCGCCGGGATGGTGACGCTGAACCAGAACCAGCGCGTCGGATACGAGCTGGAAGAGGATCGCCGCGGTCGCGTGAGCGCGGTGAACCTGACCGCCGCCGACTGATCGGTTCGTGGGTGCGGGCGGATCGTCCGCCCGCACCTTCCTCCAGCAAGTAAAAGGTCCCGCCCCCTTGGCTGACACCTCCGAAGCCTACCGCGCCCGTGCCGCCGTCGAACGCGCCAATGCCGATGCCGCGACGCTGGACAATGTCCGCGACCGTTGCCGCCGTGCCGAGCATGCGTGGACCGAAATGGCCGAGCGCGCCGAACGCACCACCGAGCAGCGCCTGATCCGCGAAGCCGCGACCGTTCGCCGGTCGGAAACGCTCGCCCACGATTGAACCTGCGCGTGGCCCGGTCGTTGGACCGGGTGATACACGAAAGGTACAATTGATGGCCAAGCACAAGAAACCAAAGCCCAAATCCCGCAAGGCAGGCGTATCGACGCTGCGGACCGTGGCGCTGGGTGTCGCAGGGATCGCCGTCGGCCTGTTCGGTGTGCTGCTTGCGCGGCGCAAGGCACCGGGCGAGGGTCATGCCGCACCCGATCTGGCACTGGACAAGCCGCGCGCTGCCGCAGGTGACCGTGCGCCCGAAGCCTTTCGTCCAGACCCGACTGCACCGGTACCGGCGTCTGAGCGCGAGGCGCTGCGCCCTGCGACGGGTCCTGCACCTTCGATCGTCGCGCCGCGCGGCAGCATGGCGTCGCAAACGGGGACCTGATGCCGCGAGCGGCGGTTCGATCAGCCGCCGAACCGTATTCCCAGCCAAAACGTCCGCGGCGATGCGCGTTCTACTACGCCATCGCCGCCGACCGCTGCTTCGATGCGGGCGTCGGTCACGTTTTCGGCCCGCCCCTGCACCGACAGTCCACGCGACAGCGGTACCGATAGGACCGCGTCAAGCGTGGTCGCATCGGCAAGACGGCGCTGGTTCGCATCGTCCTCATACTGGTCCGACACGTAGCGGAGCGTTGCCGCCGCTTGCCAGCCGGCGCGCCGCCAACCGATCGTTGCCGAGCCGCTATGGGTCGGCGTCTGGGCCGGGCGCAAGCCATCGAGCACGCCGCCGTCGACGACCCGCGCATCGGTATAGGCATAGGACAGGCGCGCTTCCCATTCCCGCCAGCCGGTCGATGCATCGAGTTCGGCCCCCCGCACCCGGACATGATCGAGATTGGCGCGACGGCGGAACACACCGGCCGCCGACACGAAGCCGACGCCCGGAAACACGCCGGGTCCGTTGGCGACGGTGACGTTGGCGATGGCGTCGCGCAGGTCGTTGGCAAAAGCGGTCGCGGCAATGCGGGTCCGGGCAGCGGGCCGGAGTTCCAGCCCGACCTCACCACCCCATAATGTTTCCGGCGACAGCGCGGCGTTGGCGGCAGTGGCGTCGGCACCGACCCGGAACGGGCGATAAAGTTCGTTCAGTGTCGGCAGCCGCCAGCCGCGATAGCCCGCCGCCCTTACTGTCACCGCCGGGTCCAGTGTCCACGCCACCCCCGCCCGTCCGGTCGGTTGCCAGCCACTGCGCGTGGCGAAGCGTTGATCGGTAAGCGCCGCGCCGGTCAGCAATGCCTCCTGCAATCGTCCTGCCGCGATCGTCCAGCGATCGATGCGGCCACCCGCGCTCAGCACGATATCGCCGGTCGCGAGGCTGGCACCGGCGAACAGGCCGCCGGTCGTGTTGCGCCCACCCGCGACCCGCCGCCGGGTCGGGTTGCCGGCGACATAGGTGTATAGTTCCTGGGTCTCGCCGCTGACGACGCGCACGTCGCCACCGAGGCGGAGCGACACGTTGCCGAGGTCGGGGGCGACCTCTGCCCGGCCGCCGATACCGGTCGCGGGGACGTTATACTGGTCGAGTGTCAGCGCGGTGGTCACGCGGCCGGCCCCGACGCTGGCGAAGCGACTGGCGAAGGCGCGGGTCTGGAGATAGCCGAGCAGCGACCAGCCGGTCGGTCCACGCCCGACCAGCCGGACGCTGGCATCGGCACCTTCGCTGCGATTGTCGGTGAAGTCGAGACCACGGTCGCGACGGTCGGTGAAGCCGGACACGTTCGCCTGCAATTCGGTCGTCGCGCCGACCTGCACCACCGCGCGGGCGGCGGCGCTGGCCTGTTCGAACGGGGCCGCGCGATCGGCGGGACCGCGACTGCCGGCGACGATGGGCACGAAGCCGTCGCCACGGGCATAGGCGGCCGACAGGGTCGCGAAGCCGCCGCTGCGTGTCAGACCGGCAGAACCGCGCGCGTCGATCGATTCGCGGCTGCCATAGCTGAGCGAGCCGGCAAACGGGGACAGATTGTCCGGCATCGCACTGTCGAGTTCGATGGTGCCGGCCAGCGCGCCCGGTCCGGCGACGCCGCTCCCCCCGCCGCGGGTTACGCGGACCCGGCCGAGCCGGTCGGTGGCGTAAGCGGGAAAGGCGACCCAGCCCCCGAACGGATCGGCCTGTGGCACTCCGTCGAGCAGCAGGAGCGCGCGGCTCGATGCATTGCCGCCAAGGCCGCGCAGGGTGATGCCCTGGCTGGTCGGATTGGCGTTGCGCGAGTCCGATCGGCGAAATTGCTGGAGACCGGCGACGTCGCGCAGCACATCCTCGACCCGCCCGCTGGCCGAGGACAGAATGCGGTCACGGTCGATGGTGACGATGTCATAGACGCGGTCGCCCGGCGCATCGGCAAGGCCACGCCCGGTGACGACGATCTCCGGCGCGTCCTGTGCCGCCGCCGCGCCCGGCCACGCCGCCAATATCCATAGAAACCGCTTCACACCTGTCCCCCGATGGGACGATCAGACCGTGAAGCTTTCCCCGCACCCGCACGCGCCCTTGGCATTCGGATTGGCGAAGACGAAGCCCGCAGTGAAATCGTCCTCGACCCAGTCCATCGTCGAACCGATCAGGTAGAGGATCGATCCGCCGTCGACGAAGAAGGTCCCGCCCGGCGTTTCGATCCGTTCGTCCATCGGGTTGGCGGCGGTCACGTAATCGACCGAATAGGCAAGGCCCGAACAGCCGCGCCGGGGCGTCGACAGCTTCACCCCGATCGCTTGCGCAGGGGCCTTCGCCATCAGGTCGGCGACGCGCCGTTCGGCACTGGCGGTCAGGTTGATCGCGGCGGGGCGGACGCGCGTGGCCATTACAGCATTCCCAGTTCGAGCTTGGCGTCGTCGGACATTTTCTGCGGGTCCCATGGCGGATCCCAGACGAGATTGACGTCGGCGGTGGCGACGCCCGGCACCGCCGAGACGCGCAATTCGACCTCGGCCGGCATCGATTCCGCCACCGGGCAATGCGGCGTGGTCAGCGTCATCGTCACTGCAACATGGCCGTTGTCCGCGACATCGACGCCGTAGATCAGGCCAAGGTCGTAGATGTTGACCGGAATTTCCGGGTCGAAGATTTCCTTGAGCGACGCGATGACCGCTTCGTACACGTCGCCGCCCGGCTCGCCCGCCGGTTGCGGTTCGGGCTTTTGCGCCAGGAAACCGTCGAGATAGTCGCGGCGGCGCGGCGGGGCTTCCTCCGCATCGGTCACGCGGGCGCGGGGCGGCGACGGCACCGCGCTGACCTCCTCGACATCGAAATGGCGTTCGTCGTTCATCCGAAAATCCTGCTTACCCGTTCCAGTCCGCGCACCAGCGCATCGACATCGGCCGGTCCGTTGTACACGCCGAAGCTCGCCCGCGCGGTGGCCGGCACGCCCAGCACGTCCATCAGCGGCTGTGCGCAATGATGGCCGGCACGGATCGCGACGCGTTCCTCATCTAAGATGGTGCCGACATCGTGCGGATGCACCCCCTCCACCACGAAACTGACGATGCCGGCAGCGTCGTCGGGTCCGAGCAGCCGTACCGAATTGATCCGGCCGAGTGCGTCGCGGGTGGCGGTGACCAGCGCGGTTTCATGCGCATGGATCGCGTCCAGCCCGATGCCGTCGACATAGTCGATCGCGGCATGCAGCCCGAGCGCACCGACGATATGCGGCGTCCCTGCCTCGAACCGAGCGGGCGGCGGGGCATAGGTGGTGCGCTCGAAGGTCACGCGGTCGATCATCGCGCCGCCGCCATGCACCGGATGCATCGATTCCAACAGTTCCGCGCGGCCCCACAGCACGCCGATACCGGTCGGGCCGTACAGCTTGTGCCCCGAAAAAACGTAGAAGTCGCAGTCGAGCGCGGCGACATCGACCGCCACGCGCGGCACTGCCTGACACCCGTCGAGCAACAGCTTAGCCCCGACCGAATGGGCGATGTCGGCGGCGCGGCGGCCGTCGAGCATCGATCCCAGCACGTTCGACACATGCGCCAGCGAGACCAGCTTATGCTCGGGCCGGATCATCGCCGCCATCGTGTCGAGATCGATCCGCCCGTCCGGCGTCAGCGGCACGACGTCGATTGCGACGCCAATCCGCTCGGCGACCAACTGCCATGGCACGATATTCGAATGATGTTCGAGCATCGACAACAGGATGCGGTCGCCGGCCTTCAGATGGCGTTCGGCCCAGCCCTGCGCGACCAGATTGATCCCCTCGGTCGCGCCACGCACGAACACGCATTCCTCCGGCGCTGCGGCACCGATGAACGTGGCGACGCGGCGGCGCGCCGCCTCGTACGCAAGCGTCATGTCGGCCGAGCGCTGGTACACACCGCGATGCACGGTGGCATAGGTCGTGTCGTAGGCGCGGGTGATCGCGTCGATCACCGGCTGCGGCTTTTGCGAGGTCGCGGCGGTATCGAGATACGACCAGCCGGCGGGGATCGCCGGAAAGTCGCTGACGCGGTCGAGGGGGGTGGTTTCGCTCAAAGCGCGGCCTCCAGCCAAGCATCGGCATCGGCCGCGAAGGCTTCCCGCACGACATCCTCACCGATCCGGTCGAGCGAGTCCGCAACGAACGCTTTGGTCAGCAATGCCTTGGCCCGGGCCTCGCTGACGCCCCGGCTGCGCAGATAAAACAGCGCCTTCGCATCGAGTTCGCCGACCGTCGCGCCGTGCGCGCACTTCACATCGTCGGCAAAAATTTCGAGTTCGGGCTTCAGGTTCACCGTCGCCGTCCGTTGGAGCAACAGGCCGCGCAGCGACTGTTCGCCATCGGTCTTCTGCGCACCGCGGGCGACCTCGACACGGGCGGCGAGGCTCGCCTGACTGCGATCGGCGGCAACCGCGCGCCACGTCTGGCGGCTCGATCCGTTCAGGGCGGCATGGCGAACGGCGACGGCGCATTCCTGCCGCTGCTGTTCGCGGGTCAGCAGCGCGCCGCCGTAATCGACGAACGCGGCATCACCATCGAGCGTCAGCTGCGCGTCGATGCGGCTACCCATGCCACCCGCGCCGAGGAACTGGGTGACGAGGCTCGCCGCCTCGCCCACCACCGCTTCGTCGCGGATCGACACGAAACCGTCCGACTGGAGCAGGCGGACGCTGCGCATCAGCCGCGCGCCGCGTTCGAGGTCGATCTGGGTCAGACGATTGGTCCAGCCGGTGCCGACATAGGTTTCGACGACCGATGCGACCGCATCCTCATCCAGCGTCAGCCGCGCGGGAAGATGGTTCTCCGCGCCGGTCGCGATGTGGACGATCTGCACCGGCTCCGCGATCTCGGCCGCCGACAGGTCGATCGACCAGCCCGCCGCACCCGATGCCTGCACGCCCAACGGGTGCGCGGTATCGAGAGTCAACGGCGACACCGCGACATGCCCCGGCATACTATGTTCGGGCGCATAAGCGCCGTCGAAGAACACGATCCGCGGGCCGGCAAGATCGAGCCAATAGCCATCGGCACTCGCCGCCACGCCGCGCACCGATGCCGCAGCGGCGGTCAGCGCGGCAAGGTCGGTCCAGCGGAACGCCTCTTGCGAGTTCGTGGGGAGCGTGGCCATTACGCCGCCACCGCTCCATAGCCTTCGCGTTCCAGCTCGTGCGCCAGTTCCTTGCCGCCCGACCGCACGATGCGCCCGTCGGCAAGGACGTGGACGAAGTCGGGCTGCACATAGTCGAGCAGGCGCTGATAATGGGTAATGAGGATCACGCCCTTGTCGGGACGGCGCATGATGCGGTTGATGCCATCGCCGACGATGCGCAGCGCATCGATGTCGAGGCCGCTGTCGGTCTCGTCGAGGATCGCCAGCTTCGGGTCGAGGATGCCCATCTGCACCATCTCGTTGCGTTTCTTCTCGCCGCCCGAAAAGCCGACATTCACCGGCCGCTTCATCATGTCCATGTCCATGCTGAGGCCATCGGCCTGCGCACGGGCGAGCTTCAGGAATTCGGCACCCGACAGCGGCTTTTCGTCACGGGCGCGGCGCTGGCTGTTCAGGCTTTCGCGCAGGAACTGGACGTTTGACACGCCGGGGATCTCAACCGGATACTGGAAGCCGAGAAACAGGCCGGCGGCGGCGCGGGCATCGGGATCCATGTCGAGCAGGTCCGCGCCTGCGAAGGTCACGCTGCCTTCGGTCACGTCGTACCCCGGACGCCCGCCCAGCACATAGCCAAGCGTCGACTTGCCGGCACCGTTCGGACCCATGATCGCATGGATCTCGCCCGCGTTCACGCTCAGCGACAGGCCCTTCAGGATTTCCTTGCCGTCGATTTCGGCGTGGAGGTTTTCGATCTTTAGCATGTTCCGTCCTGTTCGTGCGGGGCTGACCCGCGTATCTCAAAAGCTTAGGGCATCGTTCCCGCGACCGGTTCGGTGCCGAACTCGGCCTCGGCGGCATCCGGGTTGGTCAGCACCGATTTCATCGACGCATCGATCTTGTCGAGCATCGGACCGTGTGCCTTCGCCACCTTCGCCCGCACCGGGGCGCAGGCCTTGGCCGCATCGTCGAAAATCGCGACGCGACCGGCAGCTTCGGTCGGCGGCTTGGCCATGCGCGGATCGGTATTGATCCGCTCCGACAGGCAGTCGGCATAGGGCGCGGTCGGCGCGACCGCCTGTAGCGCCAGTGCGAGCAGGATCACCCCACCGACCCTTCCAGTGAAATGCCGAGCAGCTTCTGCGCCTCGACCGCGAATTCCATCGGCAGCTGTTGCAGCACTTCGCGGGCGAAGCCGTTGACGATCAGCGCGACCGCCGCCTCCGAATCCAACCCCCGCTGCCGCGCGTAGAACATCTGGTCTTCGGAAATCTTGCTGGTCGTCGCCTCATGCTCGATCTGTGCCGAGGGGTTCTTCACCTCGATATACGGCACGGTGTGCGCGCCGCACTGGTCGCCCAGCAACAGGCTGTCGCACTGGGTAAAGTTACGCACCCCTTCCGCCGAGGGGGCGACGCGCACCAGCCCGCGATAGGTATTGTCGCTGCGTCCGGCGCTGATCCCCTTCGACACGATCGTCGAGCGCGACCCCTTGCCCAGATGGATCATCTTGGTACCGGTATCGGCCTGCTGGCGATTGTTGGTGACGGCGACCGAATAGAATTCGCCGACGCTGTTCTCACCCGCCAGCACGCACGACGGATATTTCCACGTGATCGCCGATCCGGTTTCGACCTGCGTCCACGACACCTTGCTGTTCCTGCCCTGACACAGCGCGCGCTTCGTCACGAAATTGTAGATGCCGCCCTTGCCGTTCTCGTCGCCGGGATACCAGTTCTGGACGGTCGAGTATTTGATCTCGGCATCGTCCAGCGCGACCAGCTCGACCACCGCCGCATGCAACTGATTCTCGTCGCGCATCGGCGCGGTGCAGCCTTCGAGGTAGCTGACATAGCTGCCCTTGTCGGCGACGATCAGCGTGCGTTCGAACTGGCCGGTATTTTCGGCGTTGATCCGGAAATAGGTGGACAGCTCCATCGGGCAACGCACGCCCTCCGGAATGTAGACGAACGTTCCGTCCGAAAAGACCGCGCTGTTGAGCGTCGCGAAGAAATTGTCACGCTGCGGCACGACCTTGCCCAGCCACTTGCGGACGAGATCGGGATATTCGCGGATTGCCTCGCTGATCGAGCGGAAGATGACACCCGCAGCTTCGAGTTCCTTGCGGAAGGTCGTCGCCACCGACACGCTGTCGAACACCGCATCGACCGCGACCTTGCGCGACCCCTCGACCCCGGCGAGCACCTTCTGCTCCTCGATCGGGATGCCGAGCTTTTCATAGACGCGCAGGATTTCGGGATCGACCTCGTCCAGCGAGCCGAGCTTCGGCTTCGCCTTCGGCTCGGCGTAATAATACGCGTCCTGATAATCGATCGGATCGATGTTCAGCTTCGACCAGTCGGGCGCCTCCATCGTCAGCCACAGGCGATACGCCTTCAGCCGCCAGTCGAGCATCCATTCGGGCTCGTTCTTCTTGGCGCTGATATAGCGGACAGTGTCCTCACTCAGCCCCTTGGGCGCGAAGTCCTGTTCGATGTCCGAGGAGAAACCCCACTCGTACTTCTTGTTTGCGGCGGCGAGCGCCTCGGCATTTTTCGTGGCCATCACACTACCTCTTGGGGCATCGCCCCGGTGTTCGCGAGTTGGGCGAGCGTCACGCCCGCCAGAGCGCCCCGGACCACGGCGTTGACCGTGCCGGCATGGGGTCGGATCATGCAGTTCGTCTCCACCGCGCAATCGTGGCGCGCGGCATCGACGCAGGTGGTGAGTGCGATCGGTCCCTCGATCGCCTCGATGATCTGGGCGAGATCGATCGCGTGCGGAGCCCGCGCGAGGCGGAAGCCGCCACCGGTGCCACGCCCCGTTTCAATCAGCGACGCGGCCGACAACCGGCTGACCAGCTTCTGCACGGTCGGCAGCGGGAGGCCCGTTTCCTCCGCCAGCGCGGTCGCCGTTACGCGCGCGTCCCCATCCCGCCGTGCGGTGGCGGCGAGCAGGACGACGGCATAGTCGGCAAGGCTGGAAAGGCGCATATGTTCCTTAATCGGATCATTCCGGTCGGATTGGCATGTGGTCGTGGCGGGGCGATAGGTCAACCGGCTATGTTTCGATTGGTGTGATCGATTGTTGGGGTGGAAGAAGGATTCGGTTTCACCCGAAGGCGCGAAGAGAAGAAGGAAGAATGGTTCGCGCAGAGGCGCAGAGGCGCGGAGCGGTTACGCCGGCGGAAGCGCCTCGCCGCATCAGCGGCTTTGACGCCTGTGGCAGCCACAGGGAGTTGAGGTCTCGCTGACGCGAGACAGAGGTACGAACGCAACCACTCCGCGCCTCTGCGCCTCTGCGCGAAACACTTTCTTCTTCGCGCCTTCGCGTGAAACCGAATCTTCCTTCCGCCGCTCCCGAACGGTAGGGCGCCTGACATGGCATGGTATCACCCGCTCCTCTTCGCCCTCGACGCCGAACGCGCGCATTCGCTGACGATCGCCATGCTGGAGGCGTGGGGCAAGGCCGGGACGCCGATGGCGGCAACTACCGACGACCGTCATGCGGTGACGGTCGCCGGCATCCGCTTTCCCAATCCGGTCGGGCTGGCGGCAGGCGTCGACAAGGATGCGCGGGCGGTCGCGGGCTTTCTTGGCCTCGGCTTCGGCTTTGTTGAGGTCGGCACGCTGACCCCCAGACCGCAGCCGGGCAATCCGAAACCGCGCATCTTCCGCCTGCCCGAGGACCGGGGCGTGGTGAACCGCCTCGGCTTCAACAATGGCGGGATCGACGCGGCGCTGGCGCGGGTCGCGGCGCTCACCCCCCGTCCCGGCATCATCGGCATCAATGTCGGCGCGAACAAGGATTCGACCGACCGCATCGCCGATTACGGGACCGCGGTCGCGAAGGCGGCGCCGCTGGCCGATTATGTCACCATCAACATTTCCAGCCCGAACACGCCGGGCCTGCGCGACCTGCAATCGCAGCCCGAACTGGGCCAGTTGATCGCCGCCAGCGACGCCGCCCGCCATGTCGGGGGCAAGCGCGTACCGCTGTTCCTGAAAGTCGCGCCCGATCTGTCGCGCGACGGAATGGAGGTCGCGGTCCGCGCGGCGATCGACGGCGGGGTCGATGGGCTGATCGTGTCGAACACCACCATCTCGCGCCCCGATACGCTGCGATCGGCGAACGCGAACGAGACCGGCGGGCTGTCGGGCGCACCGCTCGCAGGGCTGGCGCTCGCCAAGCTGGTCGAGGCGCGCGAGATCGCGGGCGGTGCGATCCCCCTAATTTCGGCGGGCGGCGTCGGATCGGCGGACGAAGCGAAGCGGCGGATCGATGCCGGGGCCAGTCTCGTCCAGCTGTACAGCGCGCTCGTCTACGAAGGCCCCGGCCTTGCCCGGCGGATCGTCGACGGATTGTGATCCGGCTGTTCCGGCCACTGCTCGCCAATGCCGGGTTCGGGCGGCGGATCATCGCCTGCATCGGCGCGGCGATCGGCATCGCGCTGACCATGGTCGTCTGCGTGCAGGTGCCGTGGATCAAGGGCGACCTGCCGATCATCGTCGCGCCGCTCGGAGCGTCGGCAGTGCTGGTATTCGCGGTGCCGGCCAGTCCGCTGGCACAGCCATGGCCGGTGGTCGGCGGCAATATCCTGTCGACGCTGGTCGGCGTGGCAGCATTTCAGGCGATCCCGACCGTGACCGTCGCCGCCGGGGTCGCGGTCGGCTGCGCGATCTTCGTCATGTCGCTATGCCGTTGCCTGCATCCGCCGGGCGGGGCGGCGGCGCTGACGGCGGTGATCGGCAGTGCGGGCATCCATGACGCCGGCTATGCCTTTGCCTTCGCGCCGGTCGGAATCAATTCGATCGCGCTGGTGTCGATCGGCATGTTCTATCACCGGATGACGGCGCTCTCCTACCCGCACGAGCCTGCTGCTCCAGTCGCTATCGCGGCGGCGGCCGAGCCGGGCGGGATCCGGCCGGAGGATATCGACGCTGCGATGGCCGAGACACCGGATGCGTTCGACATTGCGCCGGAGGATCTGACGCTGCTGCTCGAGCGGGCGGAGCATTTCGCGCGGGTTCGCTGGAAGAAGTAGGGGTTCGCGCGGAGGCGCGGAGACGCGGAGGGGGTCGCGTCACAGGCGACCCTCATCCGCGTCAGCGGCCTTATACATCGTGGCAACGCGAGATAAGGTCTGCCGATCGCGACCGGCTTGCCCGCTGCGCAACCCCTCCGCGCCTCCGCGCCTCCGCGCGAACCCCTCCTGCTTCTTCTTTGCGCCTTCGCGTGAACCGACCTTTTACTCGACGATCACCTTGCCCTCACGCCGCGGATCGAAGCCGCCATCGATCTTCCCGTCCCGCACGATGACCCCGTGCAGCCCCGAATCCTCCCCTTGCCCCGGCTGCAACCGGATTCCCTTCGCTGCCAGCGCGCTCAGGATCTGCGGTGAGAATTTGGTCACCTCCCCCTGAAAACCGTCGCCGCGCGCGACGAGGTTGGGCAGCGACAGCGCGTCCTGCATCGGCAGCTTCCATTCGACCGCGCCGATCAGCGACTTGCCGACATAGGCGAGGATCGCATTGCCGCCCGCCGACCCCAGCGCGCCCGCGAATTTGCCCTGCCGGTCGATCATCACCAGCGGCGTCATCGACGAACGCGGCCGCTTGCCCGGCGCGACCGCATTTGCGGCGGCGCGGCCCTGCGCATCGACCGGCGAGAAGGCGAAGTCGGTCATCTGGTTGTTGAGGAAGAAGCCGTCGACCATCCGCCCGCTGCCAAAGATGCTTTCGACCGTCGTCGTCATCGACACGACATTGCCCGCCGCATCGCCGACGATGAAGTGCGACGTCCCCGCCGGTTCGCGGGTGGTGTCCGCCGCCGCGGTGACGACGCCTGCCGGCACGCCCGCCACCGGAGCCGGTCCGGCGGTCGCCCCGATCAGCTTCGCGCGCGCCGACAGATAGGCCGGGGCCAGCAGCCCGGCGACCGGTACGTTCACGAACTTCGGATCGCCGACATACAGGTCGCGATCGGCGTACATCAGCCGGCTCGCCTCGGCGAACAGGAACCAGCTTTGCGGATCGTTCGGCCCGCGCTGGTCGATATCGGTGCGGCCAAGAATGCCGAGCAGCTCGATCAGTCCGATCCCGCTGCTGGGCGGCGGCGGGGTGCAGACGATATAGACACGCCAGTTCGCGCACAGCGGATCGCGCTTGACCGCGCGATAGGCGGCAAGGTCGGCGAGCGTCATCGTGC
Organism: Sphingomonas sp. Leaf5; assembly: GCF_001421155.1. NCBI lineage: Bacteria > Pseudomonadati > Pseudomonadota > Alphaproteobacteria > Sphingomonadales > Sphingomonadaceae > Sphingomonas > Sphingomonas sp. Leaf5. Next base: position 628,881 of record NZ_LMJZ01000001.1, on the reverse strand, counting down.
CCGGCAGCGTACCCGTGGTCGTGCGCGCGACGATGCGTTTCGCGGTCTCCCCGGTGTAGAGCGCGTCCGGCCCCTGCTTGGCCAGCCGCTTCAGGAAATCGGCATAGGCGTCGTTGGTGAGCCGGTCGCCGGTGGTGGCGAGTGCCCCGCCCTTCCCCTTAAAATAGCGGCGGACATCCTCGGCCTGTAACTCCGGGAAGCGGCCGGTCAGGAACCGGCCGAGGCGCGGCGAGATGAGGAAGCCCTTGCGCGCGGTCCGTTCGGCGTCGTCGAACAGGTCGGCCCAAGCGAGCGTCCCGTGATCGGCATGCGCCTGTCCCAGCATCCGCACCGCGCCGGGCACACCGGTCGCGCGGCCGCCGAGCACCGCTTCGGCGAAGGGCAGCGGCTTGCCGTCCGCCCCCAACAGCATCGTCGGCGATGCCCCGGCGGGTGCGGTTTCGCGCCCGTCATAGATCTCGACCTTGCCGGTCGTGGCATTGAAATAGGTCATGAACGCGCCGCCGCCGATACCGGAGCTTTGCGGTTCGACCAGCGACAGCATCGCCTGTACCGCGATCGCCGCGTCCACCGCGCCGCCACCACGGCGCAGCACCGCCATGCCCGCCTCGCTCGCCAGCGGATTGGCCGTCACGACGAATTTCTGCTGCGCGCCCGCCACCGGCGCGGCGGCGGTGGCCGGGGTCGCCACCTGCGCCTTGCCGAACGGCAACAGGTTGCATCCCCCCAGCGACACGGTGGCGAGCAGGGCGGCGGCGATCGTCGATTTCCTCATGGTCGCCGTGTCTACCCAAGACGATCCGCCGCGTCACCCGCGTTCGGACATTGCCGCGGCCGCGGCACCTGCCTACCTTGCCCGCAGGAGAAGGACGACGAATGGCCCGGCAGCTCGAACGATTCCCCAATCTGGTCGCGATGTTCTTCGCGCGGGCGCGCGAGCGTGGCGACGCGCCGTTCCTGTGGACCAAGACCGGCGGCCAATGGGTGTCGACCAGTTGGACCGAGGCCGCGCGCCAGGTCGCGGCACTGGCGACCGCGCTGAAGGCGATCGGGCTGAAACGCGGCGACCGGGTGATGCTGGTCAGCGAGAACCGCCCCGAATGGTGCATTTCCGACCTCGCCATCATGGCGGCGGGGTGCGTGACGGTGCCGACCTATGTCACCAACACCGTCCGCGACCATGGTCATATCATCGAGAATTCGGGCGCGTGCGCGATCATCGTGTCGACCGACAAGCTGGCGCGCATCATCCTGCCCGCTGCGCTTCGTGCGACCAATTCGTCGGAAAAGATCATCACGATCGAACCGATTCGCACCGCGCAGCAGGGCAGTCTGGAATTTCACGACTGGCACGACCTGATCGCCCGCCACCCCGCCGATCCGGCAAAGGTCGCGGCGGACGCGGACTTCGGCCGCGACGATCTGGCCTGCATCATCTACACCTCGGGCACCGGAGGCAGCCCACGCGGGGTGATGCAGCATCACGGCGCGATCCTGCACAACGTGAATGGCTGCGCCACCGTCATCGCCGAGGATTTCGGATGGAGCGACGAAATATTCCTGTCGTTCCTGCCGCTCAGCCATGCCTATGAGCATTCCGCGGGACAGTTTTTCCCGATCGGGCTGGGCGGGCAGATCTATTACAGCGAGGGCCTCGACAAGCTGGCCAGCAATATCGAGGAGGTGCGCCCGACGATCATGGTCGTGGTACCGCGCCTGTTCGAAGTATTGCGCACGCGGATCAGCAAGGGCGTACAAAAACAGGGACGACTGTCGTCGTGGCTGCTCGACCGCGCGATCGACATCGGCAACCGGCAGAACGGCCCGCGGCTGACCGACTATCCGGCGAGGCTGCTGGTCGATCGGTTGCTCAAGCCCAAGATCGCGCAGCGGTTCGGCGGGCGGCTGAAGGCGATGGTGTCGGGCGGCGCGCCGCTCAATCCCGATGTCGGCAATTTCTTCGAGGCGATGGGGCTGTGCCTGCTCCAGGGCTATGGCCAGACCGAAGCCGCACCGGTCATTTCGTGCAACCGCCCGGCGGCGGGGATCGAGATGGACACGGTCGGCCCGCCGCTGGCCGAAACCGAGGTTCGCATCGCCGGGGACGGCGAAATCCTGGTGCGTGGCGAACTGGTCATGCACGGCTATTGGCGCAACGAGGCCGAGACCGCCCGCGTGCTGAAGGATGGCTGGCTGCATACCGGCGACATCGGCGAGATCGACGCCAAAGGCCGCATCCGCATCACCGATCGCAAGAAGGATATCATCGTCAACGACAAGGGCGACAATGTCGCGCCGCAGAAGGTCGAGGGGATGCTGACCCTGCAGGACGAGATCGCGCAGGCGATGATCGCGGGCGACCGGCGACCCTATATGGTCGCGGTGATCGTGCCCGATGCCGAATGGACCCAGCAATTCTGCGCGAAGGGCGGCGCACGCTGCGACTTCGCCCGGTTGCGCGCGGACAGCGAGTATCGCGCGGCGCTGGGCGCAGCGGTCGAGCGGGTGAACAAGGACCTGTCGGTCACCGAACGCATCCGCCGCTTCATCATCGCCGACGAACCCTTTTCGATCGAGAACCAGCAGCTGACGCCGAGTTTGAAGATCCGGCGGCATGTGTTGAAAGAGGTATATGGTGAGCGGCTGGACGCGCTGTACCGGGGATGATGCGGCGCCAAAGGTCACGAAGGTCACACTCGCGCGCACTTGGCACCAACGCCGAACTAACGCAGGCGCGATTAAAGAATTGAGCATGAGACAGAACGGGCGGCGGGCATCGCACGATATCCGGACGGTAGGAAAGTCGTTTCACAAGATGATCGGCATCGCCGGATGAGGCCGCTTCGGCGAACCTTGGTCGCTGTGGCGATTCTGATCGCCGGTTTTGACCTGTTTGTCTTGCACGCAGCGATGGTTGGTTGGGAACGTGTCTGGGTGACGCATGTCGGTCTGGACTCGGCCCGCTATGCGATCCCGATTGATCGCCGACCCGCGACGTTTCGGGAGAAACGTTGGCAACCCGCACTGGACGATACGAAGATCGAGTCGGTTCAGAGAGGTTCGGTACGGGTACCGGTCGATTATATCTCGTTCTCTTCGAACCCGACCTTCGGAAAGTTTCTCGAGATGGTTCGAGACTTGAAAAGACGAGGCCGCTGCAACGTTCTCGTCCATCACCCCGGCATCAACATTTTTCGACCCGAAACTATTGGGCCAGCGCCGAAGCCGATGTTCGATGTTCCGGCGCTGGTTCTCTGCGGTGAAGCGTTGGGGGATGCCGGTATAACCAGTCCTGTTACCGAAGACGGCTTCGCCGTTATCCATCGCGGGAGTCTCCAAGTTTTTCGCTAGAGCGGCAAACCCGCATACCTATTCATCGTTGATCCCCCGACCGTTCCTCCCATATGACCGCTTCGAATGCTGCATCGCAGCAAGGAGCGTGACCGTGACCCCGACCCGTAACCCTGCCCTCGTTCATCTCGCGCTCGCGCTCGGCGGTTTCGCGATCGGGACGACCGAGTTCGCGACGATGAGCCTCGTGCCGTTCTTCGCGCCGGGACTAAGCATCGACGAACCGACGGCAGGGCACGTCATCAGCGCCTATGCGCTGGGCGTCGTGGTCGGCGCGCCGCTGCTGGCGGTGCTGACCGCGCGGATGGCGCGACGGACGGTGCTGATCGCGCTGATGGCATGTTTCGGGGTCGCCAATGCGGCGAGCGCGCTCGCCCCGACCTATGAAGCGATGTTGGTTGCGCGGTTTTTCAGCGGGTTGCCGCATGGAGCCTATTTCGGGATCGCGGCGCTGGTCGCGGCCTCGCTGGTGCCGGCGGAGAAGCGGACGCAGGCGATCGGGCGGGTCATGCTCGGGCTGACGACCGCGACGATCGTCGGGGTGCCGCTGGCCAATGCGCTGGGACAGGCGATCGGGTGGCGCTGGGGCTTCGGGGTCGTGGCGGTGCTGGCCGCGGCGACGATGGCGATGGTCGCGTGGGTCGCGCCGCGCGATCGGCCCGACCGGTCGGCTAGCCCGCTTGCCGAACTGAATGTCCTGCGATCGGGCCAGTTGTGGCTGACGCTCGGCATCGGCGCGATCGGGTTCGGCGGCATGTTCGCGGTCTATACCTATCTCGCCTCCACGCTGATCGAGGTGACCGGTGCGGGCGCGGCGATGGTGCCGGTGGTGCTGGCCGTGTTCGGCATCGGCATGACCGTCGGCAATCTGGTCGTGCCGCGTTTCGCCGACCGGGCATTGATGCCGACCGCCGGCGCACTGCTGCTGTGGAGCGCGGCGACGCTGGCGCTCTATCCGCTGGCGGCGGGGCAGCTGTGGTCGATGCTGATGATCGTGTTTCTGATCGGGATCGGCGGTGCGCTCGGCACCGTGCTCCAGACGCGGTTGATGGACATTGCCGAACACGGTCAGAGCCTTGCCGCATCGCTCAACCATTCGGCGTTTAATACCGCCAATGCGATCGGGCCATGGGCCGGCGGGCTGGCGATCGCGGCGGGCTATGGCTGGACGTCGACCGGGTTGGTCGGCGCGGCGCTGGCGTTGGGCGGGTTTGCGATCTGGGGGTTGGCGGTGATGGCCGGCGCGCCGGTTCGGATGCGGGCGACGGCTGTTTAAGAAGAAGGATTGGTTCGCGCGTAGGCGCGGAGGCGCGGAGAGGCTGTGACCTTGGCGGCCCTTTCCCGATCGGGAGACCGTGCGCGACGGGACAGCGAAGTGCCGAGGCCGCTGACGCGGTTGATCGAGCAACGGAAGCAACTCCTCCGCGTCTCCGCGCCTCCGCGTGAACCCATTCTTCTTTGCGCCTTCCCGTGAACCGGTTCTTCTTTCGAGGGGGGAGCGTCCGTTGACACCCCCCTCCACCACCGCTTCGCGGCGGTCCCCAGCATCGGGTTGACCATGCCCCGCATGGTCAAGGATCGTCCGGGGGACGATCCGACCCGATGCTCCGTGCCGGGGAGGATTTTTATTTCTTCTCGGGCAGGACCTGCATCGACCAGTCCTTCGACGGCACCAGATATTTCGCTGCCAGCGCCTGCAACTCCTCGGGCGTAGTGCCGCGAATGTCGTTGATGATGCCGGGGATCGCCGCCAGCCGCGCCGGGTCGACCGTGCCGCCCTGCGTCTGGTTCATCCAGAACATGTTGCCGCTCGACATACGGGCGATCAACTGGATCACCGGCAGCTTGGCGCGGTCGAGTTCGTCGGCGGGGACCGGCGTCCTGACCAGATCGGCGGCGAGTTCGCGGGCGAGGTCGAAGAAGAAGCCGGTGCGATCGGGCGGCACCAGACCGATCGCCATGATCCGCCCGCCGCCGGGCAGGCCGACCGGCCAGTTATTGTCGACGTTCGGCGAATAGCTGACCCCCGCCTGGCTGCGCAGCCGGTCGAGCAGCCGGTCGCGGAACACCGCGGCCAGCACTTCCAGCTTGCGGCTTTCGGTCAGGCCGGCGCTGCCGCCGCCGGTCGGCCAGGCGATCGCCGCCGCCGCCTGATTGGGCTGGCCGCCATGGGTGCGCGTCACCGGTTGCGCGACATGCGCGGGAAAGCGGACCGGCGGCGGCGGGGTGGTTTCCGCCGTGCGCTTCGCCATCGCCCCGATCGTCGCCGCGACCGCGTCTATCGCCGCCTGTTGCGGCACGTCGCCGAACACCTGCACCTCGACCGGGCCGGTGGCGAGCAGCGGCTGCCAGAACGCCTTGAAGCTGGCCGGGGTCAGCGCCTCGATATCCTTGCGGTCGGGGCTGACCCAGCGCGCGTCGCCAGCGTGCAGCAGTCCTTCGAGATCGCGACCCATGACGCCGTCGGGCGAAGCGCCGAGCGCGTCGTAGCTGGCCAGCATCACCGCGCGCGCCCGTGCCACCGGCTTGGGGTCCCATGCCGGCGATTGCAGCTTGGCGGCGATCAGCTTCAACTGATCGGAAAGGTCGGCGGCGGTGGTGGTGCCGGCAAGGATGAACGCGTCGTCGTCGATGCCGAACGACAATCCCATCTGCCGCCCGCCGGTCAGCCGGTCGAGTTCCTCCTGCCCCAACACGCCCTTCGGCGTCTGGATGCCCGAGGCGACCAGCGCAAGATCGGCGGCGAAGGCCGGGGTGCGGCGATCGGTCGGCAGCGCGTTCAACCCCCGGCCGAATCGGACGCGGACATAGACCTTGCCCGTCTCCGATTCATTGGGGAACAGCAGCAGCGACGATCCATTGGCGAAATCGACGCGCTCGACCGGGGGGTCGGGCAGCGCCATGCTGCGCGTGGTGATCGTGCCGGGCTTGCCGAAGGAGCCGAGCCGGTCGAACCCGATCGCGGCCTGTCCGCTACGCCGCGCGGCGGTGCCGGCGACCTTTTCGGTCAGCGCGGCGGTCAGCTTCGCCTGCGTCGTCGGATCGGGGGTGCGGGTGTTGACCAGCGCGCGAGTCGCGGTGCCCTCGAACACCTTCTTCGCCGCTGCCTGCACGCGGGCGGGGGTGAAGAACTTCCTGGTGACCGCGCCCTCGAAGATGCGCAGCGACGTTTCCGGCCCGGCGACCGTTTCGCGAATGTCGGTCGCGGCGATCAGATTGTCGGCCAGCAACGCCCCCGCCGTCACCGGTGCGGTGCGGACCTCGTTTTCCATACCGGCGCGGATTTCGGCGACCTCGCGGTCGATCTCGGCCTGGGTCGGGGCGGTGCGAATGGCGTCGGCGATCGCCTGCCGAACGTCGCGCAGCGCCGCCGCCCAGTCGTCGCCCAGCGGCAGGATCGACACCTGCGTGATGTTCGCCGACCGCGATACGTCGTCGAGATTGGCACCGGCGGAGATGAAACTCCCCCCGCTGCGCGCCCGGCTCTCCAGCCGCCGGTTGAGGATGCGCAGTGCGATCTGGTCGATCATCCGCTCCTGATTGAACAGGATCGTATCGTCGCCAACGGTCCACGGCCGCAGCACCGCCATTTGCAACAGCGTCGGGATGGTCGGTTCGCTGACCGTCGCCGCGACCGGTTCGTTGGCCTTCGGTGATCCGAATTTCGGTTCGGCGGGGGCCGGACCGGTGCCGCCCCATGCGGAAAAATGCTTCTTGACCATCGCTTCGAGGATCGCGGGATCGGCGTCGCCGGCGATGACGACGATCGCCCGGTCGGGCCGGTACCAGCGGTCGTGGAACGCCTTCACGCTGGCGGCGGTGGCGGATTGCAGCGTTTCGACGTTGCCGATCGGCGAACGGTCGGCGATTGGCTGTCCCGCGAAGAACAGTGCGCGGGTCGCGTCGCCCAGCCGCACCTGCGGCCCGGGCTGCTCGCGCTGTTCGGACAGGACGACCGGGCGCTCGGCATCGAGCGCCGCCTGGCTAAGCGTCGGTTCGGTCATCATCCCCGACAGGATCTTCATGCTTTCATCGAGGCCGGTCGGCGTCGCGGACGGCAGGTCGAGCTTGTAGACGGTCTGGGTAAAGCTGGTCGACGCGTTGCTGTCCGACCCGAAGGTGACGCCCAGACGCTGCCACACCCGTTTCGATTCGCCGTCGGGGACGTGGACCGAACCGCGGAACGACAAATGCTCGATCAGATGGGCGAAGCCGCGTTCGCCGTCGGTTTCCATCAGCGATCCCGCACCGATCGCGACCCGGATCGCCACCTGCCCCGGCGGTACGCCGTTCTTGCGCACGGCATATTTCAGGCCGTTGGACAGGACGCCGTACGTCCATGTCCGGTCGGGCGGAATGTCGCTGCCCTTGAACAGCCACGGGGTGTCGGGTCCCTGCGCCACCGGTTCGAGCGGGGGAAGCTGGCGGACCGGTGCCGGCGATGCGGGAGGGGTCTGCGCCGCAAGCGGCGCGGCGATCAGGGCCAGGGTCGTGAACGCGCCCGTGGCCAGACGGAACGAAGATACCATGCGTCGAGGTGTAGCGTCGTTGCAACGCCCCGACCAGTATCGACACACGACGCGAAAGATAAAGCTGTTCGGGTCGCCCGGTTCAGCTTCGGGTCAGCTTGCCGTCAGCGATCCTCGCGCCGGAGATACAAATACGAATCGTCGAACTCGGCGGTCGCCTTCAGGCCGGGCAGATCATTGATTGTCACGCGTTTGCCGCGCAGGTCGACCAGCCCGCGTTCGCGCAATTCACGCAGCGTGCGGTTCACGTGCACCGGGGTCAGCCCGGTACAGTCGGACAGGTCGGCCTGAGTCAGCGGCAGGGCGAAGCCGGTGTCGTCGGCCTGCGCGATCAACGTCAGCCGGACATGAAGTTCGCAGATCAGATGGGCGATGCGCTGGATCGCGTTGCGCCTGCCGAGCGACAATTCCCATTCGCGGTGGATCGCGGCGTCGAGCGCGGTCAGGAACCAGTAGACCCGCGCCAGATGCGGCTGGGTTTCGGTGATGTCCTTCAGCTTGGCATGGGGGACCAGCACGACGCGGCACGGCGTCAGCGTCATGACATTATGGTCGAGCTGCTTGAGCGAGAAGCTGTGCAGGTCGAGAAAGTCGCCGGCGACGTGCAGTTCGGTGATCTGCCGCTCGCCACCCGGCAAATCCTTGTACCGGCACATCAATCCTTCGAGCAGCAGCGTGCTGGAGTGCAGACGTTCGCCGGCATGGATGCAGGTATGATGCGCCGCCAGCGACCGCACCTCGCCGAGCGAGTCATAGATAACCCGCTCTTCTTCCGCCGAGATCGTGTCGCGCGCGCGCAATTTCGCCAAATGCGTCTCGATCACCGGCACTGTCCCCTTTTGTCGTTGCCGGGGTCGTACAGGAGCGTAACAATCGAGGCAACGCGCGGTGGCAACCGTGAACGCAGCGTTTCGCGGTACGCCCTTGATCCCCCGTCCGCCGGTCGCCAAATGGGCGGCATGTTGATCGAAACGGAATCGACGCCCAATCCGGCGACGCTGAAATTCCTGCCCGGGCAGGTCGTGATGGACGCGGGCACCCGCGATTTCGCCAGTCCCGAAGAGGCCGAGGCGTCGCCGCTCGCCACGCAGCTGTTCGCGCTGGGCGATGTCGTCGGCGTGTTCTTCGGCCGCGATTTCGTGTCGGTGACCAAGGCACCGGGCAGCGAATGGGCCGACCTGAAACCCGACGTGCTGGCGTTGATGCTGGATCACTTCGGCGGGCGGATGCCGTTGTTCAACCCGACGGGCAGCGCAGGCTTTTCGGTCGCGTCCGACGAGCCTAGCTTCACCGACGATCCCGCCGATGCCGACATCGTCGAACAGATCAAGGAACTGATCGAGACCCGCGTCCGCCCGGCGGTCGCCAATGACGGCGGCGACATCGTCTATCGCGGGTTCGATCAGGGCAAGGTCTATCTGCAGTTGCAGGGGGCCTGTTCGGGCTGCCCGTCCTCCAGCGCGACGCTGAAGAACGGGATCGAGCAGTTGCTCAAATATTATGTTCCCGAAGTCACGGAGGTTCGTGCAGTCTGATGCCAAAGCTCGATGATCAGGCGCTCGACACGCTGTTCCGCAGCGCGCGCACGTTCAATCATTATACCGACCAGCCGGTGGCCGAAGCCGATCTGGCCGCGATCTGGGACCTGATGAAATGGGGTCCGACCAGCGCCAACCAGCTACCGGCACGGATCCTGTGGTGCACGTCGACCGAGTCCAAGGAAAAGCTGGCGGCCTGTGCCACCGGTACCAACCCCGACAAGATCCGCGCCGCACCGGTGACCGCGATCATCGGCATGGACACCGAATTCCACGAGCACCTGCCCGAGCTGTTCCCACATGCCGACGCCAAGGCGTGGTTCGACGGCAAAGCCGACCTGCGACAGGCATCGGCGTTCCGCAATTCATCGTTGCAGGGCGCGTATCTGATCCTCGCGGCGCGCGCGCTGGGCCTCGATACCGGACCGATGTCGGGCTTCGATGCCGGCGCGGTCGACAAGGCGTTTTTCGCCGACACGCCGGCGGTCCATGCCAATTTCATCACCACGCTGGGCTATGGCGACCGCGAGACGCTGTATCCGCGTTCGCCGCGTCCGGATTTCGCCAAGTTCAACCGGGTCGTCTGACCACCACGTGCGAACGCTCGTCATCGAAACCGCCACTGCCGCCTGTTCGGTCGCGTTGATCGACGACGGCGTGGTGATCGCCCGCAATCATGTCGTCGTCGGGCGCGGTCATGCCGAGCGGTTGGTGCCGATGATCGCCGCCCTGCCCGAACAAGGTCGGGCCGATGCGATCCTCGTCGATTGCGGGCCGGGCAGCTTTACCGGCGTCCGGGTCGGGCTGGCGGCGGCACGCGGGCTCGGCATCGGCTGGGGCGTGCCGGTGCACGGATATTCGTCGCTGGCGTCGATCGCCGCCGCCGCACTGTCCGAACACCCGGGCGAAGCGATCGTCGCAGTGCTCGACGGCGGCCATGGCGAGGTGTTCCAACAGGGGTTCGACGGGGCGCTCGTCGCCGATGGGCCAGCCGTGTCACGCAAGCCCGCCGATGCAGTCGCGGCGTTGCGGGGACGGCGCGTCGTCGGTCAGGGCCTTGCCCGGCTCCGCACGGCCGACCCCGCCCTGCCCGATTGCGACCGCCTGCCCGACGCCGCCGATGCGGTCTTGCTGAGCGTCGATCAGCGCAGCCTGCCCCCCGCCCCGCTCTATGGTCGCGCGCCCGATGCGGTGCCGAGTGCGCGCGCATGAGCGACGTCCGTAGCGACATCGCGCTGGCGACCGGAACCGCCGCCGATATCAACTCGGTCGACCGGGTGATGCGGGCAGCATTCGATCCGCGTTTCGGAGAGGCTTGGACCCCGTCGCAATGCCTGGGCATGTTGTCGCTGCCGGGCGTCTGGCTGACCCTGGCAAGGGAGACGGGGCCGGTGATCGGCTTCGCACTGACCCGCGCGGTCGCCGACGATGCCGAACTGCTGCTGCTGGCGGTACAGCCAGAGGAGCGCGGACGCGGCATCGGGCGGGCGCTGCTGCAACGTGCGATGGCCGATGCGCAGGTGCGGGGTGCCGCGCGTCTGTGCCTCGAAATGCGGGCGGGCAATGACGCGACCCGGCTCTACACCAATGCCGGGTTCGTCAAATGCGGGGAGCGCCGCAACTATTATGCCGGGCGCAGCGGCGAGCGTTTCGATGCCCATACCTATGTCCGGTCGTTTCCCGCGCCCGTTCCGGCAGCGACGCCGATACGGGTCGAATGACGTCGGCGATATTCTAAAAAAGCCGGGAATATTGTTGCACCGCCCCCATTCTGGTCCGATAGCAACGGCGGCCGCCGGTGCGGTCGTGTAACGAGGGAAGAGCATGACCATTCTTGCGGAGCGCGACGACACGCTCATTACCCTGACGGCGGATATCGTGGCCGCCCATGTCGGGAATAATCATGTCGAGGTCGGCGATATCGCCGTCCTGATCCGCAGCGTACATGACGCGTTGAACGATCTGGGCACGCCGGCCGAACCCGCCGCCCCGCCCGCCGAACCGGCGGTGCCGGTGCGGTCGTCGGTGAAGCCCGACTATATCGTATGTCTCGAGGATGGGCGGAAGCTCAAGATGCTCAAGCGTCACCTGATGACGCATTACAATCTGACGCCCGAACAGTATCGCGCCAAGTGGAACCTGCCCGCCGACTATCCGATGGTCGCCCCCAATTATGCCGAACAGCGCCGGACGCTGGCCAAGAAGATCGGTCTGGGCACCCAGCGCCGCGTCCGTTGACGGTGCGGGTGCCGGCGTCGGCTCGCATCGATGGCGGTACCCGCGCCACTTAGCGGCTTTCGTTCGGCGGCAGGGCGCGTTAGTGTCGGACCATATCCTCAGGACGTACAGGACCGCATGCCCCGCAAGATCGACCTAGAAGCACTTTGCCACCAAAAAGGGCTGCGCATCACCGAACAACGCCGCGTGATCGCGCGCGTCCTGTCCGAAGCCGATGACCATCCCGATGTCGAAAAAGTGTATGAGCGCGCATCGGCGATCGATCCGGGTATCTCGATCGCCACGGTCTATCGCACGGTCCGCCTGTTCGAAGAGGCCGGCATTCTCGATCGGCATGATTTCGGCGACGGGCGCGCCCGCTATGAACCTGCCCCAGAGGCGCATCACGACCATCTGATCGATGTCGAAAGCGGCCGGGTAATCGAGTTCGTCGATCCTGAACTGGAATTGTTGCAGAAGCAGATCGCCGAACGGCTTGGCTTCCGCCTCGTCGATCACCGCATGGAACTCTACGGCGTCAGCCTCGAACGCAAGGGCTGATCCGATGCCGCTTGGTGCGCGCCTGCGATTGACGGTGCGTGCGGCGGCGATGCTCGCGACGCTGCTGCGCTATCTGCTTCTGCACGGATTGTGGCGACTGGTCCGGCTGCGATCCCCCTGGCCGCCGCGGTTTCTGGGCGCATTGGCACGGGCGGTCGGGGTACGGACGACGGTGGTCGGCACGCCGGTCACGCGCGACGTGCTGTACCTTGCCAACCATCAGAACTGGATCGACATCCTCGCCATCGCCGGAGCCAGCGGCAGCGCGTTCGTCGCCAAGGGCGAATTGCGCGATGCGCCACTTGTCGGATGGCTGTGTACGCTCAACCATACGCTGTTCGTCGATCGCGGCGACCGGCTGGGCGTGGCGCGGCAGATCGATACGCTGCGGCAGGCGCTGCTCGCCGATCATCCGGTGACGGTGTTTCCGGAGGGCACGACCGCACGACCGGGGGAATTGCTGCCGTTCAAGGCGGCGCTGCTCGGCGCGATCGATCCGCCGCCGCCGGGCTTGCGCGTACAGCCGGTCTATCTCGATTACGGCGACGCACGCGATGTGGCGTGGGTCGGGGACGAAGCGGGGACGGCGAATGCGGCGCGGGTCCTTGCGCGGTCGGGGCAGATCGGCCTGACCATCCATTTCCTGCCGGCCTTCGATCCGGCGGGTCTGGGACGCAAGGCGGTGGCCGCGCGGGCGCGGGACGCGATCGCGGCGGCGATGGGCGCATCGGTGTCGCTGGTACCGTCACCCGGGACTTAATCGAGACCTCTACGAAAGTACTGATTTCTGGCCCTTTGGCGTACCCCGCGCAGGCGGGGGTCTAGGGTTCCCAGCGCTAGCCGTTGTTCTGCTTGGCTCTGGACCCCCGCCTACGCGGGGGTACGGTGCGCTTTTGGCGAAGCTTGCGACTTTCGCAGAAGTCCCGATCAAGTCCGGGTGACGATGGACTGTTGGCCTGAACAGCTATTCGCTGAATTCACCGACGGTCGTGCGACGTCCCAGCAGGAACGCGTCGTTGACATGGACGAACGGCGACAGGTCGACGTCACTAACCCGGTCACGCAGGCATTCGGCGAAGCGGCGATACAGCCGCGCATATTCGGCTTCGTCGCCGACATCGACCGCAACCCCGTCGACCGCCATTTGCGATGCGCCCATCGATAGCTTCAGATGGCCGTTATCCGTTTCGACATCGATGTCCCAGGTTTGCGGCCCGGTCTGATCGAAGTCGAATTCGACGCGCACCGGCACCCCGGCGGTGTCGGTGAAGTCGAGATCGGCGGCGATCGGCGCGTCGCGGTTCGATGGGAAGCGCAGTTCGGCAGTATCGAGCAGCAGCGGACGCGGCAGGATGCGGGTGATGACCGACAGCGCGTTGATCCCCGGATCGAACACGCCGATGCCCGGCTCCCAGATCCATGCCTGTCCGGGATGCCAGACGCGGACGTCTTCCTTCCAGTTCACCTCGACGCGGCGGATATTGCGCTCCGCCAACCACGCGCGCGCCGGCTCGACGGCGGCGGCTTCGCGCGAATGCCACGTCGCGAACAGCACCTTGCCGGCGGCGTCGGCGGCGCGGGCAAAGGCCTGCGCCTCGGACAGCGTCGCGGCCGGCGGCTTTTCGATCATGACGTCGAGGCCGTGGTCGAGCGCCTGCTGGATCAGCGACAAACGACCGCGTGGCGGCGTGCAGATCGAAATCGCCTGCACATCGGGGACGGCGGCCATCATGTCGGCGATCGTCCCGAACCCCGGCACACCGTCGGGCGCGCTATGGCCGGTGACGGCCGCGACCAGTTCGAAATCGGGGCTGGCGGCAATATGCGGGATATGCTGGTCGCGCGCGATCTTGCCGATACCGGCCAACGCGATGCGGGTCGGGGCGTTAGCCAACGTCGCTCTCCTGATTGATTATTAGTCCGACATATCAACCGGACCGGCACGTTGCAACCGGGCTTGCGTCAGATCCCGCCGGTCACCGGTTCCCGCCCCGTCGCCCGCAGGCGGTCGGCCAAGTCGGCGATACAGGCGTCGACGACCGCCGTGTCGGTGGCGCGCACGACGAAATTGGCACCGGTGCGACCTTCGCGGAAAAACGGATAGCTGCCGATCGCTACACCATCGTGCGCGCGTTCGACCTCGCCAAGGATGTCGGCGACCTCGCTCTCACCGACCCAGCAGCCGAGCGTCGCCGACACTACCGGCAGGCCACCCTCCAGCGTACCCGTCAAGCTGTCGAGCATCGCTGCGGCGATATGGGGCACGCCCGCCATGATGAAGATGTTGCCGATGCGGATGCCCGGCGCGCCCGACATCCGGTTTTCGATCAGCTCGCCGCCCTCCGGCACCCGCGCCATGCGCAGCCGGGCATCGGTCAGTCCGCCGCGCGTCTCGTAATAGGATTCGAGGATCGCCCGCGCCTTGGGATGGACGATCACCGGCACGCCCAGCGCCGCCGCGATCGAATCGACGGTGATGTCGTCATGGGTCGGGCCGATACCGCCGGTGGTGAAGACATAGTCGTTGCGCGCGCGCAGGATGTTGACCGCCTCGACAATCGCTTCCTCGCGATCGGCGACGACGCGGACCTCGCCCAGCCGAATGCCCTGCACGTTCAGCCATGCGGCCAGCTGGGCGATATTCTTGTCCTGCGTCCGGCCGGAGAGGATTTCGTCACCGATGACGATCAATGCGGCGGTCCAGATACGGTCGGTCATGGCCGCGGACATAGCGTGACGCCCCGCCCTCGCCTAGCACCACTTCCTCGCTTATATGCAGGTTATGACCGAATATCAGACCGTCACCACCGACATGCCGCTGGCCCGGACCGGCGCGATCAAGCTGCACGATGCCGCCGGGTTCGAAGGGATGCGCCGCGCCGGACGGCTGGCCGCGCATATCCTCGACGAAATCACGCCGCATGTCGTGCCCGGCGTCACGACCGCCGAACTGGACGCGATCATCTTTCGCCTGATGCGGGAGGGCGGTGCGGTGCCGGCGACGCTCGGCTATCGCGGCTATGCCCATTCGACCTGCATCTCGATCAATCATGTCGTCTGCCACGGCATCCCGTCCGACCGGACACTGAAGGACGGCGACATCGCCAATATCGACGTGACGCCCCTGCTGGACGGCTGGCATGGCGACAGCAGCCGTACCTATCTGGTCGGCAATGTCCCGATCAAGGCGCGCAAGCTGGTCGATGTGACCTATGAATGCCTGATGATCGGCATCGACCATGCCAAACCCGGCAACCGCATGGGCGATGTGGCAAACGCGATCCAGCGCCATGCCGAATCGCATCGCTATGGCGTCGTCCGCGATTTCTGCGGGCATGGCCTCGGGCGGTTGTTCCATGACGCGCCGGAAGTGATCCATGCCGGTCGTCCCGGTACCGGCCCCGAATTGCGGCCCGGCATGTTCTTCACGATCGAGCCGATGATCAATATCGGTCGGCCCGACGTGAAGATGCTCGACGATGGCTGGACGGCGGTGACCCGCGACCGGTCGCTGTCGGCGCAGTTCGAGCATTCGATCGGGATCACCGAGGATGGCTGCGAGATCTTCACGCTCAGCCCCAAGGGGTTCACCAAGCCGCCCTATCTTTGAGTTCAGCCCCCTATCGGGGAATGACGCAAACTGCCCGAAAAACCGGCACCCTGCCCCTTAGCCGGGCAATATCGACAGTCCCGGCCAAATCCCCGATGATCGTATCCAAGGCGAATCGCCGTTTGGCACGGTAATTGTTTAACGAGATGATAACGACCCGTCCGGGTCGTCACGTCCGAGGGGATCGGCAGGGCGCATGAAGAAGATCGAGGCCATCATCAAGCCGTTCAAGCTGGATGAGGTGAAAGAGGCGCTGCACGAAGTAGGCGTAAGCGGCATCACCGTGACCGAAGCCAAGGGGTTCGGCCGGCAGAAGGGCCATACCGAACTGTATCGCGGCGCGGAATATGTCGTCGACTTCCTGCCGAAGGTGAAGCTGGAAGTCGTGGTCGAGGACGGCCTTGCCGAGCGGGTGGTCGAGGCGATCGCGGCCGCGGCACAGACCGGCCGGATCGGCGACGGAAAGATTTTCGTCATTCCGGTCGAGACCGCCTTGCGCATCCGCACCGGTGAGCGCAACGACGACGCGATCTGACGCAACGCAGCATTATTTCGAATCATGGGGCGTGCCGGGGCGATTGATTGCGCCGGAACGTGGAGTTTCATCCAGAAAGGGCAGTTTCCGATGGCTACTACCGCCAGCACCATCCTGAAGCGGATCAAGGAAGAAGAGATCGAGTGGGTCGACCTGCGCTTCACCGATCCCAAGGGCAAATGGCAGCACCTGACCATGGTCGCGTCGCTGCTGGGTGAAGACGAGTTCACCGACGGCCTGATGTTCGACGGCAGCTCGATCGAGGGCTGGAAGGCGATCAACGAGTCGGACATGACGCTGCGCCCCGATCTGGATGCGGTCTATACCGACCCGTTCTCGGCGACGCCGATGCTGGTCGTGTTCTGCGACGTGGTCGATCCGGTGACCGGCGAACTCTATGCCCGCGACCCGCGCTCGACCGCGAAGCGCGCCGAGGCCTATCTGAAGACCACCGGCATCGGCGACACCGTCTATGTCGGGCCGGAAGCCGAATTCTTCATGTTCGACGACGTCCGGTTCGAAAACAGCTATTCGACCAGCTATTACAAGATCGACGACATCGAGCTGCCGGGCAATTCGGGCCGCGAATATGAAGCCGGCAACATGGGCCACCGCCCGCGCGCCAAGGGCGGCTACTTCCCGGTCGCGCCGGTCGACAGCGCCGTCGACATCCGTGGCGAGATGGTTTCGACGATGATCGAAATGGGCCTGCCCTGCGACAAGCATCACCACGAAGTCGCCGCTGCGCAGCACGAGCTGGGCCTGACCTTCGGCACGCTGACCACGACCGCCGATCGCATGCAGATCTACAAGTATGTCGTGCATCAGGTCGCGCACGCCTATGGCAAGACCGCGACGTTCATGCCGAAGCCGATCAAGGAAGATAACGGTTCGGGGATGCATACGCACTTCTCGATCTGGAACGGCAAGACCCCGCTGTTCGCCGGCGACGGTTATGCCGGGCTATCGGACATGTGCCTGTATTTCATCGGCGGCGTCATCAAGCATGCCAAGGCGCTGAACGCGTTCACCAACCCGTCGACCAACAGCTACAAGCGTCTGGTCCCGGGCTATGAGGCGCCGGTGCTGCTCGCCTATTCGGCGCGCAACCGGTCGGCGTCGTGCCGCATCCCGTACGGCACTGGTCCCAAGGCGAAGCGCGTCGAAATCCGCTTCCCCGACGCGATGGCCAACCCGTATCTCGCTTATGCGGCGCTGATGATGGCCGGCCTCGACGGTATCCAGAACAAGCTCCATCCGGGCGAGGCGATGGACAAGAACCTGTACGACCTGCCGCCGGCGGAACTCGCGCAGGTCCCGACCGTCTGCGCGTCGCTGCGCGAGGCCCTCGAGGCGCTGACCGCCGACCATGACTTCCTGCTGAAGGGCGACGTGTTCTCGAAGGATCAGATCGAGGCCTATGTCGAGATCAAGTATGGCGAAGTGGCGCGGTGGGAAATGACCCCGAGCCCGGTCGAGTATGATATGTACTACAGCGCGTAAGGCGCGGCGACGACCGCGCCGGTGCGCCCAATGGGCGCATCCGCGCTGTCGGCCGGCCTCGCTCGTCGAGGGCCGACGACGTGGCTTTGCCACGTCGCGCTGGATTGGGAAGGCGTCGGGAGTGATCCCGGCGCCTTTTCCTTTGGGGGTGGATCGGGCGATTGCTGCTGTGGTTGGGCTGCATTGCGCGGGGAAAAGCCAACGCCATCGCCGTCCCCCCCCCGGATTTGATCGGGACCTTTGCGGTAGTACGGATCCCCCTGCCGTACCGCCGCGAGGGGGGAGAGTCCCAAGCGCACGTCGTTGTTTTGCTTGGCTCTGGACCCCTGCCTGCGCTGCAGTACGGCGTGTTTCGCCGAAGCCTGCGACTTTTGCGGAAGTCTCGACTTGATCCGAGGTCCCGCCTTTTCACCCGCGGCGGAGAAGAAGCGTCACCCCGGGTCGAGCCCGGGGTGACGGGTGAGTGGGGCACTGGCCACTACCGGCGTCGTTTCAGCGGAAGCCGGCATTTCGCGCTAACGGCCCGTCGCGCCTGCCAAGGTGGACCCGAGCCGGCATCACAGGTTACATCCTGATCGTGCAGGCGGGTGCGACGACCCACCGTAGCGATACCTTCACCGCCACACGATCGTCACATCGCCATGCTCAAGCCACGACACCCGCTTGCCATCAGGAACACCGCGCCCATGACCATCCTTCTCAATCGCCGGACGTTGCTGGGCGGGTTCGCCGTTGGCGCGGCGGGGCTGACGGTGCCGCCGGCGGCGGCGCGCGAGGAGCAGCGGGGCGGCTGTACCTTCGCCGTCCTGGGCGACTGGGGCCGCGACACGCCCGAACAGCATCATGTCGCGGCGGCGATGGGGCGGGCGGCGGCGGCGGCGCGGAGCGACTTCGTGCTGGCGATCGGTGACAATTTCTACAGCGACGGGGTGGCGTCGGTCGACGACCCGCTGTGGCAGTCGGTGTTCGAAGGGGTCTATACCCATCCGGCGTTGCAGGTGCCGTGGTATGCGCTGCTCGGTAATCACGACTATCGCGGCAATCCGCAGGCGCAGATCGACTATGCGGCGCGCAGCGCGCGGTGGCGGATGCCGGCGCGCTATTATCAGGTCGCCGATGCCGCGCTGACGCGGGCCGACGCCGACCTGTTCGCGATCGACACGTCGCCCTTCGTCGAACGCTATCGCGCCGATGCCGACAAGCCGATCGGCCGCAATACCCTGTCGCAGGACACGAAGCAGCAGCTGGCGTGGCTGGACCATGCGCTGTCGCAGTCGCGGGCGAAGTGGAAGCTGGTCACCGGCCATCATCCGATCCGGTCGGGCGGCAGCGGCCATGGCGACCAGCCGGAGATCATCGCGCAGGTGCTGCCGATCCTGAACCGGCACGGCGTGCAGGCGTATATCGCCGGCCACGACCATGATCTGCAGCATATTCGCCGTGACGGGATCGACATGATCCAGTGCGGCGGCGGCATGGAGGCCCGCCCGGTGCAGGCGGTCGAAGGCACCCGCTTCTGCCGCGCCGCCGCCGGCTTCGGCATGGTGCAGGTGGCGGGCGACCTGCTGTCGTTCGACCTGCGCGATGAGGCGGGCAAGAGCCTCTACAATGCATCGGTACCCGTGCGCGCGGTGGCGTAAATCCGCCAAAGGTCACGAAGGTCACACTTGCGCGGTGTTGTGCGTGTTGCGCGCCTGCCGGTTGTTTCGAACGGCACCGGGAGGGTGTGGCGGTTGGTGTGAACCTGTCAAGGAGCGCGGGGCATCCTGACCCGTTCGCGGCGTGTAGGAAAGCGCCGTTGCGATCCGGGGCGGGCGTTCTCGACGAACGCTTCTCGACTTCGCTCGACGCTGCTCGAACCGAGCGGGTTTTGGGGGCCGCCTCAATAATCGCGCGAAACGCGGACGTTGGTGCTCTGGCGGCCGATCGTCGAGATCGAGGCGAGGAGCGACAGCCAGCGGGTTACCTGGAATTCGATGCGGGTCGCGGAATAGCCCTGCCCGTCGGTGACGATTTCTGCATAGAAACGCCGGGTCAGATATTTTCCGGCGGCGACCGAGGTGCCCTGCCCCGTCTGCGGATCGGCGGGCAGGATGCGCAGGCGGTCGAGGCCGGCGGCGCGGCGGACGGCGTTGATCGGGTTCAGCCCGCCCTCGCCATTCTGGAGCGCGGCGACGGCGGCCGCGAGTTGCAGCGCCTCGGGAGCCGACAGGTTGGTGATCGAGGTGCCGAACAACAGCCGTGACAATAGTTCGTCCTCGGGCAAGGCCGGTACGCTCTGGAAGCTGATCTCGGGCCGTGTCGCGGTGCCGGCGACGCGGATCGTCGCGTTCAGCCCCTGCGTGTCGGCGGCGGCGACGATATCGAGCGCGGGGTCGGCGGGGCTTTCGCCGTTGAAGCGCAACGCACCGCGATCGACGCGGAATTCGCGGCCGGCGAACTCGTAATCGCCGCGGACCAGATCGGCGCGGCCGTTGATGATCGGATTGGTCGGCTCCCCGGTGATGGCGAGGTCGGCCGACCATTCGCTGGTCAGGCCGAGGCCGGTAACGATCAGCCCGCCCGGCGCACGCGCCTTCAGGTCGAGCTTCCACGGCACGACGGTGGTGGCGGCTTCGTCGTCGCCATCGGGACGGTTGATCTCGCGGATCTTGAGGCGTGGCAGCGGCGCGGTGGCGGTGGCGCGGCCGAGGCGGTAGCGGCTGCCGTCCATCCGCACCTGCCCCGAAATCGTGCCGCCCGCGCCGTCGCTGCGCACCGCGATCGGACCGGTGACGGTCGCGCCGATCGAATCGGTGTTGATGAGCCGTGCACGCTCGGCATTGAGCGACAGGTCGATGCCGAAGCCGCGCACCGAGGCGAATTCGAACGCGCCGGTGCCGGTCACTCGCCCCTGTCGTCCGTCGCTGGCGGCGAACCGATCGATGACCAGCCGCGACCCGTCGAATCGGCCCTGCGCCTCGACGCCGGTCAGGACGGTGCCGGTGATCGCGCTTTCGATCCGTGCGCCGCTGGAACGAAGGACGCCGCGGATGCGGGGGTCGGCAAGGCGTCCGGTCACGTCGGCACCGACCGCCACCGGGCCGGACAGGTCGAACAATTCGATACCCGTCAGCCGCCACAGCGTATCGGCGGGGCCGCCATAGCGAAGCTGCGCGATCAGCGGCGCGTTGGCGATGCGCGTGGCGAGGTCCCCCTGCCCGAGCGGCGCGAGCCGCGCCTGCGCGCGACCGATCGTCTTGCCGCCGCTGGCCATCACCGCGCGCATCCCGGCACGATTGGCGTCGAGCACGGCGGCGATGCCGACATCGATCGGGGTCGACGACAGCACGAGGCCGGACCGGCTGAGGCCGCGGATCGTCATGTCGACCCGGCCGCTGGGCGTGTCGCCGGTCAGCGCATAGGCGATCTTGCCCGATGCGGTGCCGCCGAGCCCGAGGCCGGGATAGCCGATGTCGAGCACCGCCAGCGGCATCCGCGCGACGTCGAGGGTCAGTTCGCTGGCACCCGCGCCGAACGCCCCGCCGACGGTGGCGGTACCGCCGGCAAAGCTGAACCGGGTCGGGGCAAGGCGCCAGCCCTCGCCTTCGCGTCGCAGCACCGCCGGGGTTTCGAGCTTGAGCGGGCGGCGGTCGAGCGTCCCTTCGGCATTGACCGTGTAGCTGTCGGCGGCGACCTGCGTCACGCTCTGGATCGAGAAGGCACGGCCGCGCGATCCGGCGATCGCGGCGCGGACCTCGCCGACCCCGTCGACCAGCTTCGCACTGCCGGCCAGCCGTGCGATCGACAACTGGCCGCGACGGAAGCCCTGGGCGGTGACGGTCGCGTCGAGCGTGCTGCCGGTTTCCGCCAGCACGATCCCCGCCTCCAGCCGGGCGCGCCGGACCGTACCCACGGCGCCCAGCCGGGCACGGACGGCGTCGAGGACGATGTCGATGCGCTGGTCGCTGCCCTGCGGACGGAAGGCGATGGTGCCGGTGATGCCGCCGCCATCGACGTTCAATTGCCCCAGAAAGCCGTCCTCGACGATGTCGATCGCGCCATTGGCGCGGGTGCCGCTGACCTCAAGTGCGTCGACGGCAATGCGCGCGGTGCCGCCGTTGGGCAGCAGGATGCGACCATTGGCGGTGAAGGGCCCCAGCCGCGAACCACCGGCGGCACGATAGGCGAAGCCGTCGGGCGTCGGGTCGAGATGGGCGACCACGTCGGCAAGGCCGAGGGTCGCGTTGGGCGACGCGAACCGCAGGTCGAGCGTGGGTTTCGAGATGTTGCCGTCGAGGACCAGTTGCACCGGGCCATAGGTCGCCTGTCGCCCGCTGCCTTCGAAATGGAAGGTGCCGTCGCGGCGACGATAGCCGTTGCCGGTGAGCGTCAGGCCGGGCGAGGTCAGCCGAGCCCCGCGCAGATACAAGATGCCGTCGCGGCCGCGCTCCAGCCCGGTTTCGATGCGCGGCAGCCCTTGGGTCAGCGACCGGAAGAAGCCGTTGTCGAGCCGGCGGACCTGCGCCAGCCCCCGCCCGACGATGCGGGTGCCGCCTCCGGGAATGGGGACGGCGGTCAGGCGGGTCTGGACGTCGACCAGCCCGAGTCCGGGGATGAGATAGCGTTGCAGCGCGCCGCTGATCCCGACCTCGTACCGCCCGGTCGCCAGTTCGAGCGTCAGCATGATCCGGCCGTTCAGCTTGTCCGACCGGACGATCAGGTCGTTGCCGACGAGGGTGCGCGTGCCGACCGCCAGCTTGCCGGTGACCGACAGGTTGCGCAGGATGCCGCCGGCGACATCGCCGACCCCGGTGACCCGCGCCGCCGTCAGCCGGATCGGGACGATCACCGGTGCCTTCGAGAAACGCCCCTGCCCGGCCGCGACGACTTGTTCGAAGCCGGTCTGGTCGAAGGCGAGCCGGGTGGCGCGCAGGCGGTAGTCGAAGCGCGCGGTCGGAAATTCACCGTCGAGGATCGCGCGCAGTTCGATGTCGCGGCCGGTCATGTTGGGGAACAGCGCAGCGGGGCGCAGCAGGCGGGCGCGGAGCCGCAGGTCGCGAAACGCGCTGGTGCCGAGATCGACGATGCCGTCGGCTTCCAGCGCCAGCGCCGGGCTGCGCAGGGCGAGCATGCCGTCGATACGGCGATCGGCGAAGGTCGCGCTGCCGGTGACGCGGACCTGCGGGCTGGTCAGCCGTTGCAGCTTGCCCTGCAACAAGGCGGACGGGGCGAGCGTCCCGCCCAGCGTATAGCGGCCGGCGCGGACACCCAGCGTCAGGTCGAGGAGGCGGGCGCGGCCGGCATCGGCGACGGCGCGACCGTCCCATGCCGACCAGCGGCCATCGCCCGCGACTTCGATCGCCAGCGGACGGCGGATGCCGCTGGCGGTCGCGAGCAACCCGTCGGCGGCGCTGCGTGCGCGGAGATCGACGTCGAACCGGTCGCGATCGGGCTCGCTGTCGAGGTGCAGGCGGAGCCGGTCGCTGTCGGCGATATCGAGCGCGAGGTCGACCAGCGCCCGGCCCGAGCGGATATCGGCCTGTCCGGCGAGGCGACCGACCCGCGCGGTTCCGGTCACCCCCTTGGCCAGTTCGAGCCGCTCGACGCTCAACCGGCCGATGCGGATGTCGAAGCGGGGCAAGATCGGGCCTCGCCGGCCGGTGGGGGCGGGCTGCGGCAGCTTGGCGAGGATCGCCCGCGGGAGGTGCAGGCTGGTGATCGACAGCCGGTTCGACCAGAATTCCCATGGTCGCCAGTCGAGTTCGGCGATGGGTGCGCGCAGCACCAGCCCCTTGGGATCATAGATGCGGACGTCGATCAGCCGCGCACGATTGTAGATCGACCCGTCGATCCGCCCGATGCGATACCGCATGCCGTTGGCGGGTTTGAGCGTCGCGATCCGGTTCGCGATCAGCCGGTGGCCGGGGCCGGTGTCGATCGCGACCAGCAACCCGGCGATGGCGATGACGATCGCCGCCACCAGCTGCGCAAGGCGGCGGCCCCAGCCGATCCGGCGTTTGGAGACGGGTTCGGGTGCCGCTTCCGTCAAAAGGCCTGCCCCAGCGAGACATAGACCGCGATGCGCGGGTCGCCGCGCTGCGGGTTTACGGGCGTGCCGACGTCGATGCGGATCGGGCCGAAGTTGCTGTAATAGCGCACCCCGATGCCCGCGCCGTAGCGCATGCCGGTGAAGCGCGGCAGCGTCGAGGTATAGATGTTGCCTGCGTCGAGGAACGGCACGACCCCGAAATTGCCGAAGGCGCGGACACGAGCCTCCAGCGAGAATTCGGCGAGGCTGCGGCCGCCGATCGGATCGTTGTTCGGATCGCGCGGGCCGATATCCTGAAAGCCGTAGCCGCGCACCGATGCGCCGCCACCGGCATAGAAACGCCGCGAAGGCGCGACCGCATCGCGCGGCGCGCCGAGGATCGAGCCGATGCGGGTACGCCCGGCGAGGACGACGCGGCCGGTGACCGGGCGATAGACGCTCGCGTCGATCTGGGCTCGGGTATAGCCGAACACCTGTCCCTGTAGCGACAATTCGGGGCTGATGCGGCCGCCCAGCCGAAATCCCTTCGTCGGATTTAGCAGATCGTCCGATCCGTCATAGTTCAGGCTGCTGGGCAGCGCGCCGATGAAATAGGTGCGGCGGCGGGGTTCGCCGGTGGCGACGATCACGTCGCGTTCGTCGGTCGCGACCAGTTCGCCGCCCAGCGACCAGGTCCAGGTTTTCTGGAAGAAGATGTTGGTCTGCCGCTCCAGCCCAGCCGACAGCGAGACGGTGTTCGCTTCGAAGGCGTTGCGGACGAGGTGGGTCGCGGCGACCTGCGCGGTGAGCACCCGGTCGCGGCCATGGAAATTGTTGCGGCGGAAGGTCACCGCCGCGACCTGTTCGAGGGTGCCGAGCACGCCGCGCAGCGTCAGCGCCCCTTCGGGCGGGAACAGGTTGCGGTGGGTCCAGCTCGCCTCGACCCGCGCGCCTTCGCCGGTGCCATAGCCGAGTTCGCCGGCGATGGTGCGCGGCGGGGCGGGCTCCATGGCGAGGTCGAGGTCGACGGTGCCGGGCGTCGTCCCCTCGGCCGGGGTCAGGCGGACCTGCGAGACGAGGCTGGTCTGGACGATGGCGCGGCGCAGATCGTCGACCAGGGTCGAATCATAGGTCTCGCCGGGTTTGAACCGGGCGATATCCTGCGCATGGTCGCCGTCGAAGATGCGGTTGGGCGCGGTGACGATCCGGCCGAAGCGACGCTCGCCACCCGGCGCGACGGCGATATCGAGCGTCGCGGTGCGGGTGGCGTGGTCGACGGTGATTTCGGGTTCGCCGACCTTGGCGAAGGGAAAGCCCTCACGCCCGATCGTTTCGGTCAGCTTGTCCTGTGCGGCGACGATCGTATCGCCCTGTACCGGGGTTTCGGGCTTGACCGCGAAGGCGTCGCGCAGGTCGGGAGCCTTGTCGCCCGCCGCGGCGATGCCGGGGGTGCGGACCTGTGCGAAGCGGTAGAGCTGGCCGGGTTCGACCTCGAGATAGACGATCAGCCGGTCGCCTTCGGGACGGACGCTGGTCGCGATGCGCGCGTCGAAATAGCCTTCATTGCGGAGCAGTTCGTCGAGGAGCCGCGCGTCTTCGCGGGCGCGGCGATCGATCTGCGCGGCATTGGCGGGGTCGCCTTCGTTGGCGCGCAGCGTCGACAATTCGTTGAACCGCTGTCGAGACAGATCGGCATTGATGCCATCGATGCCGGTGATGCGGTAATTATAGCGAAATTCGCCGCCGGCCCGCTGCGGTCCGGCGGTCGCATCGGGATCGGCGGGAGCAGTCGACAGGTCGGGCCACGCGACGCCGATATCGGGCAGGTCGGCCATCGGCGAGGTCGGATCGAGCGACGTTTCCTGTGCGAACGCCGCCGGGCCCGCAAAAGCGAGCCATCCGGCGCTCAACAGCACAGCAAGCCGGCAGCTCGACATGACATGGTCCTAGCGGAGCAGCACGTCCCCCGCCAAGGGCCAAGCTTAGTGAATCGTGCCCCAAACGCCGGGCCGCGCGAGCAATGTGACGAGCCGCGCGACCTGTCGCCAGCGACAGAACTGGATCACATTGTCGTTGTCGCGGGCATCGGCGGCACGCGAAACGGCTTCGTCGGCGGCGCGGGTGCCGAAATCGGAGATCAGTTCATGCGCCGTCGCCAGATCGGATGCGTCGGAAATATAGGGCGGCAAGGCGATCGAATCGAGCATGATCCCGTCTGTAACACGGTTCGTGCCGGAACCGTACCGAGCGCGGTGGCGGCGGGGGACGATGGTTACCATGCCATGCCCGGTCCCGGCGCAGGACGAGCGTCCGTGCCGGAACGGTACGGGCGGGACGCGGTGGCGCGGGTGCCGCGACTGTGGCAGAGATCGGCGATGAACAGACCTTCGCAGAATCCCAAGGCGGGCGGGATGCCGATCGCGCTCGGCACGCTGGGCGGTGCCATCATCGGCGCGGTGTTGGGCGAGGCGACGATCGGGTTGCTGGTCGGGCTGGCGTTAGGGGTCGGAATTGCCGTGTGGATCTGGCGGCGCGAACAGGTCTGAAAGTTGGCGAAGGTTACACTACGTCATGATCGTGTGGCGGGTGGATCGGCCTGTTTGCAATGGGTTAGGCAGGGTTGCCAGCGGATAAGGTGACACGCGGCGCCTTTTCGATTTCGGACACTTCACGGAACGCCGCGACCTTCGCAAATACTGCGCCTGTAGGAAATGTTACAGCGAGCGCGACAGCCAGACGACCCGGCCGATGATATCGGGCGGGGCGGTCAGCACGATCGGCGGGTAGGCAGGGTTGTCGCTGACCAGTTCGACGCCGTCGCGGGTGCGGGCGAGGCGTTTGACGAGCAGGACGCCGTCGTGACGCACGACATGGATCGCCCCCGACACGCCGCGCCGGTCGCCGCGATCGACGAGGATCGCGTCGCCGTCCGATAGGGTCGGCAGCATCGAATCGCCCGCCACGGTGATCATCGACGCATTGTCGGGGCGGACCCGCAATTGGCGAAGCAACGCGCCATCGATGCGCAACGCGCCGTCACCGCGGTCATCGTCGACCAGCCCCCCCGGCCCGGCCGACGCAGCCGCATCGATGCGGGGAATCGCGATCAGCGGGTTTTCGGGCGGGCCGCCGAGCAGCGATTCGGCGACGCCGAGATAGCGGGCGAGCGTTGCCCGGTCCCCCTCCGCCAACCGTCGCGGCGAACCACGTTCGATAAATTGCTGTAAATACGCAGGGTTACGGCCCAACGCGCGCGAAAGCTCGGACAGGCTGACGCCCCGCCCCCCCGCCAACCGCGTGATCGCGGACCGGATGTCGTTCGATTCCATCGTCAAAACATAGCCATAGGATTTTTCCTAGACAAGTTGGATTTGAAAGAACAGATCAGGAACGTAATTTGAGTCGAAGGGGCAGACGGGAGGTATGGATGCATACGATTTTGCAGCGGATCAGCCGGCATCTGGAGGCGACCGGCACGCCGGAAACGCTGTTCGGCCGGCGCGCGGCGGGCGATCCGCGACTGGTGGGCGATTTGCGCAACGGGCGGCAGCCGCGCCCGCCGCTGCTCGCCAAGATCGAGGCCTATATCGACGCGCAGGAGCAACGGCATTGATGTGGATGGACATTAATGGTTGTGGTCGTGGGGCGGCGGGATTGGGCGGGATCGATTGGGATTCGATGGGATGAAACCGGCGGAAAACCGTCGTTCAACACCGTTAAAGGGGCGTTGGCAGGGTTTTTGTCCACTTCGCAGATCGATTTCGCAGTTCGGTGTCGTTTCCCGCGAACGAATCGGCGGAAACGCGTTCGTTGTCCCCCCTATCTCGCAGATCGTCGTCGGACGTTCTCGGGCAACTGCGAGACGCCGCGTCGTTGGACAAAAATAGATGAAATGGAGCGGCCCGACGGGGTCGCACCGTCCTCGCACGCGGGGGAACCGCGCTCGTCCGCTGGACGGGCCGCGCTCGGCTCATGAATCTCGTCAGTGCCCGTTGCAAGCGGGGGGGAGCGAATTGGCCGCAGATGCGTACGTTGATTTCGTTATCCGGAAGGTAGAAAAATGGCTGATAACCCGAAACGACCGCTTTCGAGCGACCACCCCTTGTACGCGACCACGGCCGTAGGCGTTCTGATCGGCGTCCTCGTCGAGAAGGGCGTTCTGAAAGTGAGCGACGTCGCCGAGTATAATCGCGTGCTTGAAGAGACCCTGTCGAAGATGGGGCAAACCTTCAACGCCTGACGTCACTCGCCCGGTGATACCGGGCGGTGACTGTATGACGGCTTCGGGAACGGTAGCGGCGGGTAGCGGCAACCCCGTGCGAAGCGAGGTTTCAGGAATCGAAGATACCGGAACTGGCGCAAAATGTGTTTTGTCGCCCGGTCGCGGTTGGATAGCAGATGCGCCGCGCGGGGGCCTTCGGCTCGCCGACCCCGCGCGGTCATGAGCGTGTTGTGGAACCAGTCCCCGTCCAGTTCCCAGAAGATGCCGCGATGTTCCCCGTGATAGGTGAAGCCGGCGGCCTGATAGACCGTCCCGAACAGGCCGCAGCGTTCGTCCGCGAAGCTCTGTATCCACTTCACGGCTGGTCGGATGCGTCGGATCAACCGGATCGACGCCGCCAGCGCGCGGCTTTCGCTGTTGCGGGGGGCGATGTCGTCCAGCCACATGCGGTTCAGTTCGAGATACTCGTCCATGGCAGTTCCCGGTACGATGGACCCTGCCGACGCGGGGTTCATGGCGTAGCCATATTGCAGGACGCCCAGCATCCGGCCGTCGATCCAGATGCCAAGGTGCAGCGTCGTGCCGTTGTAGACGCGGCGGCTGTAATGGTTGGCGATGATGATCCGGTTCGCCTCCCGGCGATCCAGTAACGCGACATAGAAAGCCGGGTCGCCGAAACCGATGGTCGGCCGGTCCGGCTGGTTCGCATCGAAAAGATAGCCGGCATGTTCGCCAGCCGAACCGCCACCGAAGGTCGGGGCGGGAATAGGATTCGACTCCATCAACAAGATTGCTCACAGGAGCCCCGCCCGTCGCGCGGGTGCGGGGCGATGCGGCTGGCCGGCCGCTAGTGACGGGGAAGTTCCAACTACCCGCCGGTTGCCGTGTTGACGCACGGCACCCCCGCTCGGCCGTGAGGCCGGCGGACGTGTCTCTTGATAACGTGACTGACGCTGGTTTCTGCCGTGCCGGGGCGCGGTCCAGCGGCGACGACGGGAATTCACCGTTCATAGCGCGAAGGTCTCGATGCCCTTCACATGCGTACCGGCGGTTGCACCCATTGCACCGGACTGGCGCAAGCCGACGCCGCCTGCGGTAAAAGTGTTGTCGATGACCGGATCGTTCGTGATCTGGCCGTCGACGGTCTTTCGAAGGATCGAGTAGCCATCGACGGTAACGGTCAACGTGCCGTCCGCCGCGTGCCGTACTTCCAATGTCGCCAAGGTGCCGGCGACAAGCCCATCGGGTGGCTGAACGTCGGTTGCAATTCTGAACGGCGATCCGTTGACCATTTTGAACGAGCCCCATTTGGACCCGCCGGACTCCTTGCCCGCAAAATAGTAGTTCGAGGCGTCCTTTACGCGCCAAACGACGAACTGACCGCCGGGGGTCGTTTTGAAATTGAAGGGGACCCGAACGCCGTAGGCACCACCGGGCGGTATCCAGTCGCAAATGGGCAGCGACGTGCTGCTACCTGTCGAATATGCGCCTCGTTCGTTGATGATGTGCGTGCCGCCGCTGAAGGCGTGACCGCTCGGCGTCGTGTGGGCGGTGAGCGCCGTTCCATTCGGGACATCGAACGACGTGCTAAGCCAAACCGGCGCTCCTCCGCTGTCATCGTTGGAGACGATGACGTTGGCGCTACCCTTCGCACCGACCAGATACCCTGCCGCCGCCCTCAACGCTAAGGCGAACGACTCTGCACCCTCTGCGATGGTGTCCGCCGCGATCGGGACGGTAACCGTCGTGCTGTCGCTGCCGGCCGCGAATGCCGCGACAAGGTTCGTGGGGACGGCACCGTTCGAGAAATCGTCCGCCGTGAACGATCCGAGCACGACGTCGACGGGAATAGATACCGCGTCACCATAGTCCGACCGGTAGACCGGCAATTTCACGAGTGTCGTCGCGCCGGCCGCCCCGGTTCCCTCTGCTACCGTCACGTCCGAAACGAAGGTAACCATCGGCGGCAGTGCAATGCCGGTCAGCGCCATGCCGATATTGCGGCCAAGTACGCGCGAACCGGCTGCATTGTAATGCACGTCCATGCCGTCGTTCAGCAGATAGCCGCTGGGGCCTCGAACGAAAACGGCGTTAGTCAGTGCCGCGACGGCCGATTTGCGGGCATCTTCGATGTCCTGAAGGGTCGCGAGCGTCTTCAAACGCTCCGGTACAAAACCGGACAGCACGATCCGCGCATCGTCCGCTCCGGGAATTTGCCCGCGCAAGTCGAACATCTGCGCAATTTTCGCCGCACGATAGTCTGCGGCGCTGACGTCGCGGTTATCGGCCTCGCCCTGGGCGTCGATGATCGAATGGATGACGACCCGGTAGCCGGCCGCGACCAGAGCGTTGATAGCCGCCTTGGTCTGCGAGATCGCGTTTAGCTGGAGAACGCGGCCGACGCTCCAGTGCGGTGCGTCCGACCACCCGTATGCGGACGCGCTGAGCAGCGAGGTTGCCCCGACGTTTGCCGGCACGATACATACAACATCGTCGGCCGGTAGTGTCGCTGCGACAGCCTTGGCCGCGTAATTGATCGGGCTGACATATCCTTCACTGATCTTGTTTTCGGGGAAGTATAGCGGGAAGACACTGGCGCGAAGCGTCTGATAGGTCGACGTGCGCGTTCGGATGTCGCAAAACTGGATAATGTTCGCCTGTTCGGTGTCGATCGCGGGATCGTAGCGTTCGCGACCGGGGCCATTGCTCTGACCGATCGACAGGATGATGTGCGCGGTTCGCACGACGGGCCGGGGTAGTGAAAGGATCGAATCCAATCCTGTTACCAGATCGGACGCTTGGCTGATCGCTGCACGGACCTCCGCATCCGTCTTGCCGCGCGACAGCAACGCCCGCGCTATCGCAGGCGCTGTCATCGCGCCCGGCGTCCGCGCGGTAAGGCTGAACGCCGCCATCAGTAAAACGCCACGATACCGGTTGCGGTGGTGCCGGTCGCGAGAATGCGCAGCGGACGGACGGGCAAGGTTTCACCATCCGAGACCGTGAACGACACGTCCTTGCCGTCTTCCCCGCGCAGGACGACCGTTCCGCCGACGTTAAAGCGCAACGCCTTCGGCAATTCCGGCAAATCCGCGCTGTTCGACGGTGTGATGACCGCCCAGCGCCTGGCCGGCGAATCGGGCGTGTCGGAGACGTTGGCGAAACGGTCCATGGTCAGTCCTCGGGATAAAGCCGACCGATAGCCGAGCGGTCGGCCGACAGGCGGCGTACGTCGGCAAGGGCCGCGTCGTCGTGCGCGGCCCGATCGGCGGCGTCGCGCAACGCTCGTCGCGTGCGGTCCTCGGTCAGCAGGACGTCGATCGCGCGCAGCAATTCTTCGGCGGCCTCGTCCGAAGCGGCTCGGCAGAAGGTGAACGCCAGCGGCGGGGTCGTCACCGGCGATGGCGGCAGCGCCGCCCCGGAAATCGTGGCGTCGACCAGTTCGTCGCGCCACGCGATCAGATCAGGCCGGGTGATGGGTAGTACCGCTACGCTTTCACAATGGGCGTTGAGCACGCCCGGATTGCGGGTCAGGCCGACCAGTACCGCATGATGGAGCGCGGCGGTCGGATCGGGGGCGGGCCGGGGCGCGGGTCTGGCAGGCGCGGAACGGCTGAAATGCCGCCAGCACCGGTCGCGCAACGTCCGGGCATATTCGCGCGCGATCCCCGGATGCACGATCGTCGCCGCCAGTTCATCGCAACGATGCCGGACGGCGGCGCGATCGTCGGGACCGGCGGTCGTTGGATAATCGGCGAGGAGCGCGTCGGCCACGAAATCGGCGAGCGGCTGGCGATCGTGCAGGGCGGCCTCGAACGCGCCTACGCCCTGTGCCCGGACCAGATCGTCGGGGTCCATGCCGCCCGGCAGGCGGACGATCGCGATGCTCTTTCCCGGTTGCAGCAACGGCAACGCCCGCTTGGCGGCACGGCGGGCGGCCTCGATGCCGGCCGCGTCGCCATCGAAACACAGGATCGGCACGTCGGCCATCCGCCACAGCAGGGCGAATTGATCGTCGGTCAATGCGGTGCCCAGCGGCGCGACGACCTCGGCAATGCCGGCCTGTGCCAGCGAAATGACGTCCAGATACCCTTCGACGGCGATCAACCGGCCGGCCTTGCGGGCGGCGGCGGGGGCGCGGTCGATGTTGAACAGGGTTCGCCCCTTGGCGAATAACGGCGTCTCGGGCGAATTCAGATATTTCGGCTCGCCCTCGCCGATGATCCGCCCACCGAACGCGATCGTCCGGCCCCGCGCGTCGCGGATCGGGATCATCAACCGGCGGCGAAACCGGTCGTACGGTTCCTTTCCGTCGATCGAAATCAGCAGGCCCGCATCGACCAGCATCGCGTCGCCATGGCCGGCCAGCGCCGCGCGCAACCGGCCGCGCGAAGCCGGGGCGAACCCCAGGCCGAAGTCGCGCGCGGTGTCGGGGGTGATCCCACGCGCCGATAGCGCCGCCCGCGCGCTGCTGCCCGCATCGGCCAGCCGCTCGGCGAACCAGCATTGGGCGTCGGCTACGGCGTCATGCAGGCCTTTCGCCCGCCCGGCATTGCGGACGGTCGACGCGTCCTGCGCCGGCATGTCCATGCCGGCGGCGACGGCCAGTTCGCGGACGGCATCGAGGAAGGGCAGACCTTGACTGTCGGTCAGCCAGCGGATCGCATCGCCGTGCGCGCCGCATCCGAAGCAATGGTAGAACGCCTTTTCGTCGTTCACCCAGAAGCTCGGCGTCTTTTCGGTGTGGAACGGACAGCACGCCCGAAATTCGTTGCCGGCGCGTTGCAGCTTCACGGTCTTGCCGATCAGCGCCGACAGCGTCGTGCGGGTGCGTAGCTGGTCGAGAAACTGGGGTGACAGGGTCATGGGTTGCACCGCGCGGTCAGGCCGCCTATTTCGAGGGCGTGGCGCACGATACACGGTGAAACTGCCTGCCGTAGGACCGGTCGCGAGACCGGGGTCGCTTGTGGGGAGCCGGCAGCCCCCACCGTGCGCCGCTTACCCATTCAGCAAATCCGTTTCGTTGCGCAGCCGCGAATTCAGTTCGCGCGGCCGGGCGTAGCGGAAACTCAGCAGGAACATCTCGTTCCGCTCGGGCAGGACCTTGACCGTCGCCATTCGCCACCGCCCGTCGACGAAGCGAAACACGTTGAACCGGCCCGGCTTCGGATCGGCAAAGACATGGTCGGGCGAACCAAGCGCGGGCACGTTGCGATAGTCGTCGACCGTCAGTTCGGGGTGCCCGGAACTGCGCCCCGTCTGCCCCCGCTGCTTTTGGAAGCTGTCCGACGAGAATGTCACAACCGAATTGGTCGCGCCCATCGCGGCCTTGAGATCGGGGGCGATCACCATCACCGGCATATCGACGCGCGGTTCGTTCAGCGCATCGAGGAAGACCGGCGACTGGACGATGTCGTCAAGGATCGTCTGGGCCACGGCCAGGTCGTCGAACGCCGCTTCCTCCAGCGACCGGCGCAGCTTGTCGGCGACCGGCGCGATCGAAGCCCGGCCCGGATTGAAGGCCCAGCCGGGGCCGATGCCCTCGGGGACGACTTGCGGGTCGGCGCGGCCGGCGGCGCGATAGACCATCTGCCGACCCCCGCGGGGTTCACCGGCCGCGTTCAGCCAGCCAATCGCGCGCAGTTCGTCGTCGGTGGTGACGCGCAGCCCCAGCCGGTCGAGGTCGCGTTGCGACAATTGGCGGACCGTACACCGGCACCCCCAATCATTCGGCGGGTAGTAGATCGACCACGCCGGATGATCGACGGGAAGGATGATCCGCCGGGGAAAGGCTGGATCGAGTCCGCCCCAGCGTCGATGCAGCGGCCGGGTGTGACCGTCGCCGATCGCGACGTACATCAGGAACGGGCGCGATGCCTTCAGCGCCTGAATGCGCTGCCACCGGCCCGCCGCGCGCGACGACCGAAGATTGGTATCGTAGATCGTCCGCAGTCGACGGGTGCCGACATAGATATCGTGATCCGCCCCGGTCAGCGCCGGGTCGGAAACCTTGCCGATCCAGCCGGCCTTTTGCAGGTCGGGTTCGATCGACGCGCGCCATTGTTCGAAGGTGCCGCCGTCGCGCAGCATCGTCGCCAGCGACTTTCGCACGCTGTTCAGCAGGTCCAGCCGCGCGATCTTGGCGACGGTGAAGGCGCGGGCGTGATCCTCCTGCCACATTTCATGCCAGCGGACCGTCGCGCGCACGTCGTCGCGCGCTTCGAACGCGCGGACGGTATCGTCGGCGGGCAGGTTGATGACGCTGGCGATGCGGACGGTCATCGTTGCCTCACGCGACATTCCGCCTCCGCGACCGGACCGGCGGCGTGGCGCTGGCAGGCGGCGACGGCGCGGTCGGTCGCATCACGCGGCGTGCAGCCGGCGATCAGCACCGATGCAAGGGCGATGCAGAAGAACTTCACGGCCGATTCGGCCGGCGCTGGCGGTCGCGGCACGGCGCGCAGCGACCGTACACCAACCGCTGCGAATGATCGTGGCACTGGCGGCACAGGCCGGGCTGACCGGCCGGGACCGGCACGCGGGCGGCGGCGATCCATGCGGCCAGGGCGCGGTCGTGCCATTCGGTGGCGATGTCGACGTCGTCCATCAGGCGCGGACCTCGTACTGGTCGATATCGAAGCCACTGCCGCGCCGTTCCCAGCAGCAGGCACCGCGCCCGTCCGCCGCCCAATTCGTGAAAGGGTTGCCGTTGACCAGCTTGCCGTCGATCCGCTTCCCGATCGCGTCGTCGGGAAGGTGGCCGGGATTGCGTTTCATGCGTCGCTTTCCCCCGTCAGCGCGTCGAGGCGCAGGGCAAAGCCGGCGCGGGCCAGCCGTTCGGCAAAGGCGGTGGTGTCGAAGCCGGCCTGCCGGGCGAGGATCGCGGTCACGGCATCGGGACCGTCGGCCGCGCGCAGATCGTCCAGCAGCGGGTCGATCATCGCCGCCATGTCGAGCGCGAAGCCCTCATCCTCCATGATCGCGGCGACCGCTTCGTCGACCCGGTCGCCATGCGCCGGTTCGGCAAAGGCGGGTGCGCGCAGGGGAACGACATTGTCGGGCTGCCGGGCTTCGTCGTCGCCCTCGGCGTCCGCACCGGGCGCGGCATCGGGTTCGACGACGGGCGGGGTCTTCGGTTCGGGGATGCGCTCGTACCCGTCGCCGTAGCGATCCTTCATACTCTCGTCGGTGCGCCGCCAGCCGAGGCCGTGCAGCACCGCGTCGGTATCCGCCGCCTCCTTCAGGTCGTCCTCTTCCTCGACCAGTCGCGAGACGTTCGGCGCGGCGACGTCCGCGCCGTAATTCAGGTCGGTCCACCAGCGCGCCGGGCCGGTGGTGAAACTGTCGGTCAGCAGGTCGGTGTCGGCCTTGATGATCTCTAGTTTGACGTCGGCATGAACCTCGCCCTGCGACCGCGACGATCCGTTGTCGGTCGTCATCGTCTGCGACAGGATGATCTTGGCGATACAGCCGTCCATGTAGCGGCAGACCGCGCCGAAATCGGCACCCGACTGGGCAAGGTGCAGCAGCTCGACGTTCATCCCCTCCGGGATCGCAAACCCGCTGTCGTTGGCGATGGCCATCATCGCTTCGAGCAGCTTGTCGATCTCACCCCGCGTCGCGCCGCGCGGATAGGTGCCCTTGGCGGTCGGAACGCTGAATTTATCGAGAAAGATATTCCAGAAGCGGACGCCGTTGCGCTTGAACCAGGTCGGGAAATACAGCCATTCGGCCAGCCCCCGGCCATAGGGTTCGTCGTCGTTGGTGCCGCCCGACATCACGACCCAGAATTTGCGGTCCGGCAGGACCTCGCCCAGCAGGTTGCTCCGCGTCAGCAACCGCAGCCGGCCGTCGCGATCCCAGCGGAACCGGCGGGCGTGGCGCACGCGAAGCTGATCCCATTGCTGTTCGAGCCGCCCCTCGTCGCGGCGCGGCGACCACAGCGCCTCGGCGACCGAATAGCCGTAGAATACCGCCCACAACATCCGTTCGGTGCGCTGATCCCAACCGATGCGGCGCAGCTGCGCCTCCATCCGTTCGGCGGCGTGAACCGACCGGGCATCGTCTTCGTTACCCGGCGTGACCGACCAGTCGCGCGACACGACGGCGCGGATGCGCTGTTCCATGCACGACTTGACCTGATCGTCCATCAGGATGCGTTCGTACACGCCCCAATCGACCGACTGCGACAGGCGCGGATCGCGCGGCTGTTCCAGTTCGCCGATATAGGCACGGGTGATGTCGCGCCCGTCGCCGGTGGTGGCGATCGGCGCGGTCAGTTCGGCGGGCAGGCGCGGCGCGCGACCGCCCGCGCCGTTGAACCCCGCCCCCCATGATTTCGGACGCGGCATCAGTGGCTCCATTGGCTGGCCGCGAAATCGTCGCGGCGACGGACCGTGCCGAAGCCGGTCCCGGTTATCGAAAATTCGCCGATTTCATGGCGCAGGGCGGCAAGGACGTGCGCGTCGATCGGCTGGACGTCCTCGTCCGCCGCACCGACGAGGTTCATGATCGCGATGGCATAGTCGCCGTGGCGCTGGCCCTTGGCCCCGTCCGATTTGTCGACCTTGCGATCGGGGATTTTCGGGATGCCGCGCACCAATTTGACCATGCGCAGGTCGTCGGTAACGCCCTGATCGCGCGGGATGGCGATCGTGCGATCCTCGAACCGGGCTTTCACGCGCGGCATCCGGGCAAGGTAGATCGCCTCGGTCGCCATGACCGCCTCGATCCGGCTTGCGCCGAACTTCTCCTGCATGTCCTCGGCAAGCTGCTGACCGTTGCCGCGCCCGTCCATCTTGCCGCACGCCCAGTTCGGCATGTTGGTGCAGACGTACAGCAGGATGCGATATTGCGCCCAGAAGGGCACGTTGCGCATCTCGATCCCCAGCCGGTTATGCAGGATCGTCCGCGCGTCCTCCTGCCCGCAGGCGATCACCGACAGGTCGTTGGTGCGCGCGAAATCCTGTCCGAAAAACGACCGCTGGTGCGGGTCGAAGGTCGCCAGCACCGGCCGGACGTTGGTGTCGAGCCATTCGTCGATCCACTTCTCCCGCCACGCGCGGATCGCCTCGCGGATATTGTGGCCCAGCCGTTGGTCGTCGGCGGCCGGATCGATCAGGCCGCCGGCCGTCTCGAATTCCTTGGGCGGGAACAGGCGCAGGACGGGATAGTCGGGTGTGGCGCAGGCGTCGATCGTCGCGCGTGGCAGGTACACGCCGCTGCCCTTGGCGGGCACGACGTCCAGTTCCTCGTCGGCGGCGTCGCCATAGGTCGCGCGCAGATCGGCTTCGAATTCCGCCTCGCCCTGTTCCGTCCATTCCTTGCCGGTGCGCAGGCAGATGCGTTGATACAGTCCCTCGGCCATCGCCCGTTCGAGGGTGACGCGCTGGACGACGCCCTTGCGCTTGCCCGCACGGATTTCCTCGATCAGTTCGTTGAACGGGTTGTCGGCACCGTCATGCGTGGAAATGACGATGACCCGGCCGCCCCACATCAGCAGCGCCAGCGCCGCCTTCAGCACCTCCATCAGATTGTCGTGGAACGCGGCCTCGTCGATGATGACGTCGCCCTGCATCCCGCGCAGCGACCGGGGGGTCGACGACAGCGCGACGATCGATTTGCCCGACGGGAAGTTCACGCGCAGGGCAAGGATGCCCTCGTCGCTGCCGTCATCGAACAGGAATTCCTGTTCCGCGCTGGCGACTTCGTCGAACGCCTTCGCGAAATCACCGCAATAGGTGATGAATTCGCGCGCCATGTCCAGCTTGTAACCGATGTAATAGGTGTTGCGCGGCCGCAGCCGGGGCGATCCGACCAGCACGGCATTGGCTGCAAAGCCATAGGTCAGACCGGTACGGCGCGACTTCTCGCAGACGAATAGCTGATTGGCCTGCGAAAGTTCGATCGCCTCCGTCTGATAGGTCAGCAGGATCGCCGGGGTGTCGGTCATCGGCTACGCGGATACTTGCGGCGCGGATCGAACCAGTCGACGCCGCCGGTCCAGACGCGCGTCAGCCAGTCGACCGCCTGTTCGAACCCGCTGGTCCCGTCGAAGCTGACGAAATCGAGATGCGGGTCCTGCCGGTCGGCACTGTGCCAGGGCCGGCGGTGGTTCGACACGCGGACGAACCACAGCCGGCCATGGGCGTCGTGCAGCTTGATGTAGCGCGACGGCGATCCGGGCGACCGGCTGCACAGGACGTGCGAGACGCGGAA
The DNA here is from genome assembly GCF_001421155.1 of Sphingomonas sp. Leaf5. NCBI lineage: Bacteria > Pseudomonadati > Pseudomonadota > Alphaproteobacteria > Sphingomonadales > Sphingomonadaceae > Sphingomonas > Sphingomonas sp. Leaf5. The sequence goes on along the minus strand of NZ_LMJZ01000001.1, from coordinate 590,587 downwards.
CCCCAGCGCCTTCGCGGCATCGCGCAGGCGGACGGCGAGGCCGGCGATCAGCGCCTCGCGACAGTCGCCGGCACCGGCATGGATGCGGGCCGAACGGCTCACGCGCCGAGCCCCAGAATACGGCGTTTGATGCGTTCGATCGTCTCGTCGCTGGCACCGGCGGCGCGGCCCTCGGCATCGGCGGCCTCGGCGGCGGCGGCGCGGGCGCGCTTGCCCTCTTCCTCGCGGATTTTGGCTTCGCGATCGATGTCCAGTTTCGACGCGCCCATCGTGTCCTTCACCGTCTTGGCGAGGCGCGACAGGTTCAACAGGTCGAGGTCTTCCTCCGCTTCCCCGGCGGCGTGCGGCATGATCTGGCGGGTCACGACGCTGGTCAGCAGCTGGACCATCAGCCGTCCCTGCATGTCGTCGGACCCGCCGAATTCGCTGCCGAATGCGGTCGCCACCGACGTCATGTCCCGCTGGCGCTTGGCGATTTCGGCGAAACTCTTCGAATAGCGGCCGACCGCCGAGCGCGAGACGTCACCGCCCAGCGTGCGAACCGTGTCGACGATCGCGTCGATGGTCGCACCGTTCTTGATCGCATCGTCGACCGCGAAGCGGATCGGATCGGGCAGCGCGTCGATCGAGGAACGCGCCATCACCGCGCCGTCCCGGCCCGGCGGCCGGTCTTGTGTCGACCAAGGCCATCCACGGTCAGCCGACCACCCGCCGCATCGATGCCGTCGGGCAGCATCCGGCCGATGCGATAGGGGCCAAGGTCTTCGGCCTCGATCAGCCCCTGTTCGCCCAACCACGTCAGTTGCTCGGCCACGTCACGCCGGGCGACGCGGTGGCCCAGTTCAAGAAGCTGCAACGCGAGGGTATCGTCGGACTGTTCGCCGCCGATCGCATCGAGCAGGTCGAGAATGGCGCGGCGGACCGTCGGCAGGATGGCGGGCGCGATCACAGGCGCAGCCCCAACCCGCGCTCGATCAGCGTATGGAGATAGGTGTTCTGGGTCGATAGCTGATCGTTGGCCGCCTGTCCCTGCACCTCGACCCCGCGAATGCGCTGGGCGAGGTGCGACAATTCGGATTGCAGGGTATTCCGGCTGGGGACCTGCTTGCATTCCTCCTCGACCAGCGCGGTCCGCTTGTCGAGTTCGGCCATCTTCCGGGAACCGGCTTCCAGCCGGGCCTCATGTTCTTCGAGCTTGTCCGTCAGCCGCCGCTCCGAGCCGGCGATCTTCGTCGCGACATCGACCCGCACCGCCTCCAGTTCGCCCTTGGTCGGGAATTGCGAGCGCAGCCACAGGATGCCTGCCGTCAGGATGATCGGGACTAGGGTCACCGCGATCGGCCAAGCGATCTTGAAAATATCGAGAAATGCCACCGCGTTGCGCCCAGCCTTGAACAAGGGAGGGGCAGCGATGCGCCACGCGCGCGCGAAAACGGCCCTCAGTCGGCGGGGGACGCATCATCCAGAAGGGTCAGCAGGTCCAGTTGCCGGGGATCGCGGACCGATGGCAACGCGACGATCGGGGCGGCGTCGGTGCCCTCAAGGGTGCGGTTCACCAATTCGGTGATGTAATTGCGTGGCGTGCGACAGATGACAGCGGCCTCGGCGACCGTCAATTTATTCGCACGCACCGCCGCCAGCACCCCGGCGCGGCGCGCGGCGATCAGGGCGTTGGTCGCGACCGGCACGTTCAGCCGTTCGCGGCTGAACGCGTGGACGAAGATCGCCGCCTCTTCGTCGCTCAACACCCCTTCGAACTGGCGGCGGGCGGTGAACGGCGACACGCGGATTTCCTGCCCGCCCAGCGCGTCGCAGAACCGCAGCGTCGCCGCCGGCCCGATATGCGCCGCCATTTCCAGCATCAGCGGCGACCAGCGCTTGTCGGGTTTCACGTCGGCCGGGATCGGCAGGTCGTGAAGGCGCGGCAGGTCCTTACGCATCGCGCGCCGCCCGCGCGCCCGACACGCGCCGCCATGCCTTGCCCAGCGCCTTGATCGCGGCGTCCAGTTCGTGCGTCTGCCATGCCGTGTCCGGCGAGGACAGGCGCAGGGGCGAGATCGCCGCGTCGCCAAGGTCACGGTCCAACCGGAACCGCAATTCGCGATACACGGTGAATCGATCGGTCAGTGCATCCGCGCTTTTCGTCCAGATGACGCCTTCGCGCTTTGCCCAGGACTTGAGGGCTTCGATCACCGCCGCCGCGCTGCGGTGATCGAGGAAGCGAAGCGCCGACACGCCGGTCTGTCGCCGGACGAACGTATCGATCGCCCTGTCGGACGGGTCGTTGAGCGCGGCCAGCCAGTAGAGGCTCCACCACAATGCCCGGATTTTGCCGATATGCGCGCGGTGGCTGGCCGGACCCTTCCATTCCTGATTGAGGTGATCGAGCAGCTTGCCCAGATCGCCGATCGACATCGTCGCCATCGACGCGTGCTGGACGACACCGCGTTCGACCAGGCCGACCTGCATCTCGCGGCGGGCATCGTCGTCCAGCCCGACGCGCTGGCACGCGGCGCGGATCGCCCGCATCAACCGCGTCCGGCTTTCGTGCGTCTGCCCGGCGCGGCGGGCGCGCTGAATTGCTACGACCTTAGCCACGTTCACCTCCGAACGGCCGGGGTCCGATCGGATAGGCCATGGCGCAGCGGGCGCACTGGGCGGTGCGCCGGCCGACATGCCACGCCGTTGACCCACAGCCAGCGCAAGTATCGCCGGGCCGGTACAATTTGATCGGCGCTACGGGCAGGACGATCATGGCGCGCTCCCCCCGACCGATGCCGACAGCTTCCCGGCGGCGATCCGGGCGACCCGGTCGAGATTTACCCGGAACGCGGCGTCGTCGCGCCGCCATGCTTTCGCGCGCGCCAGGGCGTGCAGGATCGAATTGTGATCGCGGCGGCCGAGGGCTTCGGCGATCTGTCGCAGCGACAGGTTGGGGTTCAGGTGACGGATCGTCCAGATCGCGGCGAACCGCGCCCGGACCGTATCGCGATCCCGCGCGACCCCCCGGATGCGATCGGCCGAGACATCGAATGTGGCGGCGGTGGTCGCGACGATCGTCGCGATCAAGGGCGGGGCGTCGGTCGCCGCCGGATCGAGGCCGAGGGCGGCTTCGATCCGGGCGACGCGCCGTTCGAGCGCCGCGCTCATCCCGCCACCGTGATGTAAGGGCCAGCTTCCTCGTTCAGCCGGTCGATCAATTCGCCAAGCCGGCCGAGCATCGCGTCGGGCAGATAGGTGGTCAACACCGTGCCGTCGCGGTGACGCAGGGCCAGCGCCAGAATGCGTTCGGTGCCGTCGCCGGTCATACCCACGGCGATGCCGCCGGCCGGCAGGCCGGGCAGATCGCCGACGGACATGCCGACGGCCGCCGAGAACCCGCGCATGGTCGGGATGCGTTCAACCATGGATCAATCCTTCGAATTGGGAGTGGCGGGTGACGACTGCGCGTCATGCAGGTGGCGCAACACGTCATGGAGCGACCACGCGTCGGAAACTTCGATCTCGACGCGGATGGTCGTCTTCCCGGCTCTGCCGCTGGTACTGTAGCTTTTGACGCGCGATCCTGTTCTCTCGCCCGAGATCATCCAGTAATCGCTCATGCGAACTTCCCTCCGGTTGCGCGGATGGCGGCGACGAGGCGGCGCGAGCCGGCCCGGATCAGGCGTTCGCGCTGTTCCTGCGCCTTGAGGCCGAAGCTGTAGCGTTCGGCGATCTTCATCACCGTGGCGAGCGACACCCCAAGGGCGCGGGCGACCGCGCCGGGTTCGACGCCGGCATCGGTCTGTTCGAGGATTGCGGCTTCCTGCGGCAGCAGGCCGTAGGCGTCGTCGGACAGGCGACGCGGGCCGCCATGGATCGGGTTGCCCATCAGTTCGGCCTCGCGGTGACGCCGTCGGCAAGCTGGACGCGTGCCGAAGCCAGTTGCAGTGCGAATTGCTCGGCCTGTTCTTCGGTCAGGACGGCGGCATTCGTCGCGTGGGTGGCCGCGATCATGACCATGATGTGCGGGCCGTGACCCGGCACGTCGTGGACCAGCACGGCGATGCCCAGATCGCCCGCGTCGGCCGCGTGGCGGTCGATGGCGGCGGTCGACGACTGGATCAGCGGGATCAGGATATCCACGTCCTCGGCGATGTACGGCATCAGTTGGCCTCCACCCGCAGGGCGTCGAGGCGTTCGCGCGTCCGGCGCGACAGACCGGGCAGGTCGACGATCGACGCGTCGATCGCGTCGACCAGGTTCAGGACCGAACGCCGGCCCTCGGCCAGGCGGCGCTGGTCGGCGCGTGCGTCGTTGGCGATGGCCGATACGCTGCGGCGCATCCTTTCGAGATCCACGCGGCCCAGCGTGCGGTTCTCGGCAATGGCGACGGACAGGTCCGCCAGAACGTTTTGCAGGTCGGTTGCAACGGTCATGTCAGATATCCTTCTGGTCGGTGTTGTTCGGGCAGGTCGGGCACGTGCGCGCGGCGGCATGGCGCATGTGATTGTTCGGGGGGTCGGTGCGGCGGCGCTGGCGAATGCAGCTTGAAAGGGGGATTTCCCCCCACAGCGGGCAGGCGACCCGGTCCGAACCGAAGCGCGCGCGCACCTGTTGTTCGGCCTCGGGATAGCTGCCGGCATAGGCGCGGTTGATGAGGCGGCTGACATAGCCGCCGGATTTGCCCAGCTGCTCGGCGACGGCGCGCTGGCTGGTCCGGTCGCAGGCGTTGGCGAGCAGCGACACCCATTCGGGCAGGTCGCTTCCCCACGCCCCGGACGCCTTCTCCAGATTGGTCGAAATCTTAACAGACATGGTTAACTTACCCCCCCGTCCGCGAGGGGCGCGGTGCTGCTTCTCCGGTAGGTGCGCGCGGGGGGCGCGGGCGTAGTGCGACCGGTGTTGCGGTCACGGACGATCCGCCCGCCGCCGCGCTGGTTGACCAACGACGGTGCCTTGGGTCCGGTGTTCAGCAGCAGGCGGTAGCGCTGGGTCGCGGCCGACGGGACGGTCTCGACGTAGCCGGCACGCAGCAGCGCATTGAAGTAGCTGCGCAAATACGTCTGTTCGACTTCGGCGACGATCAGCAACGTCGGCATGTCGAAGGTCTTGAGAACCCGCATCGCCGCCCAGATGCGGTCGCGCGTGGTGCGCGGTCGAAACAGGACGCGGTTGTCGTTGGTCGTGATCGGCGCGCAGGGCGCGTCAATGGCGAGGTCGGTCATGGCGTAGCGGTGGGGCCTTTCCGGGGTTTCGGTCAGCAGTCCGGCATCGCGCCACGCGGCGAGCCGCTTGTGGATCGCGCAAAGCGCAAGGCCGGTGCAGCGTTGGAGGTCGGGGGCGGACAGCGGTACGGCGGCGCGGATCAGCGCGGCCCAGACCGGCCGCGCCACCGATCGCGGTGTGGCGCGGCCGGCGCGACGTTTGCGGCGGGCGGCCATCACGCGGCCCGCCGACGGGTCGGCAGGGCATCGGTCGAAAACCTGCGCTTTCCCCAGATGCGGCAGTCGATCGTGTCGACGCCTTCGTCCAGCGCGGCGGTCTGCGCGTTTTCCAGATTGATGACGATGCGGCGGGTGACGCCCTTGGCCGCTTGCAGGATCGCCGCGACCAGATCGTCGGCGACGCGGATTTGCGTGCAGTAGCGATCCCGCAGCAACAACGCGTCCTGCAGGTTCGACGGTTGCGCCGGGGTGGATACCAGCAGGCGGTTATCGAACCGCTCCCACGCCTTCAACTTGGCGGGCAGCGCTTCTTCTCCGACCATCATGATCGGCACCCGCGCCTTGTCGTGCAGGGTGCGGATCACCTCGACCAGATTGCCCCGGACAAGGTGATCCATTTCGTCGATCACCAGCGGCGTCGGCTGATAGACCAGATGGTCGATCACCTGCGTCAGCAGCCGGGGCGCGGTGCGTTCGCGTTTGGAGATGCCCAGTTCGATCGCGAAGGATTCGAGCAGCGACCGGACCGTCGAGATCGGCGTCGCCTCGACATAGGCCGCGTCGAAATGCGCGGCGACATAGGCGGCGGCGACGGACTTGCCGTAGCCGCTGGGGCCGTAGAACAGCGCCATGCGCGGCAAACCCTCGGCCGCGCGTTCGCACGACAACAGCGTCGTCATGGCGAGACGCATGTTCGTTAGCTGCGCGGGCGACGACGCCGGCTGGGTTGACGGGAATGCGTGGTCGGTCATGCACGTTGCTCCTTGGGGGTGTGGGCGGCGGTCGCGGCGGCGCGCGCGAAATTGCCGGTCAGGATTTTGTCCGCCTCGTATTCCGGCGACCGGGCGAACAGCCGCGCGGCGCGCAGCAGATCGGGGTCGACCGGACGGCCGGCGGCGTGATCCGCCAGCACGCGATCGGTATGGTCGCGGCGCTGTTCGAAGGTCTGTGCGGGACCGCGCGGCCGGGCCAGCAGCGTGTCGGCAATGGCCGCGACGACGGGTTCCGGCTGCACCGGCGCGGGTCGCGCGGTGATGCTGTCGATGGTCGGGGTGCTGTGCGCTTCGGTGCGAACCGGCAGCGATACCAGCTTCCCGGCTTCCTGCGCGTCGGCGATCAGGCGGTCGCGCACCGCATCCTCGATCCGGTATTTCGCTTGTTTGGCGCGGATTTCGGCGCGCGAGACCTTTTCCAGTTCCGCCTGCTGGCGGCGTGCCTGCCGGGCGAAATCCTGATCGGACAGGCCGGCGCGCTCGGCGTTGACGGCGGTGTCGATGTACCGGTCCTGATCGTCGAACACGAACAGCGCGCCCAGATCGTCCTCGTCGCGGCGCAGCTGCACCGCGCGGCCGATGAACGGCACCAAGGCGGGCGACCAATAGCGGCCGTGCTTCCACCGGATGCCCTGCTTGCCGACGACCGCCGACCCGACCGAAGCCGACAGTACGAGTTTCAGGACGTCGGCGCTTGGCGCGGCGCGGGGCGGCACCGGCGAATTGGTCCACCGGGCAAAGGGGGTAGCGCCGGTCGTCGAATGGCGGCGCTGGTGATAGACGCCGTCGAGCCAGCCATCGATCACGGACTGCAATTCGACTTCGGTCAGTTCGGGCACGATGACGGCGCGGCCGGTCTGCTTGCGGGCGACGGCGCGCAGCTTGGTTGCCTCGGCGACGTTGTGCCCGACATAGCCGGCCAGCAATTCGGCGCGTTCGCGGGTGAAGGTGCCGAACAGCCGTTCGACGTGCGGCTTGCGTTCGGGCGACCCCGGCGGGCACGGGTCGAGGTCGATCCCGGCCAATGGCAAGGCGGTGCGGATCGTCGCGTTGATGTAGCCCGACCCTTGGTCGGTCTTGATGCGTTCGGGCTTCACGCCCCACGCGGTCATGCAGGCGACCAAGGTCCGGCGGACCGATTGCGCGCTCTCGCTGGGGACGACCAAGTAGAAGGCGCGGCGCGACCACACGTCGATGATGCCAAGGATCGAGCGCCGCCCCTCGACGCACATCACGTCGGCCTGCGTCGTGTCGATTTCCCACAGCTGATGGGCATGGGTCAGCGCGGCGTCCGCCCGGCCGATCGCCAAACGATAACGGGACTTGTAGGCGTCCGGGTCGCGCATCGACGCCAGCACGGCCGGCTTGCTTGCCTCCAGTGCGTTGATGAATCGCTTGATGGTGCGGACGCTGGGCAGGTCGGTGAAGCGTGGCGCGAGCAGACCGTGGATCGCGGTTGCCGACAGTTGCCGGCTGGCGATGTAGGATTCGATCGCATCGGCGACGTCGGGATGCGCGGCGAACCACGTCGCGCCCTTCGGTCGACCGACCGGGCGGATCGGCGCGGGCAGCAAGGCGATGCGGTCGTCCAGATCGCGCCGGGCAACGGCCGGCAGATCGGCGACGGCATAGACCCGACCGCCACCACGCCCCGACCGGGCGACGAACGTCCAGCCTTCGCGATCGGCGCGCTGACGGACGCCGTCACGGGTTGCGGGCAGACCGTCCAGTTCGAGGCTGGCGATCTCCTGCGCGCTAAGGTGGGTGCGATGCAGAAGCATCACTGCGATGCCCCAGTATGATGCAAAGACATCAAACTGTTGCGTTGTGGTGAGGCGAACTGGTAGTTAACTACCGGTTGGGGATTCTTCCGATTGCCATCCCGAAAATAGCGTGAGGGCCATATGACCTTGGGATGTACGCCTAGCGCGTGCGCGATGACGCGCTCCGCCGTCGCGCGGGGGAAGCGAAGCACATGGGTGAAGGCGTTCGGAGACATGCCAGCGTCCCGCGCCAGCGCGGCAAGGCTGGTGCCCGACTTTCGCACGGCTGCTTTGATGTCCTCGGGATGCCAGTCGGTAGCCATGGCTGATGTTTTAGCCTCATTACATGATGTAAAAACATCATGGCGGGGCAAATCCAACAACGCAACCCCCAGAATGATGTTTTTACATCATGACTGATTGGTCGCCGGCCGCCGCCGCCCGGCTCCGCATCCGATCGCGCGAATGGGGAACGCAGGCGGCGTTCGCCACGGCGACCGACATTCCGATTGCGACGTTGCAACGCATTCTTGCCGGCAAGGCCGACCCGACGCCGGAGCGGTTGCAGAAGATTTGCGATGTGCTTGATGTGCCGGTCGATGCGCTGACCGGCGGATCATCGGGCGAGGCGGGCGTGTTCCATGTTCCCGTCGCCGATATCCGTGTCAGCGCCGGGCCGGGCGCACTTGCCGCCGATCACGAGCGGCGGCTTGGCGCGTGGCCGTTCCCGCGCGACTGGATCGAACAGGAGTTCCGCTACCCGGCGAAACTGCGCCTGGTCAAAGTGTCGGGCGACAGTCAGGAGCCCGAACTGCGCGATGGCGATTCGGTGTTGGTCGACCTGTCGCGCAACCAACTCGCGGAAGGGATGCACATCGTCCGCCTCGATGACGTGCTGATGATTAAGCGCGTCCAGCTTGAAGGGGCGCGGGTCCGGCTGAAATCTGCGAACGATCGCTACGACGATATTATCGTCGATCTCCCCACGGCAGCAGATACGTTCGCCGTTGTTGGCAGGGCAGTCTGGGCGGGCAAGTCCCTATAAAACCTTCGAGATACCGACCGTAAAAGGGCAACAGATGTCGACCATTCAACTGAAAACGGCAATGGAAGGTTTGGCGTTGGTTGCCGACTTGGACGGAGATCCAAGGTCGGCAACGTCTCCGTTTGTATGTCCCTATCCCGAGTGCGCTGCCTACGCTCAACATTTCTGGGGTATAGTGTCTACGCTGCTTGTTTATCCATCAGGCGGCGGTATGCGAAACCGAGAGATCGCAAGCGATACAAAGTTGGTTTGCGCAAGCTGTACCGTATGTAAACGCGAAGCTGTTTTCCATAATGGGAAAATGATTTTACCGGCGGTAAGTCAAGCGCCTGCCCCGTCTCCTGATCTACCATCTGAATTGGCGGAAGATTTTGAGGAAGCCCGCTCGATACTTCCTCTATCGCCACGCGGTGCTGCCGCTCTGTTACGGTTGATCGTTCAAAAGCTATTGCCTCTTATTGGGGCACAAGAGGATGATATCAATAAAATGATTGGCGAACTTGTTCGGAAGGGAACAATCAGCAGCGCAATTCAACAGGCGCTGGATAGCGTTCGGGTCATCGGCAATGAAGCGGTTCATCCGGGGGTAATGGACTTGAAGGACGATCAGAACACTGCCGTATCCCTATTCAAACTAGTAAACTTTATTGTCGAAAAGGCTATCACCGAGCCTAAAGAAGTGGCCGCGATCTTTGCCGGTCTGCCGCCTTCGAAACTAGCGGGAATTGCTAACCGGGATAAAGCCAAACAATGACTTTTCTACCACCGCCCGCCTGGTACGGGCGGTGGCGCAACGTCCGGTTAATAGCCGAGCCATTCCAGCTCAGCGTCGTCCAGCCGTTCGAACATGTCGCCGGTTGCTCCACGTCCGCCCAGATAGTGGCGCACCGTTTCAGGGTCGCCGCGCCGGGGAAAGCTGCGATCATTGGCCGCAACGGCGACGAGGTCATCGATCCAGTCCCCCTGCGGCGATCGGCTCGTCAGCCATCCGCCAAAAGCCGGTCGTACCGTTTCCGTCGTTTCCATGATCGCAACCTCCGTTCACTGACTGAAGGCCAGAATAGTATGTTCCGCATTTGTTCTCAATTGCTGATCGTATCCGTTTTGGCGCTGGCCGGCTGTTCGAGTCCGGTACCGGTCACCGGCACCGATCGGGACCGCGTCGAACGGTTCGTCAGAAAGCAGCAGGAGCCGTTGCCGGTCCGATTCGAAGCGATGTGGTATTCGAATGGCGAACCGCCGATGATGATATGCGGCGAGATCGAAGCGCCGGGGCGGCTGCGGCAGGAACGCGAACGCCTGCGCTACATGTTCTTCCTCAATACCCCGAAGCCGGACGGCGCGATCGAGCTACACGAAATGGTCGTGGCGGGCGACCGGCGCGGTGAGCAGATCCTCGCCGAAGGCCGTCGCGTATTCGACAGGACATGGGGGGTTGCGTGCGCGACGACCGCGCCTTGGTCAATCGCGCGCTGGTGGCGGGGTACGGAAACCGCCAGTGATGGCGGGACCGATACGCCTTTGACCAATGGCTACATCGAGGGGCTGCTGGAGAGGTCGCGATGATTTGGGTAGCGCTTGCCTGTCAGCTGGTCGCGATCGATGGCGATACCCTTCGATGCGATCGAGAGCGCATCCGGTTGCTGGCGATCGATGCGCCCGAACTGCCGGGGCATTGCCGACGCGGCCGGCGCTGCGTTCCCGGCGATCCCTACGCCTCGACCCGTTCACTCGCCGAGATGCTTTCCGGTCGGGCGGAAATCGCCCGCGTGGCGCGCGATCGGTACGGGCGAACGCTGGCTAGGGTGCGGGTGAACGGCGTTGACCTGTCGGATTACCAGCTTCGCACCGGGGCTGCACAGCGTTGGCACGCATAACGTGAATTCGCTGCGGTTATCTTATCACAGAATATATCTCGTAGGCGGTTAGTTGCGTTCCATCCGCAGTAGAAGCGTTTAAATATTCGTAGCCTGCGACCTCTTTAGCTGTTGGCCTGACGTTAAACGCTCGGATTATTTCGCCGGTTTTGCAATCGCCGATATCGTATGTTACTTTCACCACTATGACCAAATAGATACTATCTTCAGTATCGGTAGATATTTGAAAGCCACCTTCGGTATATATCTCTCGTCCAAGAGGGATTGACCCAAAATCCATTGGTATTGGCCATTCCCAATTAAATTTTTCAATGTCAAATGGCTGCGGAATGTCCTTCCGGTAATGTTTGCAATCCTCAAGTACCATGACGTTTTCTGCTAGCGTTTGGCCATAATTCTTGAGAACGATTTCAAACGATCCAAGCAGATCAGTTCCTTCGACCCATAGTGGCGTTAATCTGACGGAAATATCTATCCAAGGGCGAATAGACTGTCGGGTTATATCATTCGCCTCCTTGGTTGCCCGGAATGTAATCCATACCAAAACGACACCGAGAATGCTTAGAAATAAGCCAATTACAGCGGTGGCAGCTGTAGTATATCCCCAAAGTGCTGCCTGACGCTGGGATGCAAGGTCGTATTCGTCACGATAATATGCACGCTGCTGGTGTCGAATTTCTTCAACACACTTTATCCGTTTGAACCCCGTTTCTGAGTTACATTCCGCACGGATCTGCTGCTCGGCGTATGCCTTATATCGTAAGGCATTACTGTGAGCTTGTTGCTGATAATATGCCGAATCCGACAGCGCGCCACTCATGATGACGTATGAACAGATGGCGGCGATCGCCACGCCGATCGCTATCAATCCAATTTTTTGCTTACCGCTCATAGCAACCTGTGACGTTGATTCGAGGCCAACGAAGCGTGGCCGGACACAGTATCACCTGCTGAGCAACCCATTCCAAGCCGTTGTGCCTCATAGTAACAGCGACTTGCGCCGCCGAGGTCCGTAGACGCGCGACGGTCGCCATCGTGCCGCCGTTGCCCATGTATGATCAGAATCGCGCTGTGCGGGCCGCCCATGGCGATTCAGACGCCATTCCATAACCGATAGCCGCCGGGGTTGCGCGCCGACCGGTGATCGGCCAGTAAAAGGGAGTTCGCCGATCCTGCCCTATGCCGGCGCAGGACATATCCGGTCCGCCGCTCCGGTAGGACGGTCGGCATGGCAACCCCACCCGACATCGCGATCCTGCGGCCCGGCACCTACACCGACATCAACGGCGTCGTCGTGTCCTTCGGCCGGGCGGAAATGGAGCAGATCGTCGCGTCCTATGACGCGGCCAATCCCGCGCCTTTAGTGATCGGCCACCCCAAGACCGACGATCCCGCCTGGGGTTGGGTCGGCGGGGTGCGGATTGATGGCGACACGCTGGTCGTCGCCCCGGCCGATGTCGAGCCGGCCTTTGCCGAGACGGTCCGCGCCGGCCGCTACCGCAAGATTTCGCCCAGCTTCTACCCGCCCAACAATCCCGCGAACCCGACCCCCGGCAAATGGAGCCTGAAGCATGTCGGGTTCCTCGGTGCCGCCGCGCCCTCGATCAAGGGGCTGGGCACCGTCGCTTTCTCCGACGCGGCCGACGCGTCGATCACGATCATTCCCCCGGAGACTATCATGGACCCCGACGCAGAAGTTGCGTTCGCCGAACGCGAGACCGCCCTGACCACTCGCGAAGCCGAACTGGCCGCCCGCGAAGCCGCTATCGCCGCCGCCGAGACCAGGGCGGTCCACGATGGCAACGTCGCCTTTGCCGAAGCGCTGGTGACCGCCGGCACGCTGGCGGCGGCCGGACAGGATTTGGTCGTCGGCCTGCTGGACACGCTGGCACCGCTGGCGGTGGTCAGCTTCGGCGAGGCCAATGGCGAACTGACGCCCGCCGATGCCTTCAAAAAGCTGTTCGACGGCGTGCAGCCGGTGGTCAGTTTCGGCGAACACGCCCCGGCCGATCGGGACGCCGACGATGCCCCGATCAGCTTCTCGGCCCCGCCGGGCTATTCGGTCGACGACGGACAGGCACGGCTGCACGCCCGCGCCAAGGTCATTCAGGCGACCGACGGCGGCGCATTCTGGCCCGCTTTCCAGAAGGCCCGCGCCGAAGCGGCGGCCTGATCCCCTTCGTACCCGACAGGACATCCCATGCAGAAAATTCCCGTTCTCACCCTGACGGTCACTTCGGCCGTGGCGCTCGTCGCCAACCGTTTCGTTACGCTCGACGGCAACGTCCCGGCCGCCGGTGGCAAGGCGTTCGGCGTGGCCGATCAGCCCGCCAGTGGTCCCGGCAAGCTGGTCCCGGTCGATGTCATCGGCACCACCAAGCTGGAGGCCGGCGCGGCGTTCGCCGCCGATGCGGTCCTGAAGACCGACGCGCTGGGACGCGGCATCGCGCAGGGCGGGGCCGGTGAAGTCCTTGCCCGCGCGATCACCCCGTCGGGCGGCATCGGCGCGGTCGTCGAAGTCCTGCTGCTGCCCAGCCGCGTCTGATCCCCCGTACCCTGAAAGGCACCTACCGAAATGGCAATGTCCACCGACCAAGCACGGGTCGTCGATCCGATCCTGACCGAACACGCGCGCGGCTATTCGAACGGCGATTTCATCGGCGGCCGGCTGTTCCCGACCGTCGACATGCCGACCCGCGCCGCCAAGCGGATCGAGTTCGGCCGCGAATCCTTTCGCCGCTATCGCACGATCCGCGCGCCCGGCGCGGCGATCGGCCAGATCAGCTTCGGCTATGAAGGCAAGCCGGTGTCGCTGGTCCAGCACGCGCTGTCGGCCAAGACCCCGATCGAGCATCAGGACGAGGCCAGCGAAGTCCCGCACATCGATATCCAGCGCGAGAATGTCGATCTGGTCCTGTACGTGATTGCGCAGGAAAAGGAGATCGCGCAGGCGACGCAGGCCCGCAACCCGGCGCTCTACGCCAACACGAACAAGATCGCGCTGGTCGGTGACGACCGGTGGATCGATCCCGACAGCGACCCGCTGGCGATGGTGTCGGACTATAAGGAAGTCGTTCGCCGCCGGACCGGTCGCCGGCCGAACACGCTGGCGCTGGGCGCGGTCGCCGCCGCCGGGCTGAAGCGGCACCCCAAACTGCGCGAGCATTACAAGCATACGACCAGTTCGGCGATCACCACCGAAATGCTGCGCGCCTATTTCGAACTGGACGACATCGCGATCGGCGACGCGATCTATGACGACGACAACGGCAACGCCGTCGACGTCTGGGGCGGCGACGCGATCCTCGCGTTCGTGCCGCCGGTCGGTGCCCGCAACATGCGCCTGCCGGGCTATGGCTACACCTATCAGCTTCGCAACCACCCGGTCGTCGAACAGCCGCATTGGGACCGGTCGGTCCGGTCGTGGCTGAACGACGTGTTCGACGAATATTCGGCGGAACTGGTCGGCCCCGATGCGGGCGTCCTGTTCCAGAACGCGGGTTGATTGGTCGCCGGGCGGCGACCCCGCCCGGCGGCCTTGCATGGAGGTTGCAATGCAGATGTACGAACTCCTGACCCCGCTGCGGCGGGGCGGCGGCGAGCCGATCCCGGTCGGCACGGTCGTTCCGCTGTCGTGGGACGATGGCGAGGCATTGATGCGGCTGGGTGCGGCGATCCCGGCCGAAGCCGCCGAGATCGCGCCGGCATCGACCGACGTCGATCGCGAAGCGCGTCGCCAAGACCTGCTGGGTCAACTTGCCGATGTGTCCGGTGTCGACGCCGGCCTGATGGTCGTGGTCGCCCCCAGTTCGGAAGGCGATTACATCATGAAGGTCGGACCGGGCGGCGTGAGCGCAATCCAGCCGTTCCTCGACGTCGATCCGTTGGCCGACGCGGACGAAGCGACCATCCGCCGTCATCACCTCGACGCGCTGCGTGACCTCGACGACCTGACCTATCTCGTGTTCAGCGACAGCGCGGCCGCCGAACTGGGCGGGCTGGTGTTGCTGTCGCCGGATGAGGAAAGCGGCATCGTCACGTCGGTGACCGCCCGGTCGGTCGCGACGGTCGGGATGGACGTCACGGACCAGTTGCTAGTGGGCACCGGCGAGGGGTTCCAATTGGAAGGCGCGACCGATGGCGACGGCCAAGCCGTGCCGCCGGTCGTGATCGTCCCTGCCGATGACGACGTACTGGCAACCATGACCAAGGGGCAATTGCTCGCCGAGGCGGCGCGCGTGTCGGCGACTTTCGACACCGGCATGACCAAGCCCGAACTGGTCGAAGCCATCCGCGCCAAGCGAATCGTCGAATGACGCCGCTGTCGTGGTGGCTGATTCATGCGCTGGCGGCGCTGTTGTTCCTGTGGGGCGGCGGCGCGGTCGCGTGGTTCGGCGCTGAACGCTTGCAGCCGCGCCGGACCATCGTTGGCGTCTATGTCTGGCGCGCGCTGTTCTGGCCGCGCTTCATCCGTTGGCGTGGGCGGCACGAATGATCGTCCAGTTGAAGCAACCGGCGGAAACGCTGCACGTGTCGGTGCCGATCGCGTCGCCGGTCCGGCTGGTGTCCAGCCGCGTCGTCGCACGCGGACTGGTGCCCGGTGCGGTGGCGCTGGCGATCGTGGCGACGATCGTCGCCGGTCCGGTCGGCGGGATCGACCTCGGCCTGTCGGGAGGCAGCGACGGCGAACGCTACCTCGCCACGGTCGTCGTCGAGGCGGCGGGCGGCGGGATGGTCGAACGCGAGGTCGAGATCGCGGTCGTCGATGGCGCTTGGGCGATGCCGGATGGCGGCGTGCCCTATGTGTCGATCGCCGCGTTCGTCGAATCGATCGGTTTCGACGAGGTGCTGGCACAGACCGACGACGGCACCGGCCGCATCGATCGCGGGTTGCTGGTCCGCGCACTGGTCGCGGCGCAGGCAGAAGTCGACGCCCATCTGGCGGAACGCTACGCCCTGCCGATCGCGTCGCCGGTCCCGCCGCTGGTGCTGACCGCATTGACCGATCGTGCCCGCGCCCGGCTGTATCCACGCGGTGCGCCCGAAGGCATCGCCGATGCCGGCAAGGCGGCGCTCAAGACGCTCGAACGCATCCAGTCGGGCGGATTGCGGCTGGGCGTGCCGGCCGCGTCGATGCCCCCGGCCGCCGAAGTCACCGACGCGCCGGTCGTGTTCGTCGCCGGCCGCCGTGCCTATCCCGATGGGCTGGCCGATTACTGATGACCGACGGGATCGCGATCGACATCACGATCCGCGAGGACGTGACCGCCGCGATCGGGCGGCTGGTCGCGGCCGGCGGCGACCTGTCGCCGGTGATGGGCGATATCGCCGGCCACCTTGCCGACACGACGCGCGAACGGTTCGAGACGTCGACCGACCCGGACGGCGTGCCGTGGAAGCCGTCGCGCCGGGTGCTGGGGCTGGACGGTAGCCGCGAAGGCCATGGCCCGTTCCAGTTGAGCGGCAAGACCCTGGTCCTGTCGGGCGACCTGATGAATTCGATCGTCGAGAATTGGGGCAAGGACTTTGCCGAGGCCGGCCCGGAAAAATCGGGGGGTGCCGGTGTCTATGCCCGCATCCATCAGGAAGGCGGCACGATCACCCCGAAGAACGGCAAGGCGCTGTCGTTCGGCGGGCGGATGCTCGCGTCGGTCACCATCCCGGCGCGGCGCTATCTCGGCTTCAACGACACGAACGCCGACTATGTCGTCGGCGCGATCGGCGACCACCTCGTCGCCAGCTTTGCCGAGGTGCCGGCCGCATGATGCTTGCCCTGACCCCGATCGTCGAGCAGCTGCGCGGTGCCGGCTATCGTAACGTCGCCGGCCTGCTGGAATTCGCGGTGCAGCGCGAGACCCCGCGCGCGCTGCCCGCGCTGTTCGTGGTGCCGATGGCCGACGGCGCGCGGCCGAACGAACTGGCGACCGGCGGGCATTCGCAGAAGCTGACCGCCGGTTGGTCGGTGTTCCTCGTCCTCGACAGTGCGCGCCGCGATCGGGATGCGATTGCCGAGGACCTGCAACGCGAATGCACGACGATCGTCACCGCGCTGGCGGGTTGGACGCATCCGGGGGGAACCGGCCCTGTCGACTATGACGGCGGTCGGCTGGCCTCTGCCGACGCGGGGACAATCGTCTGGCAGCTTCGGTTTACGTCGCCCTATCGTTTTCGAAAGGCAAGCTGACCCATGGCACGTCGCCCCGCCGGCACCAATACAGCCGGCACCACCCAAGCCGAACCGACCCGGTCGCCGCCGACCGACGACGCCGGCCGCCCGGTCGACGGCTTCGGCCTGCCGCTGAACGGCCCCGCGCGCATCGCCGCCCTAGCCGGCAACCCCGACCCGCGCGACGCCGTCGAAGTCGACGTTCCGCCTGCCGACGCCGCCGAGGATGCCGACTGATGTACAAGGTCTTTCACGCCAAGAAGGAGGCGACGTCGGGGACCGACGCCGCGCCAACCGCCGCCGCCAACGCGGTACTGACCCGCAATTTGCAGGGCCGCCCGATCGAGGTCGACCGGATCGAACGCAACCGTGACCGCGTCGTGCGCGGCCGGTCGAAGGACGCGCCCAGCAACGCGCGCCAGACGATCACCTATGATCTGGAAATCGCCGGATCGGGTGCCGCCGGCACCGCGCCCGCGTGGATGGAACATCTGGAAGCGTGCGGGATGGCCGCGCCGGTCGTCACCGCCGGGGCGTCGGCCGAACAGCGCTTTGCTGCGACCAATGCCGCGCTGTCGTCGCTGACCGCCTATCACTGGATCAACGGACAGCGGCGGCGCGGCGTCGGCGGCCGGGGCAGCTTCAATTTCGATTTCACCGCCGGTCGCGATCCGGTCTTCTCGATCGCGCTGACCCTGCTGCTGCATTCGGCCGGCGCGGTCGACGACGTCGCGCCGGGTGCCGGCACCGACCTTTCCCGCTGGATCGATCCGCTGGAGGTCAACGACGCCAACACCGATTTCCTGCTCGGCGGCTATGCGCTGAAACTCCAGTCGATGACCGGCCAGTCGGGATCGCAGGTGTCGGTCCGCAATCTGGTCAACCAACGCTACGTCAAGATCAGCGATCAGGCGATCACCGGCACCATCATGGGCAAATGCCCGACGATCGCCGAAAAGAACTATTTCGCGTCGTTGCTGTCGGGCGCGGAAATCCCGTTCGTCCTGACCCACGGCGTCACGGCCGGCAATATCGTCGAGATGAAGTCCGACCGGTTGCAGGTCACGTCGATCGAGACGCCGGAGGATCAGGACGAACTGATGATTTCGATCGGGTTCGCCCTGAACGTCGGCACGGTGCCCGACGACCTCATCATCACCGCCAAGTAAGGGCCGCGCATATGGGATATCGCATCGTCAAGCGCGCGCAGGCGTGGTGGCCGGTCGAATGGGACGGCGTCACCGACGACGGGACGATCGTCACCAACCGCATCGAACTGCGCTTCTATCTGCTGAAGGTCGACGCCGGCATGGCGTTCATCCGCGACGTCAACGACGCGCAGGATCGCGAAGCGGAGGAAGGTGTCGACCATTCGGCGCTCTACGCCGGGCTGGTCCAACGCATCGCCAGTGACTGGCGCGGGGTCGAGGCGGAAAATGGCGAGCCGCTTCGCTGGGACGGGCGCGGTCTGGAAGCCATCGCCGCCGCCGGTCGCGATGGTGCGACCGTCGCCGATATCGACGCCGGCCGGCCGGGGCCGAACCTGTGCCTGTTGCTGAACGAACCGGGGCTGTTCACCGCGATCATCCACGCGTTTCGCGCCTGCCTCGGCGCGCGCAAGGATATCCGCGCGGGAAACTGATCGCCGTCGCGACCGCGTGGGCAAAAGGTCGCGACGCGGCGGCATCGTCCGACCCGGCCACCGATGCCGCCGCCGATGCCTTGGCCGCCCGCGCTGCCCGTCGCGAGAACCGCGAGCGCGGCGCGGAAATCGGACCGGACGAAACCGACGCCGTCGCGCTGTTCCACGCCCTGTCGTCGCAGTGGCGGGTCCATCCGATGGGCGGGCGCATGGGCTTTGAATATGCGGCGATCGGTCCGACCGCCGCGCTGATGGGGATCGAAATGACGGCGGCGACCTTTGCCGATCTGCGGGTGATGGAGGGCGCGGCGCTGGCCGCGTTCCCGCGTCCGTGAGCGCCGCCCGCGATCTGGTCGTCAAGGTTCGCCTGATGGCCGACGGATCGGGACTGGTCGGGCAGACCCGCCCGGCCGTCGCCGCGATCGACGACGTCAGGAACGCCACGACCGCCGCCGCCGCCGCCGCGCGCGGGATGGCCGGCGCAACCACTACCGCCGCGACCGCGACCAGTGGCGCGGCCAGTGCCGGCCGTCAGGCGGCGGCGGTCGCGGCGACGCTTGCCAACGAGACGCGTCAGGCCGGCGCGGCGTTCGGCACCATGGCAACGATCAGCGGCACCGCGCGCGCCTCGATGTCGAGCTACGGCGCGGCATCGCGCGAGGTGGGCGCGGCATCCGACGCGATGGCGACCGAACTGCGCCAGGCCAAGGCTGTCGTCGACCAGTTGCAGGGCGAAATGGCGACGCTGCGCACCGAAATCGACCGGCTGGCGAACGCGCAGCGCGGTGGCGGCAAGGCGGCGAACGACAATGCGAAGGCGATGGACGCCAACGCGCGGTCCGCCGGGCAGGTGAAGGCCGGCTATTTCTCGCTTGGCCAGAACATGCAGGATGTCGGCGTTCAGATGTCGATGGGCACCGACCTGATGCGAATCATGGCGATGCAGGGCGGACAGCTTGCCACTGCCGTCGACATGATCGGCGTGAAGGGTGCTGGCGGCCGTCTGGCCGCGTTCCTCGCCGGGCCGTACGGCGCGGTCGTCCTGACCGCGACGGCCATTCTCGGGCCGATGATCGTCGAGCTCGTCACCGCCAAGGAGGCGATGCAGAACGTCGAGATACAGGCGAACGCGCTGTCGTCGGCACAATCGGCGCTGGGCGAAATCTTCGACCTGACGACCGGCAAGCTGAAATCGCAGACGTCGGCGCTGGCGTCGCAGAACGAGCAGTTGCGGATCAACGCGAGGCTGACCGCCGTCAACCTGCGGGTCGAGGCGGCGGCCGAGGCCAAAAGTTCGAAGGAGGCGTTCGACAAGGCGGGCCAGCCCGGTGCGTTGCAGATCGGTCTGGGTGTCGCCAACGTCCTGACCGGCGGCAGCGCGCGGCAAAGCGTGTCGATGGCGTCGGGCAGCCGCGCGGTTCGCAACCTCGGCCGCCAGTTGCGCGATGCCGACAAGCTGACCGGTGCCGCCCGGACGAAGCGGTTCGAAGACCTGATCGACATCGCCGAAGATGTCGATTTCAAGGGGTCGGGCCTTTCCAAGGCAGACGTGCTGAAGGCGATCGGGGATCGCGCCTCGGCCCGGTCGAAAACCGACATCGCCGACCGGATCGACCGGTCGCTGGATAGCGGCGTCCTCGACACCGGTCTGCGGCAGGATGGCCGCGCCAAGACCCCGCCCAAACCGAAATCGACCGTTGCCAACGACGAATTCGGTCGCGACGCGGCGGACAGGATCGCCGGCATCGTCGGCCAGTTCGTCGACGCGCCCGACATCATCGAACGGACCAACGCCAAGGTCCGCGAACTGGACGACCTGATCGAGGACCTGCGCCGGCGCAAGCCGCCGGGGTTCGAGGATCTCGCCAAGTCGGCCGAGGCCGCGAAATCCGTCGTCCGCAACGGCCTGATCGCGACGATCGGCGACGCGTTCGACAAGCCGCGCACGCTGGGCGAAAAGGCATCGGCCGCGCTGTCCGACCTCGACACGGTGATCGCCGATTTGCGGACCAAGAAACCGGTCGACTGGGAACGGTCGGTCGCGGAGGCCGAGCGCGCCAAGGGCAAAATTGCCGACGCACTCCAAGAACCGTTCGTCCAGTGGCAGCAGCAGCAGGACGATGCGTCGCAGGTCCAGCAACTGTTGATCGCCGGCAAGGTCGACGAGGCCGAAGCGACCGCCGAAGTCCTGCGGCAGGCGCGACTGGTCGGTGCGTCCGCGTGGGACAATTACGACGCCATTCTTGCCGGGGTTCGTGCCCGCCGGGACGAAGCGGCGGCGCTCGATCGCGTCTATCGCCGGCAGGATATGTATCTGCAAAGCGTCCGCGACGTGCGCGGCGCGATCGAGGATGCGACGCAGGCGTGGGTGCGCGGCGATCTGCGCGAATTCGTCAAGACGCCGAAAAAGCTGTTCGAAGCGTACCAGCAGTTGAAGGGCCGCGAACTGTTCGAGGGGCTGTTCGGTGATGCGTTCGCGCAGCTCGAGCGCGCGTTGACCGAAGGGCCGGTCGAAAAGGCTTCCCGCCGGATGGCCGGCGAGATGGACGGCGCGACCGCCGCCGTCCGCCGTTTCACCAATGCCGCCAATGGCAGCGCGACCGAAATCATGACGGGCCAGCCGGCGGACACCGGCGAAACGGTCATCACCGGCAAGCCGCCGGAGAAGATCACCGCCGACAGCGTCATGCGCGACAGCCTGACCAAGATCGCGACGGAGGTCACCGGCATATTCACATCGAAAGAAACGGCGCAGAAGATCGGTAGCAAGATCGGCGAATATGGCGGCAAGGCGATGGCCGGTGTCGCGACCGGTTCCCAGATCGCGGGTTTCGCGCAGATGCTGGGCATGGGCAAGTCGTTCAGCGGGACCGGCGCACAGATCGGCGGTGCGATCGGCAGTTTCCTGCCCATTCCCGGTGGCAAGATCATCGGGTCGATCGCTGGCGGCCTGATCGGCGGCCTGGTCAAGGGGCCGACCCGTTCGGGCTATGCCGCGATCACCACCGACGCCGCCGGCAACGGCGCGTCGTCGGTCGCGGGCGGGCGCAATTCGGAAGGGCGCAAGAAAGACGCGCTGACCTATGCCGACGCGGTGCTGGACGGGTTGGACAAGATCGCTTCCGGACTGGGCGGTCGGTTGGGGTCGGGTCTCGACCTTGGCACGATCGGTAGCCAGGGCGACAAGTTCGTGTTCGATCCCGACGGCGCGGGCGCGCAGGCCGGGCAGAAGTTCGGCACGATCGAGGAAGCGGTCAGCGCCGCCATGTCGGCCGCGCTTGGCAAGGGCGCGGTCGAAGGGCTGTCCGACGCGGTGCGCAAGGCGCTGGGGTCCAGCACGGACATCGACAAGGCCGTTGCGGAGGCGTTGCAGGTCAAGCAGCTTGAAACGCTGATCGGTGGTGTCGGCGGTCAGTTGAACGCGATGTTCCGCGAATTCGACGGGGTCGCGGCCGAACGCGTGCGGTTGGCCAACACCTACGGCCTCGATTTGCTGGCGGTCGAAAAGAAGAATGCCGAGGAGCGCTCGAAGCTGGTCGAACAGACGCTGACCAGTCGGGTCGGGTCGCTCAAGCAACTGCTGAAGGACATGGAATATGGCGATATGTTCGAGGGGGATGCCTCGACCCGTCGCGCGCAAATCCTCGCCGAAATCACCGATGCCCGGCAGGATGCCGATGCGGGTGTCGACGGGGCGGGCGATCGTCTGGCCGAATTGTACCGGCTGCTGATCGAGACCAGCAAGGAAGCCTATGGCACGGCCGGTGGCGAATTATCGGCCGACCGGAAGTTGGCGGGCGACGGTGCGGCGGCAGTCATCAAGGCCGAGACCGACCGCATCAACGCCGCTTCGGTAGCACAGGCCAAGACGACCAGCGCCGTCGAAAGCGGGAATAAATTGCTGAACGAAATCTCGGACCAGCTTGCGGTGTCGAACGCCCGGTTGGGGCAGATCGCCGGTAGCGGCGGGACCGATATTGCGGATCGTCCGGTCGACTACAGCCTGACCCTGCGCCGATCGGAACTGATCTGATGGCGCTTACCGTCCTTGTCGAAGCCAGGCCGATGCGGGCCGACAGCGGCGTGCCGGTCGTCGTCCACCTCGCCGGGCTGGGGTCGCGTGCCTACACCCATGCCAATGTCCACGATTGGTGGGCCGGTGTCGTGGCCGCGCCGCGCTTTACCTCCCTTCTGGGTTTCGGGCAGCGCGGCTGGACCGGCGGCGCGATCCCGACGACCGGCGCGATTACGTTCTCACCGTCCGATCGCGCCCGGATCGATGCGCTGGCCGGGCTGGTCTGGACCGATGCCGAGATCACGATCTGGACGGGCGACGATGCGCTGGCCGATCCGGTCTGGACCACCGAACTGGCGGGGACCGTTGCCGGGGTGACGGTGCGGGATGGATCGATGACGATCACCGTGGCCGACCTGTCGAACCGGTTGAACGGCCCGATCGCTACCGGCCGGTTCGCCGGCAGCGGCGGGATCGAAGGCGGGGCCGAGGCGCGCGAGCGAATCAAGCGGCGCAGCTTCGGGGCGTGCTGGGGGGTAGAAGCGCGCCTGATCGACAAGGCGGCGAATATCTATGAGGTCGGCGATCCGGCACGACCACTGTCCGCCATCGATGCCGTCAAGGATCGCGGCCGGTCCGGCCCGCTGACCGTCGTCGGCTGGGCCGGCAGCATTGTCGCGACGTTCGAAGCGTTGAAGACGGCGGTTGCACCGCAAGATGGCGCGGCGGTCGCGCCGTCGATCGCCTGTCTCAAATGGTACACACAGCCGTCCGCGCCGCTGACCGTCGACCTGCGCGGCGAGATCGGCACCGACTATGTCGATACCGTTGCCGAGATCGCCGAGCGGATCGCGGCCGAAGCCGGCTTGCCGACGGTCGACGTTTCTGCGGCGACCGCGATCCGGCCGGGGCAGGCCGGGCTGCATGTGGACGGTGACGGCGAGACTTTCGCCCAGGCGCTCGACCGGCTGCTTTTGCGCGCGTCGCTGTTGTGGTTGCTGGAGCCGGCCGGCGCGGTGCGGCTCGCACCGATCGGCTATGCGACGGGTGCGCCGATCGTCGAGGCGATCGAGGCGGCGCGCGAAGCCAGCTACAAGCCGGTCACCCGTCTGGTGCTGGGCTATCGTCGAAATCACCGCGTGCACAACGACGGTGAGATTTCGGCGACGGTGCCGGAGGGTGGTGGTGGCACCTATGCCGACGGAACGCCGATCGAGGAACTGCGGCCGGCGCAACGCGGGGCGGACGTCACCGGCAACAACACCGCCGCCGCGCTGTTCGGGCAGGGCGCGCTGGCGACGAAGGACACGTTGGCGAACGGCGGTCCGCATCTGACCGGCTTCGGCGATCTCTCGCGCTTTTTCGGCATCCGGTTCGGCGGCGAGTCGGGGAATTTCGCCGGCCTTTACGGCGAGGACGGGACGATCACGACCGACGCCGGCTACCGGACCCTGCTAGGGACCGCTGCCGGCATCTTCGGACAAGGGCTGCTGGCGACCCTCAATTCGCTGGCGAACGGTAGCCCGTTTCTGACGGGCTTCGGCGCGCTGTCGCGGTTCACTGGCATCCGCTTCGGCGGCGAATCGAACGGTTTCGCCGGCTTCTTCGACGAGGTCGGCAATATCGCCACGGATAGCGGGTTCAAGACGGCGCTGGGCATCGCTTCCGCGATCTTCGGACAAGGCTGGGGCGCGACCGCCAGCGAGGATGCCGCCAGCAACGTACGCGTTGCTACCGGCGTCAATATGGTCATCGACAGCGGCTTCGCGCGCGGTTTGGACATGTTCGACTTCGTCTCTTACGTGGCGGGCACGACGTTCGGTCTCAATCTTGGGGCAACCGGCGAAGGATTTTGGGGAAAGCGACAAGTCGGCTATATCCGGGCACCGTCCCTGACCGTTGGTCAGGTGATGGACGTCGCCCCACTGGGCCGGTGGGGCCAGCGCGGAAACGTCGATAATATGCGCCGCTACCTACTGCCGGTGGCGGTTGGTGATCGGATCGCGGTCCGCGCGCTGGCCGCGCCGCATCGCTGCGACGCTACCTTGTTCCTGCTGGTGTTCGATCGCGACGGAACGCTGCTGTTCGCCCCGAGCGTTTCGTACGAAGCGGACACCGGCGGCGGGTGGCTGGGTGACGGGTTCCAAAGCCGGGAGATCATCTGGACCTGTGATCGCAGCGACGCGGCGTATGCCTGCATCATGTTGCGCGCCCACGCCACGACGCGCGATTGGCCCGATGCCCACCTGTTCTTCAGCGAACTTTGGCAGGGCAAGCTGGCGACCGGTCAGACGGTTCTGCCGCCCTATTCGCCCGGCCCGGCCGATGCGATGGCGGACCGCACCAAGGACAATACCGCGGCGGGCATTGCCGGTCAGTCGGCATGGGCGACGTGGTCGACGATCGCGCCGACGCTCATGGCTGCGCGGACGTCGAACCTTCAGGACGACGGCAACCTCCAGGCAGCGTTCGTATATCGGCCGGGGTTCGGCGCGATTGCGTCCTACTGGCCGCAGGAAGCTGGTGCGAACATCACTGAAGGGCGCACCGCCGCCGCACTGTTCGGACAGGGCGCACTGGCGACGAAGGATACGCTGGCGAACGGCGGTCCGCATCTGACCGGCTTCGGCGACCTCTCGCGCTTTTTCGGCATCCGGTTCGGCGGCGAGTCGGGCAATGTCGCCGGCTTCGTCGACGAAGTCGGCAATATCGCGACCGATAGCGGGTTCAAGACCGCGCTCGGCGTTGCATCCGGTATCTTCGGGCAAGGCGCGTTGGCGACGACCGACACGATCGGGTCGGACAGCCAGTTGAGCGGCCTGATCGGCCTTCGACTGCTGCCCTATGCCGGCGACGTGCGGTATCTCGCCGCCAGCCGGATGGCATGGGACGTCACCGGCGGCACGGTGCAGGATTTGAAGCCGGGCGAAGCTGGCGCGAACGTGACCGAGGCCCGCGTTGCCGCCGCGATCTTCGGGCAAGGCTGGGGCGCGACCGCGAGCGAGGCCGCCGCCAGCAACGTGCGCGTGGCGACCGGCGTCAATATGGTCATCGACAGCGGCTTCGCGCGCGGTTTGGACATGTTCGATTACGCCGGTGCAGCGCCGGGGCTGTCGCTGGGCCTGAATCTGTTTGACGCCGGGCCAGGCGGCTATTGGGGCAAACGTCAGGTTGCATATCTGCACGCGACCTCGTTGGCGATCGGTCAGGAAATGGATTTCGCGCCGCTCGGCAGGTGGGGGCAGCGCGGGAACCTCGAAAACATGCGCCGGTATTGCACGCCGATTGCACTCGGGGATCGCGTTGGTGTTCGCGCCCTGGCCGCTCCCCACCGCTGCGACGCGGCGCTGTTCTTGCTGGTATTCGATCGAGAGCAGAACCTGATCGTTGCGCACAGCAGTTCATACCCCACGAGCGTCGGCGGTGGTCTGAACGGCGAGAATATGCAGTCGCGCGAGATCATCTGGACGTGCGACTATCCCAATGCGGCCTATTTCTGCCTTATGGTCCGGGGTGAGGGCACGACCCAAGCATGGGATGACCCGTACCTTTTCATCAGCGAGCCGTGGCAGGGCAAGCTGGCGGCCGGACAGACGGTTCTGCCGCCCTACGCACCCGGCCCGGCCGACGCGATGGCGGACCGCACCAAGGACAATACCGCAGCGGGCATTGCCGGGCAGTCGGCATGGGCGACGTGGTCGACGATCGCGCCGACGCTTATGGCCGCGCGGACGTCGAACCTTCAGGACGACGGCAATATTCAAGCCGCTTATGTGTACCGACCGGGGTTCGGTGCGATCGCGTCGTACTGGCCGCAGGAGGCCGGTGCGAACGTCACGGAAGGTCGTACCGCCGCTGCCCTGTTCGGGCAGGGTGCGCTGGCGACGGCGAACACGATCGGAGGCGATAGCCAGCTTAGTGGCGAAGTCGCCCAGCGATTGGCCCCCTATGCCGGCGACGGTCGCTATCTCGCGGCCAGCCGGATGGCATGGGACGTAACGGGCGGGACCGTGCAGCAGCTGAAGCCGGGAGAGGCTGGCGCGAACGTCACGGAGGGACGCACCGCCGCCGGGTTCTACGGTCAGGGCACCTTCGCGACGCAAAGCCATCTGTCGCTGACCAACACCGCCTACTTCGCCGCCGATGGCCGGTTTGCGGCTGCGAGCTATGGCGCGCAGTGGTTCCAGGCGTCGAACGTCGCGTGGGGCTTCGGGACCGGCGGGACGGTGCAGGAATGGAAGCCGGGCGAGCCGGGGGCGAACGTCACCGAGACGCGCACGGCCGGCGGCATCGCGGGTCAAGGTGCGCTGGCGACGGCGAACACGATCGGCGGCGATAGCCAGCTTAGTGGCGAAGTGGCCCAGCGGTTGTCGCCCTATGCCTTTGACGGGCGGTATCTGGCCGCCAGCCGGATGGCGTGGGACGTCACCGGCGGGACCGTGCAGCAGTTGAAGCCGGGCGAGGCTGGCGCAAATGTCACCGAAACGCGCACGGCCGGCGCGATCGCGGGCCAGTCGTACCTCGCCACCAATTATCCGGCGCGGTTGGGGCCATCGCCGCAGCATGGTGACGGATACCTTGCGGCGGGTGCCGTGGCGTTTGCGGCCGGCGAGACGACCGAAAGCCTGCGCCCCGGCGAGGCTGGCGCGAACCGTACCGAAGCCCGGACCGCCGCCGCGATCAGCGGCCAGGGCGCGTTCGCCACCGCGCCGCAGATCGGGTCGTGGAACGTCGCCAGCTACTATAATTTTTCGGCGTTCAAGCTCGACTACTCGATCACCCGTTCGGACGGGGTCAGCGTCGTCACCGAGAACCTTGCGATCACCCAGTACGGCGTCGCGGCGGCAATCGCCGGACAGGGGTCGTTCGCGACCAAATCGCAGGCTGGTGCCGGCGACCTCGCGGCCGGATCGGTGCAGCGCATCGCCTACACCGTGCTGCCGCAGAACATCCAATGCGCGGTAGGTAACTGATGGCCCGCGAAGACATCTTCCTTCCCGATGATCCCGACGATCCCGGCGATGGCGGCGGCGGTGGTTATACCCCGCCGCCAGCGAGCAGCTATGGCACGCTGATCTTCAATCAGGCGATCAACAAGGTGGATGGCGACAGTGCCTTGGACATCACCTGTTATCTGAACCTCTATTCGACGGACGATCTTCGCTATTCGGCGTATCTCTTCATCGACGACGAGCTGATCCAGGTCGGCACCACGAACGCCGGCTATGACGGAAATCCAAGCCGGGCATCGGGGACGATGACTGTCGTTGCGATCCGCGAAGGCGTGTCGGCCGGTGCCCATACCGTGTCGCTGCGGATCAAGAACCGCGCATCCAACTACCCGCTCGACGTGCAGGCCGGCTCCCTCATCAAGGTGTGCGAGCTGCGGCAGGGTGCACGCTGATGCCGCCGATCTTTCCCAACCCGGTCAACCAGGAGAAGAACGTGACCGTCATTACCCCCATCGCCAGCATCACCGAAGCCAACCGCGCCGTCCGCCGTTATCTGGTCGTCGGCGAAGATACCTTGCCAGCCGACACGTTCGACAAGCTGGAGAAGCTGGCCGACTCCCCGTCGCCCGTCGACGTCATCGTCGGCGCTGCCGAATTGCTTTATGCCCGCCCGGTCGAACTGGACGACGCCGGCAAGGTGCTGGTGGCGCAGCTTGCCAGTTTCGCCGCAATCAATGGCTGGCACGGCCTTGCCACCGACAATCGCGGCGGACGCATCGCCCAGGCGATGGCGCGCGAACTGGGCGTCGAACCGCCGGCCGGCACCGACTGGCCCGTCGCCGACACGGACCCTACGCCAAAGCGCGAGATGGTCCGCAGCGACCCGGTCGACGAACCGGCGGCGGAAGGCTGACCATGACGGTCGACTCCGGTTTCGCGGCGGTCCTGCGCAGCGACGCGCTGTACCTTGGCCTTGCCACCGCATCCGCGCCCGCTTGGGCCGGGCGCGGCGTCGAGGTGAAAGCGATAACGCCGTTCGCCACCCGTGCGGCGGCGGAACCGGAGGCGTATCGGCTTGCCGATTTCCTCTATGGCCCGACGGTGCGCGATCAGGTCGTCGTGGCCGGCCAGCGTCGCGATCTGGTCGGCCGCGCCCGCCGCATCCGCATCGCAACCGGCGACCTTGGCTATGGCGAGCCGGTGCCCGTGTTCGTGATCGGCGCGGAGGAACGCGAAACCGATACCGTCCTGACGGTGCTGCGGAGGCTTTGATGGCCGACTATTCGCCTTGGCTGCTGCTGAACCCGTTGCCGCTGGCCTATGTCGGAGCGGCGGGCGCGACCGGCGGTGACCGGACGCTGTCGCCCGAGCCGAAGGAAGTCGCCGTGACCACCGGCGGCGAGACCTACATCATCTATCGCCCCCCGGCCGGTTCGTCGGTCGATACGGTCTTTCTGGGTTTCACCACGCCGCCGCCGGTCAACAGCTTGCAGGTGTGGAGTAACAAGGAAGGACGCGAGGCGATCTTCCTCGGGTTCCTCAATCCGGTCGCGCGTCCGGGCTGGACGCGCGGCCACGCGTTGCTTCACGTCGCCGCGCCGGTGCCGACCGATACGTTGACGTTGGTCAACGCCAGTCCGGGTAGCGTGCCGGCGGGGATTCAACTGGGCGTCTTCGCCGCCGGGCGGGCGTTTCGCAGCCAGCAGGGCTATGAATTCGGCCATGGTCGCGGAGTGATCGACACCGGCAGCGCCACGCGTCGACGCGATGGCGGCTTCGGTATCCAGCGCGGTGCGCGGGCAGCAACATGGAACTGGACGCTTGCCGAATTGTCGGTGGACGAAACCGACCGCTTGCACGATCTGCTCCTCGATATCGGCGAGAGCAAGACCGTGCTGGTATGCGAGGACGTCGCCGCTGCCGCGACCAACGCACGTGTTTTCCATTGGTCGTTGCTGCGATCGATCGAGCCTTACGTGCGCGATGAGGTCGCGCTGTCGCGCTGGGGTTTCCAGCTACAGGATTGGGCATGACCCGCTGCCGGCAAGGGGCAAGCGATGGTCTGACGAGCGCTACCCCTTCGCTTATGACACCGTTCGAATCATCCGTCGCCCACACCCTCGGCATCGAGGGCGGATACAGCGACCACCCGTCCGACCGGGGCGGGCGCACGAATTGGGGCATTACCGAAGCGGTCGCGCGGGAGGACGGCTTTGCGGGGCCGATGAAGGCGCTGCCCAAAGCGCGCGCGCTCGACATCTACCGCCGCCTTTACTGGGACCGGATCGGGCTGGACTGGATCGCGGCGGTCGACCCGTTGGTCGCGGCCGAATGCTTCGACACCGGCGTCAACATGGGCGTCGGCGTGCCGATCCGGTGGCTGCAACGGGTGCTGAACGCCCTGAACCGGCAAGCGCGCGACTATCCCGACCTGACCGTCGACGGGAATGCGGGACCGGCGACCGGTCGGGCGCTGCGGGCATTGCTGCGGCTGCGCGGGTGCCGGGGGCGCGACGTGGTGCTGGCGTATCTGAACGCCTTGCAAGGCGCGCGGTACATCGATCTGGCGGAAGGCCGCCTGGCGAATGAGGATTTCCTGTTCGGTTGGGCGGAACGCCTGATCGTCCCCGACAATGGCAAGCTGGAGGTAGCCGCATGACCCCGAACCTGCGCACCCATGGCCTGCCATCGGCAATCGCAGCCGGCACGCACCAGCCGGACGACGGCCTGCCCGAACCGACCGCTTTCGATCCGGTGGCGGCGGGTGTTCCCGAACTGGTCGCGCCGGTCCGCGACATCCTCGACCCGTTCGACGTCGGCGGCCTGTCGCCGCGCCTGGTCGCCGTCGCCCGCATGATCCGTCCGCTGTGCGTCGGTGCGCTGATGGCTATCCCGACGCTCGGCCCCGCCAGCGTCGGACTGGTCGCGATCGTCGCGCCCGACCGGGCGCTGGCGATGGCAGAGGCGTCGACCCGTTTCCTTGTCGGCATCCCCGGCGATATCGTCGCACTGATCGGCTTTCTGGCCGGCGGTTACGGGCTGGCTAAGACGATCGAAAAGCGTGTGGGAAAGGCGTCGTGATGCGTCGGCTGTTGTCGCTGCAAACCGCTTTCATCGTGCTTGCAGGCTGTCCGTTGGCCGCCGGGTGCGTCGGCGCGTCGTTCGAACCGGCGATCGGCGCGAGCGTATCGCGCCTCGATGCCGAAGGCGCGCTGTCGATCGAACTGGCGTATCAGGCGGCGGCGTTGGCGGTGGTGTCGCGGGTGGCCGACGATGCCGGTACGATCGATCTGACCGAGGTGAAGCGTTGCGGTCAGGTGGCGTTCGACTCGGTTCGGGACGTTCGCGCCGCGCTGCGGTCCGGCGACGCCATCGCCTATCGCAACGCCCAGCGTGCGGCTCGCCGCGCGATCGAGAAGTTGCTGGCGCTATGACCGGGGTCGACCTTCCCACGATTCTCCGTGCGATCCAGATCGTCGGGAAAGCCAGCGAGGCCGGACGGGCGCTGCTCGATGGGTTCAAAGCGATGGCCGATACAGCGACCCGCGAGGCGCTCGACCGGGAGTTTGCGTCGGCGTGTGAACGGTCGGACGCGTTGCATCGAGACGTTCAGGCAATGACTACGCGCTCGGATCGCTAATTTTTGTCCGAAATTTTTGTCCGGCTACAATTGAGCCGCGGTCCCGATGCGGCGACGCTGCTCGAACGGCGGTTGCGGATCGCGGCCGAGGCGGCGGGGGCCGTGGTCGCGGTGGGTGAAGCCGACTGGACGCGCTGGGCAAGCGCGACCTTTGTCGGGGCGCGGCATCGCCTGACGGTCAGCGGATCGGGGGGCGCGTTCGATGCGTGGCTGGCGGCGTTGCCCGAGGCGGACCTGCCGCTGCGCGGGCATCTGGTCGCCGATGTCGCGGTGGTGGCGCGGATGGGGGCAGATGTGGTGTTGGAGGTGCTGACGGTCGAGGAGCGGTGACGGTTGGTTCGCTCATCCCGGGAGGGGAGAGCATGCGGCTCGCTCGCCTCTCTCCCAACCTGCGCTAGCCAGCACGCTGGCAAGCTTCGGTATCCCTCTCCCCTGTCCGGGGAGAGGGTTGTGGGGTTATTCGCCGCCGGCCATGCGGCGCAGCGCGCCCAGCGCCGAGGCGAGACCGGTCGATTGGGCCTTGGCGGCTTCCTGTCGCGCGGTCTCGGCGGTGCGGCGACGTTGCAGGCCTTCGTCGAGGCGATCGAGCAACGCGTCGAGGCTGGGCAGCGGGGCCGGTTCGACCGGACGCTTTTCGGCGGGAGCAATGTCGGGTTGGTGGGTGACGGCTTCGGGTTCGGGAGCGATTTCCGGTTCGGAGGCAACCTCCGGCTCCGGTTCGCGCTCCGGTTCGATATTGGCTGCCGGCTCGGGTTCGACCGCCACGACCGGTGGCGCAGGCGGCGCGACGTCTTCGGGCAGTTCGACGGTCGGTTTGGCCGGAGCGGCCGGCTCGATCGGGGTCGGCGGCACAGGTGCCTCCTGTTCAGCGGCGGCCGCGACCGGGGGTTCGAAGAAGGCGGCGGGATCGACGGTGGCGTCGTCGGCGGGGGCGGGCGTCGGGCGGAACAGTGGGCGGACCGCCTGTGCCGGGGCGGCGGGGACTTGCGGCACGGCAGCGGGATCGAAGACCGCCATCGGGATGTTCAGGTCCCGCGGCAAATCCATCTCGGTTTCCACCGGGTCGAGCGGATCGAGGAACGGCTTGCCGAGATCGCGCGCGGCGCGCACCGGCGGGCGCGGCGGCGCATCGGGATGCGCGTCAGCCCGGCGGACGCTGGGTTCGGCATCGGCGCGGCGACGCTTGCGCTTCGCAGGCAGCAGCAGCCACAGACCGATCCACAGCGGCCCGGCGATCAGTGTCGCGGCGGCGAGCATCAGCGCGACGCGGGCGGTCATGCCCAGCGGCGGGGCGGCGGCGGGCAGCAGCGCGGGCAGGCCGCTCGCCTCCACCGCCGCCTCGATCCGCCAGACCGGCAACAGCGCGATGACGAGCGCGACCGTCAGCGCGGTGAAGATCGCGACGATCGGGGCGTGGGTGCGCTTCATGCGTCGACCAACGGCCGGACGGACGCGGCGGGTGTCGTCGCGGCGCGGCCGATCAGGCGCTGATACAGCGGCTGATAGCGGGCGACGTTCGATGCCCAGTTGCGCTCCGCCTCGACAAAGGCGCGCGCGCGGTCGCGCATCGCATCCCAGCCCGACCGGTGGGCGAGCAGCGCGGCGACCCGCGTCGCCAGCGCGGCGGGATCGTCGGGGGGGAAGAGCATGCCGGTATCGCCGTCGCGGATCAGCTCGCGATGGCCGCCGACGTCCGATGCGACGACCAGCCGGCGCTGGGCCATCGCTTCGAGCGGTTTGAGCGGGGTGACGAGATCGGTCAGGCGCATCGCCTTACGGGGATATACGAGTAGATCGACGAGTCCATAGTAGCGTTCGACTTCGTGATGCGACACGCGACCGATGAAGCGGATCGCATGCGCCGCGCTCGACGCCGCAGCCTGTGCACGCAGGGTCGCCTCCATCGGGCCGCCGCCGACCAAGAGCAGGCGGACATTCGGGC
Source organism: Sphingomonas sp. Leaf5 (assembly GCF_001421155.1). NCBI lineage: Bacteria > Pseudomonadati > Pseudomonadota > Alphaproteobacteria > Sphingomonadales > Sphingomonadaceae > Sphingomonas > Sphingomonas sp. Leaf5. The sequence continues at coordinate 557,346 of NZ_LMJZ01000001.1, read as the reverse complement.
GCGCGGCGACCAACGTGGGCATCGCCGCGATCAGCGTGTCGAGCCCTTCATAGTCGTAGAAGCTGCCGAGATAGCCCAGCACGTCCTTGTCCACGAGGTCGAGTTCGGCGGCGAGTGCGGCGTCGGGCGCGGGCGGATCGCCGAACAGCGTAAGGTCGACGCCGTTGGGCGAGACCATGATCTTGGCTGGATCGATGCCGCGCGCGATCAGGTCGCGGCGCAGGCCTTCGCAGATGACCGCAACGCCATCGGCGCGGCGCACCGCCCAGGTTTCAAGCGCGCGAGTCGCGCGGTAACGGGGCGAGCCTTCGCTGCCGGTACCGTTGCCGACCGCGGCGTCTTCCCAGAAAGCGCGGATCTCATAGACCAGCGGCAAGGCGCGTTTGCGGGCGACCTTCAGCGCGGCCAGCGCGTCGAGCACCGGCGAATGGGCGTGGAGGATATCGGGCCTGAAATCAGCGACGACCTGATCGATGCGGGCGGCGAAGGCGCGGATTTCGGCCAGTTCGCCCAAGGGCGCGGGCAGGCTGCGCGGCGGCACGGTACGGTGGAAATCGATGCCGTCGACCGTTTCGCGCGCCGCTTCGCATGCCCCCTGTCGCGCGCCGGTCACTGCCGCGACGCTCCACCCGCGCGCCATCTGCGCGGTCAGGATCGCGCGGGTGCGAAAGGTGTACCCACTGTGCAGCGGCAGACCATGATCGAGGATATGGAGGACTCGCATGGCCGATCTATGCCCGAACTTGGTTAACGGAGATGTAATCGCCCGATATCCTACCGCTAATCGCCAGCAAAGGCGAAGGGGGTCAGGCCGCCGTCGCGATCGTCGAGCCGCATGGCGCGGCCGGCGGGCGGGGCCGAGCGTTGCGAGCAGTCGCCGCGGGTGCAGGCGCGGCACCCCGCCCCCACCGCCATGCCGCGCGCGGTCAGGTCGAGCCCGCGGGCGGCGGCAAGGCCGCCGGCTTGCTCCGCAGCGATGCCGAGCATGACGACGAAGCGTGCGCGGACTTCCCCGGCGAGCGCGCCGGGGGGCGTGACGGTGCGGGCGATGGTCAGCCAGCGACCGCCGGCTTCGGGTTCGACCAGTTGCACGATCGCCTCGCCACTGCGGGCGAAGGCGTCGAACGCGCCGAGCAGCGGGCATGGCGCGCCCTCGACCAGCGGCGACTGGCTGGCCCCGGCGAAGCGTTTCGAAATCTGGCCGGCGCGGTCGATGCGGAGCAGGCAGAAGGACAGCCCCCGCGCGCCGACCCGGTGGAGCGTGGTGAGGCGGTGGGCGACATGTTCGAACCCTGCGCCGAAGCGGCGGCCGAGCAGCGCGATGTCGTATCCGGTCGCCTCGCATGCGCGCAGGAAGCGGGCATAGGGCATCATGACGGCGGCGGCGAAATAGCCGTGGAGATGGCGGCGGAGCCACAATTCCGCGGTGCGATCGGTCAGGCCCGCGCCGCGCACGACCGCGTCGACCTCCGCCCGCGCCTCGGTATGCCCCAGCGCGCGGGCCAGCGCGAAGCTGCGCGAGGCGGGGTCGAGGCGTTCCGACAGTTGCAGCTGGCGAGCGTGGAGATCGGTGCGGTGCAAGCGGTCGGGCATCGCCTCGACCGGCAAGAGCCGGACCGAGAGGTGGTGGCGGACGCGCAGGCGATCGGCCATCGCCGCCGCCGCATCGCCGCCGCTCTGGCGCAAATCGTCGGCAAGCGCCTCGGCCTGCGCGTCGAGATCGGGGAAGTGGTTGCGCCAGCGTTCGATCGCGGCGCGGGCTTCGACGGCAGGATCTGCGGTGATCGTCTCCCCTGCCCCGCTCCCCAATCGATCGAAAGCGCGGGCAAAGGCTTCGGCACCGCCCGGCGCGCTGGCCAGCCATTCGGCGATGTCGCCGCGGTCGAGCGCGAGGTCGGCGAACATCGGGTCGGCGAGCCGCCGCCGCAGCGCATCGGCCCCGCCCGCCGGCTCGCTCGCCGCCAGCGTGCGCGCGTCGAAGCCGAAGCGTTCGGCCAGCGCCACCAGCAGCGTCGCGGTCAACGGACGCTGGTTACGTTCGATCAGGTTCAGGTAACTGGGCGAGACGCCGAGCAGCTCGGCCATCGCCGCTTGCGTCAACGCCTGTCCGCGACGCAGGCGGCGGACGGCGTGGCCGGCGAACAGCTTAGATTCCATCGGCGACCCTTGTCACGAATTGACAACCGCACAACCAGAACATCGGCGGGCGCGACATTGCAACTGTAATGTTCGCACGTAGGGGCTGACGATAGCGGATTGTCGGCGGCATATCGGTGTCAACGGAACCCATGCTGTAAAGGACATGACAATGGACATCGCCGATCTGGTCCCCGCCCCGCCCGGCCGCTTCGACGGGATCGCCCGGCCCTACACCGCCGCCGACGTGGCGAAATTGCGCGGGTCGGTCGCGGTCGAACATACGCTGGCGCGGCGTGGCGCGAACCGGTTGTGGGAATTGCTGCACAGCGAGGATTATGTCCATGCGCTGGGTGCGCTGTCGGGCAATCAGGCGATGCAGATGGTGCGCGCCGGGTTGAAGGCGATCTATCTGTCGGGCTGGCAGGTCGCGGCCGATGCCAATACCGCCGGGCAAATGTATCCCGACCAGTCGCTCTATCCGTCGAACGCCGGGCCGGAACTGGCCAAGCGGATCAACGCGACGTTGGCCCGCGCCGACCAGATCGAGCATATGGAGGGCGGCGCGACCCGCGACTGGTATGCGCCGATCGTCGCCGATGCCGAGGCTGGCTTTGGCGGGCCGCTCAACTGCTTCGAGATCATGAAGGCCTATATCGCCGCCGGCGTGGCGGGCGTGCATTATGAGGACCAACTGGCGTCGGAGAAGAAGTGCGGGCATCTGGGCGGGAAAGTGCTGATCCCTTGCGCTGCGCATATCCGCAACCTCGATGCGGCGCGGCTGGCGGCGGATGTGGCGGGGGTGCCGACGATCATCTGCGCGCGGACCGATGCCGAAAGCGCGCGGCTCATCACGTCGGACATCGATGAGCGCGACCATCCGTTCCTGACCGGGGAACGGACGCACGAGGGTTTCTTCCGGCTGAAGGACGGGACCGGGGTCGATCACTGTATCGCGCGCGGCCTTGCCTTTGCCGAACATGCCGACCTGTTGTGGTGGGAGACGAGCAAGCCGAACCTCGACGATGCGCGGCGGTTTGCCGAAGCGATCAAGGCGAAATATCCGAACAAGCTGCTCGCCTATAACTGTTCGCCGTCGTTCAACTGGGAGAAGAATCTCGACAAGGACGATATCGCCCGGTTCCAGCGCGAGATCGGGGCGATGGGGTATAAGTTCCAGTTCGTGACGCTGGCCGGGTTCCACCAGCTGAATTACGGCATGTTCGAGCTGGCGCGCGGTTATCGCGACCGGGGGATGGCGGCCTATAGCGAGCTGCAGCAGGCCGAATTCGCCGCCGAAGCCAATGGCTATACCGCGACCCGCCACCAGCGCGAGGTGGGTACCGGCTATTTCGATCTGGTCTCGACGACCTTGGCCGGCGGCAGCAGCTCGACCACTGCGCTCGACGAATCCACCGAAACGGCCCAGTTCGACAAGGCCGCCTGATTGATACTTAGAGGAGATACACGATGCCCGAACCGACCCGCAGCCGCGCCGTTTTCTCGACCGAGGATTTCCGGTTGCTCAAGGAAGCACTGGCCACGCACATCCAGACGATCGCCGACCAGCCGCAATCGAGCAAATTCGCCCATCTGTACCACCGGCTCGGCCGGATCTGATCCACGCTCCCTAAGCGCGGACGGGCGCGTCGCTTGCGAGCGGCGCGCCCGATTGCGTGATCGGGTATCGCCTGCCATCCTGACGAACCGGACGATTCGAAGATCCGGTTTGCCGCAGGAGCGTTTATGGACACCACTAGCCTGTTCCGCCTCGACGGACGTGTTGCGCTCGTGACCGGCGGGTCGCGGGGGATCGGGCGGATGATCGCGGCGGGGTTCGTGGCGCAAGGGGCACGCGTGTTCATCTCGGCGCGCAAGGCAGATGCCTGTATCGAAACGGCGGCGGCGATCGGCGCGACCGCGCTGCCGCAGGACGTATCGACCATTGACGGTTGCCGGGCGCTGGCCGACCGGCTGGCGGCGCAGACCGACCGGCTGGACATCCTGGTCAACAATGCCGGCGCGGCATGGGGCGAGGCGTTCGAGACGTTCCCCGAAGCCGGGTGGGACAAGGTCATGGACCTGAACGTCAAGTCGCCCTTTTTCCTGACACAGGCGCTGCACCCGATGCTGAAGGCGGCGGCATCGCGCGCGAGGCCGGCCAAGGTCATCAACATCACCTCGATCGACGGGCAGCGGGTCAATCCGTGGGAAACCTATAGCTATCAGGCGTCGAAGGCGGCGCTGATCCACCTGACGCGGCGGATGGCGGCGCGGCTGGTGGCGGATGCGATCCACGTCACCTCGATCGCGCCGGGGGCGTTTGCCAGCGAGATGAACAAGGCGGCGCGCGACCATGGCGACGGGGTGGCGAAGCGCATCCCGGCCGGGCGGATCGGGGTGGACGAGGATATGGCGGCGGCGGCGATCTACCTCGCGTCGCGCGGCGGGGATTATGTCGTGGGGGAAACGATCACCGTCGATGGCGGGCTGGTGAACGCGTCGATGGGCGGGGCGATCGACGGATAACCGCCAAAGGTCACGAAAGTCACACTCGCGGGCAACGTGCATTCGGCCTGTCGCAACGCCCATACCGGACGGCGATCGCGGGCGCGGCGGACGATGCGAAAGAACGGACCGACCCTGACAGGCAGCATTGGTGTAGGAAAGTCAGGGGGTGATTTCCGCCCCGTCCCACGCAAAGATGCGACCGCTCTGCGCCGGGGTCAGCGTGTCGAGAACGGTGAGCAGGCGTTCGGCGCTATAGGCGGGGGTGAACAGCTTTTCCGCCGGGACGCCGCGCTGGAACGGTTTGCTCAGGCCGGTATCAACCGTGCCGGGATGCAGCGCGACGCACACCGCCTGCGGCCGGCTGCGTGCCAGCTCGATCGCGGCGGTACGGACGATCTGGTTGAGTGCCGCCTTTGACGCACGATAGCCGTACCAGCCGCCGAGTCGGTTGTCGGAGATGCTGCCGACGCGGGCGGAAATGCAGGCGATGGTCGACGGCTGGTCCTTTGCGAGCAGCGGCGCGAAATGTCTGAGCGCCAGCGCCGGGCCGATGGTGTTGATCGCGAACAGATGCGCGAGGCGATCGGCGTCGAGATCGCGCAGCGACCGTTCGGGGCCGCCGTCTTCGTCGTGCAGGATGCCGGTGGCGACGATGACGCGGGTCAGCGGCGCGTCGATTTCAGTTGCGGCGGCTTCGATCGACGCCGGGTCGGCGATATCGATCGGGCAATATTCGACGTTGCCGGGCAGCGACGACGGCTCGCTACGGGCGGCGGCGATGACGCGGTCGTAGCGGTCGGAAACAGCGAGCGTGGCAACCAACGCCGCGCCGATGCCGCCATTTGCGCCGATGACAAGAGCCTGTGCCACGCTGCCCCGCTGTTTTACGATCGATCGGGCAACAGGAAGGTCAGGCGATGGTTCCGGGCGTCACGCAATTGCGCAGCAATCGTCGCCCGGTCGCGATGGCTATTCGATGTCGGCGTCACTGAATCGTTGGTGCGAGACCGCGGCCACGTGCTTCGACTGAAGCCTTAGCCAGGAAATCCTCGATGCCGGCAACGGTTGGCTGACGGCATAGCTGGAGTGCTTCGACTTCGGTGAGACAGTCGATTCCGTGCCCGAATTGGGCGCGCCAGAGTTGGTCCAGTTCTTCGCCATGGCGCTGCCATAGCAGATTGCGGGTTTGCGGTCGCAATGAAATGTGCCGCGCATCGCGGCTTTCGGTCAGTGTCGTGATGGCAACGATTTGACCGCCGCTCGCTTCGACATGGCCACGCAGATTGGCCAGCGTCCCGCCAAGACCGACATGATCGTCGACCAGCACATAGGCTGCGCCGCGCTGCACATCGCCATCGAACGTCGCCGGGGTCACCAGCCGCTGAAAAGCCGGGGCACGGGTATGACCGACCTTGTTGGTCTGAACAATTTCGCCGGCTACGACCGACAGGTCGAGGCGACGGGCCAGTATCTGTGCCATCGCATCGGGGATCGCGTTGAACCCAAGCGTTTCATCCGCGATGACGGGCAGGAGCAACGGCTTGCAGCCGGCGGTGACGGTTTGCAGGATTGCGACGGCCTCAGGTGCCAACAAATCGCCGGCGAGCGTAAGTGCCGCCTCGGCGTCACCGGATTTGGCAGCGGCATATCCCGGGTGACCGTCGCGTTGCGCAACGGTGGTGTGGACGACGACGTCGGGAAAGTCCGCCGGCCAGGGGAAACGGCTCGCGATGACGCTCATGTCGAACGCCTGCGCAGCCCGTCTCCCCGGCCTTCGATCACCCCACCATGCCACCGGCGGCGAGGACCGCCAGCGTCACCAGTTCGTTCGCGGTGCTGGTCATCGGCGCGATCTGCACCGGCTTTTCCATGCCGATCAGCATCGGGCCGATCACGTCGTCGCCGCCCAGTTCGCGCAGCAGCTTGGCCGAGATATTGGCCGATTGCAGCCCCGGCATCACCAGCACATTGGCCGGACCCGACAGGCGGGCGAAGGGGAAATTCGCCATCTGCTTGGGGTTGAGCGCGACGTCGGGGGCCATTTCGCCTTCATATTCGAAGCCGACCTGCCGCTTGTCGAGCGCGGCTACGCCGTCGCGGACATTGTCGATCCACTGGCCCGACGGATTGCCGAAGGTCGAATAGCTGAGGAACGCGACGCGCGGTTCGTGGCCCATGCGGCGGGCGACGGCGGCGGTGCGTTCGGCGATGTCGGCCAGTTCCTCGGCGCTCGGCCGTTCGTTGATGGTGGTGTCGGCCATGAACACGGTGTGGCTCTGCCCGACCAGCAAGTGGATGCCGAACGGCACCTTGCCATCGACCGGATCGATCACGCGGCGAACGTCGCGGAACGTCTGCGCATAGGTGCGGGTGATGCCGGTGATCATCGCATCGGCGACGCCCAGTTGCAGCAGCACCGCGCCGAAGGTGTTGCGATCCTGGTTGATCATCCGTTCGGCATCGCGCTTCAAGAAGCCGCGACGCTGGAGCCGTTCGTAGAGGAAGTCGACCATCTGCGGCACCATCTCGCTGGTGCGGCTGTTATGGACTTCGTAATCCGCGGGGTTCGCAACGCCCAGCGCGCGCAGCCGGTCGTGCACATCCTCGCGGCCGACCAGCACCGGGATGCCGTACCCGCCTTCCTTGAACGCGATCGCGGCGCGCAGCACCACTTCCTCTTCGCCCTCGGCGAACAGCACGCGCTTCGGATGGGCGCGCGCGCCTTCATAGGCCATGGTCAGGACCGAGGTGGTCGGATTGAGCCGTGCGCGCAGCTGCTGGCGATAGGCATCCATGTCGAGGATCGGGCGCGTCGCCACGCCCGAATCCATCGCCGCCTTGGCCACCGCCGACGGCACCAGTTCCATCAGGCGCGGATCGAACGGCGCGGGGATGATATATTCGGGGCCGAAGCTGTGCTGCGTGCCGTATGCCAGCGCCACTTCCTCGGGCACACGCTGCCGCGCCAGTTCGGCGATGGCGTTGGCGGCGGCGATCTTCATCTCGTCGTTGATGCCGGTCGCGCGTACGTCGAGCGCACCGCGGAAGATGAAGGGGAAGCCGATGACGTTGTTGACCTGGTTCGGATAGTCCGAACGGCCGGTGGCGACGATCGCGTCGGGGCGCGCGGCCTTGGCCAGTTCGGGGCGGATTTCGGGCTCGGGATTGGCCATCGCGAAGATGATCGGCGACGCCGCCATGTCCTTGACCATTTCGGGCTGCAACGCGCCAGCGGCCGACAGCCCGAGGAACACATCGGCCCCGTGCAGCGCCTCGGTCAGGGTGCGGCGGTCGGTGGCGGCGGCGTGGGCCGACTGCCACTGGTTCACATCGGCGCGCCCCTGATAGATCACGCCGGTACGGTCGCACATGATGACGTTGTCGTGGGCGACGCCCATCGCCTTCATCAATTCGGTGCAGGCGATGGCGGCGGCCCCGGCGCCGTTCACCACGACCTTCACCTCCGACAGCTTGCGGTTGGTCAGCAGGCAGGCGTTGATGAGGCCCGCGGCGCAGATGATCGCGGTGCCGTGCTGATCGTCATGGAACACCGGGATGTTCATCCGCTCGCGCAGCGTCTGTTCGATGATAAAGCATTCGGGCGACTTGATGTCTTCGAGGTTGATGCCGCCGAAGCTCGGCTCCATCAGTTCGACCGCGTCGATGAAACGGTCGACATCCTCGGTCTTCAATTCGATATCGATCGAATCGACGTCGGCGAAACGTTTGAACAGGACCGCCTTGCCCTCCATCACCGGCTTCGACGCCAGCGCGCCGAGATTGCCCAGCCCCAAGATGGCGGTACCGTTGGAGATGACCGCGACCAGATTGCCCTTGGCGGTATAGTCATAGGCGCAGGCGGGGTCGTCGTAGATCGCCTTCACCGGCACCGCGACGCCGGGCGAATAGGCGAGCGCCAGGTCGCGCTGCGTCGCCATCGGTTTCGACGCGATGATCTCGATCTTGCCCGGACGCCCTTCCGAATGGAACAGCAGCGCCTCGCGCTCGGAAAACTGGTCGGTGGTTTCGGACACTGGCGCTTCTCCCGTTTCGACCGGCTTTACGCAGGGGAAGCAGGGTCGGGCAAGGGTGAAGGTCAGGGCGGAACCGCTTTGACCCGCTTGCGCCGGGCAGTCGCCGAGCGGTATCGCCGCGCGATGGCAACCAAGGCTCGGGCGGACGATTCCCCCGCCCCCACCCCGATGATGCAGCAATATCTGGCGTTGAAGGCGGAGGCCGACGATTGCCTGCTCTTTTACCGGATGGGCGATTTCTTCGAACTGTTCCACGACGATGCGAAGATCGCCGCCGCCTGTCTCGACATCGCGCTGACCGCGCGCGGCGAGCATGAGGGCGCGAAGATCCCGATGTGCGGCGTGCCGATCCATGCCGCCGAGGGCTATCTTGCGCGGCTGATCAAGGCGGGGCACCGCGTCGCCATCGCCGAACAGGTCGAAAGCCCCGAAGAAGCGAAACGGGCAAGGGGTTCCAAGGCGTTGGTGGCGCGCGCGATCGTCCGGGTGGTAACGGCGGGCACGCTGACCGAGGAAGCACTGCTCGACGCGCATGCCGCCAACTGGTGCGTCGGCATCGGCGAGGCGGCGGGCGGCGTCGCCATCGCCGCCGCCGACGTGTCGACCGGACGGTTCGAGTTGATCGAAACCGACGCCGCCGGCCTGACCGCCACGCTCGCCCGGTTGCAGCCGGTCGAGGTGGTCGCTGCCGAGACCAGCGCCTTTGCCGAGGTGGCGACGTTGCTGCGCGCCAAGGCCGATTTCGACAGCGCGGGCGGCGAGGCGCGGTTGAGGGCGCTGCACGGCGTCGCCACGCTCGACGGGTTCGGACAGTTTTCGCGCGCCGCGCTGGCGGCGGCGGGCGGGCTGATCGCCTATCTCGACCATAATGCGCGCGGGCAGATGCCGTTCCTGCGCCCGCCGGTCTGCGCCGCCGATGGCCAGTGCATGGCGATCGATGCGGCGACGCGCGAGAGCCTCGAACTGACCCGCACCGCCGCCGGGATGCGGGCGGGGAGCTTGCTCGCCGAGGTCGACCGGACGGTGACCGGCGCGGGCGCGCGGATGCTGGAGGGGGATATCGCCGCGCCGCTGATGGACCGGGCGGCGATCGAGGGCCGTCATACAGCGGTCGGCTGGGCGCATGACGATCCGGGTTTGCGCGATGAACTGCGCACGACGCTGCGCGCGCTGCCCGATATCGGGCGGGCGCTGGGGCGGATCGCGGCGGGGCGCGGGTCGCCCCGCGATCTCGGCCAGTTGCGCGACGGGTTGAGCGCGGCGTGGACCCTTGGCCAACGGCTCGACAAGCTGGCGGACGTACCGCCGCTGATCGCCGAACTGGCCCCCGGGCTGCGCGGCCATGACGAACTGATCGACCTGCTCACGCGCGGGCTGGTGCCGATGCCGCCGATCGATGCCGGCGCGGGCGGCTATATCGCCAGCGGGTTCGACGCGGCGCTCGATACGTTGCGCGATACCGGCGCGGGCGGACGGCGGGCGATCGCCGCGCTGGAGGCGCAGTATCGCGAGCGTACCGGCATCGCGGCGCTGAAAATCCGGCATAACGGCGTGCTCGGCTATCATGTCGAGGTGCCGGCGCGCTCCGCCGACAGACTGATGTCGGCCGACAGCGGCTTCACCCATCGCCAGACGCTGGCCGGGGTCGTGCGCTTCAACGCGCCCGACCTGCACGAGGCGGCGCTGAAGGTGACGCAGGCCGGTGCCCACGCGCTCGCCGCCGAGGCCGCGCATCTGGAGGCGTTCACCGAGGCTGCGTTGGCGAACCGGGAAGCCATCGCCGCGACCGCCGATGCGCTCGCGCGGATCGACGTGACGACCGCGCTGGCCGAACGCTCGGCGGAGGGCGGCTGGGCGCGGCCGGTGCTGGTCGATCATGCCTGTCTGGAGATCGTCGGCGGGCGGCATCCGGTGGTCCAAAGCGCGGTGGCGAAGAGCGGTGGGCGGTTCGTCGCCAATGACTGCCGCCTGTCGGAACGCTCGCGGCTATGGCTGGTCACGGGGCCGAACATGGGCGGCAAGTCGACCTTCCTGCGACAGAATGCGCTGATCGTCGTGCTGGCACAGGCGGGCAGTTTCGTGCCGGCGACGTCGGCGACGCTGGGGATGGTCGACCGGTTGTTCAGCCGCGTCGGTGCGTCGGACAATCTGGCGCGCGGGCGATCGACCTTCATGGTCGAGATGGTCGAGACGGCCGCGATCCTTGCGCAGGCGACGCCGCGATCGTTCGTCATCCTCGACGAAGTCGGGCGCGGCACCTCGACCTATGACGGCCTCGCCATCGCATGGGCGGTGGTCGAGGCGATTCATGAGGACAATCGCTGCCGCTGCCTGTTCGCGACGCATTATCATGAGCTTACCCGGCTGGCGGAACGTTGCGACGCGCTGTCGCTGCACCATGTTCGCGCGCGCGAGTGGAAGGGCGATCTGGTTCTGCTCCACGAACTGGCCGACGGCCCGGCCGACCGCAGCTACGGCATCGCCGTCGCGCGCCTCGCGGGCCTGCCCCCCGCAACGCTGCACCGCGCCAAGGCGGTGCTGGCGAAGCTGGAAGCCGGCAAGGCCAAGACCGGCGGGATCGCCGCCGGACTGGACGACCTGCCCCTGTTCGCCGCCGTCGCGGCGGTGGAGGAGGTGCCGGTCGATGCATTGCGCGAGACGCTGGGCGGGATGGACGTGGATGCGATGTCGCCACGGGAGGCGATGGAGGCGTTGTATCGGTTGAAGGGGTTGGTTTGACGGCATTAAATTCGAGTGTCTGCGTTTATTTGCCGCACTACTGCAAACATCTGCGCTTTCAGCGGCAATAAAGATGCGATGTTTTGCACTTATATACATCCCCGCCCCCTTGCAACGAAGGGCGATCAGCTCGTGCTAAAACATATACCCGCCGCTTTCGTAGCCGATACATTGCCAGCATGTCGACGGTTTCATTAATAAATTCGTCGTCAAAAAACGTCTCGTTCAATCCTCGAATCAAGGCCCGTTAATGCAAGCAAGACGGTCGATTCAGGCTCCGCAAGGAGCGCCCTAGTTTTGGTTGATGGATGATCGGATAGAACGACTGCGAGTAAAAAAAAGTTTTCTGCCGGCTGATTGGGTGCACTAAAGGCGGCATGAAAACCAATCTCCATTTCGTCGCCTACGCGAACGGCCGCACTTTAAGATTCGTCAGGACCGCACGGCAAATCAGCGATTACACTGGTGTGGCTGCGTTGCTTGACGCCATAGCTAATGCACAGTTGCTGCTCGGAAATACTTATCTGCGACAACTTTAGGAACGGCATCTCTGGCCGGAATGGGCGCGGACCATCCATTCCGCCCAAGGCGCGACGTGCGATCGGGTCATCGGACACCTGGAGAGCTTCCACGCCAACACCGTCGATGCACGCCCTGTCGATATCGCCATCAGTCGCACGCGACACGATGCCATTTTTACCTCCCCTACTGAAGCCCTTGGCGTCAGAGACGGCAACCCGATCAGCGCACTCGCTGGACACGACGCGGATCCGCGGCTGGGCTTACCGCTTCAGGCAAGCACCCACAGTGCATTCACCGTGCGCCCCCTCAGGAACATTGTCCAAAACAACGCTGACATCACTCCGATGCAGCGACTGTCACCGGCACGGTCTTACTCAAGAACTGCGGGCTAACCGAGTTGATGCGCTCACACATTGCCCGCATCGCTTCCTTGGCAAAATTGGGAGCGTTGCGTAGTTGTCTCACTAACTCGGCTTGCGCCGATGGGCTATTCAACACCCTCATGAGAACGATCGACGCCCAGCGCGGCGACGATGCCACAAGGCCCGGGAAAACAGCGAGCAGTGCGCGAACGTAAGTGCGATCATCACATGCTTCCGCAGCATGGACGAGGGAGAACATGCCTTCATCGTACTCCGCGTTATCGGTTAAAAATGACAGCAGATCGCTTGTCAGACGTTCATCACCCTTTGCCAAAAGCTTGTTAACAGCGGCGTCGATTATAGCAGGACGCCCCCCATCTGTTTCTATCTCACACCTTAAACTGGCAAGGCATTGTTCGTAGGTTTCGTTCATGATCTTCACTTCACGAAAGTGGTGGGATGGTTGGTCTTATTCATCCGTATCACGTCTTGCAGACTAGACCGGATTTGAGGAGTGTAAAGCCCGTCGCCCCGGTATATCTGCCGCGCGTCCCATATACCCGCTGCCAACGCTTCACGCGGCGTCATAGCAATGTCAGCTTGGGTTCCATAGGTGAACGTGGCCCTATGCCGACCACCAACGCCTGGAACTGGCTGCTCCATGTTTATTGCGATACCGTCACCCCTCGAAACGCCTTCGAGTTTCATTCGAGCGCGGGAAGGAATGTGGTGGGGTGTTATGTTGTCGCCCTTCGTGCCCGCTGCGATCAAGTCATTGTAAGTTCCGACCATGCCCTCGCCAGGAAGCAGCTTGGGTCCGCCGCTGACGGCCGCGCTCTCTGCGACTTCTGGCAGACGTCCGAACACGAGGCTCGACACCGGACGACGGATATCTACAGGGGCTATCCTTCCGATCGGCCTCATTGAGGCACCCTGAAGCAGTCCACCTAGGATGAAATCGGCGCTTGTGCTGGAGTTGATTACGTCAGCATCCGCACCGAGATCATATGCGATTATTCCAGCGTTTACGGTAACCTGATCTGCAACGTTCAGTGCTTGCAGAAATGCGACATCACGTCGCATGGCGTTGACGGAGGCGAGACTAGGTGGGTTGGTTACGATTTGCATTCCGCCAGAAATTGCGGCCTGCCGCGAACTGAAATCTCGTCCGGCGTACTGATATCCTGAATTATACAACCACAGGGCTGGTGAGAACGAACTGACGTAGGAACCCAGCCTGCTACTCAACGAGAACGTGGGTTGGTAATTTTCGGGCTGTCGTAGCCAGCTAATCTGACTGTAATCGAAACCGGACGGGACGGTACGTTTGCTCAAGTCGCCGGTTACGACGATCTCGTCACCGTTATCGACACCATAGACGACACCCGGTTCGCGAGGTCCGTAAATCGGTACGGCATCTTGGGCGATGCGTGGAATGTATCGGCCAGCCCCAGCTTCGACACCACCCGTCGGCGAACCCGATGGACCGTCGTCGCTGCCCGCACCTGCAGCGCGCATGGCATCGGAACCGTCTTGAAGGTCCGAATATCGGCCCGAAGCAGACGCCTCCATTGATTCGCTGCCGCCGGACCTGCCGATGCTGGCAATCCCTCTCGTTACCAATCGCCCGATGGTCGCGCCGATCACATCAGGCAGCACCGCCATGATATTGTCGCCGAAGCTGGTACCCGTCAGGATGCTGCGGGTTGCCGCTCCCGCGGCGCTGGACGCATAGCCGGCAAGGTTCTGACGCCAGGCCGCCGTACTGCTGCCGGCGATGCCCTGACCGACACCGGCGGTTACGCCCGCCGCTGCGAGCCCGGCCCAGTCGAACCGGCTCTGTTGCTTCGTCGCGATCGCAACGCCCTGCATCACCGCGTTGCCGAGAATGCCGCGGGCGGCTGCTCCGCCGACACCGCTGCCCAGCGGAAGCGCCCCAAGGCTACCGCCGACCGCTGCACTCAGACCCGCCAGGGCAACACCGCCCCAGCTGAACTTGTCCTGCAATCCTATGCCGATGGCGAGCCCCTGGCTCGCTGCCGAGCCTGCCATCGCTCCCGCGACGCCGGCAGCGATGGTACCGGTTACGCCCAGCGTCGCACCACTCGACGCCGCCAACGTCGCCAGACTCCCGGTACCAAGCGCGCCCAGCGATCCGGCGAACGACGCCCCCGTCGCGAGCGCGCCGATACCGGCCGTGGCCACCGCGGCGACGGCGATCGCAACCGCGGCAAGCAGAATGCGCCCGAACCCGCCGCACTTGTTGCTCTTCGCCTTGGGGTTCGGGTTCAGATCGCCGAGGACGTCCGTTGGATCATAGGGCCGGTACGTATCCGCATTGTATGTCGAGCGGACCACGCCTGCCGGGATCGTCAGGACCTGACCGGCCACCAGCGTGCTGTCGGCACCCAGCCCGTTGGCCGTCGCGAGCTTGTACCAGAGCGATGCATCGCCCCAGATCTGGTCGGCGATGCCGCTGAGCGTATCACCGGCCTGCACGGTATAGCCGCGCCCGGCGCTGCCGGTCTCATAGCTGTTGATGCGGTCGATCGTCTCGGCAAAGTCGCGTCCGTGCGACTGGCCACCAAGAGGGGAGAAGGTCGAGGTTTCGCTCGGCTTGGTTGCGCGGCGGCCGATGGAGTCGAAATAACTGTCGGATGCGCTGCCGTTATTGCCGACATAGCCCATCTCGCGGCCGCCATGGCGGTACCAGATTTCGTGCGGGTCGCCGGTGGTGGCGTTACTGTCCGCCTCGTCGCGCTTGATGACCTGTCCGGCGAGATCATTGACGAAGGTCACCGTGCGCGCACGATCGCCGCCGATCGACACCATATCGAGCTGGCCGACACCGCTATAGGTATAGCTGGTGTAGGCGGTGTTGGCGTTGGTCTTGGTGGTGACGGTACCGGTCAGCTGCGCCGCATCGCGCCATTCGTAGCTGTTGGTGGTCGTGGTCGTCGTGCTGCTGCCGCCGTTGACGGTCGTGGTTGCCGTTACCTTCTTTATCGCGCCCAGCGCATAGTCGGTCCCGGTGCCATAGTCGGTGCTCGTCCTGGTAGTGACCGTGTCCGATCCCTGCTTGGTCACCGTCGTTTCAGCGACGATCTGGCCACGGCCATTGCCGTCATAGGTCAGGACGCGGTCATAAACCGCCGCGGCGCCTGCACCTCGATCGGTCTGACGGGTTGACCGGCCAAGCACGTCATATTCGTAGTTGGCCGAACCGACCATCGTGAAGATGTTGTCGGACGACGCCGTACCATCGTCGTTGTCGTAATAGCCGGTCTGTTCCGATGAAACCGTCGCAAGCTGCCCGTCATTACGCCATGTATAGGTTTCGCGTCGTTCGGCAGCATAGGACACGCGGATAATTGGATCGCCATTTCCTGGCGCATAGGCTTTGTACTGCGGGCTTACATCGTCGTCGTAGCTTCCCTCCGAAGCAACGAACCGCGGGCTAACCCCGCCGTCATCGTAATATGGGTTTCGGACGAAGGCGTAGGCGGTGAAGCTCGTGAGCGCGGTCGCCCGGCTGCCGTCGACGCGATAGGTTATCTCCGTCCCGGCCCCCCGCTCGACCCCGTTCGCGCCCAATCGCCCGCCGTCGAGCGTAACCCTGTTCATCGAATCGTACCGGAACCGGCGGTCTTCGGTAATGGTCGCCGTCGTATTGCCCGATGGACCAAGCGTCGCGCGCGTCGCGATCGTCTGCAGGATGTTCCCGTTCCGGTCGTAGGTCCAGCCCATCGATGCAGCGGGCAGCGCATCGCTGGTATCCGCCCAGCTGCGCATCCGGTTCTGCGTGTCGAAGATCGCTTCCGACCGGCGGTACACCACATTGTCGCGGGTGAAGGTCTCGGTCAGCCGGTTGCCGACCTGATCGTAGCCGAAGGTGGCGACGGAGCGGACGGTGCCCGACCCCATGTCGCTGGTCTGCGTGGCGAGCAGACCGGTGTTGAGCCAGACGAAGGTCTGTTTTTCGAGACCGGCGATCGTCGCCACGCGCCCGGCCTGATCGTAGGTGGTGGTCGCGACGTTGCCGCCCATGTCGGTGCGCGACGTCAGGCGGCCGAACGTGTCCTTGGCCTCGATCGTCTGCTTGCCGTTGGCGAAGGTGGTGGTTTGCCGCCAGCCGCCGGTGACGCCCAGACCGCTGTTGACGGCACTGTCCCACGCATAGGCGTTGGTCGTCACGTCGCCGCCAAAGGCGCGGCTGGTCGTGACCCGTCCGGCGACGTCGTAATCGGTGGTCTCGCGGTCGGTCGTGGCGCGGCCGGTCTGGCCATGCGTCAGGCGGCGGCCGAGCGAGTCATAGGTATAGCTGTGGGCGATGTCGCGGCTGTCGACGTTGCTGGTGTTCAGCAGACGCCCGAGCTTGTCATAGCTCATATAGGTCGCGCGACCGAGTTCGTCGGTCCGCTTCACCAGATTGCCGGCATCGTCGTATAGTTGAAAGACGCGGCCGCCATCGGCGTGATATTCGGCGGTGACCAGTTCGGCGGCACCGCCATAACCCGTGCCCCCCGCCAGCCGCCGGGTCGCGATGTTGCCGTTGCCGTCCTTCGTGCCGGCCAACCGCCCCGACAGGTCGTAATAGCGATATTCGAAAATGCCGGTTTCGTTAACATCGGCACCCAGCACGACCGGGCGCGCGATCGAGGTTACCCGCCCCATCCGGTTATAGCCGTAATAGGTCACGGCGCCGCGCGCGTCGGTCTCACTCGCGACTTCGCCGAACGCGGTGTAGCTGCGCGACGTGCGCAGATCGGTACCGCCGGTTACACCGCTGGCCAGTTCGCGTTGCAGGCTGTGGACGCGGGCCACCTGTCCCCGCGCATCATATTGCGCAATCGTCGCTACGATGCCGTTGGCGGGATCGCCAAGCGCACGTCCTTCGAGGGTCGAGATGCGCAGGACATTGCCGAGCGACAGGTTCTGGATATTGGTGCTGCCGTCGCTTTCGAGCGTCAGCGTCTGGCGGCCGGCACCGTCATACAAGAAATACCGCCACGTCCCGTCGCCACCGGTGCTGCGCCATGCGCGGCCGGCATCATCATATTCATGCTGCTCCTGCACCGACCCGCCGATCGAGCGGGAGACGAGTTCGCCGAACACGTTGTAGCTGAACGTGGTTTCCGGCGGCGCGCCGGCCGTGGTCAGGCTGGTGAAACCGGCGCTCGACTGCGTCCAGTTGGTGGCGGAAACCTGTCCACGCAGTCGACCGACATTGTCGTAGCGATAGATCGCGCCTTCGCGCAAAACCGACCCGGCACTGTTGCGGCGCGAATACGCCTCCGCGACCATGTTGCCGACCCGGTCGTAGAAATAGAAGCGCGTCGATCCCATCGCGTCGGTCATCGCGACCTTGCGACCCACCGCGTCATACCGGTTGGTGGTGACGCGATCGGTGCTGCCGACGACGCCCTCGACGGTGCGGACCAGATTGTCGTTGCCGTCGTAGAAATAGGCGACCTGCGGGATCGCTTCGTCGGTGGTGCTATTGATCAGGTTGGGGCGTTGTTCCCCGATCAACCGGCCGGCACGGTCATAGGCGTACAGGGTAGTATCGCCGGTCGCCTCGCGCTTCGAGGTGACGAGGCCGAGACCGTTATAGCTGTAGGTGATCCGCGCATCGCCGCTGACATCGGTCAGCGCGCCGGTGGTCGGATCGACGCTCCACGCCGCGACGCCCTTGCGGGTTTCGGTCAGGCGGCGGCCGTTACGGTCATAGCTGAACTCGGTCACGCGGTCGTCGGCGTTGACGGTCCCCTGCGGCCGGCTGGCCTCGGTCGTGCCGGTGACCGCCACCGCGTACCGGCGTTCGGCAAGCGCGTTACCCTCGGCATCGAGGGTCCATTCGGTCAGAAACCCTTGCTGATCGACCTGCGCGGTCTTGCGGCCCAGCGCGTCGTAGTAGGACAGGATCGATACGCCGGTCGCATCGGTGCTGCGCACGGCATTGCCGGTCGCATCATAGGCGACGCTCTGCGTCACCGTGCCGAAGCCGTAGACATAGGTGCCGCTGGTCGCATCCCACGCGCCGGTGCGGATATTGGCCATGCTGCTCGACACCCGCCGTCCGAGCGCGTCGTTGGCGTAGGTCGTCTCGCGATAGTCGCCGGTCGCGACCGGCCGGGTTTCGGTGGTCAATTGCGACGTGGTGACCGCGGTCGCATAGGCGCGGGTGCGGATCAGGCCGCCATTCTTGTCGTAGGCATAGGTGACATACGCCCCTGCCGCATCGACCTCGCCATTCTTGCGGTCGAGCGCGTCGTAATAGAACCAGCTGTGACGCCCCTGGGCGTCGGTACGGCGGGTAAGATTGCCGTGGCGGTCGTAGAGATATTTCTCGGTCGGCTGTCCGGTGCCGGCGTTCGTGCTGGAGCCGGGCACGCCGTAGTCGACAGCCATGCCGCGCTTTTCGATCAGGCGGTCGAGGGCGTCATAGCTATAGTCGGTGGTCCGCTGTTCGGTCAGGCTCCACGCCTCTATCATCCGTGTACGATTGCCGCGCGCGTCATATTCGTAGCGGGTGACAACGCCGCCCGCCTCCTGGGCACCGGCAACGAGTTGGTCGTTGGGCGCACGTCCCTCGCCCGCGCCATAATTGGCGTAATGTTCCAGCGGATCGATGCCGGCAGCGGCGACGTCGGGATTGTTCGCCAGATAATAGCGCGTGTCGAAATCGACGTTCGGATTGCGGCCTGCCCGCCAACCCGAATTTTGCCAATGCGCGCGCAGCGCTACCGGATCATTGGCGATTCCTGCCAGATCGTCATAGGTATTTGCGTAATATACCGGATCGAATTCGGAAATCTTCGCTGTCTTGGCCCGGGCAAAGCCGGTGGCATCCGATGCCGTCTTCGCTACGTTCTCCGAAAATACCTGTCCACGGCGGTCGTAGAAGCGGAAGGTGACGCCGCCCAGCTTGTTCGTGGCCTGCACCACTTCGCCGAAGCTGTTGTAGCGGTTGTTCTCGCTGAACCCCTCCGCATCGATCGTTCGCACGACGCGGCCGAGCTTGTCGTAAACGAACTGGACCACCGCGTCCTTCGCATCGGCCGCGACGATCGGCAGCGTCCCAATCGCGGCGGCGTTGCCTGCGCGCTGTTTGCGGCGGGTGACGGTCGCGATCTGGTCGAACGCGGTGTAGCTGGTTTCGGTAACGTAATGTTCGGCATCGCGGACGGCGACGACGCGGCCGGCGGCATCGTAATAGCGGTAGGTCGCCCCGCCGCGCTCGTCGACGATCCGCACCTGCTGTCCGAACGGGTCATAGTCGTAGGACTGGACCTGCCCCAGCGCGTCGGTACGCGTCAGCATCCGCCCTTCGCGATCATAGGTGAAGCTGGTGGTGCCGGTCCCGTCGGGCGCGACCTGGGTCAGCAGGTTGCCGAACCCGTCATAGGTATAGCGCGTGGTCGACTGGAGACCATCGGCATCGGCGATCCGGGTGACGACCCGGCCGGCCGCGTCGTAGCCGAGCTGGGTGCGGACCTGATCGACCGTGCCATAGGCCTCGGTCGTCGACTGGACGGTGCCATTGACGTTGTAGGTGTAGCGGGTGACCGTGCCGGCGGCATCGGTCGTTTCGAACACGCGCCCGGCCGCGTCATAGCTGGTGGTGGTGACGACGCTGGTACCGGTTTGCCACGCGGCGACGTTGGCGATCGTCGTCGCATCGGTGGCGCTGGCCATCGCCGTGTCGAACCGGACGACCGCGACGACCCGCCCGCCGGCGTCGTAATCATAGCGGCTGACATAGCCCACCGGATCGATGGTGAAGCGCAGTTCGCCGCGTGCAGCATAATAGCTGCGGGTAATGCGGGTATCGCCATGACCGCCAGTTGACGTCGCCCACGCGGCCATCGTCTCGTGCGTCGGCAGGGTAGTGGTGGCGTAGCTTGTGACGAAGCGCGTCGTCTTCACGACATTGCCGCTGCCGTCATAGCCATAGCCGGTGACCGACCCGGCGGCGTCGATCGCGAAGGTCAGGTTGCCGCGGTCGTCATGGACCGCGAAGCTGCTGCGATTGGCGGGGTCGCTCGCCGCGCCGGCAGTGGCCAAGCCCTGCGTGACCGTAGCGACGTTGTAGCTGCCCAGTACCGCGATCGGCCGCGCATAGACGATCGTCTGGCGGACCTTGCCGGTCGCATCGCCCGCGCGAGCGCCGGCATAGACATATTCGGTGACGCGTTGGACGGTGTCGACGGTGAAGCGCAGCAGCCCCTGCCCGTCATAGACATAGCGGACGGTGCGATCGTTCGCATTGGTGCCGACATCGGACAGCAGCGCGGTCAAACTGGCGGACGCGCGCAGCGTATCGGTCACGCGCCTGGCGAAGCTGGTCGCCGACACGCGGTTCCCGGCGGCGTCATAGGTCGACCGGCTGAGATACCCCTCCCCGTCGAGCGCGCCGATGACGTTGCCGTCGCGGTCGTAGAAGGTGCGGCTGACGCTGTCGCGCGCGGTATCGGCGGTGGGACGGGTGACGGTGGTCGGCAGCGTCGTCTTCAGCGCATCGACCGCGACCCGGTTGGCATAGCCGGTTTCCCGCAACAACCGGCCGGACGCATCATAGTCAAAGACGACGCTCGCCCCGGTGGCGTCGATCCGCTGCAACACGCGGCCTTCGCGGTCATAGACGATCCAGTTCCAGCGATCGGCCGGGCCCGCCGCCGGGCGGATGGTGGCGACATCGATATCGACCGCCGGATCGGCCAGCCGTGCCATCTGTTCGGCGGACAGCGCGGCGTTCCAGCCGATCGTCGCCGCCAGCCGGTCGTTCTGGTCATACCGATATTCGGTCAGCTGGCCGAGCGGGTCGACCTCGCCCGTCTTTCGCCCGGTCCGGTCGTAAACGACGTAGCGGTTCTGGCCAAAACTGTCGGTCGCGATCCGCACCCGGCCGGTACGGTCGTAGCGATAGCCGGTGGTGCCGGTACCGCTATAGCTGCCCGCTTCGCTGGCCGAAACCAGATCGCCCGCGCGGTTGTACGTCAAGGTCTGCACCGCGCCGCTGGCCAGCGTCACGACCGTCTGCGCGCCTGCATCGTTGAACGCGATCGACGTCTGACCGCCGCGCACGTCGGTCGACCCGATCATCCGCCCCAGCCCGTCATAGACGAACAGCTCGCGCTGCCCGCCGGTGACGCGTTCGAGCAACCGGCCCGACGCATCGCGGACGAACACGGTTTCGGAATAGCCCTGCGTCGTCAGCGGCTCGCCACTGGCATCCGCCGCACCGTCGCGCACGATCCGCGACACTTCGCCGCGCGCGTCATAGTCGTAGCGGACGATCATCCGCGCCGATTTGGCCGACAGTCCGCTTACCCAGCCGTTCAGCCCAGCTTCGGTCATCGCCACCGACGTGGACGGGATATCGGCGGTGAAGCTGTCGGTGCGGATCAGCAACCCGCTGGCGTTGTAGGTGTAGCGCGTGACCCGCCGTTCGGCCGAGACCGTGTATCGCAGGCGATTGGCGCTGTCGTAGACGTTGTTGCTCGCGACCGTTTCGGCGGCACCCGCCGACACGGCGCTGGCGGAGGTGCGCAGCAACTGGTTCTTCGCGTCATAGGTGCGGGTGACGACGTTGCCGAGCCGGTCGGTGGTGGTCAGCAGATTGCCTGCCGTGTCATACGTCATCCTGGTGATGCCGCCCGACGGATCGGTGACCGTCGCCACGTTGCCGGTGCTGGTGTAGCTGAACTGCGTCACCTGTTGCGCTGCGCCCGCTTCGGTCGCAGGGGCAGTGATCTTCGTCAGCAGTCGCGACGTTTCGGGCTCGTCGACCGGACCGATCAGGTTGACGCCGGCCACGATGACCCCGGCCCCGGCCGGCTCATCGGCCCCCAGCGCGACGAACAGCCGGGCAAAGCCGGCATCGTCGCGGGCATAGGTGCGGGTGACCAGGATGGTGGTCGCCTCGGTCGCCGACAGGCCCCGCACCGAATAGAAGCCGCCGGACAGCGGATCGAGCGCGCCCGGCCCCGACAGCACCCGCGCACTGGACAGGTCGTCCGGCCCCCACCCCGACGCGGAACCGCCCAGCCCCAGATGATGGCCTTGATCGAAACCGGTCGCCTTCAACGTGATGACGAAGCTGTAGGTCTCGCCCGCCTTGGCGGTGAAAGTGCGTTGCAGGTTTGCGGCGGTGCTTGCGGTCTTGACGGTGAATTTATACGCCGCCGCGCCGTTGATGGCGGGTTCGGTCGCGCGGTTCAGGTTGCTCGCGGTCCATTTGGTCGCGTTCATCCGGTCGAGCGACGATGCCTCTGTACTGCGGACCAGCGTCTGGCCGCCGGCGATCAGCGAGGTTCCGGCGCGGAAATTGCTGCCTTCGTCGACGTAGAAATAAGCGCCGCCCGATCCGGTCTTGTCATAGGTCCGCGTGATCTCGACGCGCGTACCTTCCGTCGTCGACAGACCGACGACGCGCCAAAAGCCGCCATTGATATGTTCGATCGTCCCTGGACCCGATACGATACGCGCTACCGAAATGCCCGGACCACCCCAGCCATTCTGGTCCGAATACAAACCCAAATTCTGGGTAGTGATGTCGCCAACTGCCTTCAGGCTGATGCCGAAGGTCATCGTTTCCCCGGCGGTAACGGGGAAACCTTGTGAGATACCAGCCCATTGACCGCCAGTCTGGACCGTATAGCGCGTGGCCGCCCCC
Organism: Sphingomonas sp. Leaf5; assembly: GCF_001421155.1. Taxonomy (NCBI): domain Bacteria; kingdom Pseudomonadati; phylum Pseudomonadota; class Alphaproteobacteria; order Sphingomonadales; family Sphingomonadaceae; genus Sphingomonas; species Sphingomonas sp. Leaf5. The sequence goes on along the minus strand of NZ_LMJZ01000001.1, from coordinate 534,364 downwards.
CCGTTGATGGTGTCGGCTTGCCGGGTCAGATTGCCGCTGTCCCACGTCCCGCCAGCAAGCGCGAAGTCGCCGCCTGCGAAATCCAGCCGCGTGAACTGCCCCGCGGGATCGATTATAGTGGTATTGTCCGCGTTATAGCTCAATCGCGTCACGCGCGTTGCCGAACCGTCGACAGTCTGCGTGACCGCGATAACCCGCTGGTACTTGTCATATTCGAAATCGACGCGCGTACCGTCGGTCTGCGCGACCGAAGCGATCAGGCGGGTATCGCCGATATAGGTATAGGCGCTACCATAGCTCTTGCCGTCGGCGACGCTGTTGTCGGCCGGGGTCAGATCGACCGTTGCGCTACCCAACCGGCCGAGGCTGTCATAGGCGTAGCGGGTGCGGGTCTGCATCCGCTCGACTCCGCCCTGCGTCGTGAAGGTGCGGATATCGGTGATCGCATTGCCGCTGTATCCATATTGGATGCGTTCGCCGTTGGCGGTGCGCAGGTCGGTCAGCTTACCATCGGCATAGGTGAAGGTCAGCGCGTTGCCGCTCGGGTCGCGCTGTTCGGAAATATAGCTGTGGTTGCGGTAGTTATAGCCATAGGTTTCGACGACCTGGCTGTCGCCGTCGGTCCATTTCCACCCCTCGGCGGTGCTATAGGTGATGGTGTCGTGCGCGCCCGCGCCATCGGTGGTGCGATAGGCGGTGCCGTTCCAGACATAGGTGAACACCGAACCGTCGGCAGAGGCGCGCTTCACGGTCGAGCCGTAGGTATTGACCGTTCCGGTCAGCCCGTACAGGCTGCGATCGGTGCTCTGGCGCCAATTATCTCCATTTTCGTCGGAAAGATCGCCCTGACTGTTATAGGTCCGGCTGATCGCCGCATCGGGACCCCGGCCCAGCAGCAATTCGTCCTGCTGCATCAGCATCAGATTGCCGTTGGCGGCGTTCAGCAACAGCTGTTCTCCCGAGCGGCCGAGCGCCGCCTGCCCCAGCGTTCCCGCCCCGCCCAGCACATTGCCCGACCCGCGCTCGAACCCCGTTCCCGCGCCCGTGAAAATGGCCACCATGGTCGCAAATCCCCCAAGAATTCCCGCGGCCGGCGCCTGCGCCATGCCGCTGTCCTGATCCTTGTCGGGGAGGTTTTTCGTTCGTTTAGGACTAAGTTCGACGGGCACGATCGACGGCGTCGCGATAGATGGACGGCGGGGGCGGAGCCGGGGCTTCGCCGACAGGCGGGATGATCGATGGAAGCCGACCGGGCGCTCAATCTGCTCGACGACATGCTGTGGCAGTCGCTGATGGTGGCCGCGCCGATCCTGATCGCGACGCTGGCGATCGGCATCGTCGTCAGCGTGTTTCAGGTCGCGACGCAGATCCAGGAAGCGACGCTCAGCTATGTGCCGAAGCTGCTGGTCGCGGCCGGGCTGCTGATCCTGCTGGGCCCTTGGATGATGACGCGCATGACCGATTTCGCGCGCGGCCTGTACCTTGCCATCCCGGCGCTGGCGAACTGATGCAGCTGCTGGTCCCGCAGGCGGTGGCGACGTTGCTGCTGTCGCTGCGCATCGTGCCGACGCTCGCCTTTGCGCAACCGTTCACGCTGATCCGGATTCCGGCGATCGTGCGGGTCGGCCTTGCCATCGCTCTTTCTGCATGGCTGGTCGCGGGTAATCCGGCGGCAACGTGGCGGGCCGCGCCGCCGGCCGGCGGGCTGATCGCGCTGGCGGCGGGCGAATTGCTGTTCGGCACCGCGCTGGCGCTGGCGTTGCAACTGGCGTTCGCGGCGTTGCTGGTCGCCGGGCGGACGATCGATATCCAGGCGGGGTACGGCCTTGCCGTGTTGGTCGATCCGGCGACCCGCGCGCAATTGCCGTTGGTCGGCACGATCTTCGCCTATGCCGCGGGCGCGATCTTCTTCGCCACCGACGGCCCGGCGCGGTTGCTGGCGATCTGGGCGGCGTCGCTCGAACGGGCACCGATGGGCAGCGCGCTAACGGCAACCGATCCGCAGATCCTGATCGGCTATGTCTCGGGCGTGTTCCTGATCGCGCTGGGGCTGGCGGGGTTGTTGCTCGTCGTGCTGCTGGTGCTCGACCTCGCCATCGCCTTCATGTCGCGCACCCTGCCGCAGATGAACGTGCTGCTGCTCGGCTTTCAGGTGAAGACGCTGGCGACGATGATCGTCCTGCCGATCGCGCTGGCGCTGTCGGGGTCGCTGTTCGTCACCATCCTGTCGAGTGCGTTCGACACCATGGCCCGGATCGGCTGATGGCCGAACAGGACCAGAATCGCGGCGAGGCACCGACCCCGTTCAAGCTGCAAAAGGCGCGCGAGAAGGGCAATGTCGCGCGCAGCATCGAACTGGGATTCCTCGCCAGCCTGTTGACGCTCGCCGCCTATGCAATGATCGCCGGACCGGCGTTGATGGCGACGCTGGCGCAGGCGATGCGGATTGCCCTTGCCGGCGGATTTGCCGGTGCGAGCGAGCCGGGTGGCGCCGCCGAGATGCTCGGCACGCTCGGCCGCAGGACGATCGCCCCGGTCGCATTGCTGGGCGGCACGATGGCGGGGATCGTCATCCTGCTCGAACTCATCCAGCTGCGCGGCTTCCTGCTGACCTTCCACCCGCTCAAACCCGATTGGAGCCGGCTGAACCCGGCCAAGGGAATCAAGCGGCTGTTCTCGCTCAAGCTGCTCAAGGAAACGCTGAAGAGCATGCTGAAATTCGTGCTCTATGCGGCCGCGACGTGGATGGTCGTGCGCTGGGCGGTGGCGCATCTGGCGCAGAATGCGACCGATGGCGACCGGCTGGTCGCGACGATGGAGGCCGCCGGACTGCGGCTGGTGTTCGCGTTCCTGATCGTCGCGATCGCCATCGCGATCCTCGATCAGATCCTCGCGCGCGGCGAATTCACCCGGCAGATGCGGATGAGCCGCCGCGAGGTGACGCGCGAGGCCCGCGAACGCGAGGGCGAACCGCGCCAGAAACAGCGCCGCAAGGAACTGCACCGCGAGATGGCGGCGCAGGGCAAGGGCAGTTTGGACGGGGCCGACCTACTGGTGGTGAACCCCGAACATTTCGCGGTGGCGCTGCGCTATGACGACAGCGCGATGATCGCGCCCGAAGTCGCCGCCAAGGGTCGCAACCTGCACGCGCTGCGGCTGCGCGAGGACGCCATCCGCCGGGGCCTGCCGATCATCGCCGACCCGCCGCTCGCCCGCGCGCTGTTCCGCGCCGGTACGGTGGGCAGCGCCATTCCGCCCGACCGCTACGCCGCGGTCGCCGACCTCTACATCGACCTTCGCCGCGCCCGCGCGGCCTCACTGGGCTGACCCGCTATGTCGACCGGCATCCTGCCGCGCCTCTCCGCATTCCCCGCCGCCAATCGTGATCTGGCGCTCGTCGCCGCGACGATCGGCATCCTCGTCATCCTGTTCGCGCCGATCCCGCCGGCGCTGCTCGACCTGGCGATCATCGCCAATTTCGGGCTGGCGCTGACGATCATGCTGCTGACCTTCTACGTCGGCAAGCCGGTCGAGTTCTCGACCTTCCCGTCGCTGCTGCTGGTGGCGACGCTCTACCGCCTGTCGCTCAACGTCGCCGCGACCCGCCTGATCCTGACCGGTGGCGATGCCGGGGCGGTGATCGGGTCGATCGGCGCGTTCGCGGTGCGCGGCAATTTCGTCGTCGGGCTGGTCGTGTTCGCGATCCTCGTCGTCGTGCAATATGTCGTCATCACCAGCGGCGCGCAGCGCGTGTCCGAAGTTGCCGCACGCTTTACACTCGACTCGATGCCCGGCCAGCAGATGAGCATCGACGCCGACCTGAACATGGGCCTGATCGACCGCGACGAAGCGGTGGCGCGGCGCAAGGGGCTGGAAAAGGAAGCGTCCTTCTACGGCGCGATGGATGGTGCGTCGAAATTCGTGAAGGGCGACGCGATCGCCGGGATCATCATCCTGTTGATCAACATCATCGCCGGCTGGATCGTCGGCGTGACGCAGATGGGCATGGAATGGAGCGACGCGCTCGGCCATTTCACCCTGCTGACCATCGGCGACGGCATCGCGACGCAGCTGCCCGCGCTTATCATCTCGATCGCGACCGGGATCATCGTCACCCGCTCCGCCTCCGACCGCGAATTGTCGACCGAGGTATTCCGCCAGCTGGGATCGGTGCCGCGCATCCCGTTGATCGTCACCGCCGTGTTGAGTGCCTTGTTGCTGCTGCCCGGCATGCCGAAATGGCCGATCATCGTCATCGGAACGCTCGCCTTCGTCGCGTGGCGACGCATCCGTAAAGCGGCAGCGGATGCGGCGGCGGAGCCGGTCGATGAAGAGGTCGCCACGGAATCGACCGCCTCCCCCGCGCTCGAAATCCGGCTGGGCGAGGCGCTGTCGAGCGCATGGGCCGGCGAAGGCGCGCTGGTCATGGACCGGATCGCCGGACTGCGCCGGGTGCATGATGAACAGTTCGGCCTGCCCTTTCCCGCCGTGCGGCTGGAGGATGGCGCGGGGCTTGGCAGCCATGGCTATGAAATCCGCCTGTTCGGTGCACGCTATGGCGCGGGCGACATCCATCCCGATCAGGTGCTGGCGGTGGCCGGGCAAGGGCAGAAGCCGGCGATCGACGGCATTGCCACCACCGACCCCGCCTTCGGCCTGCCGGCATGGTGGATCGCGCCCGAACAGGCGGATGCGGCCAAGGCGGCGGGCTGCACGATCATCGATCCGCTGACGGTGCTCGCCACCCATTTCGGCGAGATCGTGCGCGGCGAGGTCGGCACGCTGCTGACGCGCGCCACCGTCGTCGGCCTGCTCGACGGGGTCCGGCGGCGTCAGCCGGGACTGGTCGAGGAACTGGTGCCGCAGACGCTATCGGTATCCGACGTCCAGCGGGTGTTGCAGGCGTTGCTGGCCGAAGGGGTGTCGATCGCCAATCTCGACCTGATCGTCGAGCATCTGACCGACCTTGCCCGCACGCAAAAGGATCCGATCGAATTGACCGAACTGATCCGCCAGCGGATGAGCTATGCGATCTGCCATCAGTTGCGCGGCCGCCATGCCGATCTCGCGGTCCTGAGCCTCGACCCGCGCCTCGAAAACCAGCTGGCGGCCAGCATCGGCGCGGCGAGCGGCGGCGGGTCGATGGCGGTCGAACCGCGCCTTGCCGAACAACTGATCCGCCGGTTGATGCCATTGACCGAGGCGATGTTCCGGCAGGGCCGCGCGCCGGTGCTGCTGTGCGGGGCGGAACTGCGCCGGCACCTGAAGGCGTTGACGCGGCGAAGCCTGCCGACGCTGTCGGTCCTGTCGGTCGCCGAAATTCCGATGCGGATCACGCTCAAATCCTTCGATATCGTCCGGTTGGACCAGGGGACATGATGACCGAATACGACCAGCTTGCCGGCTTCCTCGCCGTCGATCCCGCCAATGTCGCGCTGCTGACCGACACCGCCCACGCCGCCATCGCCGCCGGCCGTCCGGCCGAGGCGCGCGTGCTGATCGAACGGTTGCGCGCGATCGAGGGGCCGTCGCCGGCGATCGACCACCTGACCGGACTGGCGGCGATGGCGGAACGGGATTGGGCCGGGGCCGCCACCGCATTCCGCACGCTGACCGGGGCGGGCGTCGATGCGCCGGGCGTCCGCTATAATCTCGCCCGGTCGCTGGCGATGCAGGGCGAGACCGACGAGGCGCTGGTGCTGCTCGACGATGACCTCGCCGCCGAACTGCCACAGGCGGCGCAGTTGCTGATCGGCCTGCTCCATGATCGCGGCGAGATGGACCGCGCCGGGACGGTCGCGCGCATGGCGTTCGACCGCTTCCCCGACCATGCGGGCGTCAACGCCGTGATCTCGACGCTGGCGATCGATCTCGAAGACCTCAACCTTGCCCGCGCTGCCGCCGGGCGCGCGGGCGATCACCCGGAGGCGCTGGTGACGCAGGCGACGCTGGCGATAGAGGATAACGATCCGGCAGCGGCGGCACTGTTCGACCGGGTGCTGGCGGTGCAGCCGGACCATCCGCGCGCGCGGGTCGGGCGCGGGCTGCTGGCGCTATCGGGGCAGGATGCCGCCGCCGCCACCGCCGATCTCGATCGCGGGGCAGAGGGGTTCGGATCGCATCTGGGATCGTGGATCGCCGCCGGCTGGGCGCATTTGCTGGCGGGCGATGCGGCGACCGCGCGGTTGCGGTTCGACCGGGCGCTGGCGATCGACGACGGTTTTGCGGAAGGGCATGGATCGCTGGCGGTGCTCGACCTGCTCGCCGGCGACCTCGACGCCGCCCGGCGGCGCACGGCGGTGGCACTACGGCTCGACCGGGAGAGTTTCGCCGGCGGACTGGCGGCGGCGATGCTGGCGGCGGGCGATGGCGACGCCGCCACGGCCGAACGGATCGTGAAGCTCGCGCTGTCCACCCCGCTCGACGATCGGGGTACGACGATCGCGCAGGCGCTAGCCCGGATGGGCGGGCGGGGGTAGCGGCCGATACCCCCAGCCGTTGCCGGGGCGACGGCGATGGGTCGTCGCCCCTATCGCCCCCGCATCGCCGCCGCCGCACGGTCGATCAGTTCGTGCCCGCCGGGCATCTCGCCGACGATCCGCAAGACGTCGTCGAGCACTGCGCCGAATGCCGCGTCGTTGGCGACCGCTTCGCCCAGTTCCTCGGTCAGCAGGCCGTGGACCACCGCGCGGCGGCGCTCATCCTCGCCGAGCGCGTCGAACCCGGCCATCGCCCGCAACCGGTCGACCGGACGCGGATCGCCCCTGCCCGGCGCCCGGCTCGACCGATCCGCCCGTTCGCGCGCCAATCGCGCCAGTTTCGCGCGCAACAGCAACAGGACATGGTCGGCGCCCGCGACCTTCAATGCAGGCAGCCCCGCCCCAACTGCCCCAGCAGGAACGAGGTCGGCGACGCTTCCTCCGCTTCGGCGGCGGGGTTCAGCAGTGGCCGGCACTGGTCGATGATGAGCTGCATGTCGTCATTCAACGGCGGCGTCTCGGCATTGGCGGCGATCCCGCCGTCCAGCGCGGCAATCGCCTCCGCGAACCGGTCGTGGATCAAGTGGGTCAGCCCGGTCACGAACTGCCGCAGATAATGGTCGTCGGGCAGCGTCGACAGATTCTCCCACGTCGCCTGCGCCCGCGCCGGCTCGCCCGAGGTCAGCTCGAAAAACCCCAACTGGAACCGCGCCAGCGCAAAGTCGGGTGCCAGCGCCACCGCGCGCGACAGCGCCGCATGCGCCTCGATCGGGCGGGCACTACCGGCCAGCAGCGACCCGCGAAAGAAGTGCAGCCGCGCGTCGTCTGGATGCGCCGCGATCAATCGGTCAGCGAGCGGCAGCGCGTCGCCGGGGGAAGCCGCCGCCACGGCCAGCAGCTGCCGGATATTATCGTCGTCGCACATCATCCTATCTCCGATAGCCGTGCAGCCGTCGCCGCAACCGGCCGAGCGCGGCGGCGTGCAGTTGCGACACCCGCCCCTTCGACAGGTTCAGCAGGTCCGCGATCTGGGCGAAACTGACGCCCGCTTCATAATGTTGGCGGATAATCACCGCCTCGCGCTCGGGCAACTCGGCGATGCCGCCGGCCAGCAGCGCATGGAGTTCGCGCCATTCGAGGCTCTGATACGCATTGGGCCGCGGATCGATGCCGTCCGCGCCCACGACCAGTGCGCTGCCCTCCAGCATCAATCCGATGGCAAGGCCCGATACCAGTGCCGCTAGCGCCGCAACCGGATCGTCCTCTTCGCCCCGCCGAAGCGAGCGGACGCGATCGGTCTCCGCCCGGCGACGCTGCGAAAAGGTCGCGTCGCTCTCGCTCATCCGCGCCGAACCGTCGGCGATGCTGCCGACGATCCGCCGCCGGGCATAGGCCCCGAACGGAATGCCGCGCAGCGGATCATAGCGATCGATCGCCTGCAACAGCCCCTCATAGGCGAACTGCTCCATGTCGCCCAGATCCGCGCCATGTTTCGGGCGTCGGCCATGCTGCCGCCGGGCGATGGCGCGGGCGAGCAGGCGATAGCGGGTGAAGATCTGCTCGCGACAACGCTTCTCGTTCTCGTAGCGCAGCCGCCGCCACAGCGACGCCTCGACGCGCGGCGGTACGAGCAACAGGTCGAACCCCACCCGGCGCATCATCGGAAACTGCCGAGCACCCCTTGCAGGACCAGCCCCCAGCCATCGATCAGCACGAACATCAATATCTTGATCGGCAGCGATATCGTCGCGGGCGGTACCATCATCATGCCCAGCGCCAGCAGGATGCTGGCGACCACCAGGTCGATCAGCAGGAACGGCAACAGGATCACGAAGCCGATCGTGAACGACACGCGCAGTTCGTTGAGGATGAAGGCGGGGGCCAGCTTCAGCGTCTCGACCTCCTCCGCCCGGCGGGGGAGCGGCGTGCGGCTGATCGCGTAGATCGATTCGAGATCGGCGTCGCGCGTCTGCGCCAGCATGAAGCGGCGCAGCGGCGCGGCACCGGCGGTCATCGCCTGCTCCACCCCGATCCGCCCGGCGAGCAGGGGTTGCAGCGCGTCGGCATTGATCCGGGTCATGGTCGGGGCCATCGTGAACGCGGTCAGGAACATCGACAGTGCCACCAGCACCGGGGTCGGCGGCGTTTCGGGCATGCCGAACGCGTGGCGCACCATCGACAGCACGATGACGGTCCGCACGAAACTGGTCATGCTGATGACCACCGCCGGGATCACCGCCAGCAGCGTCAGGATTAGCGCGGTGCGTACGACATCATTGCCGATCGCGCCGCCGGCCAGCATCGCATTCATGCCACCGGCCCCTGTCGCAGCACCTGCTGCCCGGCGGCGGACGACAGGATCACATATTCCTGCCCGTCGCAGCGCAGCAGGCACAGATCGGCATGCGGGCTGATCCGGCGGCTCTCGATCACCGCGATGCGCCGTTCGGCCCGGATGGGCAGCGTCAGCCGCCCGCCGCCGCGCCTGACCAGCACCACCGCCAGCACCGCCAGCGTGAGGCACAGCAGCAGCGCGACGACGATCCGCGTCAACGACACGTCGAGTGCCGCACCGCCACCCAGCCGGGCGGGTGCGGCGGCAAGGATCATTCCGGCCACGCCGCGATCTCCGTCAACCGCACCCCGAACCTGTCATCGACCGCGACCAGTTCGCCGCGCGCGACGATCACCTCGCCCAGTCGCAAGTCGACCGGACGGTTCAGCGCCGCCTCCAGCGGGACGACCGCACCGGGTTTCAGCGCGGTCAGCGCGCCGACGGTCATCTTCGCCTGACCCAGCAATGCTTCAAGTTCGACCGCGACGCTATCGATCAGCGTCGTGCTGACGCGCGGGGCAGGCTTGGTTTCGGACATGGACATTCTCACGCAGCGATATCGACGATTTGCAGGGACGGGATCGGTTCGGCGGGCACGACCCGCACCCGCCCGCGCGGCAGGGGCCGCCCATTCAGCGCGATCGGCACCGGATCGGCGAGCGCCCGGTCGAGCACCACGACATCGCCGACCTCCAGCGCGCGCAGGTCGGCCAACCGCATCGCCGCCCGCCCGACCGCCGCGCCGACCTCGACCGAAATCGCCGCCAGCGCCTGCGCTCCCGACCCCGGTCTCGGCAGCACGACCGGCGGCAGCACGCGCCGGACCAGCACCGCGAACAGCGCGTCGGACAGACCGAACGCCAGTCCGTCGCCGAGCATTGCCACCCAGTCGGATGCGGACGCAGGCACAAACCCATCATCGCCGCCCGCAACAGCGACTAAGCGCGCGCGAAGATCGAGCAGGCACGGTTCGGCAACCCCTTCCAGCACCGCCCGGTCCGCACCATCGCGCCCGTCCGCCGACACCCCGACGATCCGTGCGCCGACACGAAGCGCGGTATCCGCCGCGGTCCCGATCGCCAGCCCGGCCGCATTCCGCCGCCAGCCCGCTCCGCCACCGCGCCGCAACCGGGGCGCCTGCCCCGCCGCGCCGACGAACCACTGCGCCCCCCACGCCGCAACCACCCCCGCGAACAGGGCATCGAGCGCTGCGGGCGGCTGCGTATCCGCCGGCAGCCAAGCCACCGCGCTCATCCTTGCCCCCGGATGCCGAACAGCTGCTGGATCATGTCGTTCGACACGCTGACGATCTGCGACGATGCCTGAAAGCCGCGCTGGATCAGGATCAGGTCGCCGAATTGCTGCGACAGGTCGACGTTCGACGCCTCCAGCCGTTTCGAGCGCACCTGCCCCACGCGCGGATCGTCGCTGGCGAGCAGCATCGACTGGCCTGGCTCGCGCTCGACGAACAGCCCGTCGCGCTGTTCCAGCCGCGCCGGATCGCGGAAATCGGCCAGCGCGATCGCGCCGCCATCGACCTTCTGCCCGTTCGAATAGGTCAGTTGCAGCTTGCCCGCGCTGTCGGCGGCGATGCCGGTGATCGTGCCCGCCGCATAGCCGTCGACCTTCGCCGCGCGCAGCGTCGACACCTCGCCCCCTGAAAACGACGTGACGCCGCTCGAGAAATCGAACTGCACGGTCAGGCCCGATGCGGCATCGGTGAAGTCGAGCTTCGCGGTCGTCGGATCGATGATGCCGGCGTTGAACTTCAGCATCTGCGTACCGACCGTCGCGGCCTTGTCGTCGGTGACGGTGACGCTCCACCCGTCGCTGCCCTTGGCGAAACCGGCCTTCCACACATGCGCAGCACCACTCGCGTCGAACACGCGAAGGTCGCTGACGGTATAGCTGGTCGCGGTCGACGACAGGTTGTCGGCAAAGGTCACGGCCGTCGTCGCCTTGGGCGCGCTGGTCCGGCGCGCATCGACCGACAGGCTGACCGCCCGCCCATTTGCATCCAGCGTCGCCAGCCGATGACTGGTGCCGCTCAGCACGATGAACCCGGCGGGATCGACCTCGAAACTGCCGGTCCGCGCGTACAGCGTCCGGTCGCCGTCGAGCAGCACCATGAAGCCGTTGCCATCGACCGACAGGTCGAGATCGCGGTCGGTGCTGCGCAACTCGCCCTGTTTGAAGTTCAGCGTGCCGTCATCGACCGCCACGCCGTAACCGTCGCTGCCGCCCTGCCCGGTCAGCGACATGCCGCCGCGATCGGGGGTCGCGTACAGATTGTGGAAACTGACCGTCGACCCCTTGAACCCGGTCGTGTTCAGGTTCGACACGTTGTTGCTGACCTGCTGCAACCCCTTCGAATAGGCGTTGAGGCCGCTCAGGCCGATGTAGATCGCGCCGAACATCAATTCTTCTCCCGGATCTGGACGATATTGCCGATGGCGACGCCGGCGACGGTGCGCTTGTCGTCGGTTTCGATGGTGATGCTGGGCGACCCACCCGACAGGGCGATGGCGGTGACCATGCCCGACAGAGTCGCCGACCCGGCGGCGATATCGACGCGTTTGCCGAGCAGCCCGGTCGCCTGATTGGTCGCCTGCATCGCGGCCAGCGCCTGCAACCGTTCGTTCGCAGTCTGCCCCTGTTGCACCTGCGAGAATTGCGCGAGCTGCGAGACGAACTGGAAATTGTCCATCGGCTTCAACGGGTCCTGATAAGTCAGCTGCGTCAGGATGATCTTGAGCAGCGCATCGAAGCTGAGGCCGAAGGCGTTGGTCGCGGTCTGCGCGGGGCTGGCCTCGCTGCCCTGGGTGACGGACGAAACGGGGGCGGTCTGCATCAGCGGGTTTCCTGTCGGGTGCCGGACGTGGCGGTGATGGTGATGTGCGCGGGCGCATAGCCATGCGCGGCGAGCAGTGCGGCGACGTCGTCGGCCAATGCGGCGCGATCGCGATCGTCCAGGCCGGCGACCTGCGCGACGACCTCGATGCCGTGCGCGACGGCCTGCACCGCGACGGCCACGAACGACCCGGTCGGCACGGGACGCTGACGGACCGGCGGCCGGGGCTGGGCTGGCGCGGCAACAGCCGAGCGCGACGATTGCGGTCGCGGCGCGGCGGCGAACGCCGTCACCGGCATGGGAGCGATCGGCTGTGGCGCAGTAGGCTTTGCCAAGGTCGACGGCATCAGCGCCGGGACGACTGCTGCGGGTTTCGCGCTAGCGACCGGCGCGGCGGACGAAGCGGCGGGCGCGTCGACCGCGGACGCGACCGGAGCCTCCACAACCGGCTCGGCCGAAGTCATCGGCAAAACCGCCGCAACTGCTGCCGCCGGCATAGCGACGGAGGTGCCGAAGAACCCGTCCTGATTGAACCGATCGGCCTGCGTCTCGATCTTCGCCGCCGGCAACGGTTCCACCGCCAGCAGATCGGCGAAGCGCAGGGTCGGGGTCGCCGCCATCGGCACGCCCGCCACCAGCGGTTCACCGCCGGCAAAACCGGTCGGCAGGTCGGTCAGCGGCGGGATCATCGCCGCATCCAGTTCAGCGCCGCGCGATCGGCAATCGCCATCAGCGCGCGTTCGTCGGCATGGCGGCGCGTAAGGCGCATCGCGGCGGTGGCCTGCGTCGCGACCGCCTCGCCCCTCGCCTGCTCCCGGCGCGCCATCGCCGCCGCGCCTTCGGTATCATGCGCCGCCGACCGGTGCGCTTCGGTTGCCGCCACCAGCGCATCGGCTCGCCGGGTCAGCACCGCCGCATAGGCACTGCCCAGCGCAGGATCGAAGCGTTCGATCACCTGCCGCTGCCACGCATCCGCTGCCTCGACCAATGCCGTATCGGCTGCCGCCAACGCATGCTCGGTGTCGCGTTCGGCCAACACCGCCCGGCGATGCCCGGCCTGCGCCCGGTCGACCCGCAACGCGCCGATCGTCCGCAACGCCCGCCACGCCCGTCCCGTCGGATCAGCCATGCCGCATCCCCTGTGCCAGCGCCGTCAGTTGTCGCAGCGTCTCGGCAAAGGGCACCGACACGCCCTGTTCCTGTCGCAACAGCGCGTTGATGGCGTCGCGCGCTCCGATCGCCGCATCGATCGCGGGATTGGCCCCCGCCTGATACAGCCCGCTGTCGATCATCACCCGCGCTTCGTCATAGGTGGCGAGGTGCGCGGTCACCGCGCGCGCCGCCGCTGCATGGGCCGGCGTCATCAGCCGAACCGCCTGTCGGCTGATGCTGCGGATCGGATCGATCGCCGGGAAATGCCCGCGATCGGCCAGCGTGCGCGACAACAGGATATGCCCGTCGAGCAACGCCTTCATCGTTTCCACGATCGGGTCGTCGATCTCGTCGGTCTCGCTCAAGACGGTCAGCACCGCAGTGATCGCGCCGCCGCCACACACCGCGCCGCACCGCTCGACGATCCGCGGCAGGGCGGCGAAGACGTTGGGGGTATAGGCGCGCACCGTCGGCGGCTCACCCGCCGCCAGCCCGATTTCACGCAGCGCCATCGCCAGCCGGGTGACCGAATCCACCACCAGCAGCACATGCTCGCCCCGGTCACGCCAATGTTCGGCCAGGCACAAGGCAGTCGACACCGCCCGTGCGCGCATCGCCGCGCTCTCGTCCGACGTCGCGGCGACCAGCGTTGCCGCCTCGCCGCGCGACGACAACGCCTGCCAGAAGCCCGACACCTCGCGCCCGCGCTCGCCGACCAGACAGACGATGCGGCGCGTCGCGGCGGTCTGGGCGACGATCTGTTCGATCAGGCTGGTCTTGCCGACCCCGCTCGCCGCGAACACGCCGATGCGCTGTCCCTCCCCCAGCGTCAGCAGCCCGTCGATCGCCCGCACGCCGGTTTCGAGCAGCACAGTCGGCGCGACGCGGTCGAGCGGCCCCGGCGCTACCCCGCGCAGGGCGACGCGCTGGTCGGGTCGGATCGCGGCCCCGCCATCGATCGGTCGCCCCAGCGCATCGATCGCGCGGCCGCCATAGCCGTCGCCGACCCCGACGCCATCATGCATCACCGGCTCGACCCGCGTGCCGATCGCGATGGCGGCACCCTCCTCGACCGGCACCAGCACCAGCGTATCGGCATCGACCGCCGCGACCTCGGCCAGTTGCCCGCCGACCCGGCACAGGTCGCCAACCGTCGCCATCGGTCCGCTCGCCTCGATCCGGCCGGGCATGACCCGCCGCACCTCGCCATAGGGCAAGGCGAGATCGAGGTCGGCGATCCGGGTCAGAAACGGGTGCACCGTCATGCGCCGGCCATTTCGTCCAGCGCCCGCGCGATCGCTGCCCATTGGCCGGGCACGTCGAGGTCGATCTGCCCCAGCCGCACGCCGATCCGGCACGCGCCCGATGGCAGGTCGGGATCGATCGTAATCTTCCCCGGTCCAGCCAGCGCCGCCGCATCGGCAAAATCCTTGCCACTGACCCGCACCGTCAACCCGGTCCGGTCGCGCAGCATCGCCAGCCGATGGTCGAGCGCATTGCTGACCATCGCCGCCATCGCTTCCGGCCGCGCGAACACGCGGTCGAGACAGGCACGTGCCAGTGCCGCCGCCAGCCCGTCCAGCGCCTGCAACCGATCGGCCAGCCGCGCGGCTTCCTCGGTCAGCCCCTTGGCGAGCAGGTCGAACCGCTTGCGTTCGCTGCGTTCGACCGACGCGATCCCCGCCTTGCGCCCTTCGGCCAGACCTTCGTCGCGTGCCTTCGCAATGGCGATTTTGGCCGCCTCCGCCGCCCGGACCGCATCTGCGTGCAACGCCATGAGGTCCGCGCGCAACCGTTCGGCTTCGTCCACCGCGACCGGCATCGGCGGCGCGACCAGCGCACGGACGGCTGTCGCCGCCGTCTGTTTGAGCACCGCCATGTCAGCGCCCTCCCATCGCGCCGCGCAACCGGCCGAGCAGCGACGGCCCCGGCCCCGCCACGACCGGCGCGGCGAACGCTTCCCCTGCCTTCACCAGCGCCGCGCGCCCGGCCGGGGTCATCGCCTCGCCCGGATCGGCCAGCCGTGCGGCGATATCGGCCGCGAACGGCGGCGTCGTCGGTGCCGCCTCGACCCGTCGCCGCTCCGCCGGGGTCAGCCGCGCCAGCACCGCGCGGCGATCGGCCGGCGGCAACGCCCGCAACTGGGCGATCGGATCGTCAGCCGACGACATGCTCGCCCCCATCCTGCCCGATCCGCCGCCGCAGCAGCGCCGCGAACGCTTCCTGTTCTTCACCCGACAGTCGCGTCGCCCGCGCCCGGCGCATCGCCACGACCAGCAGCGCAACGACGCCCAGCGCCGCCAGCGCCCAAGGCCACCACGACGGCGCAGCCACCGCCGGCTCGCTGACCATGATCGGCGGCACATAGGTCGGCACTGCCGGCACGACTCGTGGCGCAGACGTACCCGTTTCGAACGACAGCAGATCGCCCTGCGCATCGTCCAGCCCGACCGCCGTACGGATCGCCGCCGCCAGCGCCGCCTGCTCCGCCGCATCCAGCGGCTGCGGCGTCACCAGCGTCATGCGCAGCCGGAAATTGCGCGCACCCTCCGCCTCGCCCGGCGTCCAGTTCGCCGGATCGACGATCGCATCGCCCTGCGCCACCGCTTCGACGCGCAGGTCGTAGCGCGATCCGGGCCGGACGCCCTCGATTGCGGCAAGGGCGCGGGCCTTGTAATAATTCTCGACCGCCGTCGTGGCGTCGCCTTCGGCCGGCTGCGGCGCGGCGCTGGCGCTGACGACCCGGCCATCGGCGTCGAGCACGACGACCCGTTCGGCCGGCAGGTCGGGCACGGCGGCCGCGACCAGCCGCTGGATCCCCGCGACCCGTGCCGCATCTGGCACCACGCTCCCGCGCATCTGCACCGTCACCGCCGCGCTCGGCTCGATCCGGTCGTCGCGGAACAGCGTCCGTTCGGGCAGCGCGAGGTGGACGCGCGCGCTTTCCACCCCGTCCATCAACGCGATGGTCCGGACCAGCTCCCCTTGCAACGCGCGTTGGTAATTGATTTTCTGGGCGAAATTGGTAAGCCCCATGTCCGACTTGTTGAACAGTTCGAACCCGACCTCACCGACATCGGTACGGACCAGCGCCAGTCGCGTATTGTCGACCTCGCCGCTCGGCACCAGCACCGTCGTCCCGCCATCGCGCAGTTCATAGGGCGTACCGCGCTTGTCGAGTTCGGCGACGATCGCCGCCGCCTCGCCCGGCCGGACATGGTCGGCCAGCGTCGCATAGCCGTCGCGCAGGAACGTCCAATAGGCTCCGGCCAGCAGCGCGAGCACGAAGACAAACACGCCACCGATCAACAGCCATTGCCGGCGCGGCGAGGGAACGGCGTCGCTCATAGCTGCATGTTCATCAGGTCGCGATAGCCCTCGACCAATCGGCCGCGGACCTGCATCGCCAGTTCGACCGACAGCCGCGCTTCCTCCAGCGCCATCGTCACCTGATGGATCGGCACACTGTCATCGACCGCGAAGCGCCGCACCAGCGCATCGGCATGATCGAGCTGCGCGTTCAGCCCCTTCAGCCCCGACAACAGCAACGCCCCGAAGCCCTGTGCCGGCGGCGGCGCGGCGACCGGCCCCAATTGCAGCGCCAGCGGCTCGGCGGTCACACCGGCCAGCGGTGGTATCGCCCCGCTCATGCCTGCTTCCCCAGGTCGAGCGCGCGGGCATATAGCTGGTGCGCGATGCTCATCGCGGTCAGGTTCGCCTCGTATGCGCGGGCGGTACGGATCATCAGCGCCATCTCGCCGGCCTGATCGAGATCGGGATATTCAACGAACCCCTCGGCATCGGCCTGCGGATGCCCGGGTTCGTGCACGCGGCGCACGCCGTTGGCGACCGGTTGCAGCCCCGTCACGCCGACACCCGATCGCACCAGCGACCCGAAGCCCGCCGCCGGTCCGCTGAGCAGCCGCTGCGCGCGGTACCCGGTGGTGTTGGCGTTCGCGATGTTCGCGGCGATGACCTGCAACCGCTGCCATTCGACGTCGAGGCCGGTGCGGCTGATCCGGGCGGCGTCCATCAGCGTCCTCCCGCGATCGCGGCGCGCATCAACCCCATTTCGCGCCCCAGCACGTCGATCAGCGCGGCGAAGCGCAGCGACGTCTCCGACGCGGTGGCGAGTTCGAGGTCGAGCCGCGCCTCGGTCCCGAACGCAGGCGTCACGTCCCACGACGTTGCCGGCCGCACCCCCGCGACCGCATCGGCACCGCGCCCGGCGGCACTGCGCAGCGCGGTTTCGAAATCGACCCGCATCGGCCGATATCCCGGCGAATTGGCGTTGGCGATATTCGCCGCGGTCGCCTCGGCCCGGGCGGTCAGCCCGTCGAGCGCCGTGGCGATGATGACCGATGTCAGCGCATCCATTTCAGCTTCCTCACTTTACGATCAGGTCGGCGTGCAGCGCGCCCGCGGCCTTGATGGCCTGCAGGATGCCGATCATCCGCTGGGTATCGACGCGCGCGCGCGACAGGCCTTGCACCAGATCGGCGATGGTGGTGTTGCCGAAGCGGATCGTCGCGTCGCCGCTGCCCTGCCGCACGTCCAGCTTGGTATTGGTGACGATCAGGCTGCGCACGCCCGCACCCGCCTCGACATCGCTCGCGAAGCCGGCATAAAAATCGGGCTGCGACGCGAAATTGTCGGCGACGACCGACACCTTGATGTCGCCCTGCGCGATCACGACCGACGACAGCGTTACGTCGCCGCCCGCCACGACGGTGCCGGTGCGTTCGTTGATGACCACCCGCCGCGTCGCCGCCGGTTCTACCCCGACATTCTCGATCGCCGCCAGAAACCCGGTCAGCCCCGCGGCACCGCCGCCATAGCGCACCCGCACCTCATCGGCATTCCGCGCCCACGCGACCCCCGCGCCGAAGCGCCGCACGATCCCCGCCGCCACGCGCTCGGCGGTTTCGAAACTGGGGTCGGCCAGCAGGAACGACACTTCCCCGCCGGGCTTCAGGATGTTGCTGTCGACCGCCATTTCGATCGTCGCCCCGCCTTCGAGGATCGCGGAAGTCGGATAGTTGCGCTGCTCACGGTTCAGATCGCTGTCGAAGCGATGCCCGCCGACGAAGAGCGGCCCCTGCGCCAGCGCATAGGGCTTGCCATCCGGCCCCAGCAGCGGCGTCATCACCAGCGTACCGCCGGCCAGACTGCGCGCATCGCCGATCGACGCGATCGTCGCGTCGATGCGGTCGCCGACATTGGCCGATGGTGGCAACATGCCGGTCACCATCACCACCGCGACGTTGCGGCTGCTGATCTCCGCCTCGGCAACATTGGTGCCCAGCCGGTTGAGGACGTTGCGCAGCGCCTGCCGCGTCACCACGCTGCGCCGCGTATCGCCCGATCCCGACAGACCGACGACCAGCCCGTATCCGACCAGCGCATTCTGCCGCCAGCCATCGAACCGGCCGAGTGCCTTGATCGGTACCGACTGCGCGCTCGCCGGCCCGGCCAGCAGCAACAACGGCGCAAGAAGACAAGCGAACCGCATCAGCCGAGCCCCAGCGCGCCGAACAGGCGGTTGAGCAGCCCCGGCCGGCTACCCCGCGACACGAAGCCGCGCCCGCCATAATCGATCTCGGCATCGGCAATGCGCGACGACAATATGCTGTTGTCCGGCCCGATATCGGCCACACGGATCCGCCCGCGCACCCTGACCTCGGTCCGCTCGCCGTTGATCGCCATGCGTTGCCGCCCGGT
Source organism: Sphingomonas sp. Leaf5 (assembly GCF_001421155.1). Lineage (NCBI taxonomy): Bacteria > Pseudomonadati > Pseudomonadota > Alphaproteobacteria > Sphingomonadales > Sphingomonadaceae > Sphingomonas > Sphingomonas sp. Leaf5. The sequence goes on along the minus strand of NZ_LMJZ01000001.1, from coordinate 515,826 downwards.
CACGATCAGGTCGCCATTGGGCAGCACCGCGCTGACCGTCGCGCTCAGCCGCGTGACCAGCCGCTCGCTGCGTCGCGCTTCGCCGCGCCCGGTAAAGCCGCCGCCCAATGCCGCGCGACCACCCTCGCCGACCGGTCCCGCGTCGATCGATGCCGACAGGTCGGTCGCCTTGCGCGTCGCATTCTGGGCCGAGTTGCTGGCATCGGCGCTCTGGTAGACGACGATGGTCAGCGCATCGCCGACCTGTGCCGCGCGCTGATCGGTGGCGAGCGCGCCCCAGCCGCCGGGGCGATAGAGGTCGTCGCCGATCGCGAGCGGCGCGGCAAATACCTGTCCCTGCCCGTCGCGCACGAACACCGAGCGCCTCGACCGCCCGGGTTGCAGCGTCGTCACCGGCCGCTCGATCGCGACCGGCCCCGCCACCGATCGCAGCGTCAGTTCGCTACCGCGCGGCAGGGCCGGCTCGGGCGTCCAGTCGCGCCGCACCGGCGCAGGCGCAGACAAGGTGATGGCGACGTTCCCGGTCCCGCCGACCTGTACTCCGGTCACGCGCCGCACCATCGCCGCGACCGTTGCCACCGGCAGCGTCAACTGCCGCCGCCCGACCGGCAGGCGCAGCACGACCTGCCGGCCCGCCTCTCCGGCACCCTGCACCAGATCGGCCAGCGTCACCTCGCGCACGCGCACCTTCGCTTCGGCTACGAGCATCAGCCCGGCCGCCACCGTCATCAGCATTGTCTGTTCCCCGTGTCCGCGTCAGCGCCGCAGCGTGTTCGCGATCCCCATCATCTGGTCGGCCGCCTGCAGGATCTGCGCATTCGCCGCATAGGCGCGCTGGACCAGCATCATGCGCACCATCTCCTCGGTCAGTTGCACGTTCGACCGCTCGACCGCGCCCTGAACCACCTGTCCGACACCATCCTCGCCCGGCACCAGTTCCTCCGGCCGCGCGCCGTCGGCGACTCGGTACAGTCCGCCGTCCAACCGGGTAACGCCATCCGCGTCGTTCAGCCGGACCAGCCGTATCTGCCCCAGTTCGACCGGGGCGGCCCCGTCCGCTCCCTGCGCGCGCACGGTACCGTCAGCGGCGATCGACAGGGCGGTCACATCGTCGGGCACGGTGATGTTGGCCTTCAGCGCAAACCCGCCTGCCCCTATCAGCGCGCCATCGTCGCCGACCTTCAGCCGGCCACCGCGCCACAGCACACTCTGCCCCTCTGGCCCCATCAATTCGATGAAGCCCGCACCGTCGATCGCCACGTCCATCGCCGCGCCGGTCCGTTGCAACTCGCCCGGATCGTTCAGCATGAATTGCAAATCCAGCGCCACCCCGGCCAGGGTCGGTGCCGCCGATTGCAGATCGGCGGGCAGCAACGTCGCGTCGGGCCGGCTGGCGACGACATCGGCAAAGCGCACTTCCGACCGCTTGAACGCAGGCGTGTTGATGTTCGAGATATTGTTGGCGATCGCGTCCAGCGCCAATTGCTGGGTGCGCAACCCGATCGCGCCGATCTGATAGGCGTCGCTCATCCTTTGCCTCCGAAGGTGGCGGCGGCGCGGCCCATCAATTCGTCGTATAGCTGGATCAGCCGCGCGCCGCTTTCCGCCTGTCGCATCGCGACCATCGTCTGGGTCATTTCGTCGCCCAGCGTGACGTTCGACGGTTCGAGCATCCCCGACCGCACCTCGGCACCGTCGGTCTCGATCATCGCCTGCCCGGCAAAGAAGCTTTCGCCGACCGCCGTCAGCCCCACCGGATCGTCGCAGCGTTCGACGGCGATGCGGGCAAGGTCGATCTTCGCGCCGTCGAGCACCAGATCGCCGCCGCCCGCCTGTTGCAGGACATAGCCTTGCGGCGTGACCAGCAGCCCGTCGACATCGCGGCGGAACTGCCCCTGCCGCGTATAAAGGGTGCGCTCACCGTCGCGGACCCGGAAATATCCGTCGCCGCTGATCGCGAGATCGAACGGATTGCCGGTTTCGGTCAGCGACGCCTGCGCACCATCGATCCGCGTCGCCAGCGCGACTTCGCTGCGCGCCGCGACGGTATCGGCAAAGCCGATCCGCCGCTTATACCCCGGCGTCGCCACGTTCGCGATATTATGCGCCGCAACGTCCAGCCGGGCCTGCGCCATCCGCATTACCGCCGTCGCCGAATCCACCAACCCCGTCATGCCCGTTCCCACCAGCCCGCGATGCGACGCTGATGCCGCAGCGTTTAGCGTTGGAACAGGACAACCGCGTCCCTTTCGGAGTAGCGTTACCTCCGAACCGGATGCGATGCGGGCGGGCGGTGGTTACGAGCCGGTCCGCTGGTCCTGCGGAGCCGTTGTGCTTGTGGAACCGAAGCCCGTTTCATCACCGTCACCCCGGACTTGCCTGAGACCTCACAAAAGTCCCGACCCCCTCCCCTTGCCGTACCCCCGCGCAGGCGGGGGTCCAGGGTTCCAAGCGCAAGTCCTTGTTCTGTTTGGCTCTGGCCCCCCCGCCTGCGCGGGGGTACGATCATTCTTTGGTTAAGCGCGCGACTTTCGCCGACGGACGACCTGTTCCGGGGTCCCCGGCAAAGACAACGCCACTACGTCAGCCAGAACTACCGCGCCGCCGCTGGTTGCGGCGTAAAGCTCGTCACGTTCGCCATCCCGTTCGCACCGAAGGTGATGATATGCCGCGATCCTTCCTGACAGGTCGCGACCCAGCTGCCCGGCTTTTCGCCGCGTTCGGACGCGGTCACGCCTTGGCAGGGCAACCCGGCGTCGCGGATCGCGCGGATGAACACGCCTTCGCGCTGGCCGGGTGCCAGCGCATCGACCTTCGCCGTCATTTCCTGCGCTTCCTGCGAATTCGCGATCGCCGCCTGATTGGCGGCCGCCTGCTGCTCGGCGCTCGGTCCGCACGCCGCCAGCATCAGCGATCCACCCAGCATCACGAGCAACGCACGCATAGTCCATCTCCCAAAAGGCACCGCCAACCCGGCCGCTGTCCGTTCCGGACAATCGACGACCGCGCCGACGGTTCCCATGCTCAGCGCTGATACGCCTTGGGCAGCCCCTGTTCCTGCGGCACCAGATAGCGGTCGCGCAGGCGCGTCTGGCGGTTGGTCAGCGGCTGTTCGACACCGTCGATGAACAGCTGCGTCGGGACCGACCCGATTTCCAGCGGATCGCCGTCCCAGATCACCACGTCGCCGCGTCGTCCGGCGCCCAGCGTTCCGATCTCGCCGTCCATGCCGATCGCGCGGGCCGGCAGCGACGTGATCGTCGCGAACGCCGCGCCCCAGTCCAGCCCGGCCGCGCCCGGAATCTTCGACAGCGCGACCAGATTGCCGGCATATTGCCGCACCAGCCGGGCCTGCCGCGATTCATCGTCGCCGATCATGCCGATGCCGACGGTGACGCCGGCCGCCTTCATCCGGCCGATGTTGGACTGGGTCGCCGCCAGCTGCTCGAAGCTGGCCGGCAGGTCGGCGAGCGCACTCGCCAGCACCGGCACGCCCGCCGCCGCGATCTGCTGCGCGACCGTCCAGCCTTCGGCCGCGCCGACCAGCACCGGCTTCAGCCCCGCGAACTCGCGCTTCAGCGCCAACACGCCGAGGATGTCGGACGCGCGTTCGACATGGATCAGCAGCGGCACCTTCCCCGACAGCACGTCCTGCAACGCCAGCGCATCGGCACGGGTCAGCAACGCTTCCTTGCCGCGATCGGCGAAGCCCGCCGGATTGCGGCCATAGGCCTGCGCCTCGAACAAGGCATTGCGGAACATGGCCATCGCCGCCGGCCGGCTGCCGCCCGCCGCACGCGCGCCGGCCTCGCCCCATTCCATGAACTGGAAGGCGCGCGGACGCGTGACCGCGTCCATGTCGTTGCCCAGATCGATCACCGCGCCCTGCCCGGCGAAGATCGACCCGCCATTGTCGGGCGCGACCACCGCGCGGGTAACGCCGTCGGTGCGGTTGATCGCGATCGGCGTCGCGCGCGGGTTCAGCCCGGCGGTCACGTCCAGCCCGGCATTGAACACGCTCTCGCGCGCCGAAGCGTCGTTGGTCGGTCCCACGCCGTCGACCTCGACGATGCCCAGCCGGGTGAAGCCCGCGACGATGCCCGGCGTGACATAGCGCCCACCGGCATCGATCGTCTTGCCCCCGGCAGCGGCAGCCCCGCGTCCGGCCGACACGACCCGCCCGCCGCGAATGACGACGGTGCCGCCCTCGACCGGGGCCGATCCGTCGCCCAGCACCAGCCGGGCATTGGTGATCGTCACGTCCTGCGCAGCGGCGGGAAAAGCGGTGCAGCCGGCCAGCAGCGTGGCAAGGATCAGGCGCTTCACTTCACATCCCCTTCGCCGGGCTGGCCAAGTTCGAAATCGGACACCGGCCGCAGTCTCGGATTATTCGCATCGTACAGCAGCGCCCCGTCGACCCACACCATCTGCGGGCGGGTATAGACGCTGAACGGATCGCCGTTCCACAGCACGACATCGGCCATCTTGCCCGCCTTCAGCGAGCCCGTAACCTTGTCGATGCCCAGCGCCCGCGCCGGATTGATGCCCAGCCACGTCCACGCATGTTCGGGGGTCACCGCCATGCCGGCACGCCTGGCCGACGCCATGACCTTGGCCACTTCCTGATTGAGCCGCTGGATGCCGTTTTCGCTGTCCGAATGGATCATCGCGCACGCGCCCTGCCGGTCGAGGATCGGCAGATTTTCGCCGATCGCGTCATAGCTTTCCATCTTGAAGCCATACCAGTCGGCCCACACCGCCGAACACACGCCGCGCGCCTTCAACAGGTCGGCGATCTTGTAGCTTTCGACGGCATGGTGGAACGCGGTGACCTTGTACCCCATCTCCTGCGCCATATCCATGACGATGGCCATTTCGTCGGCGCGGTAGCAGTGGTTGTGGACGAGGATCTCGCCGTCGAGCACCCCGCGCAGCGTGTCCATCGCAAGGTCGCGGGACGGCGCTTCGCCGCCATCGGCCTCATACTTGTCCCATTTGCGATCATATTCCTTTGCGCGCAGCCACGTCGCGCGATCGACCGCCAGATTGCCCATCCGGGTCGACGGCATCCGCCCCTTCGACCCATAGACGCGCTTGGGATTCTCGCCGCATGCCATCTTCAGGCCATAGGGCGCGCCGGGGAACTTCATCGCCTGCATCGTGCGGCCATAGACGTTTTTCAGCGTCACCGACCGACCGCCCATCAGGTTCGCCGAGCCCGGCAGCACCTGCAGCGTCGTCACCCCGCCATTGGTCAGCGCGCGCGAGAAACCGGGGTCCTGTGGCCAGACACTGTGTTCGGCCCAGACATCGGCGGTGACCGGCCCGGTCATCTCGTTGCCGTCGCTATGCGCCTCGACGCCGGGGCTGGGATAATCGCCCAGATGGCTGTGCACGTCGATGATGCCGGGGGTCACCCATTTGCCCTGCCCGTCGATCACGCTCACGCCCTCGGCCGGGGCGATCGATTGAGCGACCTCGACGATCTTGCCGTCGCGGAACAGCACCGAACCGCGATCGATCCGCCCGCCTTCCCCGTCATAGATGGTGACGTTGGTCACCAGCGTCGCCCGCCCCGGATAGGCGTGATAGGTCGACGGATAGGGATCATGGTCATATCCCTTGCCCGCGCCCGGCCCCTTGCCCTTGCCCGCCGGCGCATCGGCCGAAGCCGAGCGGACCTCGCCCTTGTCACCGGTACAGGCGACCAGCCCGGCGGCGAGCGCCACCATCGTCAACGTTCGGATCACGCCTTACTCCCCTTTTGATATGTCAGGCGAACACCGCTTCGAGGTCATGGCTGCCCATACCCTCCTTGGCGGTCCGCACTTCGTGATAGACGGCGGCGGTGCCGGTCGTCGTCAGTACGCCGATCAACGTGGCGAACACCGCCTGCACGCCGGCCACCAGCCACAGATTCTGCGCGCCCCCGGCCGCCAGCGCGATCCCCTGCATCAGGCCACTGGCCATCATCCACAGGACGACCGCGATCAGGATCAGCAGCAACAGCCGCCACCGCATCCCGCGCAGCAAGTCGGCGCTCCGTCCGAAACAGTCGAAGATGCCGCGCCCCTCGCCAGCCATGACCGGCAGGACGATGAACCACGTCAGCCCGAGGATAATCCCCGGAACCACCAGCAACACGAAGCCGACCGCCAGCGCGATGCCGAACAGGATAAGCAGCGCCAGCGCCGGCAGCGTCCGCCGCAACGCCATGCGCAGCATCGCACCGAACTCAATCGGCCGGCCGGCTAGCGTATCGAGGGCGATCCCCATCATGAACAGCTTGATGAAGGGATAGACGAACAACCAGATCAACCATAGCGGCGCCATCGAATAGAACAGCCCCTCAATTGCTGCCGCGTCGCCCATGCGCTGTGCCATCGTCGGCAGGAGGAACTGCATCGGCGCGTTCAGCACTGCGCTGGCCGCCAGCAGCGCCAATGGGGCACCACCGATCGCACCGAACGCGTTCGAAATCACCCGACCGATGCCGAAACTATAGGGCGACCGCCGCCCCTCCATCCATGCCCCGCCCAGCGCGATCGCCAGCAAGATAAGCGGCAGCGATAAGATCAGCACCCCGAATGCCAGCATTCGTTACATCCCCCCACAACGCCGCCCCCGGCGTCGACCCAAAGTCTGGGTGGAAAAGCGTTGCATGTAAATCGGCGATTTGCTCCAAGCAGGGCACACGCCGCGGGGGCGTACCGAAAGGACGGACGTGGCGCGGGGGCAGATCGCGAACAGCGTGAACAATGCCGCGTCGGCACCGCCCGCGATCGATTCCGAGCGTGTCAGCGCCGCTTGGAAGACGATCCACGCCGATCCGTCGATCCAGTTCAATCTGCCCGAAAAGGCGATCGAGCCGCGCGATCCGCCGCCCGGCTGGCTGGAACCGGTCCTGCGCGCGATCGGTGATTTCATCGAGTGGGTCGGCGGCGGATGGCGGCTGATCCTGTGGATCATCGGCATCGTCATCGTCGTTACGCTGGTCTTCGCACTGTTCCCCGGCCTTCGCGACTGGGTGCGCGAACGCTTCGGGCGCACGGCCGCAACGGTGGACGAACCGCAATGGGCCCCGACCGAAACCCGCGCCCGCGCCCTGCTGGAGGATGCCGACACACTCGCCGCCGCCGGGCGGTTCGACGAAGCGGTCCACCTGCTCCTCTTCCGCAGCATCGACGATATCACCGCATGGCGCGGCGACGTGGTCCGCCCCGCCGATACCAGCCGCGACATCGCCCGCGCCGATGCGCTGCCCCCGGCGGCGCGCGTGGTGTTCGCCGGCATCGTCGCGGCGGTAGAACGCAGCCTGTTCGGCGGCCGCGCTCTTGGCGAAGGCGACTGGCATCAGGCCCGCGCCGACTATGCCGGCTTCGCGCTGCGGGGGGCCAAGTGAACCCGTCGTCGCCCTTCGCGGTCCGTACCGTCATCCTCCTCGTCATCGGCGGCGCGCTGCTGCTGCTCGCGTCGATCCTGATGTCGGGGTTCGGCGACGAACTGTCGCGCGCCGTCGGCGATGCCCCGGCCGCCGATCGCAAGGACGGTGCCGGCTATCACGCGTTCAAGCGGCTGGTCGATGCGGTACAGCCGCCCGGCCGCAACGATGCCGATACGCTGAACAATCCCGCCATCGTCATCCTGACGCCGACCAACGCCACCCGTCCCGAAGACGTCAAGGCGATCGTCGACCGTCGCATCTCGCTCGCCGACGCAGCGATGGAAGACAGCGGCGACGACGAACCGTTCGACCGCTATCCGACCCTCATCATCCTGCCGAAATGGCAGACGGAGGCGATCCCGCTCGGGGGTGGAAAGGTCCGCCGCACCGGCACGGTCGACATGGCGCGCATCCAGAAACTGGTTCCGGCCGACGTCGACTGGCATGTCGAGGACCGCGAAGATGTCGGCGTCAGCGCTGACTATACCGAAATCCGCTCCTTCGCCGTCCCCGACCGACCGTTATATGCGGTAAAGGGCGAGACCGTCGAACCGCTGATCGTCGCCCGCGACGGCGCAGCGGTGCTGGGGCAGGTCGGCAGCAGCGATACCTTCGTGCTGGTCGATCCCGATCTGGTCAACAACCGCGCCATGGCCGACGAACGCAACGCGAAGGCCGCGCTGGCGATGCTGCGCGCGATCGATCCCGAACATCATGGCCGCGCCGTATTCGACCGGTCGCTGCACTACACGCGCGGCGACCGCAATCTGGTCAAGCTGCTGTTCCTGCCGCCGTTCCTTGGCGTCACCCTTGCCCTGATCGCCGCTGCCATCCTTGCCGGCATCGCCGCTGCCGGGCGCTTCGGCCCGCCGGTCGCCGATCCGCGCGGGCTGGCGCTCGGCAAGCGCGCGCTGATCGACAATATCGTCGCGCTGTCCCGGCTGGCGCGGCGCACCGCGCAGGCCGGCGAACGCTATGCCGATACGATGCTGGAGGTGACGTCGCGGCGGTTGCTGGCCGGGGAAATCCCCTCGCCCGAACGGCTCGACCGCATCCACCCCGGCTATTCCGACATCGACCGCCGCCTGCGCGATGCCCGCAGCGAACACGAAGCATTGGCCGCGGCGAGGGACCTGCACATATGGAAGAAGGAAACAGGCGCATGACGCTCGACGAGGTACGGTCGCTGGGATCGGCGATCGACCGGGAGATCAGCAAGGCGGTGGTGGGACAGGCGGACGCCGTGCGCCTGCTCACCATCGCGCTGTTCTCCGCCGGTCACGTCCTGCTCGAAGGACCGCCGGGCACCGCCAAGACGCTGCTGGCGCAGAGTTTCGCGCGGACATTGGGCCTCGATTTCGGGCGCATCCAGTTCACGCCCGACCTGATGCCCGGTGATATCATCGGCTCCAACCTGTTCAATTTCCAGACGTCGCAATTCGCGCTGACCCGTGGGCCGGTGTTCTGCGAAGTGCTGCTGGCGGACGAGATCAACCGCACCCCGCCCAAGACGCAGGCCGCGCTGCTGGAGGCGATGCAGGAACGCCGCATCACCATCGACGGTCGCACCGAGCAGCTGTCGGACCGTTTCACCGTCGTCGCGACGCAGAACCCGATCGAGCAACAGGGCGTCTATCCCCTGCCGGAAGCGCAGCTCGACCGGTTCCTGTTCAAGATCGCGATCGGCTGGCCGACGCTCGACGCCGAACGCGCGATCGTCGCCCAATATGGCACGCGCACCGGCACCCCCGCCCCGCAGGATTCGGGCGTCGAACGGGTCGCCGACGCCGGGACGATCGCCGCCGCGATCGATGCGGTCGGACAAGTACGGCTGGCCGACGAGGTCATCGACTATATCGTCCGCCTGATCCGTGCGACCCGCGAACATGGCGACCTGTCGTCGGGTGCCTCGCCGCGCGCCGCATCGGCGCTGGCGGCGGCGGCGCGTGCCGGCGCGGCGCTCGACGGGCGCGATTACGTCCTGCCCGACGATGTGAAGACGCTCGCCCCCGCGCTGCTGCGCCACCGCCTGATCCTGTCGCCCAGCGCGGAGATCGATGGCCGCCGCATCGACGACGTCGTCGCCGGGCTGATCGCATCGGTCGAAGCACCGCGATGATCGTCCCCAGCCCCCGTGCGATCCAGCTGACCGCGCTCGCCGCGCCGGTCGGCCTCGCATTGGGCGTGCTGGCCCCGGCGGCGTGGATCGCCGCGCCGGTCTGGATCATCGGCGTCCTGGCGCTGATCGTCGCCGACGCATGGTTGGCGAAACAGCCGGCGACGACCCTGCCCGACCTGCCGGCGACGCTGAACATCGGCGAGACGTTCCGGCTGGCCAGCGCCGATCTTGCCGCCGCGATCGACGGTCCGGTCGAACGCAGCAGCCCCGGCGAATATCGCGCGGTCCGGCGCGGCCGGGCGCGGCTGCACCGCCTGTGGACGCGCCGCATCGGCCCCTTGGGGCTGGCATGGCGACAGGTCAGCCGCAAGACCGATCGCACCATCGCCATCCTGCCCGACATCCGCCCGGTCCGCGATCAGGGGATGCGCCAGTATCTCAACAGCATTTCGGTCGGCAACCGGCTGCGCCGCGATCACGGCGACGGACAGGATTTTCAGGTTCTGACCGATTTTCAGGCGGGCATGGAACGCCGTTCGATCGACTGGAAGGCGTCGGCGCGCCACGCATCGCTGCTGGCACGCGAATTTCATACCGAACGCGACAATATGATCGTCTTCGCGGTCGATGCCGGCCGCGCGATGACCGATCCGGTCGGCGACATGCCGCGCATCGACCGCGCGGTATCGTCGGCGCTGCTCGCCGCCTTCGTCGCACTCAAATCGGGCGACCGGGTGCGGCTCTATTCCTTCGCTGCCCGGCCGCAGGTCGACAGCGGCAGCATCGCCGGCGGCACGCGCGGATTCGCACGGTTGCATCACGCCGCCGCCGACATCGATTACGGGGTGGAGGAAAGCAATTACACGCTCGGCCTCGTCACCCTCGACCAGAAGCTCGACCGGCGCGCGCTGGTCGTGCTGTTCACCGAATTCACCGACACAACCAGCGCCGAACTGTTGCTCAGCGCCGCGCAGCGGATGTTGAAGCGCCACCGCGTGCTGTTCGTGCTGTTCCGCGACCTCGAACTGGAGGAACTGCGCGATGCCGTGCCCGACACCGCCGACGACCTCGTGCGCGCCAATGTCGCGCATATGCTGCTGCGCGACCGGGCAATCGTCGTCGAACGGCTGCGGCGGATGGGCATCGACGTGATCGAGGCGGCGGCGGACGCGATGCCGCTCGCGCTGGTCGAACGCTATGTCAGCCACCGGGAGCGCGGACGATGAGTGTCAACTTCGGCGCCCATCATTTCCGCACCGAACGCGAGGCCGACTGGGCGCGCCTCGAGGAACTCCTCGACAAACTTGAGGCAAAGTCCCCCCGCCGCCTCTCCGACACCGACCTGATCGACCTCCCAAGACTCTACCGCGCGACACTTTCGTCACTTTCGATCGCCCGCGCCACCTCGCTCGACGCATCGCTGGTCGGCTATCTGGAGGCGCTGTCGACCCGCGCGTATTTCGCGCTCTATTCCGCCCGCGAACCCTGGGGCCGGCAGGTAAAGGCGTTCTTCACAACGCATTGGCCGCGCGCGGTCCGCGCGATCGCGTGGGAATTGCTGCTGGCTACCGCGCTGCTGCTGCTGAGCGCGTTTGCCGCCTATCACCTCGTCCGGTCCGATCCGGCATGGTATTCGGCGATGATCTCGCCCGAACTCGCCGGTGGACGCGACATGAACGCGACGCCTGCGACGTTGCGCGAATCGCTCTACGGCAAGCCGGGCGAGGCTCCGCTGGAAATATTCGCCACCTCGCTGTTCACCCATAATTCGCAAGTGTCGATTCTCGCCTTCGCCCTCGGCTTTCTGTTCGCCATCCCGACGATCATCCTTGCCGTGCAGAATGGCGCGATGGGCGGGGCGATGTTCGCCGCGTTCGTGCCGCACGGTCTCGGCTGGGGACTCTTCGCGTGGCTGATGATCCATGGGACGACCGAAATCGCCGCGATCGCGCTTGCCAGCGCGGCCGGTATCCATATCGGCCGCGCCGTCGCCTTTCCCGGCGATCGTTCGCGCATGGCCGCGGCGGCGGAGGCCGGGCAGCGCGGTGCGATCGTGATGATCGGCGTCATCCTGATGCTGCTGATCGCCGGCCTGCTGGAGGGGTTCGCCCGGCAGTTGGTCAACGACGACAGCGCGCGTCTGGCGATCGGCGGCGGGATGCTGGCGCTGTGGATCATCTATTTCAGCTTCGGTGGCCGTCGTGGCTAAACGACCGCGCAAGCCCCGCCAGCCGCGCACGCTCGACCGGCAACTGGTCACGCCGGAGGGGGTACCGCTGAACCTGCGGCTGGGGTCGGCCGGTGCGCGCGCGGGGGCGTTCACGATCGACGCGATCCTCATGCTGCTGATCCTGATCGGTACCTCGCTGCTGATCGCCGCGCTGGCGATCGGGGGACCGAAAGGGGCGCAATCGCTCTACGCGATCGTCTGGCTGCTCGGCTTTTTCATGCTGCGCAATTTCTACTTCGTCCTCCACGAAGCCGGCCGGCGCGCGGCGACGCCCGGCAAACGGCTGATGAAGCTGCGCGTCGTGTCGCGGGACGGCGCGCGGCTGACCGGTGCGGCGGTGCTGGCGCGTAACCTGATGCGCGAGATCGAGGTGTTCCTGCCGCTGATGTTCCTCGGCTTCGCCTTTGCTGAAGGGATGGCGTCGCGCTGGACCGCCGTGCTGGCGCTCGGCTGGGCGCTGATCCTGCTGTTCCTGCCGCTGTTCAATCGCGACCGCCTGCGCGCGGGCGACCTGATCGCCGGGACCTGGGTCGTCGAGCGCGAGGTGCGGAAACTGGGCGAAGATCTGCTGATCCAGACCGCCCATGAACAGGATCGCGGCCACATCGCACCGTTTACCTCCGCCGAACTCGACGCCTATGGCGCGTTCGAATTGCAGCGACTGGAGGATGTTCTGCGCCGCAACGACCGCGCCGACCTGTTCGCCGTAGCGAACGCCATCCGTCGCAAGCTTGGCCGCGCCGACGACGGCGCGGACCTTGCGTTCCTCGAAGCATATTATGCCGATCTGCGCCGCCATCTCGAACGTAAATTGCTGTTCGGGCATCGCAAACGCGACAAATTCGATCATATCGGATCAAACTGACGTAATTCTATACGTCGTATTAACGGTTGGCGTCCACAAGGTGCCCGATGGCAATCGGCACCTCCAGACTTCGGATCGGACTGTTCAGCGGGCTGCTCTATTTCGTCCTCGCCGCCATCGCCATCAGTCCGGTCCATAATGGTGTCGCGACGTTCTGGCCCGCCACGCCGGTTCTGCTGGCGCTTCTGCTCGCCCGATCACGTCGCAAATGGAATGCGACCCTGATCGGTGCGACGATCGGCAGTCTGTTGGCGTCGAGCCTGTTCGGCTTCGGCGTTGTCAGCGCCATCCCGATGGCGGTGGCGAAGATCGGGCAGGTCGTGGTCGCGATCGGGTTGTTCAACCGGCTGAACGTCCGGCGCGGGTCGTTCGGCTCGCTCGATCGCATCTGGCGCTATGTCCTCGCGTTCGGGATCGTCGCCCCGGCGCTGGGCGCGACGATCGCGGCGGCGGTGACGGCCACCCGCTACGATCTGTCCTTTGCCTTGCAGTGGCGGATATGGTTCGTCGGTCACGGACTGAGCATGGTCGCGCTGACCCCGCTCCTATCGCTGCTGTTTTCGGGTGCCGCGCTGCGCTGGTGGCGCGGCGCAACCGGACGGACGCGCCGCGAGGCGATGGTGCTGCTGACCGCGACGGCGGTGATCGCCGTGGGCGTCTTTGGCCAGAACACGCTGCCGCTGCTGTTCCTGCCGATCCTGCCGGTCATGCTAACGACCTTCCGCCTTGGCCTGATCGGCGCAGCCGCCGCGATCATCGTGCTGACGATCATCGGCGGCTATGCCACGCTGCACGGCATGGGGCCGGCAAATTATGTCAGCGACAACGTGCATCTGCGGCTGGAATTCCTGCAATTCTACATTGCCTGCACGGTACTGACCACCTTTCCGGTCGCCGCCGACCTCAGCCGCCGCCAGTCGCTGTACCGGCGGTTGCGCGAGAGCGAGGCACGCTATCGCGTGCTGGCCGATCATTCGACCGACATCGTGCTCAGCATCGATCGCAGCGGACGGGTCGGTTATCTGTCGCCGTCGATCGAGCCGATCCTGGGCAAGACACCGGACGCGCTGCTGGGATCGCGCGCGCTGGAGATGGTGCATCCGCTCGACCGCGATATCGTGCTGGTCGCACACCGCGACGCGATACGCGCGCCGCAGGGGACGCAGATCGTCGAATGCCGGATGCGGGTGACCGGCGGCGCGCTCCACTGGTTCGAAGCACATACCCGCGCGGTAACCGACGACCATGGCGTGGTGTCGGGCACGGTATCGATGGTCCGCGACGTGACGCATCGCAAGGCGCTGGAGGCCGAATTGTCGCGTGCCGCATCGACCGATCCGCTGACCGGCCTTGCCAACCGGCGCGCGTTCGACGCGGCACTGGCCAGCCGGATCGATGCCGCCGCGGCAGGCGACTGGGGCGGCTGCGTCGCCATTTTCGACCTCGATCACTTCAAGTCGGTCAACGACCGGTTCGGGCATGATGCCGGCGACCATGTCCTGCAATCCTTTGCCCGGATCGCGCGCGGCGTGCTGCGCGAGACGGATGTCGTCGCCCGGCTGGGCGGTGAGGAATTCGCCATTCTCTTCCCCGGAGCGGACATCGCCCATGCGCAATTCTTGAGCGAACGGCTGCGCGCGACGGTGGCCGCAACGCAGCTGCGCCACGGGCAGGCTGCGGTGCGACTGACGGTCAGCGCCGGCATCGCTTCGATCGACGTCGGCAGCAGCGCGGCGGGGGTGCTGCGCGCGGCCGACCGCGCACTATACGCCGCAAAGGCAGAGGGCCGCGACCGGTTGCAACTGGCGGCATGACCGCGCGGTGGCGGGGACGACGCCATTGGTGATAGGGTCGCCGACGTTGAGCGAGCAGAGGAGGCGCGGAGTGCGCGAGACATGGTATCGCGACCCGCGATGGGGACTGGCGGCAGCGACGATCGCGGCGATCGCGGTCGGGACCGCCGCCGGATCGACGGCGGAACCGCTGTGGCGGGTGCTGTTGCTGGCGATGGCCGGGTTCGCGTTGATCGGATGGGGGTGGTTCGCGATCCAGGGGATCGGCTGGCTATGGCGTCGTCCCGACCGGCGCGAGATATTGCAGGCACTGACGCTGCAGAACGCCCAGCAGACTTTCAATCAGGCGGCGTGGGGTAGGTTCGATCGCGACGCGACGATGCTGCGCATGTTGCTGGCCGAACGCGCGCTAATCCCGATCGAGGCCGAGCTGGTACGTCACGCGATGGCGATCGAACAGTTCACGGCGGTGGCGCAGGCGCTACCCGGCTTTTCGCGCTCGGCGGCCTATTGGTACGATATCGCGTCGCAGGGCCATGCCGGCCTGCCGCACGCGACGCCGACGCCGAGCGCGACCGCGTTGGAGGAAGCCGCTGCCGATCTGCCCTCGACGCCACTGTCCGAAGAGGACCGGCGCGCCGCGCTGCATTATCTGGCGGTACGCAAGCGGCTGACGACCGATCGGGCGCTGGTCGAGCGCGAACGGCGGGCCGCCCTGCGCAAGCTGGCCGCGCCGCCGCCCTCGCTTCCGGTCGAATAGGACCGCCGCCGTTCAGGACGAACGGTCGGCCATACTGTCCCGCAACGCCAGCACCCGCAGCGCCTGCTTCAGATGCGGCGCGTCGACCATGCGGCCATCGACCTGCAGCGCCCCGGCATCGGGCTGCGCGGCAAAGGCATCGACGATCGCTTGTGCGCGCGCGACCGTCTCGTCATCGGGGGTGAAGGCGGCGTTGATCGTGGCGACCTGTGCCGGGTGGATCGCCATCATGCCGGTGAAGCCATCGCGCGCCGCACGCGCGGCATAGGCGGCGAGGCCCGCCGCGTCGCGGATCGCCGGATAGACGGTATCGATCGCCGCCACCCCGGCGGCGTGCGCCCCGAACAGGGTCAGCGAACGGGCGAGTTCATAGGGCGCGGTATATCGCCCATCGGGCTCGCGCGAGGTCGCCGCACCGATCGCGGCGGGTAGGTCCTCGGCACCCCAGGTCAGTCCGGCGAGGCGGTGCGCGACCGTGCCATAGCTGCCGAGCTGAAAGATCGCCGCCGGGGTTTCGGTTGCGATCGGCAGCAACGGCACGTCGGACAGACCGCGATCGGCGAGGACCGCATTGATGTAAAGGATCGTTGCCACTCCTTCCGCCTTGGGCACGACGATGCCGTCGGGGCGGGTGCCGACCATCGCATCGAGATCGCCGAGCGCGAGCGGACCATCGGCCGGATTGATCCGGACGAAGCGCGGAACCGGGGCCGGTTCGCGCAGCCAGTCGGCGACGGCGGCGCGGGCGCTGTCCTTGGCCGACGCGGCGACCGCATCCTCCAGATCGAGGATCAGCGCGTCGGCTCCGCTCGCCGCCGCCTTGGCGAAGCGATCGGGCCGGTCGCCGGGTACGAACAGCAGCGACCGCAGCCTCATGGCCGGCGCTTCAGCAGGGCGCTGCGCAGGCAGCGGCAGACGATCTCGCCCCGCTGGTTATGCAGTTCATGGGTGAAGGTCACGATGCCGGCATCGGGGCGTGATCGACTGTCCTTCAGTGCGGTGACTTCGGTGGTGGCGCGCAGCGTGTCGCCGAGAAATACCGGCTTGGGCATGACGAGCTGGTCATAGCCGAGATTGGCGACGAGCGTCCCCAGTGTCGTCTCCCCGACCGATAGCCCGACCATCAGCGCGAAGGTGAAGGTACCGTTGACGAGGATCTGGCCGAACTCCGACGCCTTCGCCGCCTCGGCATCGATGTGCAGCGGTTGCGGATTGTGGGTCATCGCCGAGAACAGCAGATTGTCGGTTTCGGTCACCGTGCGGCGGATCGGATGGTCGATCCGGTCGCCGATCTGCCAGTCGTCGTAGAAACGGCCGATCATGCGTCGGCCTTTGCGATGCGGACGAGTATCACGCCTTCGGCAACCTGTGCGCCTTCGCGCGCGGACAGGTCGGCGACGATGCCGTCGAACGGGCTGAGCAGCGCCTGTTCCATTTTCATCGCCTCCAATACCACCAGCCGCTGTCCGGCAATGACGCGGTCTCCCGCCATGACCGTCACCGCGACGATGCGGCCGGGCATGGGGGACAGGATCGCGCCGTCGCCGGCACTCGCCGCCCCGCCCTGTCCCGCGACGGGCGCGGCGAAGGGAAAGGCCTCACCGTCCGCGAACAGGACGCGTTCGGGGCCGACCTGCGCGACCTCGCCGGCGGGGTGCACCTCTGCCAGACGGGTGATGCCGCCGATCGCGACAGCGACGTTCCGGTCGGGGGCGGCGTTGAGGCGGAAGCCGGCAAGCGCGTGCCAAGGATCGGCGGGGGCGGTGGCGATCAGCGCGGCCGCGGCCCCGCCGATCACCGTTTCGGGCGGGGTACCGGTCGGGACGAGCGCGTCGAGATGCCGTTCGATGAAGCCGGTATCGATCCGGCCCGCGACGAAATCCGCATGACCGGCACAGCGGGCGAGGAAGCCGGCGTTGGTGCGGACCGGCCACACCTGTACCGACGCGGCGGCCCTTGCCAGCGCGGCGGCGGCGGCGGTGCGGGTCGGGCGGTGGACGATCAGCTTGGCGATCATCGGGTCGTAATGCGGCGTCACCGTATCGCCCTGTCGCACGCCGGCATCGACACGGACGTCGTCGGGGAGCTTGAGGTGCGTGAGCTGGCCCGTCGACGGGAGGAAGCCGGTGGTCGGGTTCTCGGCATAGAGGCGCGCCTCCATCGCCCAGCCGTCGATCGACAACTGTTCCTGCCGCAGCGGGAGGGGCTCGCCCGATGCGACGCGCAGCTGCCATTCGACCAGATCGGTGCCGGTGATCGCCTCGGTCACCGGGTGTTCGACCTGTAGCCGGGTGTTCATTTCCATGAACCAGATGCGGTCGGCGGAGAGACCCTGCGATCCGTCGGCGATGAACTCGATCGTTCCCGCCCCGACATAGTCGACCGCGCGCGCCGCGCGGACCGCGGCGTCGCAGACGGCGGCGCGGGTCGCGGCGTCCATGCCGGGTGCGGGTGCTTCCTCGATCACCTTCTGGTGGCGGCGTTGCAGCGAGCAGTCGCGTTCGAACAGGTGGACGGCGTTGCCATGGGTGTCGCCGAACACCTGCACCTCGATATGGCGGGGCGACAGGATGTATTTTTCGATCAGCACCCGGTCGTCACCGAACGCGGCCGCTGCTTCGCGGCGGCAGCTGTCGAGTGCCTCGGCGAAGGCGGCGGGGGCGTCGACGCGGCGCATCCCCTTGCCGCCGCCGCCGGCCACCGCCTTGATGAGCACCGGATAGCCGATCGCGTCGGCCTCGGCGGCGAGGCGGTCGGGCGACTGGTCCTCGCCCAGATAGCCGGGGGTGACGGGCACGCCGGCGGCGATCATCCGCGCCTTGGCCGCGTCCTTCAGCCCCATCGCCCGGATCGCGGACGCGGGGGCGCCGACCCAGATCAGGCCGGCGGCGGTAACGCTTTCGGCGAACTCGGCATTTTCGGACAGGAAGCCATAGCCGGGATGGATCGCCGTCGCTCCCGTAGCGCGGGCGGCTGCGAGGATCTTCGCGCCGTCGAGATAGCTTTCGCGCGCCGGGGCCGCGCCGATGCAGACGGCTTCGTCGGCCTCGGTGACGAAGGGCAGGCCGGCATCGACGTCGCTATGGACGGCGATGGTGCGGATGCCGAGGCGGCGGGCGGTGCGCAGGATACGGCGGGCGATCTCGCCGCGATTGGCGATCAGCAGCGATTCGATCATGGCCGGTCCCGGAAGTTGGCGAAGGTGCCACGTAGCGATGCGTTGCGCAGGCCGGCGGCATCGCGCCCGGCGGGCGGGACAGGATAGGTCGGGCCGGCGGTGTAGGAAAGCGTCATGGATGCGCCTCCGGAAAGCCATGGCGGATGTGAAGTGCGTGGAGCAGCCGTTTGAAATCGCTGACGAAGCGGATGTCGCCATACCGGCCGTCCGACAGGCCCGCATCGGCACCGGCCCCGAGGACCAGCAGCGGCAGGTTCTGATGCGCCTCCCCCACCACCGCGATCACGGCGTCGCGGGGCCGTGGATAGGGAATGCGGACCACCTCGATCAGCGACGCCTTGTCCGGGAAGCGCGCCAGCAGGCCGTCGACGGTGATGCAGTCGCGGCAATAGAAGCTGCGGCCGGGATAGGCCGGGTCGTCGAACTGCGGGTCGAGCAAGTACAGGCGGTCGCGCATGGGATGTTCCGAAAACAGGGGGTCGGCGTCGGGATCGACATTGGTCGGCGAAGGATCGGTCGGTTGCAGCACCGGATCGGCGCGGGTGCCGAACATGGCGGCGGCGGCGAAAGCGAGGTCGCGGGCGCTGACATCGGGTGCCGAAACGGGTTGCGGCTGGAACGCGTCGGCGATCGCCGCGCGGGCGGCGACGGGATCGGGGGCGAAGGCGGCGGCCAGCCGCTGGGCGATCACCTCGGCATGGGCGGTGGTCGCCCTCGCCTCTGCCGACAGGGTGCCGCCGTCGCGCATCGGTGCCGGCGCGGCGGCGAGTTGCGCCTCGACCTCCGCGGTTACGCGGGCGACGGTGTGGAGGAAATTCGACAGCGCGGCGCCGGGCGGCAGGCTGGCGATGGCGCGGGTGACCATGGCGAGGATCGCGTCATAGGCGACGCTGTCGACGCCGGTGTTCGGACCGGGGGTGAAGCCGGACGGGGGAGCGGCCGGCGTCTTGGCCGGGGTGAAGGCCGGTTCGGTGAGCCTCGTCGGGCGGATGGGGGGGAGGTTTGAGATGGTGGTCATGCGGCGTCGCCCGCAGCGGATCGACATCCGATCACGCGTTCGCCTTTACCCTCCCTGAAAGGGAGGGGGCGGGGGTGGGTCGGCCCAAGAGGAAAGGTAAACGCGCCACAATGGGCCAACCCACCCCCAGCCCAGCTTCGGGTAAACAGTGCCCCACACTGTTTAGGCCATGCCGGGGGCATGGCCGACCCGAAGCTCTGCCAGGGAGGGGAGTCCTGTCGTTGGCGCTTCGACCGCACGGTGCCCTGCTCGACCTGCGCGCTGCCGTAACCCGCCGAAGGCGCGACCTTTGCGGAAATCGCGAGATTCGGCAGAAACCCGCCGTACCCCCGCGTAGGCGGGGGTCCAGGGTTCCAAGCGCAAGCCGTTGTTCTGCTTGGCTCTGGACCCCCGCCTGCGCGCGGGTGCGGCAGGGGGCGGGGGTCGGGACTTTCGCAGAAGTCGCGCGAAGGGCGAGGTCCAGCGACGGGTCGGGTGCGGTTATTCGGCGACGTCGCCCGACTGGGCCCCGGCCTTCGCCGGGGTACGTCCAGTAGATTGCGTGACGTGCTGCCCCCTGCAACCGCGCATTCGCGTGTCGGCCGGGGTCGAGCGTTGTCAGTCGCAGCCGTCAGCATGCTTGGCTCTGGATCCCCGCCTGCGCGGGGGTACGGCAGGGGGCGGGGGTCCGCGACCACTCCCATCACATCCGGAAGATGCCGAACTGCGCACGGTCGGCGATCGGGGCGTTCAACGTCGCCGACAGCGCCAGCCCCAGCACGTCGCGGGTCTGTTCGGGGAGGATCACGCCGTCGTCCCACAGCCGCGCCGTAGCGTACCAGGGGCTGCCCTCCGCCTCGTAGCGGTCGCGGATCGGGGTCTTGAACGCTTCGGCGTCCTCCGGCGTCCACGTCTCCGCATCGCGGTGGACCGTCGCCAGCACGCTCGCCGCCTGTTCGCCGCCCATCACCGAGATGCGGCTGTTGGGCCAGGTGAACAGGAACCGTGGGCTATAGGCGCGACCGCACATGCCGTAATTGCCGGCCCCGAAACTGCCGCCGATCAGCACGGTCAGCTTGGGCACCTGTGCCGTCGCGACGGCGGTGACCAACTTTGCGCCATGTTTCGCAATGCCTTCCGCCTCATATTTGCCACCGACCATGAAGCCCGAGATGTTCTGGAGGAACAGCAGCGGGGTACGGCGCTGGCAGGCGAGTTCGACGAAATGCGCGCCCTTTTGCGCGCTTTCGGAGAAGAGCACGCCATTGTTCGCGAGGATCGCGACCGGCATCCCCCAGATGCGGGCGAAGCCGCAGATCAGGGTCGTGCCGTAGAGCGGCTTGAATTCGTGCAATTCGGAGCCGTCGACCAGCCGCCCGATCACCTCGCGCACGTCATAGGGCGCGCGGACATCGGTCGGCACGATGCCGGCGAGGTCGGCGGGATCGTGGAGCGGCGGACGCGGGTCGGTCAGCGCCACTTCGGCGCGGCGCGGCGGCGGCAGCGTGGCGACGATGTCGCGGACGATCAGCAGCGCCTGTTCGTCATCTTCCGCCACATGATCGACCACGCCCGATTTGCGGCCATGGGTGTCGGCCCCGCCCAGTTCCTCGGCACTGATGACCTCCCCGGTCGCGGCCTTGACCAGCGGCGGGCCGGCGAGAAAGATCGTCCCCTGCCCGCGCACGATCACCGTCTCGTCGGACATGGCCGGGACGTACGCGCCACCGGCGGTGCAACTGCCGAGCACGCAGGCGATCTGCGCAATGCCCTTGGCCGACATCTGCGCCTGATTGAAGAAGATGCGGCCGAAATGGTCGCGGTCGGGGAACACCTCCGCCTGATGCGGCAGGTTCGCGCCGCCGCTGTCGACCAGATAGATGCAAGGCAGATGGTTTTCGCTCGCGATCTCCTGCGCGCGGAGATGCTTTTTTACCGTCATCGGGAAATACGCGCCGCCCTTCACCGTCGGGTCGTTGGCGACGATCATCACCTGCCGGCCATGGACGCGACCGATGCCGGCGATGACGCCCGCCGCCGGGGCCTGATCGTCATACATGCCGCCCGCCGCCAGCGCGCCGATTTCGAGGAACGGCGATCCGGCGTCGAGCAGTCGGTGGATACGGTCGCGTGGCAGCAACTTGCCGCGCGCGACATGGCGTTCGCGGCTGCGCTCCGTTCCACCGAGCGCGGTCTTCGCGATCCGGTCGCGCAGGTCGTCGGCCAGCGCGGCGTTGTGCGCGGCGTTGGCGGCGAACCCGTCCGATCCGCGATCGATCAGCGTCGGCAGCACCGTCATTGTGCGCGCGTCCCCTCGCCCAGCAATTCGCGACCGATCAGCATCCGGCGAACTTCGTTGGTCCCGGCCCCGATGTCGAGCAGCTTCGCATCGCGGAAATACCGCTCGACCGGCCAGTCCTTCGTATAGCCGGCACCGCCCAGTGCCTGGATCGCATCGTTGGCGACCTTCACCGCGTTTTCCGACGCCAGCAGGATCGCGCCCGCCGCATCGTGGCGGGTGGTGCGTCCGGCGTCGCATGCGCGTGCCACCGCATAGACGTATGCACGGGCGCTGTTCAGCGCGACCGACATGTCGGCGATCTTGCCCTGCATTAGCTGGAACGCGCCGATCGGCTTGCCGAACTGCTTGCGTTCGGCGACATAGGGCAGGACGGTGTCGAGGCACGCCTGCATGATGCCCAGCTGGATGCCCGACAGCACGACGCGCTCGTAATCGAGGCCCGACATCAACACGCCGACGCCGCCGTTGAGCGGCCCCATGACGTTCTCCGCCGGAACGAAACAGTCGTCGAAGACCAGTTCGGCGGTCGGCGATCCGCGCATCCCCATCTTGTCGATCTTCTGCCCGATCGAAAAACCGGCGAAATCCCGTTCGATCAGGAAGGCGGTAATGCCCTTCGATCCGGCATCCGGCGCGGTCTTGGCATAGACGACCAGCGTCGCCGCATAGGGCGCGTTGGTGATCCAGAATTTGGTGCCGTTCAGGCGATAGCCGCCATCGACCGCGTCGGCGCGCAGCTTCATCGACACGACGTCCGACCCTGCCCCGGCTTCGGACATGGCGAGCGATCCGACATGCTCGCCGCTGATGAGCGTGGGCAGGTATTTCGCCTTCTGCTCGGCATTGCCCCAGCGCGCGATCTGGTTGACGCACAGGTTGGAATGCGCGCCATAGGACAGGCCGACCGAGGCGGAGGCGCGGGCGACTTCCTCACACGCGACGACGTGTTCGAGATAGCCGAGGCCGAGGCCGCCATCGTCCTCTTGGACGGTGATGCCGTGCAGGCCGAGCGCGCCCATTTCGGGCCATAGCTCGATCGGGAAGCGATCGTCGGCGTCGATGGCAGCGGCGATCGGCGCGATGCGATCGGCCGCGAAGCGCTGCGTGGTCTCGCGAATGGCATCGGCCATCTCGCCGAGCGCGAAATCGAGCATGTCTCTCTCCAATGGTCCGGTCTTTGCCGGATCGTATCTGTTGTTACCGATAGGCTGGTTGGAAGGGTCAGCGCAAGCACAGCCTCGTCACCCCGGGCTTGGCCCGGGGTCCCGCTTCTTCTGCTGCTGGCGAGAGAAAGCGGGACCCCGGATCAAGTCCGGGGTGACGAAGAAGGGGAATAGCGCGTCGTCGTTCGCGCTCACCGCAGGCCGCTACCCGGCGGGCCGTCGAGACAGCGCAGGATGGCGTTGCGATCGAACGACGCCGCCGCAGGCGCGCTCATCGGTGCGATATCGACCGGACGGCCGATCGGCACTGCACCGAACCGGCGATCGGTGACGCCGGCACAGGCCTTTGCCGCGCTCAGCAATTTCGGCGGGGTCGTATAGCCTTCATAGGACAGGCGGAACGTGCCCCAATGGATCGCCATGCCATGCGACGCGCCCAGCCGCCGAAACACGTCAAGCGCGTCGACCGGGCCGATATGCGCGCCGCTGGCCATCTGCCCCGGCTGAAACCGGAACGCGCCGATGGGGATCAGCGCGAGGCGGATCGGGCCGAGCGCCCTAGCCTCCTCGACCCATTTGCCGTCGCCCATGCCGGTATCGCCCGCAAAGAACAGATTGCCGCCGGGCAGTTCGACGACGAACGCCGACCACAAGGCACGGTTGCGGTCGACGAACCAGCGGCTCGACCAGTGATGGTTGCGCACGACATGAACCGTCACCCCGCCGACCCGCTCCGCCTGTCGCCAGTCGAGCGCGGTCGCCTGCATCCCCGCGCTGCGCAGGATCGCATCGTTGCCGTGGGCAGTGACGATCGCCGGGCGGTCGCGGTCGTACAGCCGCTTGAGCGTCGACAGATCGAGATGATCGTAATGATTGTGGCTGATGAGGATCAGGTCGATCTTCGGCAGGTCGTCCAGCGCGATGCCCGGTGCCGCGACCCGTTTCGGACCGAAGCCGAACGGGCCGGCGCGTTCGCTCCATACCGGATCGGTGAGGATGTTGAGACCGGGCGTCTGGATCAGCGCCGACGCGTGGCCGACCCAGGTGACGCGAAGCGGGGTCTGCGCCGGATCACGCGCCGGGCGGGTCGTGGTGGGCAGGAGTTCGGCGGGTCGCGCGGGGGTGACCGGGACCTGTGTCGGCCATGCCGGTCGCCCGTCGCTGCCGGTCGCCTGTCGCCACAGGAACCCGCTGCGGCTGCCGCCCGGTGGCGCGGACGTATCGTCGCCATCGGGGTTGAAGAAGCGCGCACCGTCGAAATGGTCGCCGGCCACCCCGCGATAATAGATGCGGTCGAGGAAGCGCGGCACGATCGTCACGGCGAGGCACAGGATCGCGACGATCCACACCAGCCCCCATCCCACCCTGCGAACGCCCGTTGCCATCCGGCTTCCAACGCCGCGCCAGGCCAAACGATGCACGCCCTCTTGTGTTGCCCTTTTACCACACCATATCGCCGGCAACATCACAGGGGAACACGATGAACCTCGAAAAATTTACCGACCGCGCCAAGGGTTTTCTGCAAGCCGCGCAGACGGTGGCGATCCGCAATTCGCATCAGCGGATGACGCCCGAACATATCCTGAAGGCGCTGCTCGATGACGAACAGGGCATGGCCGCCGGGCTGATTACGGCAGCAGGCGGCGACGCGCGCCGGGCGATCGCCGATATCGATGCGGCACTGGCCAAGATGCCGTCGGTGTCGGGATCGGGTGCGCAGCAGAATCCGGGTCTCGACAATGACAGCGTCCGCCTGCTCGACCAGGCCGAACAGATCGCGACCAAGGCGGGCGACAGCTTCGTCACCGTCGAACGGATGCTGCTGGCGCTGACCCTGTCGCAGGGGCCGGCGGGCAAGGCGCTGACCGCCGCCGGGCTGACGGCGCAGAATCTGAACGCGGCGATCGACCGCCTGCGTGGCGGCCGCACCGCCGACACTGCCGGGGCCGAGGATCGGTACGACGCACTCAAGAAGTTCGCCCGCGACCTGACCGCGGCGGCGCGCGACGGCAAGCTCGATCCGGTGATCGGCCGCGACGAGGAGATCCGCCGCACGATCCAGATCCTCGCGCGCCGGACCAAGAACAATCCGGTGCTGATCGGCGAACCCGGCGTCGGCAAGACCGCGATCGCCGAGGGCCTCGCGCTGCGCATCGCCAATGGCGACGTGCCGGAGGGGCTGAAGGACCGCGCACTGATGTCGCTCGACATGGGGTCGCTGATCGCCGGGGCCAAATATCGCGGCGAGTTCGAAGAGCGGCTGAAGGGCGTGCTCGACGAGGTGAAGGCCGGCGACGGGCAGATTATCCTGTTCATCGACGAGATGCACCAGCTGATCGGTGCGGGCAAATCCGAAGGGGCGATGGATGCGGGCAATCTGCTCAAGCCTGCGCTGGCGCGTGGCGAACTGCATTGCATTGGCGCGACCACGCTCGACGAATATCGCAAGCATGTCGAAAAGGACCCCGCGCTCCAGCGGCGGTTCCAGCCGGTGTTCGTGGGCGAACCGACCGTCGAGGATACGATCAGCATCCTGCGCGGGTTGAAGGAGAAGTACGAACTCCATCACGGCGTGCGGATCACCGACGGCGCACTGGTGTCGGCGGCGACGCTGTCGAACCGCTACATCACCGACCGCTTCCTGCCCGACAAGGCGATCGACCTGATGGACGAGGCCGCCAGCCGGCTGCGCATGGAGGTGGAGAGCAAGCCCGAAGCGATCGAGAGCCTCGACCGCCGCATCCTGCGCATGAAGATCGAGCGCGAGGCGCTGCGCCGCGAAAGCGACGCCGCCAGCATCGACCGGCTCGACACGCTGGAGGAGGAACTCGCCAATCTCGAACAGCAATTGTCCGAGCTGACCACGCGTTGGCAGGGCGAGCGCGACAAGATCGCGTCGGAGGCGAAGCTGAAGGAACAGCTCGATGCCGCCCGCGTCGCGCTCGAACAGGCGCAGCGGTCGGGCGACCTCGCGAAGATGTCCGAGCTGACCTATGGCACGATTCCGACGCTGGAAAAGCAGGTGGTGGCGGCGCAGCAACATGCCGGCGGCGCGATGCTCCGCGAGGAAGTGACCGCCGACGATATCGCCGGCGTCGTCAGCCGCTGGACCGGGGTGCCGGTCGACCGAATGCTGGAGGGCGAGCGCGAGAAGCTGTTGGCGATGGAGGACGCGCTGGGCAAGCGGGTCATCGGCCAGAGCGAGGCGGTGCGTGCCGTCGCCACCGCCGTGCGCCGTTCGCGCGCGGGCCTGCAGGACCCGAACCGGCCGCTCGGCAGCTTCCTGTTCCTCGGGCCGACCGGCGTCGGCAAGACCGAGCTGACCAAGGCGCTCGCCGAATTCCTGTTCGACGATCCCAATGCCATGGTCCGCATCGACATGAGCGAGTTCATGGAAAAGCACGCGGTCGCGCGGCTGATCGGTGCGCCGCCGGGCTATGTCGGCTATGAGGAAGGCGGCAAGCTGACCGAGGCGGTGCGCCGCCGCCCCTATCAGGTAGTGTTGTTCGACGAGGTGGAGAAGGCGCATGGCGACGTCTTCAACATCCTGTTGCAGGTGCTCGACGACGGTCGCCTGACCGACGGACAGGGGCGCACGGTCGATTTTTCGAACACGATCATCATCCTGACGTCGAACCTCGGCTCGCAATTCCTGACCAACCTGCCCGATGGCGAGGGTGTCGAGACGGTCGAGCCGCAGGTGATGGACGTCGTCCGCGCGCATTTCCGGCCGGAATTCCTCAACCGGCTGGACGAGATCATCCTGTTCCACCGCCTTGCGGCCGATCACATGGCCCCGATCGTCGACATCCAGGTCGGCCGCGTCGGCAAGTTGCTGGCCGAGCGCAAGGTGAAGGTCGAACTGACCGAGGCCGCGCGGGCGTGGCTGGGCCGCGTCGGTTATGACCCGGTGTACGGCGCGCGGCCGTTGAAGCGTGCGGTGCAGCGGTATCTTCAGGACCCGCTGGCCGACCTGATCCTGCGCGGTGGCGTGAAGGACGGGTCGACGGTGCATGTCGATGAGGGTGATGGTGCGCTGACGTTGTCGGTCGCGTAGGTGCAAAGACGGCGGGGGATCGCTCCCCCGCCGGTCAATTTTGCGACGACTGTGGCACCGTGCGCAATTCGTTGCCGACTGTGCGCGCGGTTTCCGCCATGCGATTCCAATCGGCACGCGTGTGGCAAACCTTACGCCGACGCGCATGGGTGCCGGTTACCGCCTCCCGCCGGCAAATCAGCTTGTCCGGATCACCGGCCGCCGGTGTCGCGGTGGCGACGGGTGCCGCCTGGAGCAGCAGAAACAGGAGCATCGCATGACCTTCCCGAAAAAATGGGACGCGACCGATCGGCCGCGCCCCCGATGCCATCAGAACCGCAGGTTTACGCCCACATTGAAGCGTCGACCGATCGGGTCGTAGGTGCTCGGATAGGTATTGCCGCTGTTGAAGGCTGTCGAACCGATCGTGTTGCCGACGATCGGCGGGTCCTTGTCGAGCAGGTTGGTCACGGTGAAGGTGAACGTCATGGTGTCACCCACCGCCTGCTGCAGCGTCAGATCGAGATAGTTGAACGCGGGGATCCGGCGATACGCGGCGAACACCGATGCCGGACCGCCGGAGCTGGCCGGTTCGACATTGCTCTCGCTCAGATGCTTCCAGCGCAGCGACGTCACGGTGCCGCCTTCGAAGGAAAGCGTTCCCCGGAGGTTCCAGCTATATTCCGGCTGGATCGACGCACACGACACGCTGTACAGCCCGACACAGTCGCGGTTGACGCTGGTCGGCGTCGCCTGGAACTGGCTGTCGAAGGTGTAGTTGCCGAGGAAGTTCAGGTCGAGCCGGGCAAAGCCCAGTTCCTGCCGCAGCGACGCACCGACATCGATGCCCGAGGTCCGGATCGTGCCGAGGTTCGAAAGACCCAGGAACGGCCCGAAGGTCGTGTCGTTCGGACCGCTCAGACCGCCAGTCAGCGGATTGCGACGGATGAGGTCGCAGGCCGCCGCGTTGGTGCCATTGAAGCAACCGTCGATGATATCGGCCTGCGACGGCGTCGAGATCGCATCGGTAACCTTGATCTTGTAATAGTCGACCGTCAGCGCGAAGCCGTCGAACAGCTTCGGCTGCAACACACCGCCTACCGTGAAGGTGTCGGCATATTCCGGCGTCAGACCCAGATTGCCGCCCTGCGTCGCGTTGATCTGCCCCGCGACCGGTGCCGGAATATTACCCAGCAGCGAGGCCGGGGCACCGACCAGCGCCAGCTGTGCGGCGCACAGTGCGCTGACGCCCTGGTTCGTGACCGCGCCCTGGCAGGGATCGATGGCGCGGTTGGTCAGGAAGGTGACCTGCGGCTGGAACAATTCGCCGAGGTTCGGCGCACGCACCGCCCGGGCGTAGGAACCGCGCAGCTTCAGTTCGCTGACCGGTGCCCAGGTGAGGCCGCCCCGATAGGCCCAGTTGCCGCCCGACAACGAATAGTCCGAATATCGGAAGCCGCCTTCGAGCGTCAGCGAATCGAAGAACGGACGGTCCGAAATCAGCGGAACGTTCAGTTCGCCGAACACTTCGCGGGTGTCGTATTCGCCGGTGATCGGCAATGCGGGCGCACCGGCACCCAGCACCGCACCCGGCTGCGACGAGATGCCGTCACCACCGCTCGAACCGGCATAGCGGCGATATTCGACACCGACGGCGACACCGATATTCTCGGCGGCGAACGGGCTAGAAAAGCCGAGGTCGCCCGCGACGGTTCCTTGAATCGAGGTGAAGGACGTCTGGATGAAGTTGAAGGTGGTGACGTTCAGGAAATTGAACATTGCCGGGGTCAGCGTTCCTTCGGTCCCGAACAGGTTGATCGGCACGCAATTACCGGTCGTCACGGTACACGCGGTCGTGTTGAAGGCGCGCAGCGCCTGTTGCAGGCGCGGCAACGTCCCCTGTCCCTGCGACGTGTTGGTGCGTTCCGATTCGCCGTAGATGCCGGTGATGTTCCAGTCGAGCGTCGAGGTCAGCGCGCCGCGGGCACCGCCCTGCACCTGGAAGGTGTTGGTTTCGAAGCTGGTCGTGCGCGGCCCCGCTTCGGTGAAACGACGGCCGATCGATGCCGTGATTTCGCGATAGCCCGGTGCCGTCGTGCTCGTCGCGGCGCTCGCTGCGGCGCAATCGACTGCATTGATGTTGCTCGAAGCGCACAGCTGGTTGCGCATCGCCTGCGTCAGATACGGATTGCTGAGCGGCAGCTGGACGTTCGAAAAGAAGGTGCCGGACGGCGCGATGATCTGATCGACGATCGTCTTGGTGAAAAAGCCCTGCCCGAAGACTTCGACCGCATCGCTGATCTCGTAATTCGCCTTGCCGAAGATGTTATAGCGTTCGAATGGCGTCTGATAGACGTTCAGCGGGTTGAAGTTATAGTCCGACAGCGGCCCCACTTCGAATGCGGTGCCCTGGGCATTAACACGCCCGGTGAATGGTGCGAGGATGCTCGCCGGCGTGGCGGTTCCCGATCCCTGCGGGCGACCGGTAACCGAGCTGAGGCTGGCGCGGCCATAGGGACGCTCACCCTGCTGGATCGCATCGGCCTTCGTATAGCCGAGGCTGAGCACCACATTGCCGCGATCGTCGGCAAGGTTGGCACCCAGCGTCAGGTCGGCGCGCATGTTGAACCCGTCGCCGCGTTCGGTGATGCCGCTGTTCAGGCCGATATCGACCCCGGAAAAATCGGTGCGGGTGATGAAATTGGTGACGCCCGCCACCGCGTCCGCGCCGTACGCCACCGACGCACCGCCGGTCAGCGTCTCGATCCGCTGCAACAGCGCGATCGGAATGATGTTCAGGTCGGTCACGCCGCCCAGGCTGGCGGGAACGGTGCGCTGTCCGTCGATCAGAATTAGGTTGCGGTTGGGGCCGAGGCCCCGGATGTCGAGCTGCGCCGACCCGTTCGATCCGTTGTTCACGCCCGGCCCGATGTTCGGCACCGCGCCCGGCAAGTCGCGCAGCAGCGCCTCGACCGACGTCGGCTGCCGGAACCCGATTTCCTCCGCACCGATCACCGATACGGGATTGGAGCTTTCGAGGTTCGGACGCGGAATCCGCGAACCGGTAACAGTGATTTCCTGTTCGGAATCATTGGCTTCTGGCTGTTGTGCGGTCGAATCCGCCGCTGGCGCGACCTGTGCCACTGCTGGGGTAGCAATTCCCATGATCAGCGTGGATGCCAACAAGGCGGTACGGACGGTTTGCTTCATGATTTCCCCTGTCTTTCGGACACGCTGCCACAGCAGCGTAACGAACCATGAGTAATCGCCGACAAACTTCGTTCGCAACCATTCAAAGATGCTGCCGTTACAAATGCAAAATTCGTGATATTTTAGTTACAGTGCTTCTAATATCGATACAACGGTAATTATTTACTGAATGTTTCTGATACATTGCTGAACATTGCAGCTGCCAATACTGCTCTGATCGTCACGATAGAGATTGTTCGACATTCGACTATACAAGCCACGTGCAAACCACGCCGGCATTGTAAAGTCATGCCCAGCGCGACGCCGACCCGGTTGCGGCGGGGTTCCTCGACCAGAACATCCCATCGGGGAACCCGAGCAGCAGCCAGGCCGGACGATTCTCACACATTACGATGTCAACGGCATAAAAAAGGCCGCCTCCCCGAAGGGAAGCGGCCCATTTCGCAGGTTGAAAGCGACTAGAAGCCGAACTTCGCACCGGCACGGAAGCTGCGGCCGAAGATGCCGTTGCCGCCCTGCACCGGGTTGTAAAGGTGCGCGCCATAGGTGACGACGTCGATCGGCGGCAGGCGATCGAACACGTTCAGGGCGTTCACGTAGAAGGTGAACTTGTCGTTGACGTTGAAGCTGACGTTCAGGTCGGCCGTGATGTAGCTCTTCACGCGGCAGTCGACATATTCAGGTGCCAGCGAACAGTCGCGATAGCTGCCGCCCTGGTCCTCTGCCGACAGGTCATACCCCGAGACGTAGTTCACGGTGCCGGTGACGTCGACCTTGTCGAACGAGAAGGTGTTCGCCCAGTTGCCGCGCCATTTGAACGTGCCGTTGCCCGCCGTCAGGTTGAAGTTGCCGAGCGTGTCGACATAGGTTTCCTTCGAACCGTCCGGGAACGTCGTGCTGAGTTCCAGCAACAGGCTGGCATTGGCGGCGGTGCGCCACTGGAAACCGCCGAAATCGACGCGGCCGGTCAGCCCGAAATCGATGCCTTCCGACGTGATCGTGTCGGAATTGATCAGCTGCGATTCGACGAAGGCGATACGCGGCCGACCGTTGGGCAGGTTGACGTCGGGAGCGTCGGCAATGACGTTGAACCCGGCCGGGATCGGCTGGCCCGCATAATAAGCGGCGACCGCTGCGGCGTTGGATGGCGAGGTGATCGCGCCCGTCTTCTTGATGTTGAAATAGTCGACGGAGAAGGTGAAGTTCGGGATCGGCGTCAACTGAATGCCGGCGGTGAAGCTGCGCGACTTTTCGGGTTCCAGATTCGGCGAAGCCAACGTCGTCGACCCGATCGAATAGGTCGTCAGATAGTTCGGGCAGGCCTGCGGTGCCGTCGCGTCGGTGGCGCATGCCGCGCCATACTGCGCGCGGAAGTTGGCCGGGACCGCGGTGATCGACTGGGTGACATAGCCCGTCGTCGGCAGCGCGTTGGCTTCGGCGAAGCTCGGGATACGGAAACCGCGCGACCACGTTCCGCGGATCGACAGCTGGCGGAACGGGGTGAACCGCGCACCTGCCTTTGGCGAGAAATTGCCCTGACCGGTCGAATAATGGTCATAGCGTCCCGACAGGTTCACATCGAGCTGATCGAACACCGGTGCCTGAACCTCGGCAAAAGCCGAGCTGACGGTGCGATTGCCTTCGGTACCGAACGCATTGATCGTGAAGTAGCGCTGCGTCGGGCCGTTGGTGTCAGGGTTGGCGCTGGGCGCGTTGACCGCTTCGTAGAAGACCGATCCGCCGACGCCGAGCTGGACGGGGCCACCCGGCAGGTTGAACAGCGACTTCGAGAAAGTGACCTGCGCCTGATACAGATCCGACGACGTGTCGGTGATGTTCACCGGCGTCACGTAATCGCGCACCGCCTGCGAATTCTGGCCGGGATTGACGAAGTTGTACGACCCGTCGGCAATGACGTTCAGCAGGTTCTGGATATAGACATAGCCATCCTGCAGACGACGCAGATCGGTGTGCATCGCCGTCGCGTTGAAGTTATAGTCGATATCGTTGAAGATCGTGCCGTTCAAGCCGAACGCCGCACGATATACGCGGCTGCGCGTCTCGTTATACTGACGCTCCTGATTGCGGCCGATGATCTCAACCGTCTGGTCGACCGATGCGAACGGGTTGTTCGGGTTGCGGACGCCGTTGGTCGCATTGCAGTTCACACGCGCGGCACAGACGAACACCGGCAGCGTCAGGATCGCCGAACCGGCCGCAAACCGGGCAGCGTTCGATGCGGTCGAGAACTGCGGGAACAGGATGCCGGTCGGCGCATTCCCGCGGATCGTGCCGGGTGCGCCATAATAGCTCGACGTGGTCTGCTGGAAGTTGACCGACAGATACGCTTCCGACGTGTCACCCAGCTTCGCGGTGAAGCGCGCCGAACCGCCGAAGCGTTCGATGTCCGGCGTCACGTTGCCGTAATTGTAGGTAAGGTCTTCCTGGCAGACGTTGCTGGTCGGCAGGGTCGGATTGACCTGGGCACCCGTCGAGTTGGTGCGGGCGAGGTCTGCGGCGGTCGGCGTGACCGACGGTCCGCCGAAACAGCCTGCAATCGGGTTCAGGATGCGATAGCGGCCGCTGTTCCCCGGGCGATAGTAGAAGGTGCTGCCATTGGTCGCGAAGCCGTTGAGCTCCCCGGCGTCGTTGCGGCCGTTCAGAATCCCGTTCGGGCCGCCGATGCTGCGCTGATCGTCGGTCGCGAAAACACCGCGAAGGTCCTTGTTCGCGACGCCTTCGCTACGGAAATAGAAACCGCTGATATAGGCGTTGTAGCCCTGTTCATCGAGATCACCGGTGCCGGCGGTCAGCGTCAGGCGCTGGTTCGCGGCATAGCCACCCTCGGCAATACCGGCTTCGGCGCGACCCGAGACACCTTTAACCGAACGCTTGGTGATGATGTTGACCACGCCGGCGATCGCATCGGCGCCGTAGCTCGACGAAGCACCGTCGCGAAGCACGTCGACGCGCTCGACGATGTCGTCGGGGATCGTGTTCAGATCGACGAAGTTGCGCGAACCGTCATCGGCAAGCGGATAGTAAGCGGCACGCAGGCCATCGAACAGCACCAGCGTCGAACTGGTCGACAGGCCGCGCAGCGACACGGCCGATGCACCGCCGGCGAACGCGCCGTTGGCGGTGAACGAGTTGGTCAGTGCCGGGCCGTTGTTCGACGACAGCAACTGGATCGCGTCCTGCACGGTGTTGATGCCGCGCGCGTCGAGGTTTTCGGTGGTCAACGTGGTGACCGGCGAAATGCCGCTATCGGTGCCGCGCAGGATCGAGCCGGTGACGATGATGTCCTGCGACGTATCCTCGGCCGGATTCGCCGGGGTCGGCACGGTGGTACCGGCCGGCGCGACTTCCTGTGCAGAAGCCGGCACGGCGAACAGACCGGCACTGGCAGCGGCGAGCGCGGACAAAGCGGTTCCGCGGCGCAACGACGTGCGCATCGACAAAGCAATCATGGAAGCAGCAATCCCCTTAAACCCTGACGGGCGTTCCAATCAGTCGCGCCGCGCAACGGGCGGCTCGAACATGGCCAAGTATCCGTCGATACAAGAGGATTTGCAAATACAGGTATACGCAATCTGGAAATTACATATCAGCTGTAACTATTCCGCAACACTTTCTGGTTTTTACAGAAAGCTGGCCCGCAAGCCGTCGATCACGAACTGCGCCGCGAGTGCCGCCAGCAGCACGCCGAGCAGCCGGGTAATCACCGCCTCGATCCGCGCGCCGAGCAGTTTCATCAGCGGTCCCGCCGCCAGCAACGCGATCAGCGTCAGCAGCAGGATCGACGCCAGCGCGCCCAGTACCACCGCCCGCGCGGTCCAGTCGCCGACCTGACTCATCAGCAGCATCACCGACGCGATCGATCCCGGCCCTGCGATCATCGGCATCGCCATGGGGAAGGTCGAGACATCCTCGACCTCATCGGTCTCGATGATCTTCTGCGCGCGGTCCTCGCGGCGCTGGGTGCGTTTTTCGAACACCATTTCCAGCGCGATCAGGAACAGCATGATGCCGCCCGCGATGCGGAAACTGTCGAGGCTGATGCCCAGTGCCTTGAGCAGCGCCTGTCCGAACAGCGCGAAGACGACGAGGATCGCGGTGGCGATGCCGACCGCGCGGATCGCCATCGCGCGACGCTGCACGTCGGACGCGCCGGTGGTCAGCCCGGCATAGATCGGCGCGCAGCCCGGCGGATCGATCACCACGAAGAAGGTGATCAGCGACGAGACGAACAGCTCGATCATAGCACGCTGTCGTCGAACGGCAGGCCCTCGCGCCGGTGCGCGGCGACCAGCGTATTGCGCAACAGGCAGGCGATGGTCATCGGTCCGACCCCGCCCGGCACCGGCGTGATCGCGCCCGCGACCGACAGCGCGGCCGCAAAGTCGACATCGCCGACCAGTCCGTCTGCGGTGCGGTTGATGCCGACGTCGATCACCGTCGCACCGGGCTTCAGCCATGCCCCCTCGACGAAATTGGCGCGTCCGACCGCGGCGACCACGATATCGGCGCGCGCGACATGGCCCGGCAGATCATGGGTCCGCGAATGGGCGATGGTGACCGTGCAGCTTTCGGCAGTCAGCAACGCCGCCATCGGCTTGCCGACGATGTTCGACCGGCCGACGACCACCGCTTCCTTGCCCGACAGGTCGCCCAGCTCGTCGCGCAGCAAGAGCAGGCAGCCATAGGGTGTGCAGGGCACCATCCCCGGCAGGCCCGTCGCCAGCCGTCCGGCATTGACCGGGTGAAAGCCATCGACGTCCTTGTCGGGATCGATCGTCAGCAGGACGGCATCGCTGTCGAGGTGCCTTGGCAGCGGCAATTGCACCAGAATGCCGTCGACCGCCGGATCGGCATTCAATTGCTCGACCAGCGCGATCAGTTCGTCCTGCGACACGTCCGCCGACAGGCGATGTTCGAAGCTGACCATGCCCGCTTCGCGCGTCGCCTTCCCCTTCGACCGGACATAGACGGCGGAGGCGGCATCCTCGCCGACCAGCACGACGGCGAGGCCGACGGGTCGCCCGGCGCTCTGCGCAAAGGTAGCGGCATGGGTGGCAACGCGCGCGCGCAACTGGGCGGCGAAGGCTTTTCCGTCGATGATCCGGGCTGTCATGGCGGTGTGTGTAGTGGGTGGCGGCGGGGTTCGCCAGTCCCGGATTGGGTGTTCGGAGCACTTGCCCACAACGTCACCCCGGACTTGATCCGGGGTCCCGCTTCTTCAGTCGAGGATCGTTGGGGAAAGATCACGCCAGTCCGGATTGCCCTGCTCAATCAGGTCGAATTTCCAGTCGCGATGCCAGCGTTTCATGCGCTTTTCATGGGCGATGCAGCTTAGGATGTCATCGCCGCGCTCTGCCCATACGAGGCGGTTGAGGCCGTAGTGCGCGCAGTGGATCGATCCGCCGCCGGTGCGGTGCTGGTGGATGCGGGTCGCGAGATCGGTGGTCACGCCGACATAGGTAGCACCGCGATACCGGTCGGCCATGATGTAGACCCAGCCGCCCTGCCGTTCTTTCCCCATGGTGCGAGGAAAGAAGAAGCGGGACCCCGGGTCAAGCCCGGGGTAACGTAGTGCCTGGGGGTCGGTCCTTTCGTTTCCCGGTCCGGGGTGATGTAGCGGTTGGGGTGACCCTCTCCCACGCAAAATACACCGCACCTGCGAAACGATTCACGGTCACGCCGCGTTCATCGGCACGATGCCGTACCAAGACCTTCCCGCTCCGCCCGCCGGCCTGCTCGACGATGCCGGCCTGTTCCTTGATTTCGACGGCACGCTGGTCGAACTGGCCGATCGCCCCGATGGGGTGGTGGTCGGCGACGATCTGCACGCGCTGCTGCAGCGACTGGCCCGACGGCTGGACGGGCGGGTAGCAATCGTCAGTGGCCGGTCGGTTGAGCAGATTGACGGCTTTCTGGGACGGACGATCGCCGACTATGCGGTAGTCGGCAGCCATGGCGCCGAAATCCGGCCCGCCGGGGGCACCACCCTTCTGCCCGATCGCCCGGCCAGTCTGACTGCGGCCGAACATGCATTTTCCGATCGCTTCGGCGACGACCCGCGCATCGTGATTGAGATCAAGACTTTAGGCGTCGCGATCCATTATCGCGGCGCTCCCGACGTCGAACAGGAGGCACATGCGCTGGTCGATGCCTTCGCCCAGCGCGACGGGCTGACGACGCAGGCCGGCAAGATGATGATCGAATTGCGCATGGACGGCCATGACAAGGGCACGGCGATCGCGACGCTGTGCGAGAATGCGCCATTTGCCGGGCATCCGCCGATCTTCGTCGGCGACGACCTGACCGACGAACCGGGCATGGTCGTTGCGGCGCACCATGGCGGGGCCAGCATCCTGATCGGGGCCATGCGCGATACCGCTGCGACCTATCGACTGGACGATGTCGCTTCCTTCCTCGACTGGCTGGAGAATAACGCATGACCGCGACGATGGACCTGTGGCCGATCGGGAATTGTCAGGTATCGGCGCTGGTCGACCGCAACGGGCGGTTCGTATGGGGATGCCTGCCGCGCGTCGATGGTGATCCGGCGTTTTCGTCGCTGCTCGACGACCGGCGGCGCGGATCGGACGGGGCTTACGGCTTTTGGGAAGTCGATCTCGACGGCTGTGTCGAGACCGAGCAGAGCTATATCCGCAACACGCCGGTGCTGGTCACCCGCCATACCGATGCGGCGGGCAATGCGGTCGAGGTCGTCGACTTCTGTCCGCGCTTCAAACGGCACGACCGGATGTATCGCCCCGTCGCCTTTTGCCGGATCGTGCGGCCGTTGTCGGGCTCCCCGCGGATTCGAATGCGCCTGCGCCCGTCGATCGACTGGGGCAGCGCCCCCGCCCCGCGCACCCGGGGGTCGAACCACATCCGCTATCTGCTGGATGGCGAGGCGATCCGGCTGACGACCAGCGCACCGGTCGGCTGGATCGAGGACGAACGGCTGTTCCGCGTCGAACGCACGCTGCATTTCTTCCTCGGCCCGGACGAGAGCTTTTCGGACGAAATCCCGGCATCGATCGAACGGATGCTGAAGAACACCATCGATGAATGGCGTCACTGGGTCCGCGGCCTCGCCACGCCGGTCGAATGGCAGCAGGCGGTGATCCGCAGCGCGATCACGCTGAAGCTGTGCCAGCATGAGGAAACCGGCGCGATCGTCGCCGCGCTGACCACGTCGATCCCCGAACATGCCGATAGCGGGCGCAACTGGGACTATCGCTACTGCTGGATTCGCGACGCCTATTATACGGTGCAGGCATTGAACCGCCTCGGCGCGCTCGACGTGCTGGAGGGGTATCTCGAATATCTGCGCAACATCGTCGACAATGCCGCCGACGGGCAGATCCAGCCACTCTATGGCGTTGGCGGCGAGGCGACGCTGGTCGAGCGCGAGGCCGAGGGGCTGGACGGCTATCGCGGCATGGGGCCGGTGCGCGTCGGCAACCAGGCCTATGAACAAGTTCAGCACGACGCATACGGCCAGATCATCCTGTCCAACGCGCAGGGGTTTTTCGACCAGCGGCTGTTCCGCGTCGGCAAGCAAGCCGATTTCGAAGCGCTGGAGCCGATCGGCGAACGTGCCTGGGCCGCGTATGACAAGCCCGATGCCGGCCTGTGGGAATTGCGCACCAAGAGCCATGTCCACACCTATAGCGCCGCGATGTGCTGGGCGGCGTGCGACCGGCTGGCCAATGTCGCGGGCACGCTCGGCCTGCACGACCGCGAGACCTTCTGGCGCGACCGCGCGACCGCGATGCGGACCAAGATCGAGCGCGAGGCATGGCGGCCGGAGACGAACCGCATGTCGGCGACCTTCGGCGGCGACGATCTCGACGCCAGCATCATCCAGCTGCTCGACCTGCGCTTTCTCGAACCCAGCGACCCGCGCTTCATCGGTACGCTGGAGGCGGTGGAAAAGGGGCTGCGGCGCGGCAGCCACATGCTGCGCTATGCGATCGAGGATGATTTCGGCCTGCCGCACACCGCGTTCAACGTCTGCACCTTCTGGCTGATCGAGGCGCTGCACGCGACCGGCCGCGACGAGGATGCGCGCGAATTGCTGGAGGAGATGCTGTCGCGCTGCACCCCCGCCGGGCTGTTGTCGGAGGATATCGACCCCGAAACCGGCGAACTCTGGGGCAATTACCCGCAAACCTACTCGCTGGTCGGCATGATCAATTCCGCCGTCCTGCTGAGCAAGTCATGGAATGTCGTACGATGAGCCGATTGATCGTCATCTCGAACCGGGTGCAGGCTCCCCAGCCCGGCACCGGCGGCGGGGCGCAGGGTGGCCTTGCCGTCGCGCTCAACGCCGCATTGGCGGAAGAGGACGGCATCTGGTTCGGCTGGTCGGGCGAGACCAGCGACAATCGCGAGCTGCGCTTCCAGACCTATGGCGGCGTCACCAGCGCGGTGATGGATCTGTCCGAACAGGACGTCGAGGAATATTATGACGGCTATGCGAACCGCACGCTGTGGCCGCTGTTCCACTACCGCCTCGACCTGACCGAGTTCGAACGCGATTTCCAGGGCGGATACGAACGCGTCAACCGGGTGTTCGGTGAACGCATCGGCCCGCATGTCGAGCCCGACGACCTGATCTGGGTCCATGACTATCACATGATCCCGCTGGGCTGGGTGTTGCGGCAACAGGGGATCACCAACCGCATCGGCTTCTTCCTGCACATTCCGTGGCCGCCGCGCCGGCTGCTGACCGCGCTGCCCGATCATCGCCGCATGGTCGAGGCGCTGTTCGCCTATGACGTGGTCGGGTTCCAGAACGAGGAATGGCTCGACAGCTTCTTCAACTATGTCCGCGAGGAGATGGACGGGACGATCGACGGCAACCGGGTCACCGTCGGCGGACGCACCATCTGCGCGATCAGCTGCCCGATCGGGATCGAGGCGAAGGACTTCATCGCCGGTGCCTCCGGCCCGGTGGCGCGCGCGGCGCAGCTGAACCAGCTCGAAAGCGCGGTCGGACGCAGCCTGATCGTCGGCGTCGACCGGCTCGATTATTCGAAGGGGCTGCCCGAACGCTTCGCCGGCTACGAACGGTTCCTGCAGAACCATCCCGATCGCCGCGCACTGGTCTATCTGCTCCAGATCGCGCCACCGTCGCGGACCGCGGTGCAGACGTATCGCGACATCCGCAACACGCTCGAACAGCAATCGGGCCGGATCAACGGCGCGTATGCCGATACCGACTGGGTGCCGATCCGTTATGTGAACAAGGGCTATCCGCGCGAGGTGCTGGCCGGCATCTATCGTGCAGCCCGCATCGGGCTGGTGACTCCCTTGCGCGACGGCATGAATCTGGTCGCGAAGGAATATGTCGCGGCACAGGACCCGCGCGATCCGGGTGTGCTGGTCC
The DNA here is from genome assembly GCF_001421155.1 of Sphingomonas sp. Leaf5. NCBI lineage: Bacteria > Pseudomonadati > Pseudomonadota > Alphaproteobacteria > Sphingomonadales > Sphingomonadaceae > Sphingomonas > Sphingomonas sp. Leaf5. Next base: position 476,323 of record NZ_LMJZ01000001.1, on the reverse strand, counting down.
TGTCGCGCTTTGCCGGGGCGGCGCAGCAGCTGTCGGTCGGCGCGCTGATGGTCAACCCGTACAGCGCCGAGGACGTAGCCGATGCGATCGACAAGGCGCTGCGCATGCCCCGCGCCGAACGGATCGAGCGGTGGCAGGCGATGATCGACAATGTCGTCGACGAGGATGTGATCTGGTGGCGCAAGCGGTTCATCGATGCGCTGACGGCGGAGACGAACGACGCCTGAGCCGGCCTTTCTGGTTTAACCCGGCGTCCCGCTTTTTTGCTGCCGTTGCGCAGAAGAAGCGGGACCCCGGATCAAGTCCGGGGTGACGTCTTGGGATGGGGCGGCGCCCACTTGCTCCCCTCCCTGACGAGGGAGGGGTTGGGGGTGGGTTGGCCGGTTGTGGAGCGCTTCCATTCCCTCGCAGGCCGACCCACCCCCGCCCCCTCCCTTCCAGGGAGGGGAGAAAAACCTCACGCCCCTTCGAGCAACCGCTCCTTCGCGATCTTCTCGCGCCACACCAAGGGGGCGAGATGGTGGACGTTCTGCCCTTCGCTATCCACCGCGACCGTGACCGGGAAGTCCTGCACCTCGAACTCGTAGATCGCTTCCATGCCAAGGTCCGCGAACCCGACGACCTTCGACCCCTTGATAGCGCGCGCGACCAGATAGGCCGCGCCGCCGACCGCCATCAGATACGCCGACTTGCGCTCGGCGATCGCCTTGGTCGCATCGGCACCGCGTTCGGCCTTGCCGACCATCGCCAGCAGCCCCTGATCGAGCATCATGCGGGTGAACTTGTCCATGCGGGTGGCGGTGGTGGGACCGGCCGGGCCGACCACTTCCTCGCCGACCGGATCGACCGGCCCGACATAATAGATCACGCGCCCACGGAAATCGACGGGCAACTCCTCGCCCTTCGCCAGCATGTCGGCGATCCGCTTGTGTGCGGCATCGCGACCGGTCAGCATCTTGCCGTTCAACAGCAACCGGTCGCCATGCTTCCATGTCGCAACGACGTCGGGGGTCAGCGTATCGAGGTCGACGCGGATCGCCGCCTTGTCCGGGGTCCAGTTGACGTCGGGCCAGTCGGCAAGGTTCGGCTGTTCGAGATAGGCCGGGCCGCTGCCGTCCAGCGTGAAATGCGCGTGGCGGGTCGCGGCACAGTTGGGGATCATCGCGACGGGCTTCGACGCGGCGTGCGTCGGCCAGTCGAGGATCTTCACGTCGAGCACCGTCGACAGCCCACCCAGTCCCTGTGCGCCGATGCCGAGCGCATTGACCTTGTCCATCAACTCGATCCGCAGCGCCTCGATATCGGTCTGGGCCCCACGTTCCTTCAACTGGCCCATATCGATCGGGGCCATCAGCGATTCCTTGGCCAGCAGCATCGCCTTTTCGGCGGTGCCGCCGATGCCGATGCCGATCATGCCCGGCGGACACCAGCCCGCGCCCATTTGCGGGATCATCTCCAATACCCAGTCGACGATCGAATCGCTGGGGTTCATCATCTTGAACTTGGACTTGTTTTCCGAGCCGCCACCCTTGGCCGCGACATCAACATGCACCTTGGTCCCCGGCACCATTTCGACGTGCAGCACCGACGGGGTATTGTCCTTGGTATTGCGCCGGGTGAACGCCGGATCGGCGAGGATCGACGCGCGCAGCTTGTTCTCGGGGTGGAGATAGGCGCGGCGGACGCCTTCGTCGACGACCTCCTGCAACGACCGGTCGCTGTCGAGGCGACAATCCTGCCCCCACTTCACGAACACGGTGACGATGCCGGTATCCTGACAGATCGGGCGATGCCCCTCGGCACACATCCGGCTGTTGGTCAGGATCTGCGCGATCGCGTCCTTGGCGGCCGGCGAGGTTTCGGCGGCATAAGCCTCCCCCAGCGCGCGGATGTAATCCATCGGATGGTAATAGCTGATGAACTGCAGCGCATCGGCGACGCTGTCGATCAGATCGGCTTCGGTGATGGTGACGGTCATCTGCAGGTCCATATCGTTCGTTTTCCATTCTGCCCTACAGGCAGGAAGCGACCGCGTGCAAAGAATTCGTTCACGTTGCGCCGCTATCATCGCCCCGACACAGCAAGGGACGGGCAGTTGGCGATCGGCGGAATGAAGGCGACGTTGCGATCGTGGGTACAGCGGCCCGACGATTCGACCGGCCTGTCCGCCGAGCGTGCCGTCCGGCTGTTGCGCGAGGCGGAGGATCACGGCCCGAACTGGTTCTGGCAGACCGATCGCAACGGCCGCGTCGCCTATCTGAGCGACAAGATCGCAAACGTATTCGCCGCGGCCGATATCGACCCGGTCGGTGCCGTGCTGGCCGACCTGTTGCGGATCGCCGGGGGCGAATCCGGACGCGACGATCCGGAACGCACGCTCGCCTTCCACCTGTCGGCGCGTACCGCCTTCACCGACTATGCCGTCACCCCGGCCATTCCCGGCGATCGCGACTGGAGCTGGAGCGTATCGGGCAGCCCGTTCACCGATCCGTTCGGCCGGTTCGAAGGGTTCGTCGGCACCGGCACCGACATGGCGGCGGTGCGCGAATCGGATGCGGAGATCACGCGCCTCGCACTGTTCGACAGCCTGACCGGCCTCGCCAATCGCCAGCGGATGCACATCTCGCTCGAACAGACGCTGGCGCAGCCGGGCTATGACGGCACCGCGCTGTTCCTGCTCGATCTCGACCGGTTCAAGGCGGTGAACGATACGCTCGGCCATCCGGTCGGCGATGCTCTCCTGAAGCAGGTCGCCGAACGGCTGCTCCGCGTCGTCGACGATGCCGGGCTGGTCGGGCGGCTGGGCGGCGACGAATTTCAGGTCGTCCTGCCGCGGATGGGCAACCGGACGCAGATGGCGACGCTGGCGCAGGCGATCATCGCGTCGCTGTCGCAACCCTATTTCCTGAGCGGCCATACGGTATCGATCGGCTGTTCGATCGGCATCGCCGTGTCGCCCGACGACGGGGCGACCCCCGACGCGCTGGTCAGCCACGCCGACCTCGCGCTCTATGCCGCCAAGGATGCCGGACGCGGCGTCCACCGCTTCTTCCACGATGCGCTATTGGACGGTGCCCGATCGCGCCAGCAGATGGCCGACGACCTGCGCGTCGCGCTGTCGCGCGACCAATTGCGCATCGTCTATCAACCGGTCGTCGCGCTGGCGGACGGGCGGATCACCGGGTTCGAGGCGCTGGTACGCTGGGACCATCCGACGCGCGGCACCGTGCCGCCGCAGGATTTCCTCGGCGTGGCGGAGGAATGCAAGCTGACCGGGCAGATCGGCGAATGGGTCCTGCGCACCGCCTGTCACGATGCGGCGTCATGGCCGGAAGCCATGCGGCTGTCGGTCCCGTTGTCGGGCGCGCAGCTCGCCGATCCGGCGCTGACCGCGATCCTGACCAATGCCGTCGCCCGCGCCGGCCTGCCCGCCGAGCGGCTGGAACTGAGCATCGCGGAGGCGAGCGTGCTGCGCGACCTGCCCGCCGCCATCGCGACCTTCGCGGCGTTGCAGGGGATCGGCATCTGCCTCGCCCTCGACGATTTCGGGGCGGGACAGGCGTCGATGACCTGCCTGCGCCGCGTGCCCTTCGACCGGATCAAGATCGACCGCTCGTTCGTGCGCGGCGTCAGCGATCCCGAAGGGCGCAACGCCGCCGTGGTCCGCTCGATCGTGACGCTTGCCGAACAGCTCGGCATTGCGACGACGGCGCGGGGCATCGAATATCATGACGAGCTGGCGGTGCTGCGCGACCTTGGCTGTACCGACGTACAGGGGCCGGTCTATGGCGCGCCGCTCGACGGGGCCACCGCCGCCGCGCGGTTGTCGGCCGATGGCGGCGCGTTGAGCCCGCAGGGGCCGAAGGCCGAACGCGCGGCACGGACGCGGATGCTGCGGTCGACCACGATCGAACTGGGTGGCCGCAGCCGTCCGGCGCGCATCCGCGACCTGTCGACCACCGGTGCGCTGATCGACCTCGTCGATTTCGGCGAAGCGGCGATCGGATCGATCGTCCGGATCGATACCGGCGGCGGCCACTGGGCGGCGGCAACGATCCGCTGGGCGGAGGACGGCCGCGCCGGCCTTCATTTCGACCGCCCGATCGTGGTCGAACGCCGCGTGACCATCCGCCGCAAGGAATGAAGCGCCGACGCCGCCCTTCCCCTTGATCGCCGGCCCGCCGACCGGGTAGCGATCCGGACATGACCACGCCCCCCCTGCCCGCCACACCAGCCGAAGCCGCCGCCGAACTGGCCGAACTGGCCGAACGGATCGCCGAGGCCGATGCCGCCTATCACGGGGCGGACGCGCCGGTGCTGACCGATGCCGAGTATGACGCGCTGGTCCGGCGCAATCGCGCGGTCGAGGCGGCGTTTCCGACGCTGGTCCGCACCGACTCCCCCTCGCTCCGCGTCGGCACCGCGCCGTCGGGCCATCTGGCAAAGGTCGCCCATGCCCGGCCGATGCTTAGCCTCAACAACGCCTTCGCCGATGCGGACGTCGCCGAATTCGTCGCCAGCATCCGCCGCTTCCTGCGCCTGTCCGACGACGAGGCCGTATCGCTGACCGCCGAGCCGAAGATCGACGGCCTGTCCGCATCCCTGCGCTACGAAGGTCGCCGGCTGGTCCGCGCGCTGACCCGCGGCGACGGCGCTGTCGGGGAGGACGTGACCGCCAATGTCGCGACCATCGGCGACATTCCCCAGACGCTGCCCGCCACCGCGCCCGACGTGTTCGAGGTCCGCGGCGAGGTCTATATGGCGAAGGACGATTTCGCGGCGCTCAACGCCCGCCTGCTGGCCGATGCGATCGATCCGGCCAAGGCGCGCCAGTTCGCCAACCCGCGCAACGCCGCCGCCGGATCGCTCCGCCAGAAGGACGCCAGCGTCACCGCCGCGCGCCCGCTCAAATTCCTGGCGCATGGCTGGGGCGAGTTTACCGCCCTCCCCGCCGATACCCAGGCCGGCGTCGTCGCGGCACTCAAGGACTGGGGGTTCCCGATCGCCGACGCGTTCCAGCGTTGCGACGGAGCGACCGAGGCGCTGACCGTGTATCGCGCGATCGAGGCGGCACGTGCCGACCTGCCGTTCGATATCGACGGCGTCGTCTACAAGCTCGACCGCCTCGACTGGCAGGAGCGGCTGGGCTTCGTCGGCCGCGCGCCGCGCTGGGCGATCGCGCACAAATTCCCCGCCGAACGCGCGCAGACCACGTTGAAAGCGATCGATATCCAGGTCGGCCGCACCGGGGCGCTGACCCCCGTCGCACGGCTGGAGCCGGTGACGGTCGGCGGCGTCGTCGTCACCAACGCCACGCTGCACAATGCCGACGAGATCGAGCGACTGGGCGTGCGTCCCGGCGACCGCGTCGTCGTGCAGCGTGCCGGCGACGTCATCCCGCAGATCGTCGACAACCTGATGCGCGACGATGTCCGCGATCCATGGGCGTTCCCGACCATATGCCCCGAATGCGGCTCGCTCGCCGAACGCGGCGAGGGCGAAGTCGTGGTGCGCTGCACCGGCGGCCTCGTCTGCCCGGCGCAGCGGGTCGAACGGCTGATCCATTTCGTCTCGCGTCACGCCTTCGACATCGCCGGGCTGGGGCTGGTGCGGGTCGAGGAGTTTTTCCGCGACGGGCTGATCGCCTCGCCCGCCGACATCTTTCGCCTCCACACCCACCGCGAAGCATTGGTCCAGCGCGAGCGTATGTCCGACCTTGTCGTGACCAAGCTGCTCGCCGCGATCGACGCGCGTCGCACGATCGGGCTCGACCGGTTCCTGTTCGCGCTCGGCATCCGCCATGTCGGCGAGGTGACCGCGCGCGACCTCGCCCGCCGCTGGACCTCGGCGAACGGGTTCGCCGCGATGATCCGCCGCGCGCTTCATGTCCGCCGCATCACCCAGCCGGCGATCGGCGAGAACGACCGGAAATTCACGCTGCGCCGCGGCCGCGCGCTGGTCGCCGCGGTCGAGACGGCGGGGATCGGCCCCGAAGTCGCCGACGCGTTGCTCGCCTTCTTCGCCGAGAAACATAATCGCGACGTCGTCGCCGACCTGCTGCGCGAAGTCCGCCCCGACGACATCGCCCATACGACGACGCAGAGCGAACTGACCGGCAAGACCGTCGTCTTCACCGGCAAGCTCGAAACGCTGAGCCGCGACGAGGCCAAGGCGCAGGCCGACGCGCTGGGTGCCCGCGTCGCCGGGTCGGTGTCGAAGAGGACCGATCTGGTCGTCGTCGGCGCCGATGCCGGATCGAAACGCGCCAAGGCCGAGGAACTGGGCGTCCGGGTGATCGACGAAGCGGCATGGGCGGCGATCGTATCCGGTGTGACGACGTGACGTTTTTGCAACGCATCAAAACAGACTGACACCCCCGCTTCCGGTTGTCGCAAAATAGAAATATGGGACGTTCATTGGCACCGGGACGGTGAAAGACACCGCCTGAACCAGCGTACGAGCCGCGCCACCCATTTGCGATTCCAGAGGGACCTATGAACACCAAGCTTTATGCCGGCGTGGCCTTTGCCGCGCTCCTGCTCCCGGCCTCGGCCTTCGCGCAGTCGACCGGTTCGACCGACTTCGAATCCGACGACATCGTCGTGACCGGCACGCGCGCCGACAATGGCGTCGACGGCATCAAGATCCCCGACAGCCCCAAGGCGCGCGTCGTGCTGGATCAGGAATTCCTTGCCAAGCAGACCCCCGGCAACACGGTGCTCGACGCACTGAACATCGTTCCCGGCGTCAACTTCACGCAGAGCGATCCGTTCGGTTCTTCGGGCGGTAACATCCGTATCCGTGGCTTCGACGGCAACCGCGTCTCGCTGACCTTCGACGGTTTCCCGCTGAACGATTCGGGCAACTACGCGATCTATTCGAACCAGCAGCTCGATCCCGAACTGGTCGACGAGATCAACGTGAACCTCGGCGCGACCGACATCGACAGCCCGACCGCATCGGCGGCTGGCGGCACGATCAACTATCGCACGCTGATCCCGTCGGAAACGCTGTCGGCGACGATGGTCGCCTCGTACGGCGATTTCGATTTCCACCGCGTGTTCGGCCTGATCGAAACCGGCAACCTGACCTCGTTCGGCACCCGCGCCTTCCTGTCCGCGTCGACGGCGTCGAACGACAAGTTCCGTGGCCCCGGCGAAATCCGCAAGCAGCAGTTCAACGCCGGCATCTATCAGCCGCTCGGCGACAATGGCGACTTCATCCGGGTGTCGGGCCATTACAACGAGAACCGCAACAACTTCTATCGTGCGGTATCGGTGGGTGACATGCGCACCCTGTTCGGCACCGGCGTGATCCCGGCGAACGCCAGCGCGTCGCCCGCCAATCCGATCCGCATCGATCTGAACGAACAGCAGTTCGAAACCGTCAACAATTTCGAGAACAACGAGTTCTGCAACCGTCCGACCCCCGTTCGCGGTACCGCCCAGAACGAGGCGCAGGGCGACGCCGCGAACTGCTCGAATTATTACGGCATTCGCGTCAACCCGTCGAACACCGGCAACATCCGCGCCAACTCGCGCTTCACATTGTCCGACAAGCTGACGCTGACGCTCGATGGTTCGTACCAGTATACGCTGGCCCATGGCGGTGGCACCTCGACGCTGGCCGAGAATTCGGCGCGTGCAAAGGGCGGCCTGACCACGTCGGCGGGCGTCGATTTCAACGGCGACGGCGATGTCCTCGACACCGTCCGCTTCTTCTCGCCGAACATCACCAACACCAATCGTTACACCGGCATCGCATCGCTGCGCTACGACATCACCGAAGACCAGCGCGTCCGCGTCGCCTATACCTACGACAATGCCAACCACCGCCAGACCGGAGAATGGGGTAACCTTTTCTCGAACGGCATGCCCGAAGACATCTTCTCGGGTCGTAACGGTCGTCCGGTACTGACCGCCGATGGCTTCACTATTAGCCAGCGTGACCGTGAATCGACCGCGCTCCTGAATCAGGTGTCGGGCGAATATATCGGTCGCTTCTTCGATCGCGCCTTCACGCTGCAGGTCGGTTTGCGTGCGCCATTCTTCAAGCGCGACCTCCAGACCAACTGCCCGATCGAAGCACGCGGTTCGGGCTTCGCCTATTGCACCAGCGAGCCGCTAACCTCGCTGCGCATCATCGCGCCGAACGCCGTCGTACCGACCACCGGTGCCACGCCATATTATGCGCCGTTCGCGACGACCTATAAATACGATGCGATCCTGCCCAACGCCGGTTTCACCTATAACTTCGCCGATACCAACGTCAGCATGTTCGGTAGCTATGCGAAGGGCTTCTCGGCGCCGCGTACGGACAACCTGTATCGTGCGCCATTCATCGACGTGCAGCCGGAAAAGACCGACTCGTTCGATCTGGGTCTGCGTTACAATAGCCGCATGGTGCAGTCGCAGCTGACCGGCTGGTACATCAAATACAAGAACCGCATCGTGTCGTCCTTCGACTTCGATCAGGGCATCTCGTTCGACCGCAACATCGGCGCCGTGGACAGCTATGGCTTCGACGGCACCGTCACCGTGCGTCCGACCAACTGGCTGGGCCTGACGGCGATCGCATCGTACACCCACACCGAGTTGCTCTCGAACGTGCAGACCACCGGTACCGCCGTTGCGCAGACCAAGGGCAAGGCCGTACCGGAGATGCCGGAATGGCAGTTCGGCGGTCGCGCCGAATTCAACTACGGTCCGGTCAATGTCGGCGTACAGGGCAAGTGGGTCGACGAACGCTTCCTGACGGACCTGAACGACGTGGTGGTCGGTGCCTATACGCTCGTCGATCTCGACGCGCGCTTCAGCCTCGAACAGTACGGCCTCGCCAAGACCAACCTGTCGCTTAACGTCCGCAACCTCTTCAACGAGCGGTATTTCGGCAACATCAGCACGCAGGTCGACGCGTCGTCGGGCAACCCGAACCTGTCGGTCGGCTATCCGCGCACCGTCATCGGTTCGATCAAGTTCGGCTTCTAAAGCCAACCGGACCAACCGACGCGAACCGCCGTCCCGGCAACGGGGCGGCGGTTTTCGTTTGGGGCGGCTTTGCGCTACAGCCCGGTTTCCATCCCGGCCCCGCCGCGATATGACGGCGACAAGGGGCCATAGTTGCGACGGAGCGCATGACGCTTAAGCCCGCCATTTTCTCGCGCCCCTTCTTCGAACAGAAGAACCGCGCCTTCTGGCTGCTGCAGGCCGCCGGCTGGACCGGCTATCTGATCCTGCGCTCGGTCTCGACGCTGTCGAACGCCGCGTCGCTCAAAAGCGTGCTGGCGAATATCGTCGAGGTCATCGTCGGCTATTGCCTGACGCTGCTGATGAGCGTGCTGTACGGCTATTACCGCTCGTTGCCGCGCGTGCCGGCGATCTTCCTGACGCTGTGTACTCTGTCGGCGGCGACCTTCGCCTATTCGCTGATCGACGCGTTCGTCTTCACCTTCATCCGCAACGTGTCGCCCGATGTCAGCTTCTCGCTGGTGCTGGGGACGCTGTTCATCAATTTCACGGTGCTGGCCGGCTGGTCGGCCGCCTATTTCGGCATCAATTTCTATCTGGTCGTCGAACAACAGGTCGACGAAATGCGGATGCTGGAGATGCAGGCATCGTCGGCACAGCTGGCTATGCTGCGCTATCAGCTGAACCCGCATTTCCTGTTCAACACGCTCAATTCGATCTCGACGCTGGTGCTGCTCAAACAGACCGAGAAGGCGAACGTGATGCTCAGCCGGCTCGCCTCGTTCCTGCGCTACACGCTGGCGAACGAGCCGACCGCGCACGTGACGCTGGAACAGGAGGTTGAAACGCTGAAACTGTATCTCGATATCGAAAAGATGCGGTTCGAACATCGCCTGCGCACCGAATTCGATATCGACGCCCGTGTCATGCACGCGCGGCTGCCCTCGCTGCTGCTCCAGCCTCTGGTCGAAAACGCGATCAAATATGCGGTGACGCCGCAGGAGGATGGGGCCGATATCGCGATCACCGCTCGACTGGCCGGGGATCGGGTGCAGATCGCCGTTTCCGATACCGGCCCCGGCTTGATCGACGGACCGAAGCGGCCGACGCTGTCCACCGGTGTCGGCATACAAAATATCCGGGACCGGCTGGCGCAGGCCTATGGCCCCGACCATCGGTTCGACACCCGTTCGGGAGGCGGGGGCGGATTCGTGGTCGAGATCGAACTGCCGTTCCAGACGCAAGACGTTACCAAAGAGGCTGCATGACCATCCGTACCATCCTTGTCGACGACGAATCGTTGGCGATTCAGGGCCTCGAACTGCGGTTGCAGGCGCATGACGATGTCGAAATCATCGACAAATGCCAGAACGGTCGCGAGGCGATCCGTTCGATCAAGACCCACAAGCCCGACCTCGTCTTCCTCGACATCCAGATGCCCGGTTTCGACGGCTTTTCGGTGGTGCAGGGGTTGATGGAGGTCGAACCGCCGCTGGTGGTCTTCGTCACCGCCTATAGCGATCATGCGATCCGCGCGTTCGAGGCGCAGGCGGTCGATTATCTGATGAAGCCGGTCGAGGAATCGCGCCTCGCCGACACGCTCGACCGCGTGCGCCAGCGCCTGTCGGAAAAGCGCGGGCAGGCTGAGGTCGAAAAGCTGAAGGAAGTGCTCGCCGAAGTCGCCCCCGACACCGCGGCGGAAATGGAAGCGGCCGATGGCGGCGGCGACGATGCGCACGGGGCCAATCGCTTCGAAAAGCTCATCAACATCAAGGATCGCGGCCAGATCTTCCGCGTCGATGTCGACACGATCGAGATGATCGAGGCGGCGGGCGATTACATGGTCATCAACACCGGCGACAATTCGCTGGTGCTGCGCGAGACGATGAAGGACCTCGAAAAGCGGCTCGACCCGCGCCGGTTCCAGCGCGTCCACCGTTCGACCATCGTCAACCTCGACCTCGTCAAGCAGGTCAAGCCGCACACCAATGGCGAATGTTTCCTGATCCTCGAATCGGGCGCGCAGGTGAAGGTCAGCCGGTCGTACCGCGACGTGGTGGCGCGCTTCGTCCACTGAAATTTGGTTCGTGATCGTCGCCCTTGGCCGTCATCCCAGCGAAGGCTGGGATCTCCCGGTAATGCAGCGCGCCGCTCGCCGCGCGAGACCCCTGCCTTCGCTGGGGCGACGTTTCCGATGGAATGGATCAGACCCTGATGGCTGAGATCACCGTAGCGGCGCTCTACCGCTTCACGGACGTTGCCGATCCGCCAAGCGTTCGCGATGCGATGGAACAGCTATTGGCGGCGCAGGGCATCCGCGGCACGCTGCTGATCGCGCCCGAAGGGATCAACGGCACCATCGCCGGCAGCGCGGACGGCATCGCCACCGCACTGGCCGCGATCCGCGCCTTGCCCGGTTGCGCCGACCTGATGCCGAAATTCAGCACCGCCGACACCATGCCGTTCCACCGCCTGAAGGTCCGCGTAAAGCGCGAGATCGTGACGATGGGCGTGCCCGGCACCGATCCGACCAGAATCGTCGGCACCTATGTCGCACCCGCCGAGTGGAACGCGCTGATCGCCGATCCATCGACCGTCGTGATCGACACCCGCAACGCCTATGAGGTGAAGGTCGGCACCTTCGCCGGCGCGGTCGATCCGCAGACCGACAGCTTCCGCGACTTCCCCGACTGGTTCCGCGCCAATCGCGACACGTTGCTGGCGGGCAAGACGCAGGTCGCGATGTTCTGCACCGGCGGCATCCGCTGCGAAAAATCGACCGCCTTCCTGAAAAGCGAAGGCGTGGGCGCAGTCTACCACCTCGACGGCGGCATCCTGAAATATCTGGAAGAGGTCCCTGCCGACGCCAGCGCGTGGCAGGGCGAATGCTTCGTGTTCGACGAACGCGTCGCCGTCGGCCACGGCCTGACACAGGGCACCCACGACCTGTGCCGCGGCTGCCGCATGCCGGTCAGCCCGGAGGACCGAACCTCACCGCTGTTCGAGGAAGGTGTGCAATGCCCCGCCTGCGCCGGCACCCGCGACGCAGCGACGCTCGCGGCCAAGGCGGAACGCCACCGGCAGGTGACACTGGCAGCGCGACGCGGCGAACAGCATGTCGGCAAGCGGATGGAACGGGACGTTTAATCTCCCCTCCCTGACAAGGGAGGGGTCGGGGGTGGGTCGGTCCGCGAGGGAGCGTTACGCCCACCCCAAGCCTACCCACCCCCAGCCCCTCCCTTGTCAGGGAGGGGAGCAGGATAGCTTACTCCGCCTCGTCGCCCTTGGCTTCGTCCGCGACAGCCTCTTCCCCTTCGGCCGGCGTCTGGAAATACGCTTCGACCGGCCCGGTCAGCTTGATGGTCAGCGGCTGGCCCTTGCGGTCGACCTTCTTGCCCAGCCCGACGCGGATCCACCCTTCGGAGATCGAATATTCCTCGACATCGGTGCGCTCGGCACCCTTGAAGCGGATGCCGATGCCGCGCTCCAGCACGGGCTGGTTGAAGTGCGGGCTGCGCGGATTGATCGAGAGGCGATCGGGGGGCGTATCAGTCATGGGCGCGGCCCATGCCGCAAAACGCCCCGCGCGCCAAGTGCAAAGGGCGGAAGGACCTGCCCCCCGCCCCCGCCATCAGTTACAGACCCGGACGCGAACCATCTGGTCGTAATAGGGGTCGTAGCGCCGTTCGACCCAGCACCGCTGATAGTCGTTGTAGCGTTGGGCATAATAACCGTCGTTCGGATAGAATCCGCGCTGCTGATAGAACCGATCGTCGTAATTATAGGCATAGCCGCGATCGCGATAATAACGGTCGCGATAGCGCCGGTCGTTCGCGCCCGATGCCAGCGCCGCGCCGATCGCCAGGCCGGCGATTCCCGCAACGACGGCCGTACCGCCATTGCCGCGATTGCGGTTCCAGCCCCGGTTCCAACCGCGATCATGGCCGCGATCATAGCCGCGATCCCATCCCCGGTCGTATCCGCGACGCCACTGCGCCTCGGCCGGAGCAGCAGCGGCGGTCAGCGCGGTCGCCGCCAGCGACAGCCCCAGGCCCGCCTTGGTCAGCAAGGTCTTCATGCCAATCTCCTCAAGTGCGTGGGGGCCGTGCCGCCCCTGTCCACGTCGACGCACCTGCGCCGAGGATCGGGTCATGGCAGGCAGCGACTGAACGCACGCGGAATGCTATATTCACCCGCGGTTTATCATGGGGGTTCGACATGGCGTACTGGCTGCTGAAATCCGAACCCGACAGCTATGGCTGGGACGATCTGGTCAAGGACGGCGGCACCGAATGGGACGGCGTGCGCAACCATGCCGCCGCCAGGCACCTGCGCGCAATGGCGGTCGACGACCGCGCGCTCTTCTACCATTCGGGCAAGGACAAGGCGGCGGTCGGCATCGCCCGCATCGCGCGTGCGGCGCAACCCGATGGCGACGAAGGCTGGGTGTCGGTGCGGGTCGAACCCGACCAGCCCCTGCCCCGCCCGGTGACGCTGGCAAAGATGAAAGCCACCGAGGACCTGAAAGACATGGCGATGCTGCGCCAGTCGCGCCTGTCGGTGTCGCCGGTAACGGATGCGGAATGGGACGTAGTGATGGGATTGGCAGGGGAATAGGCCCGCTCACCCCCTGCCCGTCCGTTCGGTTCGAGCAGTTTCGAGCGAAGTCGAGAAACGTCCGTCGAGAACGGGTTGCCCCAAACGCCGAGTTCTCGACGGTCGCTTCTCGACAGGCTCGAGGCTGCTCGAACCGAACGGGATGGTTGGGGAGAAACCATCCCTGACCGTTCGTGCTGAGTAGCGGCTACTCGGGACGAACGGATGGGGCTGATCCGCAGCGGATCGTTACGCCCCCTCCACCCGCGCCAACCGTGGCGACAACACATGCACCAACGCCAGCGCCACGAAATACGCCGACCCGGCGACGAAGAACAACGGCGCATAACTCCCGATCCCGTCGAGCACATAGCCGGCATATTTCGCCATCAACATGCCGCCGACCGCGCCGACCGTCCCGCCGATCCCGACCACCGATCCGACCGCCGCCCGCGGAAACAGGTCCGACGGCAGCGTGTAGAGGTTGGCCGAAAACGCCTGATGCGCCGCCGTCGCAATGCCGATGACCAGCACCGCCACCCACAGATTGTCGATCGACTGTGCGAACAGCACCGGCAGCACCGCGAACGCGCACACCAGCATCGTCACCTTGCGCGCATAGTTGACGGTCCGCCCGCGCGCGATCAGCCGCGACGACAGCCACCCGCCGGCCACGCTGCCCAGGTCGGACAACAGATAGATCGCGACCAGCGGCGGCCCGAAACTCAGCAGGTCGAGGTCGTAGCGATCGCCCAGATAGCCCGGCAGCCAGAACAGGAAGAACCACCAGATCGGATCGATACAGAATTTGCCGAGCGCATAGGCCCAGGTCTCGCGCTTCGCGATCAGCCGCCGCCACGGCAGCGGCTGCACCGGATCGGCCGGGTCCTGTTCGATCCACGCCAGCTCGCCCGACGACACCGTCCGATGCTCGCGCGGCGATCGATAGAAGGCCAGCCACGCGACCAGCCAGACGAGGCTGACGACGCCCGTCACGACGAACGCCATGCGCCAGCCATAGGCGACGGTCAGCGCCGGCACCGCCAGCGGGGTGATGATCGCGCCGACATTCGCGCCGGCGTTGAACACCCCGATCGCAAAGGCGCGCTCCTTGGCCGGAAACCATTCGGTCACCGCCTTGATCCCCGCCGGGAAATTCCCCGCCTCGCCGATGCCCAGCCCGAACCGCGCCATCGCGAACTGCGTCACGCTATACGCCCCGCCATGGGCGATATGCGCGATCTGCCAGACGACGAAGGCGACGGCATAGCCCATGCGCGCGCCGATCACGTCGACGATCCGCCCGAACCCGATATAGCCGATGGCATAGGCCATCTGGAAAAAGAAGATGACGTTGGCGAAGTCGGTCTCGGTCCAGCCGAGATCCTCGGACAGCGTCGGCTTCAGCACGCCGATCATCTGCCGGTCGACATAGTTGATGACCGTCGCCATGAACAACAGCGCGACGATCCCCCAGCGATACCGCCCCGCGCGGCTCACCGCGCGTTCGATGCCGTCAGCCTCAGCCATTATCCGCCTCCACTTGCCTGTTGCGATCGGCCTCCCGACCGATGTTCACGCGCCCCCTTGTTCGGAGGTCTCGCTTGGGTATGCCCCGCATACCATGGGCCGGCCCGCGCCGCCCGATATCCCGCCAAAGGCGGAACGCTAAGGACGGATCACCGCCCTCCCCCAACCGTCACCCCGGGCTTGACCCGGGGTCCCGCTTCTTCCTCGCCGGCTGCCGCTTTTTCGAGCGTAGCAGGGAAGCGGAACCCCGGCCCAATGCGAAACCTCCGCGAACGTCCCTTCCTGTACCCCGGCGAAGGCCGGCGCCCAGTTGGGGGACCGTCGGCAAGGTGCGCAAAAGCCTTCCCAACTGGACCCCGGCCTTCGCCGGGGTACGACGGGTTTCGAGTAATCGAGCGACTTTCGCAGAAGTCTCGCGCAAGGCCGGGGGTACGAAGAGCAGGTCCACCGTCAATCAGCCACCGGCCCGGCCGCGACGATACCACACGCAACGCGCATCGCCCCGAAATCCGCCTCGAACCGCTGCCACGGCGCGATCTCGTGCACGCCGGTCACCGCGCCAGACGACACCCACTGTCCCGGCTCCAGCGTCCGCCCGCGCGCCGTCAGACAATCGATCAGAAACGCGACCGCCCCGATCGGCCCGTCGAGCATCGTCCGCGCCGTCGCGCGGCCGACGACCGCGCCGTCGATCCGCGATTCCACCGGCCAGTCGAGGAACGACAGGTCGCGCCATCCCGGCACTTCCTCGCCGACCAACAGCCCGAAATTATTGCCATAATCGCTGATCGTGACCAACGGCCCATCGGCGTTGATCCCCGGATAGGGCGAGCTGGCGATTTCGATTCCGACATGCACCGCGTCGACCAGTTCCAGCGCCTGTTCGGGCGTCAGCCCGCTCAGCCCCGCCGAGCTTCGCCCGATCCGCACGCAAAATTCGGCCTCCGCCGCGGCAAAGCCATCGGCGATAACCGGCAATGCCTCGGCCTCGGTGCCGACCACCTGATCGGCAAAGATCGGTCCGGCCAGCCGGTTGCTGCCGAGCGTCGCGTCGAGCGGCGGGTTGATCCGTCCGACTTTCCATCCGACGATCTGCCGGCCATCGAGTGCGATCGCGCGGTCCTGAATGGCATAGGCATCGGTCAGGGTCGTCGGCCGCTCGCCCGGATAGGTCGGCAGGCCCCGTGCCTGCTGCCGCGCGCCGACGAAAGCGTGCGCGATCCGATCGCGATTATCCATGCGACTTGCCTCTCCTGTTACTGCCGAAAGCGTAATGGAAACCGGTGTCAGTCACAAGCGCGAAGAATCGTCCGGGCGGGACATTGGCGGATGCCCCGACCCCCGCTATCGCTGCGCCATGAAGAAAAGCGGCCAACCGACGATCAACGACGTCGCCCGACTAGCCGGTGTCTCGAAAAAGACGGTCAGCCGCGTCATCAACCAGTCGCCGCTGCTGAACAACGACACGCGCGAAAAGGTACAGGCGGTCATCGCCGAACTGGGGTACATCCCCAATCCGCAGGCGCGGGCCCTTGCGCTGCGCCGCAACTTCCTGATCGCGCTGATCCACGACAATCCCAATGCGCAAATGGTGCTGCGCGTGCAGCAAGGGTTGCTGGAGGTGCTGCGCGACACCGAATTCGAACTGCTGGTCCACCCGGTCGATCGCGGTGCGCCCGACATGCGCGACGAAATCCGCCGCTTCCTCGAACGGCAACGCCCGTACGGGGTGATGCTGCTGCCGCCCATTTCCGAAAACGATGCGCTGGCCGAACTCTGTACGCAGATCGGCTGTCGCTATGTCCGCATGGGCTCGGCCGCGTTCGACGATCCCGCGCACATGGTGTCGTCGAACGATCGCGAGGCAGTGCGCGGTGCGATCGAACATCTGCTTGCCGCCGGCCATCGCCGCATCTGCATGATCGCCGGCCCGCACGGCTTCCGCTCGGCGTTCGAACGGCAGCAGGGCTATGAAGAGGCGATGGAAGCCGCCGGTCTCGGCGTGCAGCGGACCTGGATCGCGCAGGGCAATTACCAGTTCGAATCGGGGATGCGCGCCGCCGAACGGTTGCTCGACCTGTCGCCGCGCCCGACCGCGATCTTTTCCTCCAACGACGAAATGGCGGCGGGCGCGCTGCATATCGCCCGCCAGCGCGGACTGGACGTGCCCGAGGATCTGTCGATCGTCGGCTTCGACGACACCTCGATCGCCTCGCACCTCTGGCCGCCGCTGACCACCGTCCGCTGGCCGATCGCGACCATGGCCCGCGCCGCCGCCCTGAAACTGATCGGCGAGGACGACGAGGACGGCACCGAACCCACCGAACCCGCCGAACCGACGATGTTCGTCTCGACCCTGATCCGCCGCGCCTCGGTCGGCAAGCCGCAGGCCTGACTTGCAGCGACTGATGACACCGATTACCATTACGCCCTGTCGGTAGCCGTAGACCGTCGCTCCGGCGAAGGCTGGGGCCTTTCTCCACGAGAGCGCGGCCCGACGCCATCACCGGCAAGGACCGGCATCGGACGAAAGGGAGAGGATCATGACCCCATCGACCACCCGCCGCGACGTAATCGCCGGCGCCGCCGCCCTCGCGCTGGTCCGCCCCGCTCATGCCGCGCCCGCCGACCCGGTCGTCACCGCCCCCGCCGGCCGCTGGAGGGGCAGCACCGAAGCTGGCGTCCACGTCTTTCGCGGCATCCGCTACGGCACCGATGCCAGTCGCCAGCGATTCCAGCCGGTTACCGCCCCCGCTCCCCTGCGCGACCTACAGGCGGCAACGGCATTCGGCCCCTCCTGTCCGCAACGTGCCAACATCGGCGACCAGAACGAAGACTGCCTGTTCCTCAACGTCTGGACGCCCGACGCCCGCGCCGGTGCGAACCGGCCGGTCATGGTCTATCTTCACGGCGGTGCCTATTCGAACGGTACCGTCGTCGAACCGCAGGTCTACGGCCACCATCTGGCGGCATCGGGCGACGTCGTGGTGGTGACGGTCAACCACCGGCTGAATGCGCTCGGCTACCTCTATCTCGCCCGGCTCGACCCGCGCTTTCCCGACAGCGGCAATGTCGGACAACGCGATCAATTGCTCGCACTCCAATGGATACGTGGCAACATCGCCAACTTCGGCGGCGACCCGAACCGCGTGATGCTGTTCGGCCAATCGGGCGGCGGCGCGAAGATCGCGACCCTCTTGGCGATGCCCGATGCCCGCGGCCTGTTCCACGCCGCCGCGACCATGAGCGGGCAACAGGTCACCGCCTCCGGCCCCCTCAACGCCACCCGCCGCGCCGAAGCGTTCCTGACCCGCCTGAAAGCTACACCCGCACAAGCCGCAACCCTTCCCGTGGCCCGCCTGATCGACGCGCTGGATGCCGAAGACCCGATCCTTGGCGGCAGCGTATATATGGGGCCGGTGCTCGACATGCGGTCGCTGCACCGGCATCCCTTCTGGCCCGACGCGCACCCGCAAGGTCGCGCTATTCCATTGATTCTGGGCAATACCCGCGAGGAAACCCGCGCTTTCATCGCGCCGCCGCCCGACCTGAACTGGACCAGTCTGGCGGCGCGCATCGCCCCACAGCTGCGCGTCGACGCCCCGCCGGAATGGGTCGTGGCGCAGTATCGCGCGCAATTCCCGGCGATGACGCCGGACGACGTCCTGTACCGCGCGACCACCGCCGGGCGCAGCTGGCCGGGGCAGGTGATCGAGGCGGAGACCCGCGCCGCCGCCGGTGCCCCCGCCTGGGTGTATCAGCTCGATTACAGCTCGCCCGTCCGGCCCGGCGGTCGCGCGGCGCATACCGACGACATTCCGCTGGTCTTCGGCACGCTCGACGCGCCCGGATCGATGAGCGGCACCGGCCCCGCCGCCCGCGCGCTGTCCCGGCGGATGCAGGCCGCCTTCGTATCGCTGGCACGGCACGGCAACCCGGGCGCAGACTGGCCGCGCTACACCCTGCCCCGCCGCCAGACGATGCTGTTCGATACCGTCAGCCGCGTCGTCGACAATCCCCGCGGCTGGGAACGCGAACTCTTCGCCCGGTTCCCCTATATCCAGCCGGGGACCTAACGCACCGGCGCTGCCAACGGATAAGCGACGACCAGCGCCAATGGCCTGGTACCACGCTGGGCGATCCCGACCGACGCCCCGCTGTACAGATACACCGTAGTCCCCGCGCCAACCCGACGGGTAACGCCGTCGCTGGTCACCTCGCCTTCGCCGGTTACGACCTGATACACCTCGTCATGGTCGATCCGGTGCGGCCCGATCGCAGCGCCCTTGTCTAGCGTCCGGCGACGGAACTCCATCGTCCGCCCCGGCACCCGGTCGGTGATCCGCCACGCCGTGCCGGTTCCGATCGCGCCATGCGGCGGTGCCTCGCGCACGCGCGTCGACGCTTCGTCGATCACGATCATCGCCGGTGCCCTCGCCCGCCCGGTCGCCCAGTCCAGCGCGCCGCCGACATGCGCCAGCAGCCGCGGATCGGCCCAGTTTTCCTTGCGATGGCCCAGCCCGGTATAGAAAACGCGCCCCTGTCCGACACGATGCGCCCATGCCAGCGGCTTGGGGTTCACGTCGCTCGCGCCGATCGACTGCGGATCGAACGTCAGCAGCGAATCGAGATCGGTCGACAAATCGCGAAAGCCATACCACTCGTCGGGAATCCGGAACCGGTCGGGCAGCGCATCGATCGCCGGGTGGCGCCCGGCCGACCGCTTCACCTCCGCCTCCGGCACACCCGGCGGATGCTGGGCGAAGCGGCCGCCGATCATCTTGGCATACCATGGCCAGTTTTAGTGCGAGTCCGCCGCGGCATGGATCGCGACCACCCCGCCGCCGCCCTCGATATAGCGTTGCAGCGCATCGCGGCGCGGCCCGACGAACCATTCGGTCTCGGGACGCTTGGGATCGGTCGTCGTCGACACCAGCACGATCGCGGCATAGTCCATAGGCTGGTCGAGCACCGTCGGATCGTCACTCGCCACCGGTTCCAGCCCACGCTCGCGCGCCAGCCGGTCGAGCGCGGCGACGGCGGTCGGGATCGAATCGTGCACGAACCCGGTCGCCCGGTGGAACAGCAGCACGCGCGGCGCGGCGATGGCGGGCATGGCGCACAGCAGCGCCACCACCGCGACGACGACCCGCCGGATCATTGCCGCATCGCCCGATCGCGCGCCGACAGCGACTCCTGGATCGGCCCCTTCTGCCCCGGATAGCGTCCCGATTTCGGCTCCATCGTCACAAGATCCCATTCCGCTTCGACAAAAGGTGCCGTGGTCGGCACCGGATGCGGATATTCACTCACTTCGCGTTCGTCGTCGATCACCTTTCCGCGCCCTTCGGCCACGAAAAACAGCACGCGGATATCGTCGGCATCGCGGTCCCATGGCCGCGCGCCGGCATTGGCGAGCACATGCGTTTCGACATCCTGCGCGGGCAGTACGGGCAGCCCCGCCGGCCAGACCGGCGGTGCCTTCGCCTCGATCAGCTTCGCGCGGGTCACGCCATAGCGCCCGAACATCGGCAGCGGATTGCCATGCCGGTCGACCGCGACATTGTCGCGCCCGTGATAGCGCAGGTCGCCATCGCCGCCGAGCATCAGGAACGGCAACCCTTCGTCGGTCGACGGCCCGCCGCGCATGACGTTGCCGACCGCCGACAACTTGCCCTCCTGATAGGCATGGCCGGCCCATTCAAGCGCCATCAGGTTGTAATGCACCGCGCGCTTGGCCGGGTCGTAGATCAGGTTGTTGACCACCGCCGCCTGTACCCCGCCCTTCAGCAGCGGGCTGCGCTCGACATTATGGGCGTACACGTTGCGCCAGATCAGGATGCCCGTCGCGTTGTCGTGGATCAGCGACCCCTTGCTATGCTCGCCCTTGGGATGGCTGGCATCGGCCAGCCCCTCGGCCAACAGATTATAACTGAAGGTGATGTCGTGGCTGGTGCCGCGCCGCCAGTCGTCGGGGGTCGCCCCGTCGAAGCGCGGGCCGGAGGCGGAGAGGTTTTCGTCGAGCGCCCAGGTCATCGTGCAGTGATCGACGATGACATTGTGCGCCGACACAGTGTTCATCGCATCGACCTCCCACCCCGATCGCTTGGGTTGCCCGTCCAGACCCGGCCGCACGCGCAGGTGGCGGACGATCACGTCATGCGCGCGAATGTCGATACCGCCGCGGATCAGCGTGATGCCGGGCGACGGCGCGGTCTGTCCGGCGATGGTCAGATACGGTTCGGTAATGGTCAGCGTCGTACGGCCGAGGTCGATCACCCCGCCGACCTCGAACACGACGATCCGCGGCCCCTTCGCCTCCAGCGCCGCCTTCAGCGATCCCGGTCCGTCCGCCGCCAGCGTCGTCACCCGGACAATGCGTCCGCCGCGCCCGCCGGGGGTCACCGCCGCCCAACCCTGCGCCCCCGGAAAGGCCGTCATGGCCGCGGATGCCGGTGCGGTTTGCGCCGACACCGGCAGCACCGCGCTCGCGATCGACAGCAGGCTGCCAAGGGCCAAGCAGGTCAGTCGGTTCATAATTTTCCTCTCCGCGCGCTTCTTGACAGCTTCGTCGTGTCGGCACAATGTCGCGTTGACACCGGTTTCTCAAGCCGAAAACGGCAAAACCGGATTTTCGGGACCCGACAGGCGTCCCGGAAAGGGTTCGACGGCGCGGCGGAACGATTTTTCCGCCTTGCCGACCAGAGGATGACATCAGGCGTGAAACGATTGCGCCCGGTGTCATCGCGATAGGGAGAGGGTTCGCAATGCAATTTCGTCACCGCCGCCAGATCGTCCGCGCACTGCTGGCCGCCACCTCGCTGGTCACGCTAACCGGCACCGGCCATGCGCAGGATGCTGCCCCGACCGGAACCGATCCGGCACCGGTCGCCACCGAAGATGCCGAAGCCGAGATCGTCGTCACCGGCTTTCGCGCGTCGCTGAACGCCGCGCTGAACGTGAAGCGCCAATCGGTCGGTGCGGTCGACGCAATCGTCGCCGAAGACATCGGCAAATTCCCCGATCAGAACCTCGCCGAATCGCTGCAGCGCATTCCCGGCATCGCGATCCAGCGCGATGGTGGCGAGGGCCGCGCGATCACCGTCCGCGGTCTCGGCGCGCAATTCACCCGCGTCCGGGTCAACGGGCTGGAGACGGTCACGACGTCGAGCGACGGTGCCTCGGCCAACCGCGACCGGTCGTTCGATTTCAACGTGTTCGCTTCCGAACTGTTCAGCTCGATCGTCGTCCACAAGACGGCGTCGGCCGATCTGGACGAAGGGTCGCTGGGCGCGGTCGTCGACCTGAACACCGGCAACCCGCTGGCGGGCAAGACCGGGCTGACCGTCGCCGCTTCGGCGGTCGCCAATTACAACGATTTGTCGAAGACGGTCGGCCCGCGCTTTGCCGGGCTGGTCGGCTGGAAATCACCCGACGGGACGCTCGGCGCATCGATCTCCGCCGCATATCAGGACACGCGGACCAAGGAGATCGGCAATAATACCGTTCGCTGGGCACAGGCGCGGTTCGATTCGGTCGACGGCACGCCGTGCTGGACCGCCCCCAATCGCGGCGGGACGTATATCGCCGGGGCCGCCTGCGACCGTGCCGCGCTCGCCTTCCACCCGCGTATTCCGCGCTATGGCGAGGTCGAGCATAGCCGCGAACGCCTCGGCCTGACCGGCAGTGTGCAATGGTCGCCGACCGACGCGACCAAGGTGTCGATCGACGGCCTGTATTCGCGCTTCCGCGCCGACCGTCGCGAGAAATGGGGCGAGGTGCTGCTGCGGTCGAACGAGCGGCAGACCGACATCCTCAATCCGACCTATGACGATGCCGGCAACATGGTGTCGGCGACACTGAACGACGCATGGGTTCGCACCGAGCATTATTTCCGCCAGTCGCAGACCGAATTCTACCAGATCGGTGGCACCTGGGATCAGGACCTGAGCGACAAGTTCCGTTTCACCCTGCTCGGCGGCTATTCGAAGTCCGACGCCAGCGTGCCGGCCGAAACGACGTTGGTGTTCGACGATCGCGATTCGCAGGGCTATCGCTACGATTATTCGAACCGGGATTCTCCTCTGCTCGCCTTCGGCACCAGCGTGACCGATCCGGCCAATTTCCAGCTCGCCGAAATCCGCGACCGGCCATCGGATGTGGTAAACCAGTTCAAGACCGCGCAGCTGCGCACCGAATGGGACGTGGCGGAGGGGTTTCAGGTCCGTGCTGGCGGCATGTGGCGGCGCTACGACTATGACATCACCGCCTTCACCCGCGACACGGCGGTGTGCGGCAATGGCGGGCGCGATCTGGTGCTGGGCACGATCACCTGCTCTGCCAGCACCGCCTTCGGCCCGACCGCGGTCTATGGGTTCCAGGCAACCGATGCCCTGTCGGACCTGTTCACGCTGAAGGGATCGAACGCGCCGTCGGGCACGTCGCTGCAATGGCTGATCCCCAATTTCGACGCGGTGACCGACTTTACCGGCCTGTATAACCGCCCGCTCGCGCTCGACGTCGGCAATAATCGCGGCGTGGTCGAGGAGACGAAGGGCGGCTATCTGCAGTTCGATGCCAAGGGCACGGTATTCGGCCTCGAATATGCCGCCAATGCCGGCATCCGCTATGTCCGGACCGACCAGTCGTCCTATGGCATCAACAGCGGCGTCAACGTGACCGTGAAGCGCGATTACGAGGATTGGCTGCCCTCGATGAACGTCGCGCTGTACCCGACCAGCGACATCATCGTCCGGGGCGCGATCGCCAAAGTCATCACCCGGCCGTCGCTCGGCAACCTGACGCCGGGCGGATCGGCCGACGGGTTCAATTTCCGGGTCACGACGGGCAACCCGTTCCTCGATCCGTTCCGCGCGACCAATTACGATCTGGCCGCCGAATGGTATTTCGCGCCACAATCGGCCTTCTCGGTCGCGGTGTTCCGCAAGGACGTGGCCAGCTTCCCGGTCGCGGTCGCGCGCAGCGGCACCTTCACCGAAACCGGGCTGTCGCCATCGGTGCTGGTGTCGTCGTCGCCCGCTGCGCTGAACCCCGCGCTCCAGTCGCAGGATATCTGGACGATCTCGACCACCGGCAACGGCACGGGCGCGTCGCTCGACGGGATCGAGATCGCGTTGCAGGCCCCGTTCCGTTTCCTGCCGGGCGTGCTGCGCAATTTCGGCGGGATCGTGAACGCGACCTTCGTCCGGTCCGATGCGGATTATACGCAGCAGGGTCCGGCGACGACGCCCGGCGGCGCACTACCGACCGTCACCCGGACCGAGACGCTGTACAATGTGTCGAAGCGCCAGTTCAACGCGACGCTCTATTACGAGGACGACCGGTTCAGCGCGCGCACGTCGGTCGCGTATCGCGGTCCCTATGTCGATGGCGGGTCGGGAACGGGCAACATCTTCGAGGGCTATGACTCGATCGCGAACGTCGATGCGTCGATCCGCTACAAGCTCACCGACTTCCTCGAACTGTCGATCGAGGGCACGAACCTGACCGACGCCTATCGCCGCCGGATCGTCGATGTCGATGCGCGCCGCAATTACGAGAACAACCATTTCGGGCGCACGCTGCTGGTCGGCGCGCGGGTGAAGATGTGAGCGGCTTCTCGCGCCGGGGGGTGATGGCGGGGGCGGCGCTGGGCGGCGCGCTCGCCACGCTGCCCACGGCGGGTGCGGCGGCCCCCGCCCCTGCCCCGCCCTATCGACGCGGGTTCGACCATCAGCGCATCGCCGATCTGGGCGACGGGCGCTTCCTCAACCCGTTGATGGCGGGCGATCATCCCGACCCGACGATCCTGAAGGATGGTCGCGATTATTACATGACCTTCTCGACCTTCGATTCCTATCCGGGGCTGGTCATCTGGCATTCGCGCGACCTGGTGAACTGGACCCCGCGCACCGCCGCGCTGACGACGAATATCGGTGCGGTATGGGCGCCCGAACTGACGAAGCACAAGGGTCGCTATTACCTGTACGTGCCCACCAAGAACCCGACGACCAGCTGGGTGATCTGGGCCGATCATATCGACGGGCCGTGGTCGGAACCGATCGACCTGAAGCTGCCCGATCATATCGATCCGGGCCATGCGGTCGGCGAGGACGGGTCGCGCTGGCTGTTCCTGTCGGGCGGCGACCGCATCCGCCTGTCCGACGATGGTCTGCGCACCGTCGGCAAGGTCGAGCATGTCTATGATCCATGGCGCTATCCCGACACCTGGGATGTCGAGGGGTTCAGTCCCGAGGGGCCGAAGGTCACGCGGCATGGCGACTATTTCTACCTCGTCACTGCGGTGGGCGGCACGGCGGGGCCACCGACCGGGCATATGGTGATCGCGGCACGGTCGAAATCGATCCATGGCCCGTGGGAGCATCATCCCGGCAACCCGATCGTCCGCACCACGTCGCTCGCCGAAAAATGGTGGTCGCGTGGCCATGCGACGCTGGTCGAGGGACCGGACGGCAGCTGGTGGTCGGTCTATCACGGGTATGAGAACGGCTATTGGACGCTGGGGCGACAGGCGTTGCTCGACCCGGTCGAATGGACGCCCGATGGCTGGTTCCGCATGACCGGGGGCGACCTGTCGCAGCCGATCGCCAAGCCGAAGGGCGGCCAAGCCGTGCGCCATGGGCAGGCGCTGTCGGACGATTTTTCGACCCTTGCGCTCGGCACCAAATGGAATTTCTTCCGCCCCACGCCCGATGATCGCCGCCGGGTGCGGGTGCGGGACGGCGCGCTGCTGCTCGATGCGAAGGGTAAGGCGCCGTCGGACGGCGCGCCGCTGCTGCTGATCGCGGGCGATACCGGCTATCGCTTCGAATGCGATATCGAGATCGCGCCGGGCGGGACGGCGGGGCTGATCCTGTTCTATGACGACAAGCTGTATTGCGGACTGGGGTTCGACGAACAACGCTTCGTCACCCATCAATATGGCATCGAACGCGGGCGGCCGGCCAATCCGCATGGGGCGCGGATGCGGATGCGCGTCACCAACGACCGGCACATCGTCGCCTATCACACCAGCGGCGACGATGGCCGGACGTGGCAACGCTTCGACCGCGGCATGGAGGTGTCGGGCTATCACCACAATGTGCGCGGCGGGTTCCTGATGCTGCGCCCCGGCCTTTATTCGGCGGGACAGGGCACCGCGCGCTTCCGCGATTTCCGCTTCACCGCGCTATAGCTTGACGCGCCCGGCTGGCGCGGGGCACAGGCCGCGCGTCAGCTTCGGGGGTAGCGGGATCATGCGGATCGCGATCATCGACACCAGCACCACACGCGCCGCGATCATTTCGGACGGCCTGCGCGAGGCGGGGCTGGACGATATCGTCGTCATCGACGGCACCCGCCGGCTGGTCGCCGATGTCGAGGCGGCGGCGGCCGAGGTGATCCTCATCAACCTCGAAAACCCCAGCCGTGACGAGCTGGAGGAATTCTTCGCGGTGTCGCGCGCGATATCGCGTCCGATCGCGATGTTCGTCGATCAGAGCGATGCCGAATCGACCGCCGCCGCCGTCGATGCCGGCGTATCGGCCTATATCGTCGATGGCCTTGCCAAGCAGCGGATCAAGCCGGTCCTCGACCTCGCCATCCGCCGGTTTCAGGCGTTCGCGCGGCTACAGGCCGAACTGGTCGAGGCGAAGAGCGCGCTGGCCGACCGGACGACGATCGACAAGGCGAAGGCGATCCTGATGAAACGGCGCGGGATCGACGAACCCGCCGCCTACGCGCTGCTGCGCGCACAGGCGATGCGGTCGAACCGGCGGATCGCCGAGATTGCAGACGCGATCCTGACCAGCGACGCATTGATGGGAGGGCTGTGATGGCGCACGACAAGATCCGCATCGGTTTCCTGCCGCTGGTCGATGCCGCGCTCCCCATCCTCGCCCGCGAACAGGGATTTGCCGAAGCCGAGGGCTTGGAGATCGAACTGGTCCGCGACACGACGTGGGCGACGGTGCGCGACCGGCTGCTCTACGGCCATACCGACGCCGCGCACATGGTCGCGCCGCTCGCCATCGCCACCGCGCTGGGACGCGGGCGGCCGGCGGTGCCGCTGGCGGTACCGTTCGTGCTGGGGCTGAACGGCAATGCGATCACGCTGGCGCTGCCGCTTGCGGAAAAGGTGCTGGACGGCGACGGTCTGGGCGATCCGGTGACGCTCGGCGCGCGGCTGAAGGTCGTGGCGGCGGCGCGCCTCGCGGCGGGGCGCCGGCTGCGCTTCGGCGTGGTACATCGCTATTCGAGCCATAACTACATGCTGCGCTACTGGCTGGCGGCGGTCGGCATCCGGCCCGACATGGATGTCGAGATCGTCACCATCGGCCCCACCTTTGCCGCCGATGCGCTGGCGGTGGGCGAAGTCGACGGCATCTGCGTCGGCGAACCGTGGAACAGCGTCGCGGTCGATCGCGGCGTGGGGCGGATCGCGCTGGTCACCGCCCAGATCTGGCGGCGCGGCGTCGAAAAGGTGCTGGCGCTGCGCGAGGAGACGGTCGGCGAGCGCGGCGAGGTGGTGCAGCGGCTGATCCGCGCGCTCCACGCCGCCGCCGCGCACTTCATCGATCCGGCGACGCGCGATGCCAGCGCGGCGATCCTCGCCCGTCCCGACTATCTCGACGCGCCGGTCGATCCGATCGCGCGCGCCATCGGCGATCGGGTGCGGGTGGTGGCGGGTGCCGAGCCGCTCCATGTTCCCGACTTCATGTTCCAGTATCGCGAGGCGGCCAATTTCCCGTGGCGCAGTCAGGCGGCGTGGCTGTATTCGCAGATGGCGCGGTGGGACGGCACGCCGGTCGCGGCAGACGAAGCCCGGTTTGCGCAAAACACGTTCCGCCCCGATCTGTACCGGGCGGCGCTGGCCGGGTCGGGCGCACCCCTGCCCGGTGCCAGTTCGAAGCTGGAGGGCGCGATCGGCGGGACCGTCGCGGCCGGTTCGACCCAGGGTCGGCTGATGCTCGGCAGCGATCCGTTCTTCGATGGGCGGTCGTTCGATCCCGACGATATCGCGGGGTATTTGCGAGCGCTGCCCTGACGATATCGGGCGTCGGCGCGCGGAAGTTGGCGAAGGTTACACGTATCGGGTTTTGCCGGCGCGCTTGAAGTGCGACGAACCGAGTACATACTCCGTTCGTCGCAAATTATGCTGCACTGCGAAAGGCCTTGCATGATCGTAGCGAATCGGTCATCTTCGCAGGGTCCGGCAATGGCGTCGGGCACGAGATAAGCGCGAACCGGTTCCAACGGCGGGACCGATAGCGTCGGGCGATCGATGATCGCCACACGGCAACGAAGCCGCTCCGATGCGCCCGAACAGGGCCGCGTCGGGGCGGCTTTTTCTTTGTCCATCGCATTCGGGGAACTGCCATGGCTACCGCCTATTGGAAAGACGATACCGCCGCCAAACCGGAAAGCTTCTGGTCCAGCGGACATACGCCGACGCTGATCGCGGCGTTCCTGTATTTCGACCTCGCCTTCATGGTGTGGGTGCTGCTCGGCCCGCTCGCGCCCGACATCGCCAAGACGCTGTTGCTGACCCCGGCGCAAAAGGGTCTGATGGTCGCGGTGCCGACACTGACCGGGGCGCTGCTGCGCGTCGTCAACGGCCTGCTGGTCGACCGCATCGGGCCGAAGCGCGCCGGCGCGATCAGCCAGATCATCGTCATCGCCGGACTGTTCAGCGCATGGACGCTGGGGGTGAACAGCTTTGCCGGCACGCTCGCGCTGGGCGTCATCCTGGGGTTCGCAGGAGCCAGCTTCGCGATCGCCCTGCCGCTCGCCAGCCGTTGGTATCCGCCCGAGCATCAGGGCAAGGCGATGGGTCTGGCCGGCATGGGCAATTCGGGCACGGTGCTGGCCGCCTTGTTCGCGCCGACGCTAGCCAAGCTGTTCGGGTGGAATGCGGTGCTGGGCCTCGCCTGCTTGCCCCTGACGCTGGTGTTCGTCGCCTATATGGTGATGGCGAAGGACGCGCCGAACGCGCCGCCCGCCCGCAAGCTGACCGAGTATTTCCTGCCGTTGAAGCAGGGCGATGCGTGGTGGCTGATGGGCTTCTACGCCGTCACCTTCGGCGGGTTCGTCGGCCTCGCCGCCTCGCTGCCGATCTACTTCACCGACCGGTTCGGGCTGACCACTATCACCGCCGGCTATTGCACCGCCGCCTGCGTCTTTGCCGGATCGCTGGTGCGACCGATGGGGGGCGCGCTGGCCGACAAGGTCGGGGGCGTGAAGGCGCTGTCGGTGGTGTTCGTCGTCGCCGCAGCCGCGCTGGCCGGCGTCGGTCAGGCCGATAGCGTCGAAGCGGCGCTGACCCTGTTCGTCCTCGCCATGCTGGCACTCGGCACCGGCAACGGCGCGGTGTTCCAGCTGGTGCCGCAGCGTTTCGCCGCCGAAATCGGCGTGATGACCGGGCTGGTCGGCATGGCCGGCGGGATCGGCGGTTTCTACCTCGCCTCCTCGCTCGGCCTCGCCAAGCAACTGACCGGTAGCTTCCAGAGCGGGTTCCTGATCTTCGCCACGCTCGCCCTGATCGCCTTCGCCACGCTGACCATGGTCAAGGGCCGCTGGCGTCGCGAATGGACCGCCGCCGACGGCGTCCGGATCTGAACCCCATCCCCTTGCCACGGACCCCATCGATGAAACACGAACCTCTCACCCCCGGCGTCGACACCCGCGAACACCTTGTCGTGATCGGCAACGGCATGGCCGGATGCCGCGCGGTCGAGGAACTGCTGGCCCGCGACCCTGCCCGGTACCGCGTCACCATCTTCGGTGCCGAACCGCATGTGAACTATAACCGCATCATGCTGTCGCCGGTGCTTGCCGGAGACAAGACGTTCGAACAGATCGTCATCAACGACGCCGACTGGTACGCACAGAACGCGATCGAACTGGTCGCGGGCGATCCTGTAGTCGCGATCGACCGTGCGGATAGGACCGTGACCGCGCGGTCGGGCCGGGTCACCGGCTATGACCGGCTGCTGATCGCGACCGGCTCCGATCCGTTCATCATCCCCGTCCCCGGCAAGGACCTGCCCGGCGTCATCGGTTTCCGCGACATGAAGGATGTCGACCACATGCTCGCCGCCGCCGAAAAGGGTGGCAGCGCGGTGGTGATCGGCGGCGGCCTGCTTGGGCTGGAGGCGGCGCACGGCCTGTCGCTGCGCGGCATGAAGGTGACCGTGCTGCACATCATGCCGACGCTGATGGAACGGCAGCTCGATGAAGCGGCGGGCTGGCTGCTCAAGTCCGCACTGGAAGCGCGCGGCCAGACGATCCTGACCGGCGCTGACACCGCCGAGATCGTCGGCAGCGACGCGGTGGAGGGTGTGCGGCTGAAGGACGGGACGCTGATTCCCGCCTCGCTCGTCGTGATGGCGGTCGGCATCCGCCCGTCGGTGGCACTGGCGCGCGCGGCCGGCCTTGCGGTCGGGCGTGGCATTCAGGTCGACGACCATATGGTCACCAGCGATCCCGCGATCCTCGCTGTCGGCGAATGTGTCGAGCATGACGGCAACGTGTATGGCCTCGTCGCGCCGCTATGGGACATGTGCCGCGCGCTGGCCGATGGCCTGACCGACGCGCATAGCGGCTATCGCGGATCGGTAACCTCGACCAAGCTGAAGGTCGCCGGGCTCGACGTCTTTTCGGCCGGCGACTTTTCGGGCGGCGCGGGCGCGGAGGACATCGTCCTGCGCGACGCCAGCCGTGGCGTGTACAAGCGGGTGGTGGTCAAGGACGACCGCATCGTCGGTGCGGTGCTGTACGGCGATACCGCCGACGGCAACTGGTATTTCGACCTGCTCAAGCGCGGCGAGGATATCGGCGCGATCCGCGACCTGTTGATTTTCGGACAGGCCTTCGCTTCGGGAGGGGCGCAGGCGGACCCTAAGTCGGCCGTTGCGGCGCTCTCCGACAATGCGGAGATTTGCGGCTGCAACGGCGTGACCAAGGGACAGGTGGTCGGCTGCATCGCCAAGGGCGCGCACAGCCTCGACGCGGTGCGCGCGACGTGCAAGGCGTCGGCATCGTGCGGATCGTGCACCGGGCTGGTCGAAACCATCCTCGCGCTGACGCTGGGCGACGAGGTGCAGGCCGGCCCCAAGACGATGTGCAAATGCACCAGCTTCGGCCATGACGATGTCCGGCGCGAGATCGTCCGCCAGGACATGCGCTCGATCCCCGAAGTCATGCAGAAGCTGCACTGGTCGACGCCCGATGGCTGTTCGTCGTGCCGGCCGGCGCTCAATTACTATCTGCTGTGCGCCCTGCCCGGTGTCTACAAGGACGATCAGCAAAGCCGCTTCGTCAACGAACGCCTCCACGCCAACATCCAGAAGGACGGCACCTATTCGGTGGTGCCGCGCATGTGGGGCGGCCTGACTTCCCCACGCGAGCTGCGCGCGATCGCCGATGTCGTCGAGAAGTACGACGCACCGATGGTGAAGGTGACGGGCGGCCAGCGGCTCGATATCTTCGGCATCAAGCGTGAGGATCTGCCCGCCGTCTGGGCCGATCTGAATGCGGCGGGCATGGTCAGCGGCCACGCCTATGGCAAGTCGTTGCGGACGGTGAAGACCTGTGTCGGCTCCGAATGGTGCCGCTTCGGCACGCAGGATTCGACCGGCTTGGGCGTCAAGGTCGAACGGATGACGTGGGGGTCGTGGATGCCCCACAAGTTCAAGATCGCGGTCAGCGGCTGCCCGCGCAATTGTGCGGAGGCGACGATCAAGGACTTCGGCGTCGTCTGCGTCGACAGCGGTTACGAATTGTCGGTCGGCGGCAATGGCGGGATCAAGGTCCGCGCGACCGATTTCCTGTGCAAGGTCGCGACCGAGGAAGAGGCGATGCAGTATTGCGCCGCCTTCATCCAGTTGTACCGTGAGGAAGCGCGCTATCTGGAACGGACCGCGCCGTGGATCGAGCGGGTCGGTGTCGAGTATGTCCGCGCGCGCATCGCCGACGATGCGGCGGGCCGCGACGCGCTGGCCGAACGCTTCGCGTTCTCGCAGCAGTTCATGCAGGACGATCCGTGGGCGGCACGCGTCGCCGGGGCCGAACGCGAACATCACGCGCCGATGGCGACCTTCACCCCCACCCGCGCGACGGAGGAAATGGCATGATCGGCGAATGGCTCGATATCGGCTGGGTCGATGAAATCCCGGTGCGCGGCAGCCGCACCGTACAGGTCACCGGCGGCGACGACATCGCGGTGTTCCGCACCGGCGAGGGCAAGGTTTTCGCGCTGGCCGATCGCTGCCCGCACAAGGGCGGGCGGCTGAGCCAGGGCATCGTCCATGGCGGTGCGGTCGCTTGCCCGTTGCACAACTGGCGCATCGCGCTGGCGACCGGCGAGGCGATGGGCGAGGACAAGGGCTGTACGCCGACGGTGCCGGTGAAGATCAGCGGCGGGCGGGTGCTGATCTGCCGCGCCAGCGCGCTGAAGGTGGCGGCGTGAACCGGAAAATCCTCCCCATATATGGGGAGGGGGACCGCGCCCGTAGGGCGTGGTGGAGGGGGAGCGCCGC
The DNA here is from genome assembly GCF_001421155.1 of Sphingomonas sp. Leaf5. Lineage (NCBI taxonomy): Bacteria > Pseudomonadati > Pseudomonadota > Alphaproteobacteria > Sphingomonadales > Sphingomonadaceae > Sphingomonas > Sphingomonas sp. Leaf5. The sequence continues at coordinate 443,694 of NZ_LMJZ01000001.1, read as the reverse complement.
GTACGCAGCGGTTGCGTCTGCGGCAACGCCCCTCCACCAGCCTGCGGCTGGTCCCCCTCCCCGCAAAGCGGGGAGGATTTGATGACAGTCAAAACCACCTGCGCTTATTGCGGGGTCGGCTGCGGTATCGTCGCCACGCCCACCGGCCCCCGCGCCGCCACCATCGCCGGCGACCCCGACCATCCCGCCAATGCCGGACGGCTGTGTTCCAAGGGCACCCATCTCGGCGAGACGATCGGGCTGGAGGGCCGGCTCCTCCACCCCATGATCGGCCGCAAACAAGCGTCGTGGGACAAGGCGCTCGACCTCGTCGCCAGACGCTTTCGCGACACCATCGCGCAGCATGGCCCCGACAGCGTCGCCTTCTACGTCTCCGGCCAGTTGCTGACCGAGGACTATTACGTCGCCAACAAGCTGATGAAGGGCTTCATCGGTTCGGCGAACATCGACACCAATTCGCGGCTGTGCATGTCGAGCGCGGTCGCCGGACATCTGCGCGCGTTCGGCGAGGACGTCGTTCCCGCCAATTACAGCGACCTCGACGTCGCCGACCTGATCGTGCTGGTCGGGTCGAACACCGCCTGGTGCCACCCGATCGTGTATCAGCGCATCCGCGCCCGCTGCGACGCCGGGGCGAAGCTGGTCGTGATCGATCCGCGCCGGACCGAAACCGCCGACGAAGCCGACCTGCACCTCCCCGTAAAGCCCGGCACCGACGTCGCCCTGATGAACGGGTTGCTGGCATGGTGCCGCGATACGGGCGTGCTCGATCAGACATATCTCGACGCGCATGTCGCGGTGCCCGATGGTTTTTGGGACAAGCTGGCCGACGGCTATGACCTGTGGTCGGTCGCGAAAACCTGCGACCTGCCCGCCGCCGATCTGCGCCGCTTCTACGAATGGTTCGCCGCCACCCCGCGCACCGTCACGATGTTCAGCCAGGGCATCAACCAGTCGCTGACCGGCACCGATCAGGTCAATGCAATCGTCAACGTCCACCTCGCCACCGGCCGCATCGGCAAGCCCGGTGCCGCGCCCTTTTCGATCACCGGCCAGCCCAACGCGATGGGCGGGCGCGAGGTCGGCGGCCTCGCCACCACGCTCGCCGCGCATATGGACTTTGCGCCCGACAATGTGGCGCGGGTCGGCCGCTTCTGGGGCGCGCCGACCATGGCGACCGCGCCGGGGCTGAAGGCGGTCGATTTGTTCCGCGCCATCGGCGAGGGTCGGGTCAAGGCGGTGTGGATCATGGCGACCAACCCCGCCGTGTCGATGCCCGATGCCGACCGCGTCCGCGCCGCGCTGGCCGACTGCCCGTTCGTCGTCGTGTCCGACGTGATCGCCGATACCGATACGTCGGCCTATGCCCATGTCCGCCTGCCCGCCGCCGCATGGGGCGAAAAGGACGGAACCGTCACCAATTCGGAACGCGTCGTCAGCCGCCAGCGCGCGTTCCTGCCGCTGCCCGGCGAGGCCAAGCCCGACTGGTGGATCATCGCGCAGGTCGCGCAGCGCATGGGCTGGAACAGTGCCTTTGCCTATGACCGGCCCGCCGACATCTGGCGCGAGCATTGCCGGCTGTCGACCTATCAGAATGACGGCGCGCGCCGCTTCGCGCTGCCGGGGCACGCCGCACGCGGCAACACCGACTATGACGCGATGCAGCCGTTCCGCTGGGACGAGACGCCCTTCGCCGATGGCCGTTTCTCGACCCCCGACGGCCGCGCCCGCATGGTGTCGGTCGCGCAGAAACCGGTCGCCGGGACGCTCGACGCCTGGCCGATGACGCTGAACACCGGGCGCTATCGCGATCAGTGGCACACCATGACTCGCACGGGCCTGAGCCCCAAACTGGCGCGCCACCGCGAGGAGCCGCTGGTCGAGGTCCATCCCGACGATGCCCAACGCCTCGGCATCGCCGATGGCGGCCTCGCCCGGGTCGCAACGCCGCAGGGCGACAGCCTGTACCGTGCGCAGGTGACGCCGACCCAGCGGCCCGGCGAGTTGTTCGTGCCGATCCACTGGACCGACCGCACCTCGACCGGGGGCCGCTCGGGCCGCCTGCCCCGCCCGCTGGCCGATCCGGTTTCGGGTCAGCCGGGGTTCAAGGCGACCCCGGCGCGCATCACCGCCGTCGCGTGCGGCTGGCGCGGTTTTCTGATCGTGCGCGACGAAACTCCGCGACCCGACTGCCTGTGGGCGACGCGCATCGCGGTCCCCTGCGGCACTGTCTGGGATCTGGCTGGCGACGGCGATGCCGCCCGGCTCGACGTGCTGCTCCCGCGTGGCGAACGGATCGAGGCGATCGACAGCGCGCGCGGCACGCGCCGCACCGCGATCGTGCAGGACGGACGGCTGGCCGCCGCGCTGTTCGTCACCCGCGATGGATCGCTGCCGCCGCGCGACTGGCTGGTCGCGCAACTCGCCGAGGCGAATGCGGCCCCGACCCTGCTCGCCGGCCGTGCGCCGGGGGTACAGGTCGAGCGTGGCCCGATCGTCTGCGCCTGCTTCGACATCGGCCTCAACACCATCCTGACCACCATCGCCGACCAGCGGCTGACCGACGTCGCCGCGATCGGCCACGCGATCGGCGCGGGCACCAATTGCGGGTCGTGTCGCCCGGCGCTCGCCAAGCTGCTGCAATCGAAAGGATCGACCCATGCCGCATGATTTCACCCCCGGCATGGTCTGGCTGGTCGGGGCCGGTCCCGGCGACCCCGACCTGCTGACGCGCAAGGCCGAACGGCTGATCGCCGCCGCCGACATCGTATTCTACGACGCGCTGGTCGGGCCGGGCGTCCTCGACCTGATCCCGGCGCAGGTCGCGCGCGTGCCCGTCGGCAAGCGGTCGGGCCGCCATTCGAAGGATCAGCGATCGATCAACGACCTGCTCGCCGACGCCGCACTGGCGGGCCAGCGCGTCGTGCGGCTGAAAGGCGGCGATGCGTCGATCTTCGGCCGGTCGACCGAAGAGATCGAGCATCTGGCCGCGCACGGCGTCGCGACGCGCATCTGCCCCGGCATCACCGCCGCCAGCGCGGCGGCGGCGTCGGGCGGCGTTTCGCTGACGCTGCGCGGCCTTGCGCGCAAGCTGACTTTCGTCACCGCCCATGCCCGTGCCGGCGAGGCGCTCGACCTCGACTGGCAGACGCTGGCCGCCGCCGACGCGACGCTCGCTATCTATATGGGCCGCGCCGCCGCGCAGGAGGTCGCCCGCGAACTGATCGCCGCCGGCCGCGCCGCCGACACGCCGGTCATGGTCGCGGTCAACGTATCTCTGCCGACCGAACGCATCATCCGCGGCCGGCTGTCGGCGCTCGCCTTTCTGGTCGACGCGATCAGCGACAGCGACCCTGCGCTGCTGCTGATCGGCGAGGCGGTCGCCGCGCCGATGCCGGTCGCCGCGCAGCCCGGTACGGCCACCAGACTGTCCTGCGTTACGTCGTCGGACTGATCCTGCCTATAGAACGCACGATTGCGGACGCCGACCCGGATCAGAAGGTAAAGCGAAGGCCCGCCCGGTAGGTACGGCCCAGCGTGTCGTAGAGCGCCGGGTTCACGTCGAGCCCGGTGTTGGTCTGCGGCGACGGGGTCGGATCATTGTCCATGACGTTGTCGACCTTGCCATACAGGACCGCATAATCGGTAATCTTGAACGACGCGCCAAGGTCGAGGTAGAATTCGCCCTTCATCCGGTTGAAATTCACGGTGTTGTAGTTGCCGGTCGAAACAGGGCAGTCGGTCTGGCAGACGACATAATTGTTGTTGAACACACCGTCGGAAAACCAGCGTTCCTGTACGGTCAGCGTCAGCCGGCCGCTGTCATAGGTTTGCGTTGCCAGCCATTTCCAGTCGGGAATGGCACCGCTGTTGGCACCGGCATCGTCGCGTTTGGCGACGCCCGCGATCCCGGCATCGACAATGAATTCGCGGACATGGGTACCCAGTGCGCGGATCGTGAAATTGCCCGGCAGGCCTAGCGGCTGGCGCCATTGATAGCTGGCCTCCAGATTGAACCCGCTGGTTTTCCACGACGCGAGGTTGAACGGCTGCACATTGACGAAGTTGCTGCCCTGCGGCCCGTCGAGCTGGAAACCGCCGCAGAACGTCTGATCCCCTTCGAAACAGAAGCGCACGATCTGGTCGGGCGACAGGCTGGAGACGACGCCGTTCAGCTTGATCTGGTAATAGTCGACCGACAGGCTCAGCCCCGGCAGCCATGACGGACGCGCATAGACGATACCGAGTTCGGTATCGCGAGCGGTTTCGGGCCGCAGGTTCGGATTGCCGACGGTGTTCTGGAACACCTGTACCGCGACGTTGCGGAACGGATCGTTGAAGCTCGGCAGCGTGGTGACCGTCGGTGCGGCGAACAGTTCGGACAGGTTCGGGGCACGCACGTCGCGCGACGTGACCGCGCGCAGCGTCAGCCCGTCGAACGGCGTGGCCCAGGTGCCGCCGACCTTCCATGCCCAGATCGTCCCCGACGTGCTGTAATCGGTGAGGCGCGCGGCAGCGTTCAGATTGGCGCGACCGGCGACGTCGCTGTCCACCAGCGGCAGATTGATCTCGACGAACCCTTCGAGGACGTCGTATTTGCCCGTCCCGTTCTTGTAGTTGCCGGCCGCCCAGTTGCTGCCCTGCGCCGCGTTCAGCAGCGGATCGGCAGGGTACAGCGCGCTGTTGGGACTGACGTCGGCCACGCCCGCGCCGTACGCGTCGCCGCGGACCCGGTAATATTCGCGGCGATATTCGCCGCCGAACGCGACCGACAGCGGCCCCGCCCACAGATCGACCGGCTGGCCGGAAAAGTTGAGGCTGGCGACATCCTGCTTCAGCGTGGTGCGCTGAAGCGGGCCGGCCTGCGGCATGAGATAGTCGAGCGCAGCCTGGCTCGGGCGGAAATCGCCGAAGATATTGATCGGCTGACACCCCAGCGCCCGGGCGCGCGCATCGGCGCACACGATCGCGCCGTTCAGCACCACCGCATTGGTCGCGGCGACATAGCGCGGTTGCAGCACGATGCGGTCGACATCGATCGCGACCTTCGTCGTGCCGTGCTGATAATAGGCGTCATAGGTCCAGTCGGTCCCGACGACCGCGACCTTGCCCTTCGCCCCGACGACGAAGCGATACTGGTCGCGATCGGTCTGGACGAGCTGGTTGGGCAGTTGCCCGTTGCTCGACCCGAAGTTGAACGAGGTGATGCCGGCGGTGGCGCAACGATCGCGGATCAGCTGCGGTAGGAACGGATTGGCACACTGTACGGTCAGGTTGGGGCGGTTATAGCCCGGGCTCGGCTGGTTGCTGGTCTTCACCTGCGCGATGTTGACCGTGCCGTAAATCTCGTTGCTGGCATCGAGATCGAAGCCGATCCGGCCATAGCCGTTCATGCGCTCCAGCTTCGATTTCAGCGACGCGCTCGACCCCGGCGCACCGGACAGGTCACCGCCGACGCAGAAGGAATTGCCCGGATAGCAGTTCGACACGCGGCCATTGCCGAGCGGCGTGCCGCCCGATCCGTAGTTGAAATTGACCGGCGTACCGTTCGCATCAAAGGCGATGCCCTGCAACGGGCCGTTGTTGATGAGGCCGTATTTGGCGTACTGATAGGGCTGTGCGAAATCGGAATAGGTGAATTGCGGTCCGGGTCCGCTGGTGATCCCGGAGTTCAGCAGCGTCGACGCGCGGTGCCAGTCGCGGCGGCCGGCAAGGTCGGTGCCGTAATTGCCGGGGCCGACCCCGCCCTCATGATCATATTCGCCGCTGACGATCAGGTGCAGCCGGTCGCCCATGAACGACGTGCCATAGGCGGCCTGCACCAGCGCGGTCTCGTCGTCGCCATAGGTGGTGATGCTGCCAAGGACGTTGGCCTTGAACCCCTTGAACCGGGTATCGGTGATGAAGTTGACCACGCCGCCGACGGCGTCCGATCCATAGGATGCCGACGCGCCGCCGTTGACGATGTCGACACGCTTGACCAGCAGCTGCGGAAACATGCTGATATCCGGCACGCCGGTCACATTGGCACCGACGACGCGCTGGCCGTCGAGCAGCGTCAGCGTGCGGATCGGTTGCAGTCCGCGCAGCGAAAAGGAGCTGAGCCCCTGCGTCCCGCTGGACGTGCTGAAGGTTCCGGTCGACGCGCCGGTCGACCCCTGCAAGGACGGCAATTGCTGGATCGTGTTGAAGATGTTCGGCTGGGCGTTGTTGGCGATCTGCTCTTCGCCGATGACCGTCGTGGGCGTCGGCGCGTTGAAGCCGTTGGCGACGATGCGGCTGCCGGTGACGACGATGTCCGCCGCATCCTGTTCCGGTGTCTGCTCGCGTTCGAGCGCCACGTCCTGTGGCGCAGCGGCCGGCACGGCTGGCGTGGTCTGCGCGGAGGCGGGCGCGGCACCCAGCGCACAGGCCAGTGCGAGCAGGCTCGTGCCCAGACGGCAGCGATCAGGCGAAAAGCGATCCATCATCCAACCCCCAAAGCTTTTTGATCAGTCCGTCACCCGTCCGGGGTGCGAACCGTTGCAGCGGTCATAGCGGATGATGTTCGCGGTAACATCTACGACCATGGTCGCGGTTCATGGGTGCGACCACGACCAAGGTCGTGATGGTCAGCACGTTCCGATCCGGGCAGAAACCGCGCAGGAACCGCCCCGGCCGCATCGACCGGATCGGGAGCAAGGACGAACCCCCTGCCCGTACCATCGCCCCCCGCCGCCCTTGCCCGCCGTGCGATCGTCGCCATGGGGGTGAGCGGTTGCGGCAAGACGACCATGATGCACCACCTCGCCACGCGGCTGGGCTGCGCCGCGTTCGAGGGCGACGCGTTTCACGGGGCCGCCAATGTCGCCAAAATGCGTGGCGGTCATCCGCTCGACGATGCGGATCGCTGGCCATGGCTGGATCGGCTCGGCGCGGCGATCGGGGCGGCGGTGCGGGACGATGGCATCGCCGTCGCCGCCTGCTCGGCGCTGAAGCGGGACTATCGCCAGCACCTCGGCCGCGTGAGCGGTGTGCCGCTGCTGTTCGTGCTGCTCGACGGCGAACGGGCAACCATCGCCGAACGGCTGGCCGCGCGCGCGGGACATTACATGCCCGCCAGCCTGCTCGACAGTCAGTTCGCCACGCTCGAACGCCCCGCGCCGGACGAGTGCGCGCTGGTGCTGCCCTGTGGCTGGCCGGTCGAACGGCTGGCGGAGGCCGTGCTGCAGTACGTCGGTGGTGACGCCGCCAGCCACCCCCTTTTACCCCGGACCTGATCGAGACCTGTGCGAACGTCGCGCGCCAAACCAAACGGAGCCGTACCCCGGCGGAGGAGTTTGGCAGAGGTCCCGACCTGATGCGGGGTGCCGAGGAAATTCGCCTGCGGACCGCGATCGATCGCTACGGCATCAGCCGCTTGCGCCCCTGCGACAGGTGCCAGCGCATCGCCAGCGCCGCACCGTCGCCGTCCTGCGTGCGGATGGCGTCGACGATCGCGTCATGTTCCTCCATCATCGCCTCGATCACCTGCGGCGGGCGGGCGCGCGAAATGTCGACCCCGGCGCGCAGAATCCGCATCACCCCTTCCTGCAGCTTGTCGAAAATCTCGACAAAGGCGTCGTTGCCGGTCGCTTCGGAAATCGCACGATGCAGCAGCCAGTCCTCGTCATGCGCAGGGGCGCTCGACAGCAATGCGCCGCGCAGCGCCGCCAGACGCTTCTCGATCACGTCGAGGTCATGGTGCGAGCGGCGCTGCGCCGCCAGCCGCGCCGCCTCCGCCTCGACCACGAAACGCACCTCATAGGTACCGAGCGTCGCCGCCAGCCCGTCGAGCGGCACATGCGCACCGAGCCGTTCGGACGGGCGGCGCTTCACATAGGAACCGGCGCCGCGACGCGCCTCGGTAATGCCATCGGCGGCAAGGCGGACCAGCGCCTCGCGCACGATGGTGCGCGACATGCCGAACATCTCTGCCAGCCGCGCTTCGGACGGCAGCCGGTCGCCGGCAGCCAGATCCTCTTCGTCGATGATCCGTACGATCGCCGTATAGGCGCGATCCGCCAGTCTTTCGCCCGTCACGGCTGCACGTCCTCTCCGTCACGTTGATCGAATCAGATGATGTAGCTCAGTCCCGCGACCATGATGAGGCCGGCGACCGAAATCACCGTTTCCAGCAGCGACCAGGTCCGGAACGTATCGGCGGTGCTGGTGCCCATATAGCCCTTTACCAGCCAGAAGCCCGGATCGTTCACATGGCTGAAGAACACCGATCCCGCGCCGATCGCCAGCACGACCAGTTCGGGCGAGGCCCCCGATGCGGCGACGACGCCGGGCATGACGCCGACGGCGGTGATGGTGGCGACGGTCGCCGATCCCGCGGCCAGCCGGATACCCACCGCGACCAGCCAGCCAAGCAGCAGCGGCGAAATCGCATACATCATGACCACCCGTGCGAGCAGGTCGGAGAGTCCGGCGCTGACCAGCACCTGCTTCAACGCGCCGCCCGCACCGATCGCCAGCAGGATCGCGCCCGCCGCGCCCATCGTTTCGTGCCAGATCGATTCCTGGATCGCCGCCTCGCTCAACCGCCGCCCGAACAGGAGCGGCAGCGCCATCAGGTTGGCGATCAGCAGTGCCAGCACCGGATTGGCGGCGGCGGCAAGGATCGCCGAGTCGGCAAGGGCCGGCACCAGCTTGGCCAGTTCGCCCGACGCGATCAGCACGATCGGCAGCAGCACGATGAACAACGCCCGCCCCCGCGACGGCGTGTCCAGATCGATCATCGGATCGCTCAGCACCGGCTCGGTCAGGCGGATGCCGGGGGTTACGAACCGCGCCAGCACCGGTCCGGCGAGGATCGCGATCGGGATGGCGATCACGACCCCATACAGCATGGTGAGGCCGAGATCGGCCCCCAGCGCCTCGACCGCGAGCAACGGCCCGGGGTGCGGCGGGACGAGTGCATGGACCACGCCCAGCCCGGCGAGCGCGGGCATGATGAGCCGCAGCTTCGCCGCGTCGCGCTCCTCCGGCGTCGCCCCGCCTGCCATCGCCTTGGCCGCCGCGACCACGATCGGCAGCAGCAGGACCAGCCCGGTTTCGAAGAACAGGGGCAGGCCGATCACGATGGCGATGCCCAGCGTCGCCCATGGCGCGGCGCGTGGCCCGGTCAGCCGCAGCGCGCTGTTGGCCAGCGCCGACGCCGCGCCCGACAGATGCAGCATCGCGCCGAGCGACAGGCCGAGGGCCACGACCAGCCCGGTGCCGCCGATGATGTCGCCGACGCCCTTCTGCACCGCCTTTGCAGTGTCGATCAGCGGCAGTCCGGCGAGCAGCCCGACGGCAAAGGCACCGCACAGCAACCCCATGAACGGGTGCAGCCGGCCGCGCACGATCATCACGATCGCAAGCGCGATACCGGCGATCGCGGCCCCGACCAGCCGCAGGTCGCTGCCACCGGTCATCGGGCAACCCCATGCATGTTTCGCTGCGGCATCGACACCCTCCCCAAAGCGCACCCGCTGCGGTCATGCCGTGCGAGTTGTCCAACAGATCATACCGATTTTTCGGAAAAAATCGCTTGAATATGATCGTCATAGTCGAACATACTGAAACCTGTCCAACCGATTCCGGGGAAACCGGAACGAAACACACCCGCCCTGCGACCGCCCGACGCGGCATAACGGGGCGATGTCACTTGGGAGAGTGCGATGACAGGGGCAACCATGGAAGCCCGCACGGCGAGGCCGCGAAGCTGCGACGTCGGCATGGCGGTGCGACTGACGCCGACACAGGTGAAGGTCCTGTGCGGCGTCCGTTCGGGACAGTTCAACAAGCAGATCGCCCACGACCTCGGCATCGCCGAAGCGACGGTGAAGGCGCACATGACGGCGTTGATGCGCAAGCTGAACGTGCAGAATCGCACGCAGGTCGCGATCGCGGCGCAGTCGCTGGTGCCGCACCCCGCCTGACCTTCGTCCGGGGCACCCGCCCCGGCACCCCATATCGACGGAGCCTCCCCCATGAAGGTGTACGGCCTGCTGTTCGCCGCGACCCTGCTCGCGCCCGTTCCTGCCCTCGCGCAGTCGACCTCGGTATTCCTGACCGCCCCCGACGATCCGCGCGCGGTGACGGTCCGGGGCGTCGGCGACGGACGCGCGGACGACACCGCCGCGATCCAGCAGGCGATCGATGCGGTCGCCGCCGACCGGCAGCGCGGCGGGGGCGGCGTGGTCTTCCTGCCCTCCGGCCGGTATCGCATCTCGCGCACCGTGTTCCTGCGGTCGGGCGTGCGGATGTTCGGCATCGGGCCGACGCGTCCCGTCTTCGTCCTTGCCGACAATACGCCGGGCTATGCGACCGGCATCGGGGCCATGCTGAGCTTCACCGGCGAGGATCAGTATCGCGCCGGCAAGCCGCCGGTGCCGCCGCCCACCAGCGTTCCGGCCAATGACGCAGTGTTCGATGCGACCTCGACCACCTTCTACTCTGCGTTGGCGAATGTCGATTTCGAGATCGGCAACGGCAATGCCGGTGCCGTCGCGGTACGCTCCCGCGTCGCGCAGCATGGGTTTTTGCGCCATATCGATTTCCGCCTCGGCTCGGGCTTTGCCGGCGTCTATCAGGCGGGCAACGAAGCCGACAATCTGCGCTTTTTCGGCGGCCGCTACGGCATCGTCACCGAAAAGACGTCGCCGGCATGGCAGTTCACGCTGATCGATTCAGAGTTTTCGGGCCAGCGCGACGCCGCGATCCGCGAGCATGAGGTCGACCTGACGCTGGTGAACGTTGCAATCCGCGATACGCCGGTCGGGATCGAGATCGATCGCGGCTATTCGGACTCGCTATGGGGCAAGAACGTCCGGTTCGAGAATGTCAGCCGCGCCGGTGTCGTCATCTCCAGCGAACAAAGCGTCTTCACCCAAATCGGGTTCGACAATGCGGTCGGGGTGAATACGCCGGTCTTCGCACAGTTCCGCGAGAGCGGCCGGACGATCCGCGGGCAGGGCGCGCAGTGGCGCGTCGCCGACTTTTCGCACGGGCTGAAGCTCGCAACAGTCGGCGAGATGGGCAAGACCGCGACCGACATCACCATGACGCCGCTCGCCACCGCCCCGGCACGCACCGCGCCGGCATTGCCGCTGCTGCCGCCCGTTCGCGAATGGGCCAACGCCCGAACGCTCGGTGCCAAGGGCGACGACCAGACCGACGACACCGCCGCGCTGCAACGTGCGGTCGATGCCCACCGCGTCGTCTATCTGCCGACCGGCCGCTACCGCATCACGGATACGCTGAAGCTGCGCCCCGACAGCGTCCTGATCGCGCTCCATCCGAACCAGACGCAGCTCTATCTGCCCGACAACGCGCCCCGTTTCGCGGGTGTCGGCGGCGCGAAAGCGATGGTCGAGAGTGCGCGCGGCGGCAGCGCGATCGTCTATGGGCTCGGTCTCTATGCCGGGGGCGTGAACCCGCGTGCGTCCAACCTGATCTGGCGCGCGGGCGAACGGTCGATGGTCAACGACGTCCGCATCCACGGCCCGGTACTCTACAATCAGGGCAAGGCGAGCGGCGGCGGCATCGACCCGCAAGCGCGCTGGGACGGGCAGCAGGCCAGCATCTGGGTCACCGATGGCGGCGGCGGCACGTTCAACGCGATCTGGACCCCGAACGGCCTCGCCTCCACCGGCTTCTATGTCAGCGACACGAAAACCCCCGGCCACGTCTACGAATTGTCGGCCGAACATCATTTCAAGAACGAGATCGTGTTGCGCAACGTCGAGAATTGGGAGTTTCTGGCCCCCCAGACCGAACAGGAAGTCCGCGACGGCGTCTATGCGGTGTCGACTGAATTCCACGACAGCCGCAACATCCTGTTCGCCAACTATCACGGCTATCGCGTCACCCGCACCGCCAAGCCGATGGACACCGCCGTCCGGCTGTTCAATTCGGGCGACATCCGCTTCCGCAACGTCCATGTGAATGCCGAAAGCGCCTATGCCCATTGCGACACCGAAGGCTGCGGCACGTTCGTCCGGGCGAGCAAATATCCGTTCGAGAACGCGATCAAGGACCTGACGACCGGGCAGGAAGTGCGCGAGCGCGAATTCGCGAAACTGGACGTGCCCGCCGTCGCCACGCGCCCGGCTGCGGCCGTCGGGGTTCCGGTAACGACCGGTGTGCGCAAGCTGGCGGACGGGTTCTACTCGATCGCAGGAGGCGCGATCGATGCGCAGGGTAAACTCTATTTCATCGACCGCTTTCACCAACGCATTCATGGCTGGTCACCGTCCGAGGGATTGACCACGGTCAGCCAGGCGAGCCTCGACCCGGTGAACCTGACCGTCGACCGGTCGGGGCGGCTGCTGGTGCTGTCGGGGGCCGGGCGCGACGGCACCGTCTACAGTATCGATCCCAAGGCACCCGACGCCGTCCGCACGATCGCCGCCACCGCGCCGCGCGCGGGCAGCGCGATGGCGTTGCCGGTCAATGTCTGGGCGAACGGCGAATTCGCCGACCGCATCGATCGCAAGACCTATGCCTTCCCGCCGCTGTCGTCCTTCTTCACCGACAAGATGGGCGAGGCGAAGCGTCAGGCCTATGTATCGCCCGACGGGTCGGTCGCGTTTCCCGCATTCCGGGTGTGGAATCAGGGGCCGGACGATCATCAGGGCTGGCGCTGGTCCGATACGCTCGACAGCTACGGGCTGGTAACCGCGCGCGTGGGCGAGCGTGTGTACCTGACCAACGCGTCCGAGAATCTGACCTATAGCGGCGCGGTGACGCGCGGCGGTGCGCTGACCGATCTTCGCGTCGTCGCACCACGCGGCGGCGAAAGCGTGGCACGCGGTGCCGATGGCGAACTCTACGTCGCGAACGGACAGATCTGGGTCTATGACAAGGACGGTCGCGAGCTACGCCGCATCGACGTGCCGGAGCGTCCGCTCCAGTTGCTGATCGGCGGACCGGACCGGCGCACGCTCTACATCCTTGCGCACCACGCCCTGTATTCGGTCGGTATCTGAAACGCGGATCGACCGGTTGGCATCATCGGGTCGGCCGACCGGCCCCAACCACATTTCGTCGAGCCACGCCCGGCACACGGCACAACATCACGTTCCTGCCCTTCCCGGTGCTGGAAAGGTAGCGGATCGATCTACAGGCCGGCCTGATCGATCCGCTGGGCGATCTCGCTTGGCAGCGCGACCTCCGACTTCGGCAGCAGTCGGTGGAGCGCCGTTTCCACGCGTTTGCGCGCGACCTGATACGCCTTGTGGCGAACCACCCGCATCGCGTTCGTCCGCCCCGACGGGCTTTCGCCCAGCCGAGCTTCCCATTTGGCTTCCTCCGCCTCGAGGATCGACAGCGCCATGCGCAATCCATCGCGTCGGCCGCGGGCATATTCGTCGGAAACGGGTGCTATGGTCATGCGGTACCAAGGGTGGCTCGCGCCATCGCCGCTGACAAGGCAAATTCCGGCTGCCTGACTGTCGATCCTCGCCGACAGCCACCGCGCGCCTCAATTGCCCTCGGCATCGACCATGACCACCACCGGCTTCCCGCGCGACATCGGGTCCCAACCGGCCGACAAGGCCGAGCGCACGCACCGCCCGATCATGGCGTCGTCCAGCTGGAGCCGACCGCGCGGCAACCCCTTCAGCAGCCGCTTGGGCGCGGGGAATTCGACCAGCACCTCGCGCTTGGCATCCTGCTGGAGGAGCGAGATCGTCATGCCCTTCCACCCCTCGTCATCCGACTGATGGGGTTCGCTGTGCAGGTGCCAGTCATATGCGACGCCATCGACGATCACGGTTCCGGCGTTCATTCGGGATTTGGACATGACCGCGCCTCTAGCACAGCAACGTCGCGGAGGCACCGACGCGGATACTGTCATAGAGCGTCGATCGACACTGTCCCGACGCCGCCTTCGCGACCATGCGCGTACAGCCCGGCGGGTTCGACGGCTGTCCTGGGGTAGGCCCGCAAACCGTCAGACGATGGTTACCGCATGGGCACCGCCCGCCTGCTGTTCGAACCGGATGCGCCGCCCGAGGAAACGCTCGATCACCGTTGCCGCCGTGCGGGCATGCTCGCTCGGCTTGACGGTGGTGAACGCACCGCCGCCCGCCAGCGCCAGCGGCAACAGCAGTTGATCGGCAAGATACGGCCCGGCAAACGCGTCGCATGCCAGATAGCCGCGCATCCGCCCGATGGCGGTCTTGGCGACCCGCTCTGCCGTCACGCCCAATCGCGCAAAGCCGCTGACGATCTCGGTGACATACTCGAACCGCGCCTCCAGCAGCAGGATGTTGCCCGGCCCCTGATCGACCGGCAGTTCCCGCATGAAGCATTCGCGTTCCGACCAGTCGAACGCCTTGCGGACCATGGCGATCTCGCGTTCGGCGATCGAAATCGGCAACCCGGCGAACAAGGCGCAGGCCGACACGCCCAGCCCTTCGCCCCGCGCCATGCACTCGATCGGCTGGAGCGGGCCGGGGGTGATATCCACCTCGATCCGCCCGCCACCGCGCGGGTAGAAGCCGTGCCGGATCAGCCGCGCCTCGACCTGTCCACCCATCCGCCGGACGATGGGCAGGAAGCAGCGGTCGATGAACTCGAACGGCGGAGCCAGCATATTGTGCGTGCCACCCTCCAGCACCAGCCGCGACGGACCGTCGGCGATCAGCAACGGCATCAGTACCGTCTGCAACACCAGCCCCGTCGATCCCGCCGTTCCGACCGAAAAGCGATGGTCGCCGGCCGTTACCCGGCCGGGACGGAAGGTCAGCTCGGACGACCCCACGACCAACCCCTCGCAGGTCGCGCTGCCGATCGCGCATGCCGCCTCGATCGCGGTGACATGCTGACGCATCAGCCCCGGCTTCGACCGTTTGGCACGGACGTTGTTGATACGGACCGGCGCGCCGGTGACGAGCGACAGTGCGCACGCATTGCGTACGACCTGTCCCCCGCCCTCGCCCTCTGCTCCATCGATCGTGATCATAGCCCAGTTACCATCGATTCAATTATTTACCGGAGTGGCGGCCCACCAAAACCAAATCGCAGTGCCGTCACGAGCTTTCAGCGCGAAATCGCCGCAGCCAATTCCGACTTCGACGAACGCGGCCCGCAAATCCCGCAGCCGGGCGTCGCCCAGCCGCAGGATCAGCAAGTCGCTTTCAGGCACCACCTCCATTTTTTGTTCATCGGGAACGTAGGCGATGCGCAGCCGGTGCGGTGCGCTGTGCGCTGCCCTGCCAAAACCGGGAACGGCCACCAACGCATCGGTCGGGTGCGAAAGGCGCAAAGTGCGGTGCGCTTCCCGCCCTTCTCGGGCCAAGCGATCGATCAGGTCTACGATCGACGCGCTACCGAGCGGATCGGCGGAGACGTGCCAGCCCGCATGTCTGGCGCGGCCCGGTGGATATGCCCAGAGGTAGATGGCACCACGCTGCTTCCAGTCCTTCACCATAATACCTACACCCATCACAACGCATCAGGCGAAATCGACCTTCAAGGACCGGCTCGACCATTCCCCTCCCTTCCAGGGATGGTAGCAACTTCACGGACCTTGCCGCCGAAGGTCGATTGGGCCTCGACTGGTCTTCACCCCTTGACGCACACCACCTGCTTCAACGTGTGAACGATCTCCACGAGGTCCGCCTGCGCCGCCATCACCGCCTCGATCGGCTTGTAGGCGCGGGGTGTCTCGTCGATCACGCCCTCGTCCTTGCGGCATTCGACGCCGGCCGTGTCGGCGATATGTTCGTCGAGCGTCACCAGCTTCTTGGCCGCCGTCCGGCTCATCACCCGGCCGGCACCGTGCGAGCAACTGTCGAACGAGTCCGGGTTGCCCAGCCCGCGGACGATGAACGACTTCGCGCCCATCGATCCGGGGATGATCCCCATCACGCCCTTCGCCGCGCGCACTGCCCCCTTGCGGGTCACCAGCACATTCTCGCCAAAGTGGTTTTCGCGCGTGACATAATTGTGGTGGCAGTTGACCGCCTCCAGCTCCGCCTCGAACGGCTTGGCCATAACCTTGCGCAGGGCGGCGATGACGTTGGTCATCATCATCCGCCGGTTGAGCGCCGCATAATCCTGCGCCCAGCCGACCGCCTCGACATAATCGTCGAAATGGTCGGTCCCTTCCGGGAAATACGCCAGATCCTCGTCGGGCAGGTTCAGATGCCATTTGCGCATGTCCTGCTTGGCCAGTTCGATGAAGAGGGTGCCGATCGCATTGCCCACGCCGCGCGATCCCGAGTGCAGCATCACCCACACCCGCGCCGCTTCGTCGAGGCACAGCTCGATGAAGTGATTGCCGGTGCCCAGCGTCCCCAGATGCACGAGGTTGTTCGTGTTCGTGAGCCGCGGATGCTTTTCGCACAGCCGGTCGAAGCGCTGGACGAGCGTGGACCACGCCGCGACGATCGCCGGTGGGGGCGAGCCCCAGCTGCCATTGTCGCGCTTGCTTCGGCCGACGCTGCGCCCGTGCGGCACCGCCTGCTCGATCGCCGAGCGCACACCCTCGAGATGGTCGGGCAGGTCGCTCGCCATCAGCGAGGTGCGCGCCGCCATCATGCCGCAGCCGATATCGACGCCGACCGCCGCCGGAATGATCGCGCCCTTGGTCGGGATCACCGACCCCACCGTCGCGCCGATGCCGATATGGACGTCGGGCATGGCGGCGACATGCTTGAAGATGAACGGCATCTGCGCCGCGCGGGCCAGTTGTGCCCGCGCACCGTCCTCGACGGGCACGCCACGCGTCCAGCTCTTGATCGGCACACCGCCGGGAACGTCGGTATATTCGTACGTCGTTACGGTCATTTCGACCTCCCTTGAATATTGTTGCCGGCGACGAGGATCGGCGAGACTTCCGGGTTGCCCCGGGGCGGAGTCGAACCACCTGTACCGATGTAGTCCCGCCAGCATTCGCCAGCTTGATATGTCACGGCGACGAGGATTGACCGGACGTCTCCTGCTCTACCGCTGAGCTACCCGACCGAAGCCGGAGCGGGATTCGAACCCGCGACACGGGGATTAGCAGTCCATGTAGTCCGGTCGGCATTCGCCGTGTTGCAATGGGCCGTGGCGACGAGAAATGGCGAGACGTTAAACGACCTTGAGCTACACTCCCATGGCGGGATTTGAACCCGCATCTCCCGGTTGCCCGGGTGCTCTACTCGCCGGTCTGTTGTGGGATGTAGTCCCGCCGGCATTCGCCACGGCCTTCCTTCAAACCTCCGTTTCGTTGACCAGTTCGACCCAGTCGTGCACTTCCCCACCGGCAAAGCGCGCGATCGTGTCAAACACCGCGTCGGAGAATCCCCCGACATTCAGGATTTCCGGCCGCCCCGCCGCCTGGGTGGTCCCATGCGGCTGGATATCGACGCAGACGAGCCGCGCATTGGGGTTGCGGCACTTCAGCCGATCCCATTCGCGCATCGTCGCCGTCGCACCGTATCGCGTCGCATCGACCCACGATTCATTGTCGGAAACGATGACGACCAGATCGACCTTCGCGCCTTCCCGGTTGAGCCGGGCGAGCGGTGCCGACACCATGGTGCCGCCCCCACCCACCGCCGCCAGTCTGGCCGCATTGACGGCGAGACGGGCATGCGGATCGAGCGCGAGATCGACGACGTCGACCTCGAAGGGCAGCACGCGCGCCTGACGGTTGGTCCGCAGCATCGCCGAGGCGACCAGGGCCGCCACGTCGACGCACCGCACCGCCGTCGTCGCGCCCTTGCGGTAGCCGGTGACCGGCGACTGCATCGAACCCGAGACGTCGGGGCAAATCACGACATGGCCCGCGACGACCGGCACCTTGACCAGCGATGCTTCGAGCGCCGTCTCCAACGCTGCCTGTACCGCGAGCGGCACCCCGTCCCCCACCGATCGCAGCGCAACCAGCAATTGATAGGGCAACACCCCCGGCGCCGGCTGCGCCAGTCGGGTCGCCACCGCCTCGGTCACCCCCGCCACCCCGAACGCGCCGTTGCGCGCCAGCGTGTTGAGGTTGATCCGCAGCGCCTGCCACCCCATCCGCGTCGCCAGCTCGCCCCATTGCTCCGCAGTCAGCGGAAAGGCGGTGAGCCATTCGAACGGCACCGGCGGCAGCGGCAGCGACGTATCGCGCTTCCACGCCTCGAAGGCGGAGATCTCGACTGGCAAAGCCGTGAGGTCGTATGGCTTGCCGATCAGCCAGCCATAAAAGGCACGCCGCGACGCGTCGGCAGGCTTCGGGTGGACCATGCGGACGATGTCGGCGAGGCTGGGGTCGTTGCCCGTTGCCGCCGCCATCAGGTCGCGCATCGATGCCCCTTCCAGCCACTGCGTCACCAGCCGCTTCGGACGCGAGCCGAGCGACGTCCGCCCGACCTGTCCGGAACGCAGGATCTGCACATAGCTGCGCAGCATGCGCCCGGTGTCGATGACCCGGCCGAACACCGGCACCGCGAGGTCCCGGTCCGCGACCGTCAGATAGGCGGCGAGCAGCGCCGGCATATCCTTCATCGCCCCCGACCGCCGCGCATAGACCGCGGCCCTGGCGACGAACGCCGGATCGCAGGCCCGCGTTGCCGTCAGCGCCTCGACGAGATGCGTGTCGGCACCTGCGTAGACGCTGTCGGCCAGCGTACCGGTCGCGGCAAGCTGCGCGAGCTTCGCCTCGGGGCCATAGGCATAGGCCGCCGCGCCTTCGCGGTTCACCGTATCGGTGCGCGGCAACAGCCTTGCCACCGCGCTCGCGAACAATCCCTTGTTGGCCATCGTCCAACTCCTTCCAAAACCGGTCAGGACAGCAGAACCTGCGACCTCCCGCTCAAGGCGAGCGCTCCGTGCAGACCGAGCCAATCCCTGTTCGCTTCGGGACGGTCGGCCCATTCCGACCGCCCCTGCCGCGTATCGGACCGACCATCACAGGCGATCCGATGCAAGATACATTGCGAAAGGCGTGCCAGTTTTGGATCACCACGTTGCGAAGCTATAATTCTACAGCTTTACATATACTTATAGGATTAACTCGAATCTGGTGGCGCGATCGATCTTTAAGGCTTCAAGTCATTTTACGATCGACAGAGATCGCATCTTATCCTACAGGATAGGGATGCGCCCTACCGTCGTCATCGGCTTTCTCGGTTCTACGCTGGACGCCAGCAAATTCGGCCCGTCTCGCTGGTCGAAATGGCGACCGACCGTAGGACTGACGATGCACGCGGATCTCCGCGTCGATCGGCTGGTCCTGATCCACGGGACGCAGCATCAGCGGCTGGCAGACTATATCGTCGAGGACGTCGCCTCGGTGTCGCCCGAGACGCGGGTCGAACCGCAGCTCCTCGACTTTGCCGATCCTTGGGACTTCGAGGAAGTCTACGGCAAGCTGCTCGACTTCGCCCGCGCCTACTCCTTCGAC
Organism: Sphingomonas sp. Leaf5; assembly: GCF_001421155.1. Taxonomy (NCBI): domain Bacteria; kingdom Pseudomonadati; phylum Pseudomonadota; class Alphaproteobacteria; order Sphingomonadales; family Sphingomonadaceae; genus Sphingomonas; species Sphingomonas sp. Leaf5. Next base: position 424,295 of record NZ_LMJZ01000001.1, on the reverse strand, counting down.
CCGGAGGCGGAGGAGTATCTGATCCACATCACCACCGGCACGCACGTTGCACAAATCTGCCTGTTCCTGCTGACCGAGGCGCATTTCCTGCCCGGCCGTCTGCTTCAGACTCAGCCGGAGCGCGGGGTCGGTGGGGCCGCAGGACGGTGGAACGTCATCGACCTCGACCTGTCGCGGTACGACAGTATCGCGACCCGCTTCGCCGCCGACAGTGCCGAGAGCACCAGCTTCCTGAAATCAGGCATCGACACCCGCAACGCCGCTTTCAACGCGATGATAGACGAGATCGAGCAGGTGGCGGTCCGGAGCCGTGCGCCGCTGTTGCTGATGGGGCCGACCGGTGCGGGCAAGAGCCAGCTTGCCCGGCGCATCTACGAACTGAAACGCGTCAAACGACAGGTGAAGGGGCCGCTGGTCGAGGTGAATTGCGCAACGCTGAAGGGCGATAGCGCGATGTCCGCCCTGTTCGGCCACCGCAAGGGCGCCTTCACCGGCGCGGCCGCCGACCGTGCGGGCCTGCTGCGCACCGCCGATACCGGCGTCCTGTTCCTCGACGAGATCGGCGAACTCGGCCTCGACGAGCAGGCGATGATCCTGCGCGCGATCGAGGACAAGCGCTTCCTTCCCGTCGGCGCGGACAAGGAGGTGGAGAGCGATTTCCAGCTGATCGCCGGCACCAACCGCGACCTCGCCACCTGCGTTGCCGAAGGAAGCTTCCGCGACGATTTGTACGCGCGCCTCAATCTGTGGACCTTCACGCTGCCCGGCCTTGCCCAACGGCGCGAGGACATCGCCCCCAATCTCGACTATGAACTCGACCGTCACGCCGAGCGGGAGGGCGACCGCATCGCGTTCAACAAGGAGGCGCGCGAGCGGTATCTCACCTTCGCCACCGGCCCCGATGCGCCGTGGTCGGGTAATTTCCGCGATCTCGCCGCCAGCGTCACCCGCATGGCCACGTTCAGCCCGGAAGGCCGCATCAACCTCGCTTGCGTCGCCGCCGAGATCGCCCGGCTGAAACGGCTGTGGCGCGGCGGGACGGAAGCGGGCGACGACCTTGCCACGCTGCTCGCCCCCGCGCAGATCGAGACGCTCGACCCGTTCGATCGGGTCCAGCTGGCGCATGTCGTCGCCACCTGTCGCGCCAGCCGCTCGCTGTCCGATGCCGGCCGCACGCTCTTCGCCGCCTCGCGCCGCCAGCGCAGCTCGACCAACGACGCCGACCGGCTGCGCAAATATCTCGCGCGCTTCGACCTCAGCTGGACGCAGATCGCCGGGTAAGCTTCCTCGTCGTCCGTCGCTGCGTACTGGACGTCGCGTCCGTCTGCGGCGTGAACAGAACCGCGCTGCTCGCCTTTGCCGCGGCGCGACGGCATGCTTGGTCGGGCTCGCAGCTTGGCCGTATGGCCACTGCGGTCTCGTCTTTGGGAAGCGGCGTGGATCATGCGGTCAAGGCAGAACCCGGCTGGCATGTTCCGGCGCTGGCAGCCAGCATGTCGACCGCCGGCCGAACAGCCGATACCGGTTGCGGGCGATCCATCGATAGATCCGGTCGCGAACCGCGCGCGGTATCAGGCTTGCCGCTCCCGCAATCCGCCACGGCCAGCCAAGCCCGGTATAGATCGCGATGACCGCATCGCTGTCGCGCAGAACGTGATCGCCATCGACGACGAGGATGGTGTCGGGGTCGGTCGGATCGATGCCGTGCGCTTGGAACAGCGCCGTTCCGGCCTCACCCTGCATCGCGGCCAGCCGGAATCGGTGCAGGCGATCGTGGCGGAGAATGAAGCGGGCGTTGGCGGAGCACAGGACGCACTGCGCGTCGAACAGGATGATCGGGCCGTCAGTCATCGCTCCGCTCCATGCGGCCGGTGTAGCGGATGATCCGGCCGAAGGGCCAGAGGTCGACGGGCACGTCGAAAACATATCGGCCGTCGTCTTCGGTTTCGCGAGCGTGGCAGTGCGGGCGAAGACCGGACGGCAGCGGGAGACCCAGAAACCGAAAGCCGATCAGGTCCAGCCGGAGCGCGCCGTCCTGCACCGACACCCGGAAGATGTTGGTCGCCATGCCCATCCGTTCGACCATCAACCCGTCGCGATCGACAAGCGTGCTGCGATAGCGGCGTCCGGCGAAATCGCGGTGCCAGTGTTCGGCGGTGCCCCGCCGCTCGAACCGGACCGTCACCGGGATGCCGGTCCCGGCAGCGGGCAGGCGCATCATGCGACAGAGCAGGCGCGCCAGCGGGTTCATATTTGCCTCGACCTGCGCCATGCCGCGCCAGCACTGGTCGATCGGGCTGTCGTGCGCCTCCCGCAGAACCGGTGGCAGATCATCGATCGCGGACCCGAGCAGACGGCGGAACAGAGGCTGGGTCACCATGCGATCTCCGGTTTGGTCACCATCAGCCAGAAGATGACGAGCACCCCGATAAACGCGGGCCAGCCAAGGAGGAACCACGTCCGCGACAGCTGGAAATAGCGCGCGGGCAACGGCATGTCCGCCGGGGTTGCATCGGCGATGCGGCGCATCCGGATCTGGATGCCGACCACCGGTAGCCAGCACGCGCCAACCATCAGGTACAGCGCGATCGACGCCGCCAGCCAGCCGGTCGTCAGCGGAAAGCCCGCAATCTGCGCCAGCCACACGCCGGTCACCGGCTGGACGATGACGGCGGGGGTCGTGAACAGCCAGTCGGCGAGAACGACATTGCGGTTGACCACCCGCCGCGCCCCCGCGTCCCCCGAGCGGTTCGCCATCCAGCCGTGGAACGCGGTGCCGAGCCCGGTGCCGAACAACAAGGTCGAGCTGAGGATATGGACGGTCTTCAGCAGCAGATAGTCAGCCATGACGGTTCTCCAGCGCATGGACGGCAAGCGACAGGGCAAGGACGGCGATGTTCTTGGCGAGCGCGCCGAAGGGATCGGCCCAGAGTTCGGGCGCGATATGGGTCAGGATCAGCGTATAGCTTGCCATCAACCCGATCCCCGCGAGCGCGGCACCACGGATGCGCAACAGGATCGCCGCTCCGATCGCGATGTCGGCCAGTGCGCCGGCCCATAAGACGGTCGTCGCCGCACCGCCCGACAGGCCGAGCCGCGCCAGCCACGCCAGGTTCGTCGCGGACGGGGTGACCAACAACGGCACCGCCCCACCAGCGAACCAGACCAATGCAAGCGCGACGGCAAGGATCGGGGCCACGGGCGCAAGCCGCGCCGTCCGCAAATCGCTGCCGGTCGCCGGACGACGGGCCAGGGCCTGCGCGATCGGCGCTGGCCGGTGTCCGGTGATGGCAACAAGCGGTTCGACACAGGCCGTGTTGCCCGCCGCTAACATCGCCAGTCCCTCCCTCGTCACCGGTCCGATGCCAAGTCGAGCGACCACGGCGATCCACCACCGCGGCAGCACCACCCGGATCGTGTCCGGAAGACCAAGCCAGCCGCGCAGGATCGTCACCACGCCTTCCGTAGTCATCGCCTCGGGGCCGACCGCATCGATCCGCACCGCCAGTGGCAGCGGCGCGCGCAGCAGGCGAACCAGTATCTCGACCAGATCATCGACATGGATCGGCTGGACCAGACCATCGGCGGAACCCAAGGCCGGTATGACCGGCAAGGCGGCGAGCGTGGTGAACAATGCGCTGCTCTGCCCGCCATGGCCAAGGACTAGGGACGGCCGGACGATCGCCCAGCCCATGCGAGAGCCGGTGGTATCGAGCGCTGCGAGATGATCGTCGGCAGCGGCCTTGCTTCGGTAATAGGCGCTCGCGGCATCGGCCACCGCACCCAGCGAGGAAATCTGGAGCACGCGACCAACGCCGGCGGCGCGGCAGGCGTCGAACAACGCGATCGGCCCACCGGCATGGACATCCGCATAGCCCCGGTCGTCGCCGAACAGCCCGGCGCAGTTGACCACCGCGTCGACACCCGCCAACCGCTCGCGCCAGTCGTCTGCGCAGTCGGTGGCGAGGTTACAGCGGATCGCCGCCGCCCCCGGCAAGCGTTGCCGCAGGCGATCGGGCGACCGGCCGGCGGCGGTGACGCGGACGCCCTCCGCCACCAGCCGGGCGGCGAGATGCCGCCCGATAAAGCCGCCCGCGCCGACGATCAGGACATGCATCGCCCCTGCTCCCGTCAAGCGGCAGCGCGGGGGGTGCGGCTCCACACCGCAAAGCCCATCCCGACCAGCGCCATCAGCACGCCGATCAGCGCGCTGGTCATCGTCCCCTGCACCAGTTCGGTCGGATCGGTGGCGATGCCGCGCCACGACACGAACAGCATCGGCGTCGCGACCATCATCACCGTCGACCACACGGTCCAGAAGCGCGAGCGCTCCTCGGTGCCGCATAGTTCGGCGAGCAGGATCGACAGCGGTCGCCAGAGCGTCACGACGGCCAGCAGCGCGATCAGGGCGGTCAGCGCATAGGTTACGAGCAGGGCTGCGATGGGCAACAACATGGTTGGTCTCCTTCGGTGCCGGACGATGATCGCCCGGCCTGGAAGACGCTTTGCGAATGGCATGCCAATTGCCACGGATGGCGGAAATGCGTGGCTTTCCGTCCATAGGGGAGCGCGCAATTGTCAACGCCGTGAACGGAACAAGCTGCTATGCTGTCAACGATGGATATAGCTGTCGGTCTTTTTGCTTATGTCGGTGCGCTGTCGCTGACTGCGATCGCCAGCGCGTCGCTGGCGCTGTTCGTCGCGCTTCGCGCGCGAGCGGTGCCGGGGTCGAGCCTGCTCGCCGCGTTTCTGCTCGGCGTCGGCTTTTGGAGCGTGGCGCAGATGCTGCCCGCGCTGCTGGGGCCGGCGGCGACACCGGTGACGGCGACGCTGATCGCGCTGTCGCCGCTGCCCGCGGCGGGGTTTCTGCATCTGGCCTTCGCTTTCGCACTGTGCGGCATGGTGCGGCAGGTGGCGATTGCGGGCTATGCGACCGCGGCGTTCGCGGCGCTGGTCGGGCTGGTCTTCGGCGTCGGGGTGGTGGTGCCGTGGCACGGCTTTCCGGGGATGTTCGTGCCGTCGGTCGTCGGCTGGTGCGTGCTGGGACTGGCGGGACTGTTGTCGGTCGCCGGGCATGTGCGGCTGGCGCAGACGTGGCGCGAACAGGACGGCGCGCATCGGCGGCAGGCGGGGGCGGTGTTCGTGTCCAGCCTGATCGGGCTGGTCGCGCTGACCGGCTTCGCCTTTCCGGCGATCGGGATCGATGCCTATCCGTGGCCGGTCCTGCTGCTGCCCTTCTATTCGGTCGCGCTGGTCTATGGGATCGTCCGGCACCGGTTCATGGCCGCGGATATATGGGCACGGCGGGGGCTGGTGTGGCTGATGCTGGTCGCCGGCGCAGGCGCGGCGAGCGCGTTGATCGCGTCGCTGCCGCTAACGCTGGCGGGGCGTCCGGCGGGGTTATTCGCGACGTGGGCGGCGTTGGCCGCGACGCTGGCGCTAGGGTTAGCCATCCTCACCCCGCTCAAGCGGCTGGCCGACCGCGTCGTCTTCCCCGGCGGCCGGATCAGTGAGGCGGACGTGGCCGACTGGCGCGACCGGCTGGCGGAAGCACCGGACGAAGCTGCACTGGGCGATGTGGCGCGCGGGTTGCTGCGCCAGCGGCTCAACCTGCCCGTCGATGGTCCCACCCTGGCCGTCACGGGCGAGACGGTCGCTCTGAAAGGCTGGGGCGACGCCCCCGCCGCCACCCGCCATGTCGCCGAACGCTTCGCAGGTCTGGTGGCGGAAAGCGCCCGTCGCCTGACCACCGCCCGTCGCATGGTCGATGCCGAACGCGAGGCGCGATTGGCCGAGCTGGGCGCGCTGGCGGCGACGGTCGCGCACGATTTGCGCAACCCGCTCGGCATCGTCCAGATGGCCGCGACCGGCGCTCCGCCCGAGGTCCGCAGCGAGATCGGCGAGCAGGTGGCGCGGATGAACCATCTTGTCACCGACATTCTCGATTATGCCCGCGCATGGACGGTCGCGCCGCAACCGCTGCGCGTGGTCGACCTTATCGCGTCGTTGGGCGTAGAGGCGGAGATGCCCGATGGGCTGATGGTGACGGCGGATCGCCACGCGCTGCTGCGCGCGCTGACCAACCTCGTCGACAATGCCCGCGCGCTCGGCACCCGCGTCGTGATCGTTGCGCAGGCCGGGCCGCCGGTCACGATCGACATCTGCGACGACGGCCCCGGCATCGCGCCCGAGATCCGCGACAGCCTGTTCCGCCCCTTCGTCTCGCGCCGTCCGGGCGGCACCGGCCTCGGCCTCGCCATCGTCCGCCGGATCATGGAGGCGCATGGCGGCACCGTTACGCTGACCGAGCGGCCCGGCTGGTCGACCTGTTTCCGCCTAACCTTCGGAGCGTCCCGATGATCCTGCTCGCCGATGACGAACCCGCGTTCCAGCGGCTCACCGGCGCGTGGCTGCGCGGGCTGGGCTATAACGTCGAGGTCGTCGGCGATGGCGACGCTGCGGTCGCAGCGTTCAGGGCCAGACCTGCCGATCTGGTCCTGCTCGACCTCGCCATGCCGCCGCACCATGATCCGGCGGCCGGACTGGCGCTGATCCCGTCGTTCGCGCCTGCGGCCGTGGTGGTGATGACCGGCCATGCCGACCATGCGCTGGCGCTGAAGGCGGTCGAGGCTGGCGCGTGGGATTTCCTCGCCAAGCCGGTCGACCCCGATCTGCTCCGCATCGTCGTCGCCCGCGCGCTGGAACGGGCGCGGCTCGCACGCGAGGTCGCCACGCTGCGCGTACAGGCCGGGGCAGAGGAGGATATGGGGCTGGTCGGCACCTCGCCCGCGATGGCGGGCTTGCGCGACCTGATCCGTCGCGTCGCGCCGACCCGGCTCCCCGCGCTGATCCTGGGGCCGAGTGGCACCGGCAAGGAACTGGTCGCGCGCGCGATCCACGCCGCCTCGCCCCGCGCCGCCCGGCCGCTGGTGCCGATCCATTGCGGCGCGGTCCCGGCCGAGTTGCTGGAGAGCGAGTTTTTCGGGCACCTGAAGGGCAGCTTCACCGGTGCCGCCGCCGACCGCCCCGGCCTGATCGAAACCGCGCATGGCGGCACGCTGTTCCTCGACGAGATCGGCGAGATGCCGGCCGCCATGCAGGTCAAGCTGCTGCGTTTCCTCAACGACGGCAGCTACCAGCCGGTCGGTGCCCGCGCCCCGCGCGAGGCGGACGTGCGGGTCGTCGCCGCGACGCATCGAGACCTGACCGCTGCGGTGGTCGACGGCAGTTTCCGCGAAGACCTGTTCTACCGTTTGAAAGGCGTCGTGTTACGCACGCCGTCGCTGGCCGAGCGAGCGACGGATGTCCCGCTGCTGGCACGACTGTTCCTGCGTCGGACGAGCGAAGGTCGGGCCGGCTTCTCGCCCGATGCGGTCGATTGGCTGGCGGCGCGGGTATGGCCCGGCAACGTCCGCGAATTGCGCGCGGCCGTCGAATGCGCCGCCGCCCTGGCGATCCCGAGCGCGGCGGGCATCGTCGTCACCGCCGCCGACCTCGCCTTCGCGGCCGGCGACGCGCCGTCGATCGTGGAGAGCGTCGCGGCCATCGCCCCGCAAAGCCTCGAAGAAGAAGTCGCTGCGCTGGAGCGACGCCGTATCGTCGAGGCGCTCCAGCGTACCGGACACAACCACACCCATACCGCCCGCGAACTGGGCCTGTCGCGCGTCGGGCTGCTCAAGAAAATGGATCGGATGGGGTTACGCTGATCGCTGCCGAATGACCCCAACCGTACCGTCTCGCTCCGCCCAGCCATTGCCACGGGGTATCGACGCGCGACCGGCTGGTCCTTCGTTAGAAGGTCGACCATCTGGTCAGGATTTGTTCTCGCTGACGCCAAACGCAGTTTTCGACGCCACCAATAGACCACGCTGCGGGGGGTGGCATTCTAGATGGCTAGTATCGGGGACTATCTGCACCGACTGGGGTCGACTTACGCAGCTCCGATGGCCGACCTCCCGTCAAGCCACGGAAAACCGTCGTTCTACGTGCCCTTAGCTGGGGCAATCAGCGATTGGCTGGGGCGGCAGGACCGTCACGCCAATAGTCTAACCATCTAAGCCCATGTTTTATCGTGGGATCATCTGAGGCTCGTTAATCAGGATAACCATGCACTGGTCGCATGGAAAGGCATCGGACTTAAAAAATCCACGGCGGCCGGCGACTGTTCAAAATTGACCTGATCCGCTGATACCAACGCGTTGGCTCTCGCCGACCCTGCCCGCTTGCCGGCCGATCCCAGCCGAGGCCATTCCGTAGCGGCGCTCGACTTCGAGTCACCCGCCTGTTTCTGGATACTACATGTCCATGGAGCATTTCCGGAAAAGCATTTTGGGAAACAGGAACCGGCAGGACGCAGCAGACGCAACTGAAACGTGACCCTTCTCTTCGCATGGTCGTTCTCGAAAAGGGTGCGGCTCAGGCGGATGACGTGATGATGTAAGTCCCGGTTGCGATCACCACGGCGGCAAAACCGCGTTCGAGCAGGCCCTTGCGCGTGCCGAGAACCCTGCCCAGCGCAATACCGCCGATCGTCCCGACGACGCCACCCACGACCAGCAGCGCCGTCACGCCCCAATCGACCAGCCCCGACAGGGCGTAGGAGGTGGCGGTGGTCAGCCCCAGCGCGCTGACGACGACCAGCGACGTACCGATGGCAAAGGGCAGCGGCATCGCGGTCGCCAGGATCAGCCCTGGCACGATCAGGAACCCTCCTCCGATCCCGAAGAAGCCGGCGGCAAGCCCGACGCCCAGCCCGATCGGCACCAGACGCGGCAGCAGCGTCGCCGCGCTGTCGCGGGTCAGGCGCACGTCGGGCGCTTCCGCGGTGCGGCGCTGGCGCAGCATCGACGCTCCGACGCCGATCATTAGCAGCCCGAACAGGACGAGCAGGCGCTTGCCGTCGAACGCCTTGCCCAACTCCGCCCCCAGCGCCGCACCGATCATCCCCGACACCGCGAAGACACCGGCGCACCGCCACTTCACCCGGCCCGCCTGCGCATGGCCGATCAGGCTGGCAAGCGCATTCACTGTGACGGCGACAGCGGCCGTCCCGATCGCGGCATGCGGCGATCCGACCCCGACGACATAGATCAGGAGCGGTACGGCGAGGATCGACCCGCCCCCGCCGACAAGGCCGAGGATCAGGCCGATCACGCCGCCCGATGCGAGCGCGGCAACGATGGCGGCGGTGTCCATGATCGCCTCAGGCGGCCGCGCGCCGGTTCCACGGCATCACGCGCAGTAGGTTTGCCATGCCGCACCATCCCGTCGCACCCGCGAATATCAGCCCCGCCCCCACGAACGCCGACAGCCCGAAGAAGCCGGGAGCAACGAACAAGCCGAGCAGCACGCCGATCAGCACTAGCGCGCCAGCAGTAATCTGGACCTGCCGCATGATTTCCAGTGGCTGCGATCGATCGGCGACAACGGGCTGTCCTGCCTGTCGCCAAGCATCGATGCCACCGCCCAGGATATAGGCCGTTGCGCTACCCGCTGCCGCGCCGAGCTGCGCGGCATTGGCGGCGGTCCGCATCCCTGATTTGCAGTGAAAGACGACCGGACGGCCGTCGCGCGCCAGATCGCCGATCCGATCGAGCGGTACGTTGATCGCGCCCGGAATACGCTCCCGAGCATGTTCGTCCGCACCGCGAATGTCGATCAGCCGCGCACCCGCATCGATCGCGGCGCGGGTATCGGCGGGGGTAAGGGTCGCAAGCGTCATCGCATCAATCCTTGCAATAGAGCTGATAAAGGGTGGCGAGCAGCGTTTCGACGCGCGCATCCGCGATCGCGTACCAGAGCGTCTGGCTCTCCCGCCGGTAGGTGACGAGGCCTTCGTCGCGCATCTTGGCCAAGTGCTGCGAGCAGGCCGATTGCGACAGTCCCACATCGCGCGCCAGATCGCCGACCGTCACCTCGCCATGCTCGACCAGCTTGCACAGCAGCATTAGCCGCCGCGCATTGCCGATCGCTTTCAGGGTGTCGGCGACCTGTCCGGCCTTCGCTTCGAAGGTTGCCCGGTCCATCGGTGGTTTGAGCATCGTCGCCACTCCATTAGGTCTTGCTTATGTAGCATCCTCTAATATATTAGCAAGCGCTAACGGAGGAAAGTATGACCCAGCCCTTCATCGAGGCGTTCTTCGACGAACCGACGAACACGATTAGCTACCTAGTGGGCGATCCCGCGACGCGGGTCGCGGCGGTGGTCGATCCGGTGCTCGATTTCGACATGGCGAGCGGCGTCGCCGATACCCGTTCGGCCGAACGCATCGTCGCCTTCGCCCGAGAGCAGGACTGGCGAATCGTGATGGTGCTGGAAACGCACGCCCATGCCGATCACCTGTCGGCCGCCCCCTTCATCAAGGCGCATACCGGCGCATGGATCGGAATCGGCGCGCATATCCGCGACGTGCAGAAGATTTTTCGCCCGGTTTTCGCGATGGATGACTTGAAGACGGACGGATCGGATTTCGACCGACTGTTCGAGGATGGCGACCGCTTCGCGATCGGCGCGCTAGAGGTCGAGGTGCTGCACGTCCCCGGCCACACCCCCGCCGATGTCGCATACCTAATCGGTGATGCGGCGTTCGTCGGAGATACGTTGTTCATGCCCGACTATGGTACCGCCCGCGCTGACTTCCCCGGCGGCGACGCGCGGACGCTCTATCGCTCAATCCGCCGCCTGCTGGCGCTACCCGACGCAACGCGGCTGTTCCTCTGCCACGACTACAAGGCGCCGGGTCGCGACAACTATCGCTGGGAGACGACCGTGGGTGAGCAGCGCCGGTCGAGTGTCCACGTCCATGACGCCGTAAGCGAAGACGAGTTCGTCGCCATGCGCGAGCAGCGCGACGCCGGACTATCCGTGCCCAAGCTGCTGCTGCCCTCGATCCAAGTCAATATCCGCGCGGGCCATTTCGAACCGGCCGAGGCGAACGGCATCACTTACCTGCGTATACCGGTGAAGTGGAAGGCGGGGTGAGGTTCCGCAATCCAGTGTCCCGTCGGCGGATCAGTGGTGGAAGGAAAAGCGCTACCTGCCCGTGCAGCCATATGCTGGCGGCTAGAAGGAGAACATGATCGAAACGTAGCCGTAACTGACATCGCGCGGGTCCGGTGCATTCGGCGCCTCGCGCAGAAACCGGCCTTTGAACAGCCGCGCATAGCCGAGATCAAGCGCTAAGATATCCGCGACCAGATCATATTCGACCTGCAGCTGCACCTGCTGTCCGGCATTGCGCCCGGCACGCCCGGTGGCGTCGCGCACGTCGCTGTTGCTGAAACGATCGACCGCACTGGCGAGGCGGAGCAGGCGGTAATCGCCCATCACCGACAGCCCGCCTGTAGGGGCAGCCTTCAGCCGTACGCCGGGGGAGAGCATGTTCGACCGGTCCGCCGCGCCGAATAATTCGGTCGGCCCGAATTCGAACCGCCGTGCGCCGTACAGCGTGTCGAACCGGCCGATCCGATCCTCCCGCCTGTTGCCGGTATAATAGTCGAAGAATGCGGTCAGCTCGAATTTCCATCCGCCTGCGAAGCGATAGCCGACATCGCCATGGAAACCATAAGCCGCGACCGGTACGACCGGTTTGCCGCTGTCCGGGCTGCCATCGCGCCCACGTCCATATTGCGCCATCGCCTCGACCTCGAACGTCATGCCCTGGTCGGGACGGACGAACAGTCGCGCCCCCGGCGTGACCAGCCGCCGGTCGCTGCGATCCGCCTGGCTTTTGCCGCGTTCGATCAGGCCATAAACGTAGGTTTCGAGACGCGTTTCTCCACCGAGAGGCATGCGGTTGAAGGCACCGAACAGTTGCAGATTGGTATTCTCACGATCCCATTGCGGCCGGTTGCGCCGGATCGCGATGGTGCCGGTCGGCAACCGGACGGTAGGCATGGTCCAGAAAGCGACGAAGGCACGATCGTCGTCTCCCTCGCGCGTCAGCCGCAGCCCGGTGAACGACGTTACCGAGGTTCGAAACCCCTGCCGCGCGACGAGCCGTTCGGACCCCAACTGCATCGTCATCCGCCCGGCCTTCAGATAGCTGGCACTGTCGCTCCCCAATGCCTCGCCAAGGTCGCCTTGGGCATAATATTGCGAAAACTCGAGCACGTTGACGACATCGGTCCCGACCGACGATCCGCGCCGCTGGAAATAGGCGCGCGCGTCGTGGAATTCCGTGCCCAGTCGCACCGGCCCGGCGTCATATTCGGCGAACAGTGTCGTGCGCAGTGCCACCACCCGATCACGGTTGACCGCCTCCTCGCGAAACTGACCATCGATCGCCTCGAACCGGGCACGGACGCTGCCCGACAGGCGCCAGTTATCGGGCGCGCCGACCGCTTTGTGCAGCAATCCGTCGTCGGTGATCTGCGCCACCGCGGCGGAAGGCATGGCTACCGTCAGCAATGCAAAGGATGTGATGTTGGCCAGTTTGCGCACGCCTGCTCCCGTCGGCGAGCTGGTTCCATGCGGCGCTTCTTCGAAGTCCCGCCCCGCCATCCGGCTTGAAATATCGACCGGGCCGATCGATCCCCCGTACAGCGCATGTCAGGGGCGACGTTGCTCCTCACGATATTCCTGCAACACCTCCTGCACATCGCGGCGGTCCTCGCGCGATACGGGTTCGGGGCGTTTGCTGTCCGCAGGCCGTCCGGTCAGGCACAGGCGGGCATGGACCGGCAAATGGTCGGAACCGACATCCTCCAGCACCGCAAGATCGCGCACGGCGAATTCCGGCGTCACGAACAGGTGATCGAGCGGCCAACCGAGCAGCGGCGTTCGCGCCGGAAAGGTTGCGAACGTGCCGCGCCCGATACGCGGGTCGAGATAGCCGCCGACACGCTTGAACAGCTGCGACGTGTGCGACCACGCCACATCGTTGAAATCGCCGATCGCCAGAACCGGCAGTCTGGTGCGGGCAGCGCGCCGTGCCGCAATCGCTATTTCGGCGTCGCGTGCCTCGGTATCCTGTCCTGGCAAGGGCGGCCGGGGATGCAATGCGATCAACCGGAACGGGTCCCCCGCTGTCAGTTCGGCATGCATCGATGGTGTGTTCTTTTCGGCGATCGTTTTGATGTTGGCGTCGCGTATCGGCAAACGTGTCGCCAGGATCATGCCATAGGTGTTGCCGAGAGGGCGTTCGAGCCGGTTCGGATAGCGTGCCAGTTGCGGTGCCAGCGCCGCTGCCCAGCGCTTGTCGGTTTCCATCAGCAACAGGAGGTCGGGGCGGACCCGATCGATCAGCTGTGCCGTCCGGCGATAGTCGCGGTTGGATTCGAGGACGTTCAGCGAGAGTATGCTGAAGCACCGATCCGTTGAGGCGGAACCGGCCTTCGCGAACGCCAATTCCGTTCGGGCGAGCGGCGTATAGGGATAGATGCGATAGAGTTGCCACCCGGCCGCGACCGCGCAGCACAGCGCGACCCAACGCCCGACCCGTCGATCCAGCCACAGTGCCGTCCCTCCGGCGAACAGCAGTGCCACGAGGATCTGGACCCGCGGGAAATCCCAGATCCTGATCCACTATTCATTCGATTCGATGATGCTGAGCGCGGTGACCAGGACCAGCAATCCGGCAAGGGCGCGGACGAGATAGACGAGAATGCGCATGGCAGGATTCCAAGGAGGTGGCGCGGTCGATCGGCGATCGGGCCGCAGCATCGTTCAGAACGGAAAGAAGACCGGGATCGTCACGATCGCAACGGCGAAGGTGATGAGGTTCAGGGGCAAGCCGACCTTCACAAAGTCCATGTAGCGATAGCCGCCCATCTGGTAGACGATGACGTTGGTCTGGTATCCGAACGGCGTCGCGAACGCGGCGCTGCCCGCCATCATCACCGCGACCAGGAACGGGCGGGGGCCGACGCCAAGGCTCTCCGCCAGCGCGACCGCGATCGGCGTGACCAGAACGGCCACGGTCGCATTCGACAGCAGCTCGGTCAGCACCATTGTCACGCCGTACAGGACGATCAGCGCGGTCAGCGGTCCGAACTCCTGCATCGATCCCACCAGCGCCCCGGTCGCCGTCGCGGCGAGGCCGCTTTGCTCCATTGCCAGCCCGATGACGACCATGCCGGCGATCAGGATCAGTATCTGCGGCCGCAGCCCGCCATAGGCTTCGTCGGCGGTGATGACGCGCAGCAGGATCAGCAGCACGGCCCCGGCAAAGGCCGATGCGGCGATCGGCGCAATGCCGGCGGCGGCCACGGCGATCGCGCCGGCGAAGACGGCGAACGCAATCGCCGCCTTGGCAGGTTGAAAGACGCGATGTTCCGCGAACAATGTCGGATCGCCGACCTGGGCGTTCGGTACGTCGACGTCGCGTCGGTCGGGAACCGGGCTGTCATCTGCGATACTGCCGCGCATCAGCTTTCCGCTGAACAGGAACAGGTAGATCGCGCCCGCCAGCGCGATCGGCAGACCCACGGGAGTAATCTCGAAGATGCCGAAGCGCGATTGCCCGGCATTTCGCGCCATGTCGTCGACCAGCAGGTTGGTCGACGTCCCGATCAGGGTGCAGCAGCCGGTCAGCACCGTGATGTACGATAGCGGCATCAGATAGCGTTTGGGCGGCAATTTGAGCGCGGTCGCGACATCGCGCACGACCGGCGCGCCCAGCACGACGATCGGCGTGCTGTTGAGGAAACAGGATGCGACCCCGATCGCACCCAGCATCAGCCAGATACCGGCCGACCCCAGCCGCTTGCACATCCTGACCGCAGCCTCGATCGCGCGATCGAGCAGGCCCGACAGTTCGAGGGCATAAGCGATGACGAACAGCGAGGCGAGCGCGATGATCGCCGGACTGGCGAAGGCGCTCTGGACGTCGATCGGCCGCACGACGCCGGCAATCAGCAGGACGGCCGCACCGCTGAGCGCAACGACGTCCGAGCGTACCTTGTCCCAGATCAGCGCCGCGACGACCAGCACCAGCACCAGCAGCGTCAGCACCTGATCGAACGTCACGCGGCTATCGCCCGGGCAGAGGACATACCGCGATCGGGCAGCACGTCCGGGATTATATCGTCGGATGTCATGGCCTTGGGTATGCCAATTTGGCGGGCTTTGCTATCGATGGTGTATGAACGAGCCAACCTTGCGGAACAGCCGGCTTGCGCTGGCAGGCGGTCTGGCGATTGCCCTGGCGGTCGGCGGAACGGGGTTCCTGATCGGGCGGGGCACATCCCCGCGCGAGGTCGCGCCGCCCGCCGCTGCCCCGATCGCGACGGCACCTGCGGTTGTCCAACCCGCGCCCTCGCTGCCCGACCCGCGCGATATCGTCAAAACCCGTGCCGACCTGATCGCACTGGCATCGCAGGCAGCGGATGCGTTCGCATCGGGCCGGTCCCTGCCGAAGGCGGCGGCCGATTTGGCGGGGCAGCGGTTCGAATTGCGGCTTCCCTTCGGATGTCGCGGGCCTTCCGATGCGGACAGCGACAGCCCGATGCGCTGGCGCTACGATGCTGAGGCAAAGGCGCTGCGGGTCCATGTCGCGCCGGTCCTCTGGAACGGCGCGGATCTGGGCGCGTCGGAGGATCGATCGGCGACCGGCACGATCGCGGAAGGGTTCTGGATTCGCCGCCCGTGGACGGTGAGCGAAACCTGTCCGGCTGCGCAGGACAGTGCTGCTCCCACCGGTGCCGATGCCGTCACCCTGCCAGGGCAGACATTGGCCATCGCCCAATTTGCCGATGGAGCCGGGCAAGGGCTGCGCGATGGAAAGCCCTACGAGACCGTGGTGCGCGCGGCCCCGGACGAGGTGCCCGCCGATCAGGGCCTGCAGCTTCGCCTGCGCGGCAGGATCGGCGGAACGGCGGATCGATCGCCCGTGGCCTGCCGACAGCCTGCCGGCCCCGAACAACGCCCGATCTGCATCATCGCGGTGACGCTCGACGATGTAGCGATCGACAACCCGGAAACCGGCAAGACGCTGGCCACCTGGAGCGCCGACCGGGCCAGCCTGCCCGATCGATAGGGCGTCGCGGGTTACCGGCTGGCCGCGGCGATCACCGCGCGCGTGACATCGCCCATCAGGCGCATCCGCGCCGGAATGGGCTGGCGCGTGCTCGCGATCATCACGGCGAGCGCATAACGATGCCCGTCCGGCGCCACGAGCAGACCGACGTCGTTATAGCCGGTCGACAATCTGCCGAGATCCTGCCCGGTCCCGGTCTTGTGGGCGAGCGTCCAGCCGGGACGCAGACCGGACTTGAGACGTAGCGGACCGGTCTTGCTGGCTCGCATCAGCGTCAGCAGTGATGCGGTCGACCGGTCGCTCAGCAGCCTGCCCTGCGCCAGCAACGACAGCCCAAGCGTCACGCCATTGGCTGATGCGCCGTCCAGCGGCGCGTCGAGATAGCGGCGCAGCGCCTTGTCGCGCGCTGCATAGGACATCGCGGCGCGCGCTTGCAGGAACCCCCAGCCACCGGCCCATTCGAGACGCCATGCCAGTCCGGCGGTACGCGCCTGCAACTGCCGCTCACCGGGACCGAAGCAGACGCTGGCAACACCCTTGTCCTTCAACATCCGGTTGACGGCCGCAGGACCGCCGATCCGCCACAGGAGCACGTCGTTGGCGGTGTTGTCGCTGCGCGACATGGCGCCGCGCAGCAGATCGCCGACCGTCGTCTTGTAGCCCGTCTTTCCGACCAGCGTCCGGATCGGCTGGTGGAACAGGGTCAGGTCGGCGCGAGTGACGGTCACCGGATCGGCAAGCGACAATCGCCCCTGATCGACCGCATCCATGACTCCGATGGCGACCCATAGCTTGCTGACGCTCTGCTGTGGACGCGGGGTGTCGCCCTGCCAGTCGACGACCCAGTTTTCGTCGATATCGCGCACGCTGATGCCCACCTGGCCCTCGAAACCTGCGCCCAGTGCTTGCACGGCGTTCAGCAGGTCCGCCGATGGCTGCGGCCGGGCGACGACCAACGGTGCTTCGGGAATGACAGATGCGGGAGTACGATTGGCGACCGGGACAGGAGGCGGCGGGGCGGCAGGTCGACCGGCAGGAACGCAGGCGGGCAGGACCGCCAGGACAGAAACTGCACTGGCGCAGCGAAACAACAATCGGATCGTCAACAGGGCTTCCCTTTTTCGGCCTTGTAACGAACTGACGATAAAGCGAAAACCTGCTCAAGCCGCCTTCGACGCAGCCGCCGCTCCGTCCAGCGCAGGGAAGGTTCGTTCCGTTCCGGTCGCAGCCGCCCGCATCAAGGTTTCGTGGCGGTACTCGACAGGTCGGTGGCGGTGTCGATCACCGTGCCGGCTTCCTTTCGCTCCGAATAACGATCGACCAGCTGGGCGGTATGCGGGCGCAGCAGGACGGTGAAACGCACCAGTTCCTCCATCACGTCGACGATCCGGTCGTAATAGCTCGACGGCTTCATGCGCCCTGCATCATCGAACTCGGCGAACGCCTTGGCGACCGACGACTGGTTGGGGATCGTCACCATTCGCATCCAGCGGCCGAGAACGCGCAGCGTATTGACGCTGTTGAACGACTGCGATCCGGCCGACACCTGCATGACCGCCAGCGTGCGGCCCTGCGTCGGGCGCAGCCCGCCGATGTTGAGCGGGAGATGATCGATCTGCAGCTTCATGATGCCGGTAATCTGGCCATGGCGTTCGGGGCTGCACCACACCTGCCCCTCCGACCACATCGATAGCTCGCGCAGTTCATGGACGGCCGGATGATCGTCGCCAGCGTACTGATCGGGTAGCGGCAGGGTGGACGGATCGAAGATGCGCGTCTCGCAGCCGAAAAAGCGGAGCAGTCGCGCCGCCTCTTCGATGCACAGACGGGAATAGGATCGTTCGCGCAGCGAGCCATAGAGCAGGAGAATACGCGGTGCCGGATCGATTGCGCCTAGCCCCAGCGCCGGCCGCTGAATGGTATAGGCGGTATTGAGCGCCGGCAAATATTCGGGGTCGACAAGGTCGCGAAGGGGCATCAGGTAAGTCCGATCCGCAGCGCGAGCGCTGCAAGGGTGATGAGCAGGACGGGCACGGTGAGCGTGACCCCGACCCGGAAATAATAGCCCCATCCGATCCGCACGCCTTTTTGCCCGAGGACGTGGAGCCACAGCAGGGTTGCGAGCGAGCCAATCGGCGTCAGCTTGGGGCCGAGGTCGCAACCGATTACGTTGGCGTAGATCATCGCTTCCCTGACGGCCCCCGTCGCGTGCGTGGTGTCGATCGACAGCGCGCCCACCAGCACGGTAGGCATGTTGTTCATCACCGACGACAGGACGGCCGCGATTACGCCCGTTCCCAGCGCCGCACCCCACACGCCGCCTTGCGCGGTGCGATCGAGCAGCGCCGCCAGATGATCGGTCAGGCCCGCGTTCCGTAGGCCATAGACGACCAGGTACATGCCGAGCGAGAAGATCACGACCTGCCACGGTGCGCCGCGTAGCACCTTGCCAGTCTGGATCACCTGTCCCCGCCCGGCGATCACCAGCAGCAGGATTGCGCCAGCAGCGGCGACCGCGCTGACCGGCACGCCGAGCGGTTCGAGCAGGAAGAACCCTGCCAGCAGCAACGCGAGGACGATCCATCCGGCGCGGAAGGTCGCGGCGTCACGGATCGCGGCAGTGGGAGCGCGCAACGCGGCCACGTCGTAATCCTGCGGTATATCGCGCCGGAAGTAGATCAGCAGCGCCCCTAGCGTAGCGGCGATTGACACCAGGTCGACCGGGACCATCACGGACGCATATTGCCCGAACCCAATTTTGAAAAAGTCGGCCGACACGATGTTGACGAGGTTCGAGACGACCAGCGGCAGACTGGCGGTGTCAGCGACGAACCCCGCCGCCATGACGAATGCCAGCGTCGCCTTGTCCTTGAACCCGAGCGCTCGCAGCATAGCGATGACGATCGGCGTCAGGATCAACGCCGCGCCATCGTTGGCGAACAGCGCGGATACCGCCGCACCGAGCAGCACGATCAGGACGAACAGTTGGCGACCATGCCCCCCGCCCCAGCGGGCGACATGCAGCGCCGCCCATTCGAAGAACCCGGCTTCGTCCAGCAACAGGCTGATGACGATGATCGCGACGAAGGCGGCGGTCGCGTTCCAGACGATGCCCCATACCACCGGCACGTCGGACAGCGTGACGACGCCCGCGAGCAGCGCCACGACGGCCCCGCCCATCGCGCTCCACCCGATGCCAAGGCCTTTGGGTTGCCAGATGACGAGCGCGATCGTCGCGACGAAGATCAGGACGGTAAGAAGCATCAGGCGACGTGCTGGCCCGAAGCATCAACCACCTGTTCGCCGTCTTCCTTGGCGAACGCGCCGAGCTGGCCGCTCGGCAGCAGATCGAGGACAGCTTCGGACGGGCGGCACAGCTTCACGCCGAGCGGCGAGACGACCAGCGGTCGGTTGATGAGGATGGGATGCGCCATCATCGCATCTATCAGCGCTTCGTCGGACAGCGACGTGTTGCCCAGGCCCAGCTCCGCATAGGGCGTCCCCTTCTCGCGCAGCAACTCGCGGGGCGTCACGCCGGCGCGGTCGATCAGCTCGACCAGCAGCGCGCGTGCGGGTGGGGTTTTAAGATACTCGACCACATGCGGCTCGATGCCGGCATTGCGGATCATGGCGACGGTATTGCGGGACGTGCCGCACGCGGGGTTGTGATAGATGACGATATCGACGGCCACGGGGCGTCCTTTCAGCAGCAGGGGGCGAGTTCGGCGAGGAGCGGCGCACACAGGTCGGGCGAGCCGGCGCAGCAGTCTTTGACGAGGAACAGCGTCAGCGCGCGCAGGCCGTCCAGATCGGCGCGATAGATGATCGACCGGCTATGGCGTTCGGAGCGGACCAGGCTGGCACGGGCGAGAATGCCGAGGTGCGCCGACATGGTGTTTTGCGGCACGTCGAGCTGACGGGCTAGTTCACCGGCCGCCAGTCCGGTTGGTTCATGGCGGACCAGCAAGCGAAACACATCGAGACGCGTTCCCTGTGCTAGCGCACCAAGCGCAGCGATAGCCGAATAGGTTTCCATATATCCAGCATAGTAGATATGCGGGCTAGAACTAGGGTTGATTTGTCTGCCGCAACCGGACCTGCGGCCGGGGCATGACGAACCTGGGCATGATGAAAATGATGGCCGTAAAGCCGGAAACCACCAGCGCCGCATCTGATTCCGTAGCCCACCGAAGCACAAATTACCCGAATGCCATTTGTGCCGGAGGTCGGCATCGCCGATGCCGGGTAGGAAGTCCTCCGTACTAAAAAAACCGAAAACCCGAATAGATATGGCGAACGCAGCATTATGCCTTAAGGTTGCTCTTTTGCGAAATATTATTGCAGGGATTTTCCCCGATAACCCTAATTTTGCCTCTCCCGTGGCGGTAAATCAGCTTGAAAGAACACGTAGTTCATTAATTTAAGCCTAAAATTTTTATTATTTAGTGTTTTATTGTTAGAATATAGTTACGTTATCGAGAGTTATTCGGGTTTTCGGGTAAATTTTGACCGCGACCTGTGAACTTTGCCAGGAAAAGGCTGCTTTCCTTAAAAAACGCCGAAATTAGGGTTATCGGTTTTTTAGGCGCAATACCTACAATCTTACGCGCTATGGAGCGCGTAAGATTGTATGCGGCGTCGCCTTCGGCGCCGCTTGGATCGGCGCTTGCGCGCCGAGGTGACACCGCTCACGCGTTGCCAGCGCTAACGCGGGGTTGCGGCTTCGCCGCCTCGGGCGGGGCGTGGTCGCCCCTACGCTTTGCGATAGTCCTGCAAGACATAGGGATTGAGGAACTGCCGCCCGCGCATCAGGTCGCGTCCGACAACGGAAAGGCCAGCCTCATCACAGACGGCGTCATAGCGCTCACCTATAATGGCGATCTGGTGGTCGATGATGGCGTCGGCCGCTTCGCGGGTCAGCAGGAAAGCGCCAGCCGCGTCGAGGCAGAGCCCCAACTGACTGTCGCGGCGCGCGCCATGGATCAGCATCGCCTGCCCCGCCTCACCACCCGCGCGAGCTTGCGGACAGATGTCGTAGGCTGGCGTCAACGACAGCGAAGCGCCGTCCCAGAACGCCGCGTGGTTGCGCGCGTGGTCGTCGGTGTTGCCGCACAACACGTTGAAGATCAGGCGGCCGAACAGCTCCCGCAACGTCTCGCGCGGTCTGGCGAAGCGGTGGCGGATGATCTCGGCCAGCACCTCATAACTGGCGTAGCGTGCCATCATCTCGTCCAGTTCGAGCAGCGTCAGCGCCGACACCATCGCCCGGCGCGACCAGTCCTCACCGACTGCCACACGGTCGAAGCGCTCGACCAGCAGCACGTCCTTACCCTGCGTCTGCACCAGCCGTACCGGCGCGACGTTCAACCCGGCCTCGGCGGCGAGCCGCATCGCTACATATTCGGCCTTCACGACATTATGGACGTCGCCGGCTGCGGGAAATTTGGCGACATATTTCGTCGTCCCGTCGGTCAGCAGCGCCTTGGGCCGTGCACCGCCCAGCGAGCTACCATGGTGCAGCGCCCGGTCCAGTTCGGGCGTCAGCGGGATGCCGGCTTCGACCCGCTCAGCCGACTGGATCAGTTCGCCCAGCGTCGCGCCGATCGCAGCGCGCGGAACATAGTCGGTCGCCGAGGCCTGGAAATCGAGCGCGCCGATCCGGTCGGACCCGGACTCGAGCAGATAGCTCAGCTCGTCAATGCGATCGACATCGCCATCCCGCGCCTGCCGCCCTAACAAACGGTTGAGGATGACCCGGCGTCCCCAGGCATCCGGTGCGGCGTCGCGCAGGCTGTTCGGCATCGAAAGACCGGGCAACGGCACGATTGCGCCCGGGACGAGCGGCAGTTCCGGCAGGTACAGCGGGACCGCGTCCTCGCGCGCAAGATAGCTGCGGCCATAATTAAACGACAGCCGCTGCCCGTCGCGAAAGATACGGCCCGCCACGACCGGCTCGGTGTGTCCGGGCAGCCAGACCCAGACGAACGCCTGATCCGCCATCAGAAATCGTCGTCCACGGGAATCCGGCGGCTGTGAACAGCGGCGGGCAGCAGAGCGAGCCGATCGGCCACGCGGTTAGCCTCGCGCGCCACTTCCTTTTCGTCGAGGCCGAACAGCGGCACCTTCAGAATCGCCGCCAGTTCGAACACGGTACCGATCGCACAACCTGGTTCCCCGCGTTCGACCCGCACGAGCAGGGATCTTGATATTCCCGCCCGACCGGCGAGGTTTGCTTGCGATAGGCGCTGCTCTGTTCGCGCGGCGCGTAGCGTGTCGGCCATTAACTTGAGCGCATTTTCGGCATATCGCGACTGGGCTACCATTCCGGATATTTAGCATCAAATATGCGTCATATCTACTGATATGTCGCATATTTGATCCATCACTCATCCGCGAAGAAGTCCTCGTCCAGCCGCTTCACCGCGATCGTCCGGCTCACGCGAACGCCGACGCCATGTTCGATCATCAGTTCGGCGAGGCGCGCGCCGTCGATCAGGACCACGCGCTGCGGAAGGTGTCGGACGAAGTCGATCGCTGGCGCGCTGAAGCTTGAGGTGGTGACGAACACGCCCTTGGTCGCGCCGAAGCCGACCAGGCTGCCGACGAAGCCCTGCACGTCTGGCCGCCCGACCCCGACATGCGGGGCATAGCGCTTCGCCTGGATGTAGATTCGGTCGAGGCCGAGGCGGTCCTCGTCGATCACGCCGTCTACGCCGCCGTCGCCGCTGCGCCCCAAGCTCAGCGCGGCGCCCTCATGGCTGCCACCATAGCCCATCGCCACCAGCAGATCGATGATCGTGCGTTCGAAAAAGGCCGGGCTCTGCGCCAGCACGCGCTGTAGCAGTTCGGCCTTCAGTGCCGCGTGGAGGACGCCGTGCGCCGCGTCGATCTGCTCCTCCGGCGTGGCGGTCGCGGTGGCGGCGGCTTCGGTGACCTGTGCCTCGGCGGGGGAGGCCTGCGCGTCCCCCGCATAGAATTGCGCGAAGGCGGGATAGGCCTTCAGCGTTTCGACCGTGATCGTCGCCGGCTGGGTCGCGAGCAGCGCCTTTCCTTCTGCGCTGGCGACGAAGCGGCCGCGTTCGGGACTGTCGATCAATCCCGCCTTAGCCATGTAGAATTTCGCCCAGTGGATGCGGTTGTGCAGCACGCGCTGCCGCCCGCTGGGCAGCATCTCCTCGCGCTCCGCCTCGGTCAGGCCGAGTTGGTCTGCGATCGCCGCCGCTGCATCGGGCACGCGTGTGACGCCGGTGGCGGCGAGGCGCAGCACAGGCAGCATCAGCGCCTGATAGTCGGGAATGGCCATATGTCCCCTCCTCGCTCAGCCCATGGCCTTGCGCGCACGCCCGCGCTTCGGCTTCGGCGCGGCGGCGCGTTCGGCGCGGATGCGGTCGAGCAGCACGCTCGCCGGCTCATCATTCGGGTCCTGCGGCACCAGCTCGCCGCGAAACGCCTTGGCGAGGATCGCGGCTTCGAGCCGGTCGAGCAGCGCGCGGGCGTGGGCGGCCTCGGCTTCGAGGCGGTCGGCGCGGGCAAAGGCTGCTTCGATGTCGCCGATGATCCGCTCTTGTTCGTCAACCGGGGGGATCGGAATCTGGAAGGCGCGACATTGTGAAAGAGAAATATTCACTTGTCCGGCTATGCCACGCGTGTCGTTCACCACGCTCGCCACACTCTGGCCACTGCAAAGAAAATAATACAGCCATTTCGATACAACGCGGTCGCCGGGACGAAAAAGCGTAATGGCTTGGTTGATATTACACTCGCCGATAGCGTCCGGAACGATCGCCACCTTGCCCAAAGGGGGCCCAACGATGTTCATCAAAACGTCGCCGGGACATGTAATAGATTTCTTCAATTCTTTTTCATGCACTGACGCAGCGACATATTGAGGCTTATGATCGAAGGCGACTTGCTGCGCCACGATATTGTAGACTTTCAAAAATGGGATGCCCGATTCCGCAAATCCGGCTCTGGGCGTACCGCCGCTCTGTACTTTTGCGCAGATTTTAGCGGCGGAATGCGATTCCCATTGCGCGCGCGGAAGGCGTGAACTTTGGGTTCGACCGTCAAACGCATCGCGGAGGATTTGGGACTTAAGCTGTTTCGCTAAGCTCGGCACGCGTTCCAGTTCGGCGCGCGCTGAGAAAAGTCGAGCATTCAGGCGGCCTAGCTTCGCTACGATGCCACGCTGTTGGACCGCAGGGGGTAATGGAAGGGTGATCCGTTGAAGTGCTATCTGCGGCAAGTGCTTGATAGTGGTCCCGGTAAAAAGATGAGACAATCCATCCACGACGGCAAGATGATTAAAGAACGCTGCTACGTAATCAGTATCAATCCCATCGAGGGGCCGCACTCGATGAATAGCCTTTTGAAAGACCAGATCACGCGCACCTCCGCGCCAGACAGCGCACCGGCCTGGCTCACCACCTTCACATACTAATAAGTCACCGTCGCGAATCGACAATTCCTCACGTTCCTGAGCGGTGACGCGTATCTCTAGCAAATCTGAGAGGTCAAACGCCCCCCACCGCACATTTACGTTGCGAAGATATGGAACGAGCTCACCCTTATTCTTGCTCGCATCGAGCATTTTGCCGAGCTTCGTAGTGACGACTTCCCCCAACGTCGTCTCAACCCACCCCTTCGGCAACGTCACTCCGCCGCCTCCGCCAAGATCGGTTCTTCTGCCTCGTTGCCCAATCCCGCCACCAGAGCACCGATTTCCTCCAGCGCGGCCATCAGATGGCCTTCGATCGCCGCTGCAATGTCCTCGGGCGTGTCCAGACCATCCTCGGCCTCGGCGATGGTGTCCTTGAGCCAGCTGATGTCGAGATTGTCGCCCCGCGCCTCCAGCGCGGCACGGTCGAAGCGGCGGAAGCGGCCGGTTTCGCCTTCGTCCTTGCGCTCCGCGCGGCCATGCGGATCGTCGCCGAACGCCGCCACGAAGCCCGCGAAGTCCGCGCGCTTCAGCGGGTTGGTCTTGCCATAGGCAGGCGCGCCCGCGCGCATGTCGTAGATCCATACCGCCTGCGTCGCGTCCTCGGCCGGGTCGGCTTCGGCGGATCGGGTTAAGAACAGGACGTTGGTCTTGACCCCCTGTGCATAGAAGATGCCGGTTGGCAGACGCAGGATGGTGTGCAGGTCACAGCGGTGCATCAGCATCCGCCGGAGCGCCTTGCCGCGTCCATCGTCGAACAGGACGTTGTCGGGCACCACCACCGCCGCCCGGCCGCCGGGGGCGAGCGCGCGGATGATGTGCTCGACAAAGGGCAGCTGATAGGACGAGACTCGATCGGTGATGGTCAGGTCGTCGCGCGTCGGCGGCCCGCCCGCCGGGCCGAAGGGCGGGTTGCTCAGGATCAGGTCGGCGCGTTTGAACGCCGCCTCGCCGCCGCGCGGCGACAGCGTGTCGCCCAGCACCAGATCGGTCGGGTCGATCTTATGGAGGTGCAGGTTCATCAGCAGCAGGCGGAAGGTGTCGGGGACGTTCTCGACGCCGCGAAACGCTTCGCGCAGCTGGAATGCCTGCTGCTTGGGCGACAGCTCGAAATAGTCGTCGGTGCCTTCGCGCATGTGGCGGTCGGCGGCGATCAGGAAGCCGCCGGTGCCCGCCGCCGGGTCCTGGATCACCTCGCCCGGCTGCGGCTGCATCAGCGCAACCATCACGTCGATCAGGACGCGCGGGGTAAAATACTGCCCTGCCCCGCGCTTGGTCTCCTCCGCCATCTTCTGGAGCAGGCCCTCATAGGCGTCGCCGAATGCGTCACGCTCGGCGGAAAACCAGTGCAGCCCGTCGATCGCGTCGATCAAGCGGCGCAGATTGGCGGGCTCGCGCACGATGGTCGACGCGTTCTGGAAGATGGCGACGACCGAGCGATCGGGCACCTTGGCGGGATCGCCCAGATCGATCAGGGCGCGCTTGTAGACGGTCAGCAGTTCCGCCTCGTTCGCCGCCTTCAGCCGCGACCAGCGATAGGCCTCGGGAATGCGGCTCTCGTCCTTTTGCTCCGACGCCATCTTCAGGAACAGCAGGTAGGTCAGTTCGGTGACGTACTGCTGATAGGTGATGCCGTCCTTGCGGAGCATGGCGCAGAGCCGCCACAGCTTGTTCACCAGTTCGGCGGAGGGGTTCACGGGGCGTCGTCCTTTGTCGTCAATTGGGGCGGATCAGGCCGCCTGGTCGGTATCGCGGCTATCCCAGATGGCGACGTTCAGGTCCATCAGCACATCGCGCAGGTGATGGTCGAACTCACGGTCGATCGCATCGAACCCGCCATTCTGGGCGAATAGCGGGTCGGACAAGATCGCGGGATCGCCGACCGGCTGCTCCTTCAGCGCGCGGCCGATGCGCTGCAGCCAGCGCCGCTGGGTCGGCGTCCAGTCGCGGCTCGCCAGGATACGCTCGACCCCGCTCTCGACGCGCGTGGCATATGGGACCAGCGGATCGCCGAGTGCCGCCTGTCGCACGAATCCGATGATATGCGCGGCAATGTCGGCATTGCGGACGCGGCCATAGGCGGCGCGCAGGTGGCTTTCGGAAAAGCCGTGCGCGTCGAGCAGGACCGCGATTTCCTTCAACTCGGCGCGGGTCAGGTCGCGCGGCCGCTGCGTCGCGGCGATCAACGCGGGCACGACGTTCATTTGGGACCGGACATAGGCCTCGAAACTCTCGATATAATCGGCCGGGCTGGCATGGTCGGGGAAGACATCCTCGACGCTGACCGGTTCGTCGTCATGGCCGGAGATGAAGACGCCGGGATCGGTTCGCTCGCGTGGCCCTTGGTCCAGAATGTCGATCAGCAAGGGATGCCGCTCGAACAGCGCCAGCGCCTCGGCGGGCGTCGCGTCGCGCAGGCGATTGGGCAAGGCGTCTGGCGACCCCAGCAACTGCTCGATCCGCTCCCGCGCAGATGAAGCGAGTCGAGGCAGCCGCTGGCGCAGCTTCACCACGATCTGGTCGCGGACGAAGGCCTGATCCTCCTGCGTAGCGCGCGCCAGATCACCCAGCAGCGTGGCAAAGCTCAGTGCCGGATCGACCACCACCGGCCGCATGTCGGTCACATCCTGAAGATCGGTGTAGATGTCGACCGCGTCGAAGATGCGGAAATGGGTCTTGCCGATCTCGTCGCATCGCCGGGTCGCCCGGCCGATCATCTGGTCGTAGAGGATACGGCTGTTCACCCGCCGCACGAAAACCAGGTTGGTGATCGCGGGCACGTCGATGCCGGTGGTCAGCAGATCGACGGTGACGACATATTTGGGGCGCGGGTCGTTCTTGAACGCCTTGATCCGCTCCAGCGGGCGATCGACCGTGCCGGTGATCTTTTCGACCAGCCCGCCGGGCAGCGCGCCATATTCCTCGGTCAACGCCTTGGCGAGTTCGTCGACCAGGATGTCGGCATGGTCGTTGCTGACCGCAAAGATCAGCGTCTTGCCCGGCTGGTCGGGCGGGCATTCCTGCGCCACCGCCTGCGCCACTGCACGGTTGAACGCCTGGGTTAACACCTTGCGATTGAACGCCGCGACCTCGAAATCGACTTGGTCGGGCAGCGTCATCAGCTCGATCTCGCCAGTCTGGCGGTCGACGATCTCTACCTCGTCGCCCGCGTCGAAGCGGATCCCGGTCTGGCTGAGCGCGGTGGTGATCCGGCGCGGCGGACGATGGTCGATCAGCCATCCGTCGATCACCGCCTGCCGATAGCCATAGCGATAGACCGGCAGGCCGAAGATCTGCGTCGTGTGCAGCGCGGGCGTCGCGGTCAACGCCACCGTCGCCGCGTCGAAATAGTCGAGCACCCGGCGATAGGCGGACAGATAATCGTCGAGATTGCGGAAGCCGAGATCCTCTTCGCGCAGCTCGGCGTCCAGCGTGTAGCCGCGATGGGCCTCGTCGACGATGATGAGGTCATAGGTGCCAGGCGTCGGGCGCGCTGCATCGGGATCGTCGAACAGGCGGCGGATCATCGCCTGCACGGTCGCGACCTGCACCCGGTCGACGGCTTCTGGCAGCTTCTTCTCTAGATCGGCAACGCCGAACACCTGGTCGAATTTCAGGAAGCCGCTGGTGTCGGTCACGCTCATGGCGTCAAGCGTCTGGCGACCCAGCGCGCTGCGATCGACCAGGAACAGGATGCGACGGAAGCGATTGGCGCGCAGCAACTCGTACATCAGCGCGATGGCGAGGCGGGTCTTGCCAGTGCCGGTCGCCATCGCCACCAGCATGTCCCGCCGCCCGGCGCGGATCGCGTCTTCGACCGCTACGATCGCGTCGCGCTGATAGGGGCGCAGGCCGGCGACGCCCAGTTCCTGCTCGGCGAGATGCGCGTCAATGGGCAGGATAGCCTGCGCCAGCCGCTCTTCCAGATCGCGCGGACTGAACCATTCGGGCAACGCGCGCGGCACCGCGCCCGGGGTGCGGGCGTCCCAGAACCAGATACCCGATTTCGTCGCCAGCTGCTTTACATAGGCGCGGCCATTGGTCGCGAACAGGAACGGCACGCGATAGCGCTGCCCGCCGTCCAACCACGAACCGCCACCCGGCAATTCGTCGGGCGTCAGGGTAATATCCTGGGCGTAGCGCCGCGCCTGTCCCAGCATGGCGGGAACGTCGATCTTCTTCCTCTTCGCCTCAACCACCCCGACGCAACGGCCATCGATGAACAGCGCATAGTCGACCCGCCCTTTCTTCGTCGGCCATTCAGCGATCGCCATCGCCTCGCCATAAGCGGGCCGGGTGCCGGCGGCATGGGTCAGCGTGTCGCTGTCGACGGTCCAGCCCGCCGCGCGCAGTTTCGCGTCGATGAGGACGCGGGTGGCGTCCTCGTCCAGCTCGACCTTCTCCGCCGCGCGCGATGCGGCAGCGGATAGCAACTGCAGATCCTGGGTCGGTGCCGCCTGCGCCTCGACGCGGATCGCGGCCAGTTCTTCACGAGCCTTCGCCAACGCGGCTTCGGTCTCCGCCGCATAGTTTTCCCAGAACGCGCGTTGCCGCTGCTGCTCGTCGATCGACGCTGACAGACGTTCGCGCGCCGCCTCGGCATCCTGCGCGCGCAGCCGGGCCTGCGCCTCCGCGTCGTGGCTGTCGGCGACCGTCTTGCGCAGTTTTTCAAGCTGTTCGCGCAAGGCAATATCGGCATCGGCAGGAGCCATCGGCGGTACGAAGGGGCCGGGATCGAACGACGGCGCGTTCCGATAGGTGCGATGGTACCAGACGCCGATCGCGCTTGCGAATTTCAGCGCGTTCAGGGCATCACTTGCGGAGCCTCGGTCCTCATGTGCGGCGGCATTTCCCCAACGCTTGATCTGGAACAGCAAGTCCGCGACCTGTTGCGGGAATATATTGCGAGCCTTCCCTTCGCGCAGCACCTCGTCGAAGGTTGCCGACGACGAAGACGGCAGGCCATGCCGCGCCATAACCTGTTTCGACAGCGCCTCGCCAAACAGTCGCAGTTTTAGCAATGCGGCCGGCGGATCGGAACGGAAATAGCTCTCGGCCAATGCGCCCAGCCGCGCCAACTGGCTGTCGCGCGCCGCCAGAAAGCCGAAATTGCCGCCCTGCTCAATATCCACGCTCGCTTGTTAGCATGGCCTGCATCGTCTTCAATCATCAACGAAATGCGAAATCACGCGAAACAACGCAGCGACGCGGAGTGCCGCTACGTGCCAAAATTGAGCGATGACCGTATCGGCAGCATCGAAAAGAGCGCCGGTAGCGCTGAGCTACAGGGAAAGGCGAAGCGAAGGTTCTGAAGAGAGGAAAATGAGAGTTGGCACCCGCCGGCTCTGCCCTTGATCAGGATCTTCACCGTCGCCCGGCACTGCCGGTCCTTACCCACCATCCGTAATCCTCATCCCAAGCGCCTTGCGCGGTTTTGGTCGAGGGTGCGCGCCTAGAGCACACCGCAAATGCGTCATATACCTAATATCGCAACAGTAAGCTTGCCTCGCCTCAACGGCGGCCACCGTCTCGGTACCGATCGGCGCATAAATGCCGACACAAACATCGCCTTCCGGCTCATCATACGCTGCCCCACCCGAGTAATCCTCTCCGGCCAAATCACTACGGCCGGCCGTCCCTAGCCGGGTGGCAGTGCTGGGCGCGGCTGTTCGGCGATTTCGACGACGCCAGCCACCCCGCACAAGCCGCGCTCCGTGCGCTGAACCGGTGGCGCGCTGGTCGGCCCGCCGCCCGCTGAAATTTCCTTTCCTCGACACGCGGGCGCGCGAGCCCGCCGGAGAACCACCATGCACCATGACCTGACCTCGCTCTGGAAGAGCAACACGCCACGCTTCGTCGTCGTCCTTGATGCCGAACTTGCCTATACCGTAGCTCTTCTCAAGTAGGCGCGCCGCCGACAGGAATTGGGTTCGGGTCTTTTCCGTCCAGCGCGCCTTGCGTCTCGCGTCCCCGACGATCTTGGGATTGTCGGCGATGAACCGCTCCGCGGCCTGGGTCGGCGTCATCGATACCCACGGCTCGGCCACCTCTGCCCCGCGCAATGGAACAGGAACAGTCGCCGGTGCGGCAGCAACAGCGGCGAAAGGCATCGGCGCGGTGGGGACATGATCGTCGGCCATGGCCGCCCACATCGTTCCCGGATCAATGAGACGACGCCGATATTCCAGCGCGGCCGCCAGCCGTCCTTCAAGATTGACCTTCCGGGCAATGTCCAGATTGTCTTCGGTTTCGACAACGCCCGCCGTTCGGAGATCTTGCACCGCCTTGTCATGCGACCGTTCACGCCAGTCCGGTCGATCGGCGAAGAAGTCAATAAGCGTCTCCTTCTGCTCGTCCGACAGCCCCGGAAAACGCGTCTCGACGTGTTGGCGGCTGCCGACGTTCTCCGGGACGCCATGCACGACGAAATCCCTCAACATCGCCTCGTAGATGCCGACGAGCCCCTCAATCATGAAGGTCGCGTCGGGTTCGGTACGCTGGTAGCCGACGTGGACCTGCTCGAGGTGATCGCGCATCCCCTCCATCGCCCTGCGGAAGATCCCGGCCTTCTGGACGGTCGTCAGGCTTGCGGCTCGACCGTCGTGGCCCAAGGTCATCTTCAGCGTCTCGCTCTTCGCGGTCATCGCGCACCCCATGCTGCGCGCCACCGCCTGGGCGGTCGTTCGAAGGCTGAGGCGTAGGGTAAAAGGCTTACCATCCTGAAAACGGACGGTACGGCGCCAGTAATAGACGGCGCCTCGGCGCTCGACGTTCTGGATCGCAGGCACGGCATCTCCACATGGAGCCGTCACACCCACCGGCCCAATCCAGTGGTTGCGACCGATGTTCTGCCGTTAAAACAACAACTTAGATGACAAGCTGGCTGGGGCGGCAGGATTCGAACCTACGAATGCCGGTACCAAAAACCGGTGCCTTACCGCTTGGCGACGCCCCAGCGACCGCGGCGGGCGCGGTGGAGGGAGGCACTAGGGATATTGTCGATGTTGTGCAACCGGGATTGTGCGGGAAACCTGTGCGTTCTGGGTCGTTGAGGCGGGGCATAGTCAAGAAGGAAAGCCGATGTCCGACAAGAGCCCCACCGAAATCCGCGAAGCCATGTGGAAGGCTATGGCGGCCAGCCCCTATGTGATGCTCGGGCTGACCGGCAAGCACCAGCATTCCGAACCGATGTACGCCGTGCTCGACGAGGACGCCGACAGCGAGTTCTGGTTCTATACCAAGCGCGACAACCGGGCGGCGGAAGGTGGTTCGGCGATGGTGCAGTTCATCGCCAAGGGGCATGACCTGTTCGCCTGCATCAGCGGTACGCTGACCGAAGAGACCGACACCTCGTTGATCGACAAATATTGGTCGAAGCAGGTCGAAGCCTGGTACGAACAGGGCCGGCAGGACCCGTCGCTGCTGATGCTGCGCTTCGACCTCGACAGCGCCGAAATCTGGGAAACCGATCAGTCGCTGCTCGGCAAGCTGAAGATGTTCACCGGCCAGACGATCAAGGGCCGCGACGAAGCCGGCAGCCACGCCAAGGTCGACGTCTGAACGAAAAAAGGGCGGGGGTTTCGCACCCCCGCCCTTTCTTTCAAACCGCTGCATGAGGCATTATCCGCCGTGGCGGGCGATCCATTCCTCCAGCACCGGCGCGATCCGGTTGCGCCATTTCGACCCGTTGAAGATACCGTAATGGCCGACTTCGGGTGCCATATGATATTGCTTCATATCCTCCGGCAGCGCGGTCGCCAGCGTGAGCGCGGCGCGGGTCTGGCCCAGCCCCGAAATATCGTCGCGCTCCCCTTCGATCGCGAGAATCGCGGTGTCGGTGATCGCGCCCGGATCGACCGGCCGCCCGCGATGCAGCATCGTGCCTTCGGGCAGGGCATGGGTCTGGAACACCACGTCGATCGTCTGCAAATAGAATTCGGCGGTCATGTCGCAGACCGCGCGATATTCCTCGTAGAAGCGCTGGGTGGTTCCCGCCCCTTCGCCGTCGCCCTGCACCAGATGCTTGAACATCTCGTAATGGGAAATCATGTGGCTGCCGAGGTTCATGCTCATGAAACCGGCAAGTTGCAGGAAGCCCGGATAGACGCGGCGACCGGCACCGGCATAGGTCATCGGCACGGTCGCGATGACATTCTGTTCGAACCATGCGTGCGGGCGTTCGGTCGCCAGCGTGTTGACCGCGGTCGGGGCTTCGCGCGTGTCGATCGGCCCGCCCATCATGGTCAGCGTACGCGGACGGTTGGGATGCTGGTCCGCGCCCATCAGCGCGGTCGCGGCATAGACCGGAACCGACGGCTGACACACCGCGAGCACATGCGCGCGGGCATCGCCGGACTCGCCCATCTTTTCGAGGAAAGCGGTAACGTAATCGATATAATCGTCGAGATCGAACCGCCCCGCCGACAACGGCACCAGCTTCGCATCGCGCCAGTCGGTGATATAGACATCGGCGCTCGGCAGCATCCGTTCGACGGTGCCGCGCAGCAGCGTGGCATAGTGGCCACTCATCGGGGCGACGATCAGCAGCTTGGGGCCGCCCTCGATACCTTCGCGTACGAAGCGCTTCAACTGGCCGAACGGGCGACGCAGCACGATTTCCTCGCGCACCGCCACCGTCTGCCCGTCGATGACGGTGCTGGTCAGGTTGAAGGCGGGTTTGCCGCGCGGGGCAGAGGCGTGGGCGAAGACGGCGAGTGCCGAGCCCAATACGGGTCCGCCGCCGAAATAGGCGAAGGGATTGCTGGGATTCTGTAGCAGGCCGGCCCCGAAATTCGCCATCGCGCTGGCACCGGCCAGCAACGATCGTTGCCATTCATAAGCGTTATACAACATGGGCATCCCCGAAACTGGTC
Source organism: Sphingomonas sp. Leaf5 (assembly GCF_001421155.1). NCBI lineage: Bacteria > Pseudomonadati > Pseudomonadota > Alphaproteobacteria > Sphingomonadales > Sphingomonadaceae > Sphingomonas > Sphingomonas sp. Leaf5. Next base: position 391,008 of record NZ_LMJZ01000001.1, on the reverse strand, counting down.
TGACGGGGACTACCCGTACCAGTAAAAATATAGCGATTCGTTGCCACCGGCAACGCTCCGAACGTCGTACACCAAATTCCGCACCGAAACGGTAAGGGTGATCCGGCACCGTATCAGTCGATACGTGTAAGCAACGAAGTGGCGCAGAGGTTCCCTTTGCGGTCGGTTCGCACAACCGCTAAGCCGCGCGCCATGGCAGATCCGGCCCCCGCCCCCGACCGTTCGAAGATGCTGCCGGCGCTCCGGCTCGTCTGGCGATTCACCTTTCGCTACAAGCCGCAACTGGCCGGTGCCCTGGTGTCGCTGGTCACCGCCGCGCTGGCCACGTTGTGGATCCCGCGCACGTTCAAGCAGGTGGTCGACAATGGATTCGCGGCGGGCGCGGACCTCAGCCGGATCGGTACCTATTTCGAAGGGCTGCTGGGCGTGGTCGTCGTGCTGGCGATCGCCACCGCCGGGCGCTTCTATTTCGTATCGTGGCTGGGCGAGCGGACCGTCGCCGACCTGCGCATGGCGGTGCATCGCAACCTGCTGACGCTGTCGCCCGGCTGGTTCGAGGAGAACCGGCCGTCCGAGATCGCGTCGCGGCTGACCGCCGATACCGCGATCGTCGAGGGGATCGTCAGCACGACGGTATCGATCGCGCTGCGCAACCTGTTGGTCGGGATCGGCGGGGTGCTGTACCTGTTCGCGCTCGCGCCCAAGCTGGCGATCTACCTGATCGTCGGCATTCCCGTCATCGTGCTGCCCATCATGTGGCTGGGCGGGCGCGTGCGCAAATTGTCGCGGTCGAGCCAGGACCGGATCGCCGATATCGGATCGATCGCGTCGGAAACGCTGGGCGCGATGAAGATTGTGCAGGCGTTCGGGCAGCAGCATCGCGAGGGCGACCGGTTCGACGCCGCCGTCGATCGCGGGTTCGAAACCGCCAAGAAGCGGTTCGCGACGCGCGCGGTCATGACCGCCTTCGTCATCGGCATGTTGTTCGCCGCAATCACGCTCATCATGTGGGATGCGGTCAGCGACGTGGCGGCGGGACGGACGACCGGCGGCGCGATCACCGCGTTCGTCATCACCGCCGCGCTGGTCACCGGATCGTTCGGCGCGCTGACCGAAGTCTATGGCGACCTGTTGCGTGCGTCGGGTGCGGCCGGGCGGCTGGCCGAATTGCTGGCCGAGCGGCCGGTGATCGCCGCGCCGCCGCAACCGGTCGCGCTGCCCGAACCGGCGCGGGGCGCATTGTCGTTCCGCGACGTCACCTTCCACTATCCGACGCGGCCCGACGTCGCGGCACTGGCCGATTTCACGCTCGACGTGACGCCGGGCGAAACCGTGGCGGTGGTCGGCCCGTCGGGGGCGGGCAAGTCGACGCTGTTCCAGCTAATCCAACGCTTCTACGACCCGGCATCGGGCGTCGTCGCGGTCGACGGGATCGACGTGCGCGACGCCGATCCGGAAGTGGTGCGCGCGCGCATCGCGATGGTGCCGCAGGAAACGGTGATCTTCGCCGCCTCCGCCCGCGACAACCTGCGCTATGGCCGCTGGGACGCGAGCGACGACCAACTCTGGGCCGCCGCCGATGCCGCCAATGCGACCACTTTCCTCTGCGCGCTGCCCGGAGGGCTCGACACGTTTCTGGGCGAAGGCGGCGCGCGGCTGTCGGGCGGGCAGCGGCAACGGGTGGCGATCGCCCGCGCGTTGCTGCGCGATGCACCGCTGCTGCTGCTCGACGAGGCGACCTCAGCACTGGATGCCGAGAGCGAGCGGCTGGTGCAGGATGCGCTCGACCGGTTGATGGCGGATCGCACGACGCTGGTGATCGCGCACCGGCTGGCGACCGTCCGGGCGGCGTCGCGGATCATCGTCATGGACCATGGCCGGATCGTCGAGACCGGCCGCCATGGCGAGTTGATCGCGCAGGGCGGGCTCTATGCGCGGCTGGCGAATTTGCAGTTTCACGAGGCGGGTTGAGGGTTTGGCGGTCACCCGGCACCCCTGCGCCTAGGACCGATCGACATTCAGCTGTCAGGCCAGCGAACTGCTCCCCTCCCTGACAAGAGCGTCGGGCCGGTCATGCCCCCGGCATGACCTAAACAGTGCGGCGCACTGTTTACCCGACGCTGGGTCGGGGGTGGGTTGGCCCGCTAGGGAGCGACTCGCCAGCCACAGACCGACCCACCCCCAGCCCCTCCCTTGTCAGGGAGAGGAAAAATCGAAACCTTACTGAATGTCGATCGGCCCTAGGTGTGATGAAGCCCCGGGCTTGACCGAGACATTTGCAAAACTCCTTTGACCGTACCCCGGCGAAGGCCGGGGTCCAGTTGGAAAGGTTTTTCGGTAAGGTACGAACGTCCCCCAACTGGACCCCGGCCTTCGCCGGGGTACGGCTAGGCTTGGTTTAGCGCGCGACTTTCGCAGAGATCTCGGTTTGACCCGGGGTTCCGTTTCTTGCGCGCCGTGATCGAAGAATAGCGGAAGCCCGGGATGACGATGCCGATGATACGAGCTTCAGTTCAAGGTGAATGGTTCGAGTAGCTTCGAGCGTAGTCGAGAAGCGGCTCGAACCGAAGCGAAAGGTTGACGCTCGCCTCGCCCCGCCCCGTCACGCTACCGCCGAAACCAGTTCCCCTGCCCGTCCCTGCAATTGTTCGCTCAGCGTCGCCAACCCGCCGACCAGCCGGGTGAGCGTGCCCGCCTGATCGCCGATCCCGTCGGCTGCCGCCGCGATGCCGCTGGCGCGTGCGTCGATATCGGCACCGGCCCCGCGCGCTTCCTCGACCCGGATCGCGATCGCCTGCGTTGTGTCGCGCTCGGCCGCGATGGCGGTGGCGATGGTCGTCGTGACCGCGCCGATCGCGGCGATGGCGGACTGGACCGCGCGCTGTCCGCCGGTGACGTCGTCGAGCAGCGCGCGGGCGGCATCGACCCGGCCGGCGATATCGCTTGCCGCCGTCTCGGTCTGGCGCGCGAGCGACTTCACCTCGCCCGCGACGACCGCGAAACCCTGCCCCGCCGCCCCGGCGCGGGCCGCCTCGATCCCGGCGTTCAGGGCCAGCATGTTCGTCTGCCGGGTCAGGCCACGGATCAGGTCCAACATCGCCTCGATCGTGGTCGCGACGTCGGACAGCGACTGGACATGCCCCCGGTTGCGCTCGACCAGATCGCCCGCGTCGCGACGCAGGCGGTCGGCGTGATCGGTATCGCGGGTAATCCGTTCGAACGAGGCGGCGAGCGCCCGTCCGCGCTGTTCGATGTCGACCATGCCCTGCGCGGTTTGATGCGCCGCCGCCGCAACCGACATCGCCCCGCCGCGCGTCGTCGCGGCCCGGTGATCGAGGTCGGCCGCCACCTGCCCGATGGCCGTACAGGCCATACCGATATCGGACGACAGCTGCCGGATCCCGGTTTCGAAGGCATGCGCCGCCCGTCGCACCCGTTCCGCACGGGTCCGCGCCTCGACCGACATGTCGCCGTGCCAGCGCGCCGCCATCCGCAGCAGCCGCGTCGCGTCGAGCAGGCCGGCGAACACCCCGTCGCGCACCAGCACGACGCCGTCGTCGCTGTGGAGGCCGACCAGTTCGGGCACCGCCGTATCGGCATCGGCGATCGTCGCCCGGCGCACCAGACGCGCCGTACTCGCGCGGAAGCTCGGATTGTCGAGCAGGGCATGGCCGAACGGATTGAACAGCAGCGCGCGGACATCGACCTCGCGCAGCACCCCCACCGGCCGGCGCTGCGGATCGAGCACCGCCAGCAGCCGCAGATCGTGATGCGCGCGAAACCGCTCGACGATCGCGCTCAGCGTCGCATCCTGCCCGATGGTCAGATGCTCGGCGGCAAGGCCGGGGTCGAGGCGGGAGAGCGCGGTCATCACCCGGCCGACCTAGGGGGCGGATGGTAAACCAGCGACTAACCGGGCGTGACACCGCGATGACACACCCGGTTTTTTTGCTAGCGGCCGGTCGTCAGTGCTTGCGCCCCTGATGCCGGATATTGGCGGGCCGACCGCGACGCTTCAGCACGCGCTGCGGCGGCCCCTTGCGCCGGTCACCGCCGCCACCGCCCGCCGACCCCTTGCCATCGGGCAGTTCGAACCGCAGCGCCCCCGACACGGGATTGGCTTCGGCCAGCCGGAGCGACAGGCGCTGGCCGGCGCTGAACGTCTCGCCGCTATGGTCGCCGATCAGCGACTGCGACGTTTCGTCGAACCGGAAATATTCGGTGCCGAGGTCGCGTGCCGGGACCAGCCCGTCGCCGCCGACTCCCTCGATCGTCGCGAAGAAGCCGAACGAGGCGACGCCGATGATCCGCGCCTCCATCACCGTGCCGACATGTTCGGCCAGATAGGCGGCGACATAGCGGTCGACGGTCTCGCGCTCCGCCTCCATCGCCCGGCGTTCGAGGCCGCTGATCGCCTCGCCCACGCGCTCCATATTGGCCGCGTCGTCGGCGGGCAGCGCACCTTCGCCCAGCTTATAGCTGCCGACCAGTGAGCGGTGGACGATCAGGTCGGCATAACGGCGGATCGGCGAGGTGAAGTGCGCATAGCTGCCGAGACTGAGGCCGAAGTGACCATGGTTCTGTGGGCCGTAGAACGCCTGCGTCTGGGTGCGCAGGATCTGCTCCATCACCTGCGGCTTGAAATCGGCGTCGCCGATCCGCGCCAGCACATGGTTGAACGTCGCCGGCCGGATCACCTGTCCCAGCGCGAACGGCACGTCGAAGGTTTCGAGATAGTCTTTCAGCGCCACCAGCTTCTCACGCGTCGGCGGTTCGTGGACCCGGTACATGACCGGCGCCTTCTTCGCCTCCAGCGCCTTGGCGGCGGCGACGTTGGCGGCGATCATGAAATCCTCGATCAGCCGCATCGAATCGAGCCGTTCGCGCGGCGCGACCGACAGGATGCGCCCCTTTTCATCCAGCACGATCCGCCGTTCGGGCAGGTCGAGGTCGAGCGGCTCGCGCTGCGCCCGTGCCTTGGCAAGCGCCGCCCAGCAGCCCCAGAGCGGTTTCAGCGCGCCGTCGATCAGGTCGCGCGCGACCGGCGCATCGGCGACGCCGTCGATCGCAGCCTGCGCGTGTTCATAGGCGATGTTAGCGGCGACCCGGATGACCGCGCGGGTGAAGCGCCAGTCCCTGAGCTTGCCGTCCTTCGCGATGTTCAGGTGGCAGACCAGCGCCGCGCGGTCCTGCCCGGCTTTCAGCGAACAGACATCCGCCGACAGGATTTCGGGCAGCATCGGCACGACCCGGTCGGGGAAATAGACGCTGTTCCCCCGCGACCGCGCCGATTTGTCGAGGTCGGAGCCGGGTCGGACATAATAGGACACGTCGGCGATCGCGACGATCGCGCGCCAGCCGCCCTCATTGTCGCCGCTGTCGTCGGGGCTGGCCCAGACGGCGTCGTCATGGTCGCGCGCATCGATCGGGTCGATCGCGACGATCGGCAGGTGGCGCAGGTCTTCGCGGTCTTCGCCGAGCGGATACCCGGCGACCTTGCGCGCCTCGGCCAGCACGTCGTCCGAAAACACATCGGGGATGCCGTGCTTGTGAATCGCGATCAGCGAGAAGCTGCGCGCCTCGAACGGATCGCCAAGCCGTTCCACCACGCGCGCGGTGATGCGCGGCGGGCGGCCGCCGAGTGCCGCCAGCACCAGATCGCCCGGCGCGGCCCCGCCGGCATCGGTCACCGGCACCTCGCGGCGCTCCTTCTTGTCGACACCCTGCAACCACAGCTTGTCGCCCTCGGCACGCAGCACGCCCAGCACGGCATCGGCGGCGCGATCGAGCTTCTTCATCGGGTAGGCCGCCCAGCCGTTGCCGGCCTCTTCGGTGCGCGCGAGGATGCGGTCGCCGATGCCGAGCGCGCTGCGCCGGCCGCGTTCGCGCACCCGCACACGCGGCGGCGGCGTCTCCGCCTCCCATCGTTCGGGCACCGCCCAGACATTGCCGCCATCGTCGACATCGGCGACGCGCAGCACGGTGACCTTCGGCAATCCGCCCATCTTGTGGAACGCGCGGCCCGGCGCGCTGTCGATCACGCCCTCATCGGCCATGTCCTTCAACATCGCCTTCAGCGATATCTTCTGCTGCGCCGACAGGTCGAAGGCGCGCGCGATCTCGCGTTTGCCCGCGGGGGTATCGGACGTCTGGATAAAATCGAGGATCTGCTCGCGGGTGGGCAGGCCGGGCGGCGTTTTGGTGCGTACCATCGCCCACGACATAGGACGTGCCGCGCGTCAGACCAATGGCTAACACCGAAGGGAGCCGATGCGCGCGCCGTCCGTTAGCCGCCCGACAGTTCCGAACGGGAGAGTGACATGGGTATCTTCGAACGCATCAAGACGCAGATCTTCGGCAAGGACGGCGGTCCGTTCGGCGACAATTATCTGGGAAAGAAGAAAGAAGCGCCCGCGCCGCAGCCGGCTCCCGCGCCAGCGCCGACCCAGCAGCATGCGCCGGCCCCCGCCGCACCCGCTCCTGCTCCGGTCGCCCCGGCCGCGCCGGCCGCCCCGCAGTCAGTCGACCCGATGACCGCGATCGAACGGATCGCGCAGCAGAAGGGCAACCCGGCGCTGAACTGGCGGACGTCGATCGTCGACCTGATGAAGCTGCTCGATCTCGATTCAAGCCTCGACAACCGCAAGGAACTGGCGACCGAACTCGGCTATACCGGTGCCAAGGATGGCAGCGCCGAAATGAACATCTGGCTGCACAAGGCGGTATTGCAGGAACTGGGCAAGGCCGGTGGACAGGTACCGGGTAATTTGAAGAATTGAGGCCGGACGCCCCGACTGCACCCAAGTGAAGATCGGGGCATAGTGCCGATAAGTGCCAAGTATAGCCTGACCTGAGCGTATCCCCGCGGAGGCGGGGATACGCTTCTTACGCTATGCAGCCCGTAACGCTTAGTACGCGCGCCCGATCAGCACCCGCTCCACCGCCGGCACACCGGTAAACACGCACGGCCCGTCGTCGCATCCGGTCTGCCCGAGCGGCGCGTTGCGGATGGTCAGTTTCAGCCCCTTCAGCCGCTGCACCACCGTTTCCAGCGCATCGCCGGTCGGCTTCGACCAGCGAACGTCGACCCAGCCGGGGTTCCGGATGCCCTCGGCGAAATGCGCCTCGACGCCGGCCCAATCGTCGATCGGGACGATCTGCGCGCGGAGCCGCTCGGTCGACTGCCCCAGCAACGTCGCCTGAATATCGCACAGCGTCTCGCCGATCGACGCGGCAAAATCGGCCTGCGTGACGACCTGCGAATCGAGCTTGCCATCGGCGCGATACAGCCGATCGCGACGCACGACCGAGACATTGCCGCCGGCCATGTCGCGCCCGCCGACCTCGATGATCACCGGTGCCCCCTTCTTGACCCAGCCCCAGCGCTTGGTCGCGGCCTTGGCCGGCTTCAGGTCGAGCAGCGCGCGGACCGGTTCGCCGAGCGCGGTCTGCTTCGCCAGCGCCGCCTGCAATTCGCGGCAATAGGCGATCAGCGGTTCGTCCTCGGGCGCGTCGCGCAGCATCGGCACGATCACCACCTGCCACGGCGCGATCGCCGGCGGCACGCGCAGGCCGTCATCATCACCATGCACCATGATGACCCCGCCGATCATCCGCGTCGACACACCCCAGCTGGTCGTATTGGCGTGTTCGAACTGCCCTTCGGCATTCTGGAAGCGGATATTCTGCGCATGGGCGAAATTGGTGCCGAGGAAATGCGAGGTACCCGCCTGCAACGCCTTGCCGTCCTGCATCATCGCTTCGATGCTGTAGGTCGCGACCGCGCCGGGGAATCGTTCATTCTCCGGCTTCTCGCCCGCAATCACATGCAGGCCGAGACAGGTTTCGGCGAACTCGCGATAGACTTCGAGCATCTTGAGCGTCTCTTCTCGCGCCTCCTGCGCGGTGGCATGGGCGGTATGCCCTTCCTGCCACAGGAATTCGGCGGTGCGCAGGAACATGCGGGTCCGCATTTCCCAGCGGACGACGTTCGCCCATTGGTTGATCAGCACCGGCAGGTCGCGCCACGACTGCACCCAGCGGGAAAAGGCGGTGCCGATCACCGTTTCGCTGGTCGGGCGCACGACCAACGGCTCCTCCAGCTTCGCCTCGGGATCGGGGGTCAGCCCGCCCTTGCCGTCGGCGATCAACCGGTGGTGGGTGACGACCGCCATTTCCTTGGCGAAGCCGTCGACATGCTCGGCCTCCTTCTCGAAATAGGACAGCGGGATGAACAGCGGGAAATAGCAATTTTCATGCCCCGTCGCCTTGATCCGGTCGTCGAGCAGCCGCTGGATACGCTCCCAGATGCCATAGCCCCATGGCCGGATGACCATGCATCCGCGCACCCCGGATTCCTCGGCCAGATCGGCCTCGGTGATGACGGCTTGATACCAGGCGGCGAAATCCTGTTCGCGGGTGACGTTGAGAGCGTGCTTCATGGGACCGGGCGATAGCGGCAAAGAGGCCCGTTCGCCAAGCGGCGATACGCGCCTCCACCGCGACGCGACGCTCATGGGGTGGCGTCGCTGCGCGACAGCCTGTAGGTGCCCCCCCATGCCCGGCGACCGCATCCTGAAGGGGCTGGCGCTTCGCCTGCTCGCGATCTTCTTTCTGTCCACCATGTCCGCACTGGTGAAGCTGGCGGAGACGCGCGGCGCGTCGCTGCCCGAAACGATGTTCTATCGCCAGCTGTGCGCGCTGCCGATCGTGCTCGGGTTCGTCGCTGCCGGACCGGGCCTGAAATCGCTGCGCACCACCCGGATCAGGGGCCATTTGACGCGGTCGATGATCGGGCTGGTGGGCATGGTCTTCACCTTCGGCGCGGTCCTGCTGCTACCGTTGGCGGAGGCGACGACGTTCCAGTTCACCGTGCCGATCTTTGCGACGCTGCTCGGCGCGCTGGTGCTGCGCGAACCGACCGGCTGGCAGCGGTGGAGCGCGGTGCTGGTCGGGTTCGTCGGCGTGCTCGTCGTGGCGCAACCGGGCAGTGCCCATGTGCCGCTGTTCGGGGCGTTCGTCGGGTTGATGGCGGCGCTGTTCGTCGCGCTGGTCGCGATCGCGCTGCGCCAGTTGCGCGACGAGCCGGCGGGAACGACGGTGTTCTGGTTCTCGACGCTGACCCTGCCGTTCATCGCCATCGCCTACGCGTTCAACATCCGCTCGCATGACTGGCTGACATGGGCGAACCTGATCGCGATCGGCATGGTCGGCGGCATGGGGCAGATCGCGCTGACCGCCGCGTCGCGCGCGGCTCCGGTCGCGACGGTGGTGCCGATGGATTATTCGGGCCTGATCTGGGCGACCGTCTACGGATTTCTGTTATTCGGCGTGCTACCGACGTCGATGACATGGGTCGGCGCGCCGATCATCATCGCCAGCGGGCTGTTCATCGTATGGCGCGAACACCGTCTCGGCCGGCAAAAGGTCCGTTCGATGGTCGAGGAGGACTGATTCAGTCCTCGATCTCATCGCGAACCTGCGCATGGGCGAGCAGCGCGAACAGGATGCTGCCGCCGACGATATTGCCGAACAGGACGGGGACGAAGAATGTCAGCGCCTGCATCGCGCCCATGTCGCCATGCAGGACCAGCACCCACATTTCCGCCGAACCCGCGACGATATGGGCGAACCCGCCAAGGTCGATCAGTCCGGTCAGCAGCACGATCAGCGTTATCTTCTGCCCTTCCGCGCTCGGCAGCGTCCACACCACGCTCGCCAGCAGGATGCCAGACGGAATGCCGGCCAGAAACCCGGCAAGGCCGCGATGGTGGAAGATCGCGCCGCTGACCCGGACCAGTTCGCCCGCCTGCTCGACGCCCAGCCCGCCCAGCATCGCAAAGCCGGCAAAGGCGAAGGTCCCGACCAGGTTCGCCGCCAGCACGATCGCCCATAACCGCAGGGTTCGCAGCAGGTTGCGCCCCGTCGGCTCGGTCGCCAGCGGCAACACCGCCGACAGCGTACTCTCGGTAAACAACTGCATCCGCCCGAGAATGACGACGACGAACCCCAGCGAATAGCCGAGCGCCTGCAACAACGGCGTCCATGGTCCGTCCGGCACCGCGGTATCCATCACCGCCTTCCCCAGCAGTGACAGGCCGATGGCGATGCCCGCGGTGATCCCCGACCACATCAGCGACGCGGCCGGACGTTCCAGTTCCTCGATCCCCTGCCGCCGCACGACCTCGTGGACGATCAACGCAGATGCGGCACGCCGGTCGTCGACGACCTCTTCCTGTTTGGGGTTCAGGGCGACTTTCTGTTCTTCATCGGCAATTTCGGGCGGGGATGATTGCGGGTCGGCCATAGGCAAAAGGCAACCGTCGGTGGACCGGCCGGTTCCGCCGGCGTCAGACGCGGGGTCGTGCCGCCGCCAGCAGCGCGCGGGCGCGAACGAACATCTCCGCGCGGTGCGCGACGATCAGGCCCCAGCCCAGCGCCATGAACGCGTCGGTCAGCGTGGTCGCGCTCGTGTGCAGCGCGCTCGCCCCGCCCTCGGCCATGACCTCCTTGAGCACCGTGCGCGCCGCCAGCAGGCCGAACAGGAACAGGAATGCGGCGGGCGATTGCCGGTGGCTGAGCCGGTGGGTTTCCGGGTCGATTTCGATATGCATCAACCGGCCGCGCTGCCAGCCGAGCGTTAGTCCGGCGACCGCGGAGATCGCGCAGACCGCCCAGCCCCAGCCGGTCGGCGGCATCGATCCGAACAACGCGACCGCGACGACGGTGACGATGACCGGGACCACCCACAATGTCTCGAACCGCAGCCGGCGCAGACCCCGCCCCCGCCACCAGCGCAGCGACAGGATCAACGCCGCGACCGCGATCGGGATCAGTTTCGGCCACCAGTCCATTTCGGTATCTCCCCCGTCCCGCCCGGCCACCGGGCGGGACGGAACAGACTATTCCGCTGCCTCCGCGACCGGCGCAACGCTTTCCTTCCACGCCAGCACCGGCTTGCGCGCCGCCAGCGTTTCGTCGAGGCGACGCCGCGGCGCGAAGTGCGGCGCGGACTTGAGCGCCGCATCGCCCGCCTTGGCGCGTTCGCCGACCGACTTCAGCGCGCCGATGAACTGGTCGAGCGCAGCCTTGCTTTCGGTCTCGGTCGGCTCGACCAGCATCGCGCCGTGGACGACCAGCGGGAAATACACCGTCATCGGGTGATACCCCTCGTCGATCAGCCCCTTCGCCACGTCGAGCGTCGAGAAGCCATCGGCAAGGTTCGCGTCGCTGAACAGCGCCTCGTGCATGCACGGCCCGCTCTTGCCGAACGGCGCGTCGAGCGTGTCGTCGAGACTGCGGAGCACATAGTTGGCGTTGAGCACCGCGTCTTCCGACACCTGCTTCAACCCATCCGCGCCGTGGCTCAGGATGTACGACAGCGCACGGGTGAACATGCCCATCTGGCCATGGAAGGCGACCATCCGGCCGAAGCTGTCGGCGTGATGCTCGCCGGCGGTCTCTTCCTCGACCAGGACGAAGCGGTCGTCCTGCTTCTCGACGAAGGGCAGCGGCGCGAACGGGGTCAGCGCCTTCGAGAATACCACCGGACCCGACCCCGGACCGCCGCCGCCATGCGGCGTCGAAAAGGTCTTGTGCAGGTTGATGTGCATCGCGTCGACACCGAGATCGCCCGGACGCACCCGGCCGACGATCGCGTTGAAGTTCGCACCGTCGCAATATACGTACCCGCCCGCCGCATGGACCGCGTCGGAAATTTCCTTCAGGTCACGCTCGAACAGCCCGCAGGTGTTCGGGTTGGTAATCATCACCCCGGCGACGTCCGGCCCCAGCCGGTCCTTCAGCGCCTGCGTATCGACGCGGCCATCGGCGGTCGCCGGAATGTCCTTGACCGTGAAACCGGCAAAGGCGGCGGTGGCGGGGTTGGTGCCATGCGCGCTTTCGGGGACGAGGATGATTTTGCGATGCCCCTCGCCGCGCTTCTCCAGCGCCGCCTTGATCGCGAGGATGCCGCACAGCTCGCCATGCGCGCCGGCCTTCGGGCTCATCGCGACCGAATCCATGTTGGTCAGCGTCACCAGCCAGTGCGCCAGCTGATGGATCACCTCCAGCGCGCCCTGCACCGTGTCGATCGGCCCCAGCGGGTGGAGATCGGCGAAGCCGGGCAGCCGCGCCATGCGTTCGTTCAGGCGCGGATTATGCTTCATCGTGCACGACCCGAGCGGAAACAGGCCGAGGTCGATCGCATAATTCTGCCGCGACAGGCGGGTATAGTGGCGCACCGTTTCCGGCTCCGACAGGCCGGGCAGGCCGATCGCGCTCTTGCGGGCATGGCCGCCCAGCCGCGACGCGACCTTCGGCGCTTCGTCGAAATCGACGCCGGTCGTCTCGGCCGACCCGATTTCGAAGATCAGCGCCTCTTCGAGCATCAGTGCACGGTTGCCGGTGAAGGTCGCCTGGGCACCGCCCGTTGCCTCGCCCATGGCCGGACGCCAGCCGCTCTGGTTCACGCTCATGCCAATACCTCGCTCAATGCGCTCGCGAGCGCTTCGATATCTTCAACCGTCACCGTTTCGGTCACCGCCACGACCAGTCCGTTCGCGAGGCTCCCTTCACCCGGATAGAGCCGACCAAGCGACACGCCCGCCAGCACGCCGCGATCGGCGAGTTCACGCACCACCGGCCGCGCTTCGGTCGGCAGCTTCAGCGTGAATTCGTTGAAGAACGTGTCGTTGACCAGCTCGACGCCCGGTATCTGCGTCAACCGCTCGGCCGCCGCACACGCCCTGGCATGGTTGACCTCGGCCAGTTGCCGCAGCCCTTTTTCGCCGAGCAGCGTCAGGTGGATCGAGAAGGCGAGCGCGCATAGCCCCGAGTTGGTGCAGATGTTCGACGTCGCCTTTTCGCGGCGGATATGCTGTTCGCGGGTCGACAGCGTCAGCACGAAGCCGCGCTTGCCCTCGGCATCGACCGTCTCGCCGCACAGCCGGCCCGGCATCTGCCGCACCAGCTTTTCCGAACACGCGAACAAGCCGACATAGGGGCCACCGAATTGCAGGCCGACGCCCAGCGACTGGCCCTCGCCGACGACGATGTCGGCACCCAGATTGCCCGGTGCCTCGATCGCGCCCAGCGCGACCGGCTCGGTCACGACCGCGATCAACAGCGCCTTCACCGCATGGGCGGCATCGGCGATGCGTTGCAGGTCGGGGATGCGGCCGAGGATGTCAGGATACTGTACCACGACGCACGACGTATCGGCGTCGATCTTCTCGATCAGCCGATCGTCATCGGTCTGCGCGACCAACCATGGCGAAGTCGTGTCGAGCACGTCGCCGGTGAATTTCGCCATGGTCTTCGCGACCGAAACGTAATGCGGATGCACCCCGCCCGAAAACACTGCCTTCGCCCTGCGCGTCACACGCCTGGCCATCGTCACCGCTTCCCAGCAGGCGGTCGACCCGTCGTACATCGACGCATTGGCGACATCGCAGCCGAGCAGCCGCGCGACCTGGCTCTGGAATTCGAAGAGCATCTGCAACGTGCCCTGCGCGATTTCCGGCTGATAGGGCGTATAGGCGGTCAGATACTCGCCACGCTGGATCAGATGATCCACGCTGGCCGGCACATGGTGGCGATAGGCACCGCAGCCGAGGAAGAACGGCACCGATCCCGCCGCGACATTCTTCGCCGCCAATGCCGACAGATGCCGTTCGACCGCGAGTTCGCTGGCATGGTTGGGCAGGCCGGGCACTGGCGCGCCCAACCGTGCGGATTCGGGGACGTCGACGAACAGGTCGTCGATGCTGTCGGCACCGATGACGGCCAGCATCTCGGCGCGATCGGTCGGGGTCAGGGGAAGATAGCGCATGATGGTCCTTGTTGGTCCGCCGGGGCGGCCTCATTCGTCATTCCGGCGAAAGCCGGAATCCACGGATACGGGCGTCATCGACTCGGAACGCGCCGGCCCGTGACCATGGATCCCGGCCTGCGCCGGGATGACGCAGACCGGGGACAGATCGGTTGGCCTACAGCCGCGCGACGTAGGCCGCGTATTTGTCCTCGTCCATCAACTCACCCAGCTCGCTGTCGTCGCGCAGGGTCAGCTTGAAGAACCAGCCCTCGCCTTCGGGGTCTTCGTTGACCAGCGCGGGATTGTCGGCGAGCGCCGTGTTGCCTTCCAGCACGGTGCCCGATGCCGGGGTGTAGACGTCCGACGCGGCCTTGACCGATTCGACGACGGCGGCGTCGTCACCCTTGGTCAGTTGCTTTCCCTCTTCGGGAACATCGACGAACACAATGTCGCCCAGCTGGCCGGCGGCATATTCGGTGATACCGACGGTCGCGACTTCACCGTCGACCTCGATCCATTCATGTTCCTGCGTGAAATAACGGCTCATCCGGCAAGCTCCCTTTAGCGGACGTAACGATGGGGGACGAACGGCATCGGCACGACGCGTGCCGCATGCACCTTGCCGCGCTGGCGCAGCATCACGGTTCCGGCCTCGGCCAGCGCCGGCGGGCAATAGGCCATGGCGATCGGCGCGGAAATGCTCGGCGCGAACCCGCCGGAGGTGACGTGGCCGACGGCATTGCCATCGCCGTCGATCACCTCGGCACCTTCGCGCACCGGCTGGCGACCCTCGATGATCAGGCCGATCCGCTTGATCTCCGGACCCGCCGCGCGTTCCGCGAGGATGCGTTCGGCACCGGGAAAGCCGCCTTCCTCGCGCCGACGCTTCGACAGCGCGAAGCCGAGATCGGCGGCGACCGGCGTGGTGTCGGGGCTGAGGTCATGGCCATAGAGCGGCAGACCGGCTTCGAGGCGCAGCGAGTCGCGCGCGCCCAGACCAATCGGCTTGACCTCGGGTTCCGCGCAGATCGCGTCGGCAAAGGCGGTGGCGGCATCCTCGGGCAGCGAAATCTCGAACCCGTCCTCGCCGGTATAGCCCGACCGGCTGACCCAAAGGGCATGGCCGTTCCAGTCGAACCCGCCCGCGGTCATGAACGTCAGCGCGGCGACGCCCGGCAGAATGCGTTCGAGCGCATCGACCGCCTTCGGCCCCTGCAACGCCAGCAGCGCGCGGTCGTCGAGATGGTTGAGCGTGATCGCATCGGCGAGATGCTCGCGCAGATGGCCGATATCGTCATATTTGGTCGCGCCGTTGACGACCATATAGAAGGCGTCCTCGTCGGCGTCCGCGACGTCATCGTCGTCCGCCTTGAACGGGAACGGCACTTCCAGCCCGGCGGCATCGATCCGCGTGACCATGAGGTCGTCGAGGATGCCGCCCTGCTCGTCGAGCAGCAGCGAATAGCGCATCCTGGCGGGCTTCAGGATCTTCAGGTCGCCCGGCAGCAACGCTTCCAGCGCCGCGGTCGCGTCCGGTCCGTGGATCAGCAACTGGCCCATATGGCTGACGTCGAACAGGCCGGCGCTCTCGCGGGTCCACAGATGCTCGGCCATGATGCCTTCATACTGGACGGGCATCGTATAGCCCGCGAACGGGACCATCCGCCCACCCTTCGCGCGATGCCACGCGTCGAGCGGCAGGGTCTGCGGCGGCAGTTCCTCGACGGGATCGCTGCCATCGGCGCGCAGTTCGTGGGCGGGTTCGCTGTTCGGGGCGGTATCGCTCATATGCGCCAGGTCCTTCGTGAATCGGTTCAACGACGCCGGACGGCACCAGGGGTGCCGCATCGTTCGTCGCCCCCTCTGTCACGGAACCTGAGAGCTTTCGCGTGGGGCTTGGCCCATGCTTACCCCTTCGGTGGTCCGACCGGTTCGGCCGCGACGCTTTCCAGAGTATCTTGCCACAAGCGCGGTCCCTGTTGCCTGAGAGATTCCGGGGCGGTTGCTCCTTCGGCGGCGGATCACTCCGCACTCTCCCGCGCATGGCGTCGGCTGTAAGCCTGTCGATGGCGCAAGCTCTGGCTTGAGGGCCGGGATTAGTCAATCGGGAAAGCGGGGACGGTGCGCTACCGGCACTCGTCATCCCGGCGCAGGCCGACCTCACCCTCTCGTCATTCCCGCGAAGGCGGGAATCCATTGCCGCAACGGCAGCGTCCCTTGCCGCAACGTCAGCGTGTATGGGTTCCCGCCTGCGCGGGAACGACGAAGACGAAGCGGCTGCCCGTGCGCGCCGGCCTTACCGCGTGACGTTATACTTCAGCTGCTCGTCGGTCAGCTGGAAGCCGACCAGCGCCTCGAAGGTCGCGGCCAGCACCGCCTGCCGCACCGCCGGATCGGACAGCGGATCGGTCGCCGCGTCCTGATCCCCGGGCTTGCGACGGCGATTGATCTGGTTGCGGGTTTCCTGCGGCAGCGTCGCGGCGGCGCGGTCGACGATCGCGGTCCCCTGCCCCTGTGCCTGCGCGCGTGCCGCGCCGTCCGCGAAGTTCAGCGTCACCTGCCCCAGCCGCTTCGACACGACCTGCGTGCCGCCGCGCACCACCGACACGAAATAGGGGAGCGTCACCGTCCGTGTGCCCTGCGTATTGTTGCGGCGGGCCTGCACGTCGAACGTCAGCGTGCTGTTGATCGTGTCGGTACCCTCGGCGCAATTGGCACGCAGGTTCGTGAGCGTCGCGACGACGTCGATCGCCTTCGCCTCGCGGCTCGCGGGCGGGTCGAACAGCGTGATGTCGCCGGTCCCGGCCGGCACGCCCGCCACCGGACAGGCCGACCGCACCGCCGAAATGCCGACGCCCTGCGTCACGTCGAGTTCGCCAGTACGCTTGCATCCGCTCAGCGCCAGGACGGCAATGGTGGCGATGGCGGCAGTTTTGCGGAGGGTCACGGGAACACGATACCTTATGCACGGGTGCGGCGATGCCGCGCCTCCTGATAGCCACGCTTCATAGGAACCGCCTTTCGCGCGTGCAAGCAATCGAGTCGCTTTCGGGTCAGGCGGTGCCGGCCCGCTCCCCCTCCCCGCCACCCATTCAGGATACTCACGTGGGTGGCGGGGAGGGGGAGCGGGCCAGCACCGCCGGGCACGGCTTGGCGTGTCCCCAAACAAGCTGTAAGCGCTGGCACCATGACCGACACCCAACGCCCCGTCATCGAATTGCTGATCGCGGCCCCTCGCGGCTTCTGCGCCGGCGTCGACCGCGCCATCCAGATCGTCGAGCTGGCGATCCAGAAACACGGCGCGCCGGTCTATGTCCGGCACGAAATCGTCCACAACAAGTTCGTGGTCGACTCGCTCAGGGCCAAGGGCGCAGTGTTCGTCGAGGAACTGGATCAGGTGCCCGACGGCGTGCCGGTCGTGTTCTCGGCGCATGGCGTGCCCAAATCGGTCCCGGCGGCGGCCAGCCAGCGCGGCCTCGAATATCTCGACGCGACCTGCCCGCTGGTGTCGAAGGTCCACCGCCAGGCCGAACGGCTGGTCGCCAGCGGCCGCCACATCCTGTTCGTCGGCCATGCCGGCCACCCCGAGGTCATCGGCACCTTCGGCCAGGTGCCCGAAGGGCAGATGACGCTGATCGAAACCGTCGAGGACGTCGCCGCGCTCCAGCCGGTCGACCCCGACAACCTCGCCTTCCTGACGCAGACGACGCTGTCGGTCGACGACACCCGCGCCATCGTCGAGGCGACGATCGCCCGCTTCCCGAGCATCGTCGCGCCCAAGGCCGACGACATCTGCTATGCCACGTCGAACCGGCAGAATGCGGTGAAGGCGATCGCGCAAAGCTGCGACATGATGCTCGTCATCGGCGCGCCCAATTCCTCGAACTCGGTGCGGCTGGTCGAGGTCGCCGAGCGCGAGGGCACCCGTGCCCGCCTGATCCAGCGCGCCGCCGAACTCGACTTCGCCTGGCTGGAGGGGGTCGGTACGCTCGGCATCACCGCCGGTGCGTCGGCACCCGAAGTGCTGGTCCGCGAACTGGTCGACCGCATCGCCACCCGCTACGATGTCACCGAGTCCGAGGTCGAAATGACCCGCGAGACGATCGCGTTCAAACTGCCGCGCGGCCTCGAAGCCGCCTGATGGCCGTCTATACGCAGGTGTCGGCAGAAGTGCTCGCGCGCTTCTTGGTCGGCTATGACCATGGCGAACTGATTTCGGCCAAGGGCATCGCCGAAGGGGTCGAGAACAGCAACTATCTGGTCGACACCACCACCGGCCGTTTCATCCTGACGCTGTATGAGAAACGGGTCGATCTGGCCGACCTGCCCTTCTTCTTCGCGATGACCGATGCGCTTGCCGATGCCGGCAATCCGGTGCCGCGCGCGCTGCCCGATCGCGCCGGACGCGTGATCCAGACGCTGGAGGGTCGCCCCGCCTGTCTGATCGAATTCCTGTCGGGCGTGTCGGTCAGCCATCCGACCCCCGAACAGGCGCATGCCGCCGGCGCGGCGCTCGGCGCGCTCCACCGCGGCCTGTCCGGCTTCGCACCTAGGCGCGCCAATTCGATGGGTGTCGGCGCATGGCCGACGCTGTTCGCCGACTGCGCCCCCCAGCTCGATTCGATCCGGCCCGGCCTGCGCGCGCGGGTCGGCAGCGCGCTCGACGCGGTCGTTGCTTCGTGGCCCGCCGACCTGCCGAAAGGCGCGATCCATGCCGATCTGTTCCCCGACAACGTCCTGATGCTCGGCGACCGCGTCACCGGGCTGATCGACTTCTATTTCGCCTGCACCGACATCGTCGCCTATGACGTCGCGATCACCCATTCGGCATGGAGCTTCGATGCCAAGGGTACCCCGCTCGACCCCGCGATCGGCCGGGCGCTGCTGGCCGGCTATCGGACACAGGCGTCGCTCACCGAGGCCGAGGTCGCCGCGCTGCCGCTGTTGGCGAAGGGGGCCTGCATCCGCTTCCTGCTGACCCGTGCGTGGGACTGGATCAACACGCCGGCCGACGCGCTGGTGACGCGCAAGGACCCCCTCGCCTATCTGCGCCGGCTCGACTGGTACGACGCGAACCCGGCCGCCTTCGCATGACCGAGACGCCCGAACTCCCCCGCGTCGAGATCGCGACCGATGGTGCGTGCAAGGGTAATCCCGGCCGTGGCGGCTGGGGCGCGGTGCTGCGCGCCGCCGATGGCCGCGAGCGGGAATTGTCCGGCGGCGAGCGCGAGACGACCAACAACCGCATGGAATTGATGGCCGCGATCGAGGGGCTGAACGCGCTCAAACGTCCCTGCCGCGTGATCCTGTCGACCGACAGCCGCTATGTGATGGACGGCCTGACCAAATGGATCAAAGGCTGGCAGAAAAACGGGTGGAAGACCGCCGCGCGGCAACCGGTCAAGAACGCCGAACTGTGGCAGCAACTGCTCGCCGCCGCCAAACCGCACCGCATCGAATGGGTGTGGGTGAAGGGCCATGCCGGCCACCCCGATAACGAGCGCGCCGACCGGCTCGCCAGCGATGCAGCCCTGAACCAATGATCCCACGCGTCCTGATCGATACCGCCCACGTGCCCGGCGACAATGTCGAATTGCGCCTCGTCCAGCGCGGCGACGACTTCATGATCGTCCTCGACCGCAACGAATTGATGAGCAGCCGCATGTCGGCGTCGGAAGAGGCGCTGGCCGATCTCGGCTGCGCCCACCTGACGGCACGCAAGGGCGCACGGGTGCTGATCGGCGGCCTCGGCATGGGCTTCACCCTGCGCCGTGCGCTGAAAATTCTGCCTGCCGATGCCGAGGTGGTCGTCGCCGAACTGGTGCCCAAGATCGTCGACTGGGCGCGCGGACCGCTGGCGCACATCTTCGACGGCTGCCTCGACGATCCGCGCGTGCGGATCGCGGTGGGCGACGTGGCGTGGGCGATCGAGGACGGCGGCTGGGACGCGATCCTGCTCGACGTCGACAACGGGCCGGACGGGTTGACCCATGCCGGCAACGACAAGCTCTATTCGACGCGCGGGCTGCAGGTCACCAAGCGCGCGCTGCACGCTGGCGGCGTACTGGCGATCTGGTCGGCCTATGCCGATCCCGCGTTCACCAAGCGGCTGCGCGATAGCGGCTATGCTGTGGATGAGCAGGTGGTGCGGGCGCGGGGGACAAAGGGTGCGCGACATGTAATCTGGCTGGCCGGGCGGCGGTAGGGAGTTTTCCTTCGCCGTTTGCTAAGCGGGATCGACATTCAGTTCGCTGGACGCAGGGATAGCGTTGGATCCCCTATCGTCACTCCCGCGCAGGCGGGAGTCCATACACGCTAGCGTCGCGAATCCAGCCAAACCGTCAGCGGATATGACTTCCCGCCTGCGCGGGAATGACGAAATTCCGCGGTTACTGCTGAATTTCGATCGGTCCTGGGAGCCTCCATTCC
Source organism: Sphingomonas sp. Leaf5 (assembly GCF_001421155.1). Classification (NCBI taxonomy): domain Bacteria; kingdom Pseudomonadati; phylum Pseudomonadota; class Alphaproteobacteria; order Sphingomonadales; family Sphingomonadaceae; genus Sphingomonas; species Sphingomonas sp. Leaf5. The sequence continues at coordinate 370,766 of NZ_LMJZ01000001.1, read as the reverse complement.
TGCTTGATCGGAATGCCCTTCCCACTCGGTTAAACTCATCCTCCCGTTTGGTTGAAGCCCGTCTCCCATTTCGACGCCCCCTCCCCCCGTTTGGTTCGAGCTTGTCGAGAACGGGGCTCCGCGAGAGCACCAGCGGAGGGCGATCAACCGCCCTTTCCTCCAGTCAGTTCGAGCCTGTCGAGAACCTGCCTGCCCCAAACGACCCGTTCTCGACGGGCGCTTCTCGACAAGCTCGAAGCTGCTCGAACCGAACGGAATGGGAAAAGAAGAGCCATTCCCCCCAGCATTCGTGCTGAGTAGGGACTGGGTGAAGTCAAAGGCCGTGTCGAAGCACCGCCCCGAACCTCAACCGTCCATCAATACGCCATTTCGACAAGCTCAATGGTTACTCAGGACAAACGGACAGCCCTATTCATCCGTCCGCATCTTCACCTTGTTCGGCAGGTCCTTCCCCTTGGTCCGCCGCGACGGCAACTGCACCGGGTTCTTCTTCTTCCAGTCCCCCCAACGCTTCGGGCCTTCGGGGGTATCGATGATCGTATCGTCGTCCATCACGCTATCCAAAACGAAAAGGGGCGGCGGATCAACGACCCGCCGCCCCGTTCTTTCCAGTCAGGAAACGATCAGCCGACCGTCCACGCCCCGTCGATCCGCGTCAGCGCACCCTGCTGGTTGCCCTCGCGGAGGGCGTCGGGCAGCAGTGCTTCCGGGAAGTCCTGATACGACACCGGCCGCAGGAAGCGGTGGATCGCCAGCGTGCCGACCGAGGTCGTGCGCCCGTCCGAGGTCGCCGGGAACGGCCCGCCATGGACCATCGCATGGCCCACTTCGACGCCGGTCGGCCAACCATTGCACAGGATGCGGCCGACGGTGCGTTCCAGTACCGGGATCAGCTTGCGCGCGTCCTCGTAATCACCCTCGTCGATCTGCAGGGTCGCGGTCAGCTGCCCTTCCAGCTTCGACAACACCTCGACCAGTTCGTCGGCATCGGTGCACTTCACGACCATCGACGACATGCCGAACACTTCATGGGCATGCGCCGGATCGGCGATGAAGTCCTTGCCCGACACGGCGAAGATCGCCGCGCGGCCGCGGGTCGGGCCTTCCGGTGCCTGCCCTTCGCCGACCAGCGTCACCGCCGGGCTCGACGCCAGCTTGGCGCGGCCTTCTTCAAACGCCTTGTGGATGCCGTCGCTCAGCATCACCTGCGCCGGCGTACCGAGCAGCGCGTCGCCCGCCGTGTCGAGGAACGCGTCGAGTTCCGGCCCGTCGATGCCGAGCACCAGACCCGGATTGGTGCAGAACTGGCCCGCGCCCATGCTCAGCGACCCGACATAGCCCTTGGCCAATGCCTCGCCGCGATTCTTGAGCGCTTCGGGCATCAGCACGACCGGATTGATCGACGACATCTCGGCATAGACCGGGATCGGCTGCGGGCGTTCCTGCGCGACCTTCATCAGCGCGGTACCGCCGCTGCGCGAACCGGTGAAGCCGACCGCCTGCACGCGCGGATCGGCGACCAGCGCGGTGCCGATGACCTGACCCGACCCCGATACCATCGAGAACACGCCATCAGGCATGCCGGTCTTTTCCGCCGCACGGACGATCGCCAGCGCGACCAGTTCAGCGGTGCCGGGATGCGCCTGATGCGCCTTCACGATCACCGGGCAACCGGCGGCCAGCGCCGACGCGGTGTCGCCACCGGCGGTCGAGAAGGCGAGCGGGAAGTTCGACGCGCCGAACACCACCACCGGGCCGACCGGAATGGTGCGCAGCCGCAGGTCGGGCTTGGGCACCGGCGCGCGCGCGGCATCGGCATGATCGATGCGCAGCTGCTGCCACGCGCCGTCGCGCACTTCCTTTGCGAACAGGCGTAGCTGACCGCAGGTGCGGCCGCGCTCGCCGGTCAGACGTGCGGTCGGCAGGCCGGTTTCCCGGCTGCCGCGTTCGATCAGCTCGTCGCCCAGCGCCTCGATCTCGTCGGCAATCGCGTCGAGGAAGCCGGCGCGCTGTTCGATCGGCAGCGCCGCATAGATCGGGAACGCCTGCGCCGCACGGGCACACGCTTCTTCCGCGTCTTCCTTGGTGCCCTTCGAAAAACCTTCGCCGAACAGCGCGCCGGTCGCGGGGTCATAGGCCTGGAACAGATCGTCGCGGGCAACCCGCTTGGATCCCAGGAACAGTTCGCCGGTGATCGTCATGTGCATCCTCTTGTGATGGTCGCGTTGCCGCCCAGATAGGAACTGATAGCGCTAACGTAAATGGCCGACTCGGGTAATTACTCCGACAATCTATGCGGCGAATAAAGTGTCGGGTCGACCCCTTCCGGCACATCGCCCTGTCCGAGCAGCGCCGCGCACATCCGTGCGGCGGCGGGCGCGGTCTGGATTCCGAAGCCGCCCTGTCCCGCGCACCAGAACAATCCCGGCACTCGCGCGTCGAGCCCATAGACCGGCAACCGGTCGGGCGCAAAGCTGCGCAGGCCCGCCCAACGCCGCTCGACCGCTTCGACCCGCCAGTCGACCGCCGCCTCGAACCGGTCGATCGCCAGCGCGACGTCGATCTCCTCGGGCGCGACGTCGTGCGGCCGGTCGGGCGTCTCGTCATGCGGCGACAGCCATAGCCGCCCGCCCGGTTCGGGCTTGAAATAGAATCCGCCCGCCGTGTCGATCACCAGCGGCAGGTCGGGCGACGCGGGCGGATCGATCCGCACCTGTACCACCGTCCGGCGATAGGGCCGGATGCCGAGCGGTGCCGCCCCCAGCAAGGCGGCGACCCCGTCCGCCCATGCGCCGGCGGCGTTGACGACGATATCGGCGACGATCGTCCCCGCCGCCGTCTGCAATTCCCAGCCGTAACCGACCCGCCGCGCCCCGGTCAGCCGCGCATCGCACCGGACGTCCACGCCGCCGCGCCGCGCCCTGGCCAGATAGGCGGCATGCAGCGCGCCGACATCGATATCGGCGCAACCCGGCGACCACAACGCATGCCACTCGCCGCGCAACCCCGCGACGACGCGGTGCGGATCGCGTCGCTCGATCGGCACGCCGCTGCTTGCAAAGTCCTGCGCCAGCGCGTCGAGCACCGCCGGATCGCGCGCCAGCAGCAATTCGCCGCGCGTCCGCAAGAAGCCGTGATCGGCGAACCCGGCGGGCGGCGCGTGCAGCAGCGGCCCCGATGCGGTCGTCAGCGGCTGGACCAGCGGCCCGCCATAGGTTTCCGACCAGAACGCCGCCGACCGTCCCGTCGCGTGATAGCCCGGCTGCGATTCGGCCTCGCACAGCACCACATCGTCCTGCGGGGCCAACTCGGCGGCAAGGCTGGCCCCCGCCATCCCCGCGCCGATGATTGCGACCCGCCGCCGCGTCATGCGTGCGCCCGGTGTGGCGCGGGGGCGCGGGCGTCGAGGAAGGTGTCGATTGCCGTAATCGCTTTGCCACGCACCGGGTCGGCCTCGCGCAGGATTTCATGCGCCGACTCCGCTCCGAACCGCAGCAGCTCGACATCGGGCAACCGCCCCGCGACCTCGATCGCGGCGCGCGGATCGACCAGCGCGTCGGTATCGGCGACCAGCATCTGCACCGGCACCCGCGTCTCCGCCAGTCGCGGATCGGCACGCAGCTCGCGCGTCGAGCGAAAGGCATCGATCACCCAGCGCCAGCTCGGCGGCCCGGTATGATGCAAGGGGTTGGCGCTGTGCCACCACAATTCGTCGGCATAGCGCGCCGGGTCATGGGTCAGCATCGACTCGCGCGGGCGCACCGTATGCGGGCGCTCGTTGCCCTTCCATGCGGGCCGGAGCGGGCTGCCCATCGCGCCCAGCACCCGCGCCATCCGCTCGCCGAATCGCGGCCCGATCGGCGCGCGCAGGCCCAGCATCGGCGCGACCAGCACGCACGCGGCCGGATCGATCCGCCGTTCGACCACCGCGCGCAGCGCCAGATGCCCGCCCATCGAATGGCCGATGATCGCGCGTGGCCCCGCCGCCTGCCACTGGCTCCAGAAAGCGGTGAGGTCGTCGAGATAGGTTTCGAACCGGTCGATATCGCCGCAATCGCCCGCCGGGGTGCAGCGCCCCGATCCGCCCTGCCCGCGCCAGTCGAACGCGGTGATGCTCCACCCGCGGACATGCCAATGGGCAAAGGCTTCGAGATATTTCTCGAACACGTCGCCGCGCCCGGTCTGGAACAACAGGCTCCCGCGCGGACGGACATTGGCGGCGGCGGCCCAGTCGAACCGGCGATGCGCCCAGCCATCGGGGGCATGCCATGGCGTGATGGCGGCTGCGGCGGGAATCGCGCGACGGTACAGGGCGTGGGCGGCCATGGGTTCGGTTACGGTTTAGAAACCCCTCACGTCTAGTGTTAACGACATGTGGGGAAATCTCGTTCCGTGGCTGGCGCTCGCGCTCGTCCTGCTGCTCATGGCCGCGGGGATCGAGGATGCCCGCACCCGTGAAATCGCCAACTGGAAGAATGCGGCGATCGCGCTGCTGGCACCGCTGTGGTGGCTGGCCAACGACCTGTCGGGCATCGACATGGCGTGGCAGGCGGGTGTGGCGACCGGCGTCTTCGCGCTGTTCGTCGCCGCCTATGCCGCCGGACAGATGGGCGGCGGCGACGTGAAGCTGATCGGGGCGCTGGCGCTGTGGCTGCCGCCGGGGGCGGTGCTGTCGATGCTGCTGGTCATGTCGCTGCTCGGCGGGGCGTTGACCATCCTGTTCCTTGCCGATCGGTGGCGTCGCCGGGGGAAGGACGTGCCCGAAATCCCCTATGGCATCGCCATCGCGGTGGCCGGGATGCTGGCAATCGCGAACCCGATCTTAACCCATTCCGGTCATATTTGACCACGAATCGAACCGGCCAGACGAACTGAAAGGCCAATGAGGTCATGGACTCACGCAAATTGTTCCTGCTGGCCGGTGCGCTGGTCATCGCCGCGATGACGGCGTTGATGGCGCGCAGCCTGATGGTCGGGGCATCGGCCCCGGTCGCCGCGGCCAGCACGCCTGCCGAAGCGCCGATCGACGGTCCCCGTGTGCTGGTCGCGACCAGGGCGCTGGCGATCGGTACGATCATCGACGCCGCCGCCCTCCGGTTTCAGCCATGGCCCAAGGAACTGGTCGAAAACGCCTATTTCCTCGAATCCTCGCCCGATGCGCGCAATCTGGTCGGCACCGTCGTCCGCTTTGCGATCCCCGCCGGACAGCCGATCACGCAAGGGTCGCTGGTCAAGCCGGGCGACCGTGGCTTCCTCGCGGCCGCACTCGGCCCGGGGATGCGCGCGGTAACGGTGCCGGTGTCGGCCCAGAGCGCGGTCGCGGGCTTCGTGTTTCCCGGCGACCGCGTCGATCTGGTGCTGACCCAGACCGTGGCCGGCGGTGGCGACGGGCCACCGCTCAAGGCGTCCGAGACGTTCCTGCGCAACCTGCGCGTGCTGGCGACCGACCAGCGCACCGACAAGAACAGCGACGATCAGGGCCGCACCGTCGTGTCGACCTATTCGACCGTCACCGTCGAGGCGACGCCGCGCATCGCCGAAAAGATCGCCGTCGCGCAGACCGTCGGCACACTGTCGCTGTCGCTGCGCTCGATCGCCGACAACAAGTCCGAACTCGAGGAAGCGATCGCCAGCGGCGACGTGCAGCTGCCGGCAAATGGCGATGCGAAGGCGGAAAAGGCGGCGCTCGACCGCATCGCCAGCCGCCCGCTCGATGGCCCGTCGACCTTTTCGACCGGTGCCGACGTGTCGCGGTTCCAGCGCAGCTCGGTCCCCGGCAAGGGCACCGACACGGCCGACGGCGCGGGCGGCACGATGACCGTCGCGGCAGGTCCCGCGCCCGGGGCCCCTGCCGCGCCGCGCGGTCCGGTGGTTCGGATCACCCGCGGCAACGATGTGACCGACGTATCGGTCGGGGGAAACAAGTGATGCGCCCACTCCATCTGCTCCATCGGTCGTTGGCGGCGACGCTGTCGATCGCGCTGGTCGCCGGGCCGGTGCTGCCCGTGGCCGCCGCCGCGCCGGCACCCACGGCACCCGCCGTCCGTGCCGCCCGCATCGGCACGCCCGCCGCCGGCGTCCAGCGGCCGACCAACGACGTCCAGTTGTCGATCGGTCAGGGCGAACTCATCACCCTGCCCTCCAATGTCGTCGACGTGTGGGTGTCCAATCCCGGCGCGGCCGACGTCTATGTCGGCAATCCGCGCCAGATCCATCTGTTCGGCAAGGCCGATGGCGAAGCGACGGTGTTCGCCACCAACGCCAGCGGCGCGGTGATCTATTCGGCCAATGTCCGGGTGGGGCAGAACCTGACCTCACTCGACCGGATGCTGAAGGCGGCGATGCCGGAGGCCGATATCCGCGTGACGACCGTCGGCCAGCTCGCGGTGCTGAACGGCACCATCGCCTCGCCCGCCGACAGTGCGCAGGCCGAACGGCTGGTCGTGTCACTGCTCAACCCCGGCGTTGCGACGTCCGATCCGAATGCGGTGCTGAAGGTCGCGGTCATCAACCGGCTGAAGCTGGCGACGCCGCTACAGGTCAATCTGCAGGTCCGCATTGCGGAGGTCAGCCGCAACTTCGTCAAGAATATCGGCGTCAACCTGACGTCGCGCGACCGTTCGGGTGGCTTCCTGTTCGGGATCGCACAGGGGCGGCAGGGTACGATCACCACCGTGCCCGGCATTCCCGGATCCTCGCAGGTCATCGACGCCAACCGCGCCCGGATCGGCGACACCGTGTTCACCGCCCCGGCCAAAAGCGTGACCGGAACGACGCTCAACCTTGCCGGCCGGCTGCTCGGTCTCGAACTGCTCGGCGCGCTCGATCTGGGCGAACGCATCGGTCAGGTGACGACGCTCGCCAATCCCAACCTGACCGCCCTGTCGGGAGAGACGGGATCGTTCCTTGCGGGCGGCGAGATCCCGATCCCGGTCAGCCAGGGCCTCGGCGCGGTGTCGGTGCAGTACAAGCAATATGGCGTCAGCCTCGCCTACACCCCGACCGTGCTGGCCGACGGGCGTATCTCGCTGCGCGTCCGGCCCGAAGTATCGCAATTGTCGGCGGCGGGCGCGGTCCAGATCGACGGGACCACCATCCCCGCGCTCACCACCCGCCGGGCCGAAACCACGGTCGAACTGGGATCGGGGCAGAGCATGATGATCGGCGGTCTGCTGTCGAACAGCCACGACAATTCGATCGACAAGGCTCCCGGCCTCGGCGACCTGCCGATCCTCGGCTCGCTGTTCCGCTCGAACGGCTTCACCCGCAACGAAACCGAACTGGTCATCGTCATCACCCCCTATCTGGTGAAGCCGGTCGACAGCCAGTCGCGCATCGCGCTGCCGACCGACGCCTATTCCAGTCCCGGCGATGTCGAACGCGTGCTGATGGGCCAGTTGCAGGGGCAGCGCCGCCCCGATCCGCGCCCGGTGCCGACCATGGCGCCGCAGGGTCCGGCCCGACCGTCTATCGGCCTGACCGCGCCGGTGCCGGTCGACCCCGCCACCGACACCGCCGACCCCGTCCCGCCCGCCCCGCGCAAGGGCGACCGCAAGGCCGGGCCGATCGCCCCCGGCTTCAGCATTCAGTGAGGCACGCTTCGATGACCCTCCTCCGCATCCTCGCGCTTGGTTCCGCGCTTGCCGTCGGCGGCTGTTCCGGCACCGTCAATCGCGGGGTCGAATCGGTTCACCAGCCGGTCGTCTCGCGCGCCGCCTATGCGTTCGACGTCGCTGCCGGTCCCGGCGGTCTGGCTCCGGGCGAACGCGCCCGCCTCGCCGGCTGGCTGGAAACGATGCGCCTGCGCTATGGCGACGAGATCGGCATCGACGGTGCCGGTGACGAACCCGGCGTGCAGGCCGATGTCGCGGCAGAGGCGGCGCGCGTCGGGCTGCTGCTCGCCGACGCCGTTCCGCCGACGCCGGGCGCGATCGCACCGGGCACCGTCCGCGTCGTCGTATCGCGCATGACCGCGTCGGTGCCGGGCTGTCCCGACACGTCGCGCACCTATCAGCCCAATTTCGAGGCGCAAACCTCGTCCGATTTCGGTTGCGCGACCAATTCGAACCTTGCCGCGATGGTCGCACGTCCCGGCGATCTGGTCCTCGGTCGATCGGCTCCGGGCACCACCGACACGATGGTGAACAGCAAGGCGGTCGGCGCGCTGCGGCGCGCGGCACCCAGCGGCAATGGCGGACAGGTCACCAACAGCGCCGGCAGCGCCAGTGGATCGAGCGGGAGCAGCAAGCAGTGAACGCGCCCTTCTCACTCGGCAAATCCGCCACCCGCGAACCCTTCATCGCCTTTGTCTGCGACGAATTTTCCGGTGACACGCTGCGCAGCGTCGCCACCGAACATGGCTGGCCGACCGAAAAGGTGCTGAAGGGCGGCCTGCGCAATGCGGTGCAGACGCTGGCGGTCTCAGCCAGCCCGCACGTGCTGCTGGTCGATCTGTCCGAATCGGGCGATCCGCTCAACGACATCAACGGTCTCGCCGAAGTCTGCGAACCCGGCACGATCGTGATCGCCACCGGGCAGGTCAACGACGTCCGCCTGTACCGCGATCTCGTGGCCAGCGGCATTCACGACTATCTGCTGAAGCCGCTCAACCCCGACATGGTCCGCGATTCGATCGTACAGGCCCATGCCCTGCTGAACGCGCCGAAGACCGCCGAGGCGTCGACCGAGCGTCCGCACAGCGCCACCGCGATCATCGGTACGCGCGGCGGCGCGGGCGCATCGACCGTCGCGACCTCGCTCGCATGGCTGATGGGCGAGCAGGAAAAGCGTACGACCGCGCTGCTCGACCTCGACGTGCATTTCGGCACCGGTGCGCTGGCACTCGATCTCGAACCCGGTCGCGGCCTGACCGACGCGATCGAAAATCCCAGCCGTATCGACGGACTGTTCATCGAACGCGCGATGGTGCGGGCGGGCGAACGGCTGTCGGTGCTGTCGGCCGAAGCGCCGATCAACGCCCCGATCGACACCGACGGCAGCGCCTTCTACCAGTTGCAGGAGGAGATGCGGAACGCGTTCGAATGCACGATCGTCGACCTGCCGCGCGGCATGCTGGTCAACCACCCGCATCTGATCGAAGAGGTGCAGACCGCGGTCATCGTCACCGAAATGACGCTGGCGGCGGCGCGCGATACCATTCGACTGCTGTCGTGGTTCCGCTCCAACGCACCGCACGTCAAGGTGCTGCTGCTCGCCAACCGCGTCCAGCCGCTGGCCGCACAGGAAATCAGCCGCAAGGATTTCGAAGGGTCGATCGAACGCAAGCTCGACTTCACGATGGCGTTCGACGGCAAGCTGGCGGCACAGGCGGCCAAGCTCGGCAAGCCGCTGGCCGAAGCGGCCAGGGGCAACCGCGCCATCGCGCCGCTGGTCGATCTCGCGCGGCATCTGTGTCGCCTGACCGAGGTCGAGGACGACGCGGCGGCCGAACCGGCCAAGGGGGGCACGTCGCTGGTCGGCAAACTCGCGAAGCTGCGCGCGCGCCTGCCGGTCAAGGCGAAGAAGTAGGAGCGCGGGCACGGTCATGGCGATCCTCCCGATCCTGCTGCTGGGTGCCGGCGCGCTGCTGACGCTGACGCTGCTCGCCGTCGCCTTTTCGGGGCCATCGGGCGAACGTGCCCGCAGTCGCCGGCTGCTGGCGGTCCGCGAACGCCATGCGTCGTCCGCCAGCGCGACCGCGATGGAGGCGCAGATGCGCCGCATCGGCAACCGGGGCGCGACGCGCGGCGACCGCGCCGCCGCCCGCCTCCTCCCCAATGTCGAACAACTGCAACTCAGACTGCAACGCACCGGCCACAACTGGACCCTCGCCCAATATGGGCAGGCGACGCTGGGCGTGATCGCCGTCCTGTTCGCGTATCTGTTGTTCAAGGGGATGCCGGCGCTGTTGGCGCTGTTCATGGCGATCTCGGTCGGGCTCGGCCTGCCGCACATGGTCGTCAGCTATTTCATCAAACGGCGCATCGTCCGCTTCACCGCAAAGTTTCCCGACGCGATCGAATTGCTGGTCCGCGGCCTGCGCTCGGGCCTGCCGATCACCGAGACCATGACCGTCGTCGGCCAGGAAGTCGACGGTCCGGTGGGCGAGGAATTCCGGTTGGTGAGCGACCGGATGAAGATCGGCCGTTCGCTCGACGCTGCGTTGCAGGAAAGTGGCGACCGGCTCGGCACGCCCGAATTCCAGTTCTTCATCATCACCATCGCCATCCAGCGCGAAACCGGCGGCAACCTTGCCGAAACGCTCGCCAATCTGGCTGACGTGCTGCGCAAGCGGTCGCAGATGAAGCTGAAGATCAAGGCGATGTCGTCCGAATCCAAGGCGTCGGCCTATATCATCGGATCGTTGCCGTTCATCGTCTTCGCGCTGATCTGGACCATCAACGGCAAATATATGCAGAGCTTCTTCGTCGATCAGCGACTGATGATCATCGGCGCGGGCGGCGTGCTGTGGATGGCGATCGGGGCGTTCATCATGTCCAAGATGATCAATTTCGAGATTTGATGCGATGCTGACCGCCTCCGCCCCGACCATCCTGGGTTTCGACATGGGCAATGTCGCGACGATGCTGTCGGGCATCGCCGCCTTGTCGATGCTGGTCGCCATCTATGTCGCGACGTCGGTCCGCGATCCGATGGCGCGCCGGGTGAAGGCGCTGAACGACCGCCGCGAACAGCTGAAGGCCGGCATCACCGCCTCTACCAGCAAGCGCCGCGCCAAGCTGGTGCAGAAGAACGAGGCGGCTGACCGCATCCGCGAACTGCTCGGTTCGATGAAGATGCTGCAGGATTCGCAGCTGAAGGCCGCGCAGCTGAAACTGATGCAGGCCGGTATCCGGTCGAAGGACTGGGCGGTCGCGGTCATTTTCGGCCGGCTGATGCTGCCGATCCTGTTCGGTCTGCCGACGATCTATATCGTCTATGGCACCGACAGCTTTGCCGACTGGTCGCCGTTCAAGGCCTATGGCCTCGTCGCGGGTACGCTGATCCTCGCGTACAAGGGCCCCGACATTTATCTCAAGAACCGGATCAGCAAACGGACCGACGCGATCCGCAAGGGGCTGCCCGATGCGCTCGACCTGCTGGTGATCTGTGCCGAGGCGGGGCTGACCGTCGATGCCGCCTTTACCCGCGTCGCGCGCGAACTCGGCCGGGCCTATCCCGAACTGGGCGAGGAATTCTCGCTCACCGCGATCGAACTGGGTTTCCTGACCGAACGGCGGCAGGCGTTCGAAAACCTTGCGCTGCGCATCAACCTCGACGCGGTGAAGGGGGTGGTCACGACTATGATCCAGACCGAGAAATACGGCACCCCGCTGGCCAGCGCGCTGCGCGTCCTGTCGGCGGAGTTCCGCAACGAACGTATGATGCGCGCCGAAGAAAAGGCGGCCCGTCTTCCCGCGATCATGACGGTGCCGCTGATCCTGTTCATCCTCCCCACCCTCTTCGTCGTCATCCTCGGCCCGGCGGCCTGCAGCATCAGCGACGCGTTCAGCAAGTAGCGCGCGGCCGGTCGGGCGCGGAACGCCGCCCCCGCCCGACCGTTGTCGCTCCGTACTCACCGAAGGGGCCCGCACATGCTGTTCCAGACGCCGACCCAATTCGCGGTTCTCGCGCTCGTTCTTCTTGCCGGCTGGTTCTTCGGCCTCGCCTCGTCCTCTGGCGGCAAGAAGTGGAAACAGCGGTTCCGCGACGAGGAAGCCGCCCACAAGGCGTATCGCACCGAAGTCGCCACCGACCTGAAGACCCGCGAAGCCCGACTGCACGAGGTCGAGGTCGAGCGAGACCGGCTCCAGAAGGAGCGCACCACCGCGACGACCGCCACCACCACCGCCGCCGCGACCGCCGGTGCCGCAAGCACCAGCCATGGCAGCGGCTTTTTCGGCTGGGGCCGCGACAATCTCTCGCGCGTCCGCGGCATCGATCCCGATCTGGAGTCGGTGCTGAACGCACGTGGCATCAAGACCTACCGCTCGATCGAGGGGTTGAGCGAGGCCGACGAACGCGCGCTGGAGGATGATCTGCGCCTGCGCCCCGGCACGATCGACCATGAACGCTGGCGCGAACAGGCCGCGATGCTCCGCGAAGGCCGCGACGACGACCATGGCAGCCGCTGGGGTTGATCGGTTAGGCGGTGCAAGGGTCCCGCGCGTCGAAGGCGCGCTGGGCAGCAAGCACCGCGCCGATCCGCTGTTCCGACCACCTTATCAGCGTGCGTAACGCATCGATCAGTTCGCCGCCCATCGGCGTGATCGCATAGGTCACGCTGACGGGCTTGGTCGCGACGACACTTCGCGTCACCAGCCCGTCCCGCTCGAGCATCCGCAGCGTCTGGCTCAGCATCTTTTGCGACACCCCGGCGATCCGTCGCTTCAGTTCGTTGAACCGGCCGGGTCGTTCGCTCAGTAGCAACAGCACCAACACGCTCCATTTGTCGCCGATCCGGTCGAGCAACAGCCGGGTCGGGCAATCGGCGTCGAACACGTCGCCCTTGCGCCACGCGGTTTCCGGCAGGGTACCGGGTATCGAAAAAGTACCTTCTTGCATCATGGGTATCCGTATAGCACGTGGTACCCATTGGATACCAATGGAGATGCACGATGGATGTTGTGGTACTGGGCGCAAGCGGCAATGCCGGTTCGGAGATTACGCGCGAGCTCGCCAACCGCGGGCACCACGTCCGCGCCATCGCGCGCAAGCCCGATGCCATCCCCGACCTGCCCGGAGTTACCCGGATCGCCGGCGATGCTCATGACGCCAGTGAATTGGCCGAACGGATCGCCGGGGCCGACGCGGTCATCAGCGCGCTGCATTTCGACGTCACCGCCGACACGCTGCTCGCGGCGTTGCGCAAGGCGGGGGTCGGACGGCTGCTGGTCACCGGGGGTGCCGCCAGCCTGGAGATCGCGCCGGGCGTACGGCTGATCGATTCGCCCGACTTTCCCGCCGAATGGCGCGACTTCGCGATGGGCGGCATCGCCTTTCTCGACGCGCTGCGCCCGGTACAGGACGTGGACTGGACGTTCTTCTCGCCCGCCGCGCTGATCGAACCGGGCGAGCGCACCGGGAAGTTCCGGCTCGGCACCGATACGCTGGTCACCGACGATGCCGGGGTCAGCCGGATCAGCTTCGCCGACTTCGCGATCGCGATGGTCGACGAGCTGGAGGCCCATCGCCACCCCCGCGCCCGCTTCACCGCCGCCTATTGAAACCGCCGCCCGCCCCGGTTGCGACCGGGGCGGGGCATCATCAGAACGTCACCCATTCGGGCCCGCCGGGGAACACCACGTCCTCGACCTTGTCACCGATCTTGGTGACCGCCAGCAGGATGGCCAGCACGACGATCAGGTCGAACACGATCACCGCGCCCCAGACGAACGCCGGGTGGAACGGGCCGATGCGATCGAACCCGTCCTTGGTTACCCGCGCCGCATCGTTCGTCCGTGCGCCGCTCACTTGTTCAACGCCGCCTGCGCCGCCGCCAAGCGGGCGATCGGCACGCGATAGGGGCTGGCCGATACGTAATCGAGCCCGACCGTCTCGCAAAACGCGATCGACGCCGGATCGCCGCCATGTTCGCCACAGATGCCGAGCTTAATGTCGGGCCGGGTCTTGCGCCCGCGTTCGGCCGCCAGTTCGATCAGTTCGCCGACGCCTTCGACGTCGATCGAGACGAACGGATCGCGCGCGTAAATGCCCTTCTCGACATAGGCCCCCAGGAACCGGCTGGCATCGTCGCGGCTGACGCCCAGCGTCGTCTGGGTCAGATCGTTGGTTCCGAACGAGAAGAACTCGCCCGCCTCGGCGATCTCACCGGCCTTCAGCGCGGCACGCGGCAGTTCGATCATCGTGCCGACCAGATATTCGATCGTCCGCCCCTTGTCGGCGAACACCGCCTGCGCCGCCTTGTCGACGACGATCTTCATCAGTTCCAGCTCGCGCTTGGTGCCGACCAGCGGGATCATGACCTCGGGGATCGGTGCCTCGCCCGACTTCTCGGCGACGATCACCGCCGCTTCGAAGATCGCACGCGCCTGCATCTCGTAGATTTCAGGGTATGTAACGCCCAGCCGGCAGCCGCGATGACCCAGCATCGGGTTGAATTCGTGCAGCTCGGCGGCACGGCGCTTCAGCTGCTCGACCTCGATCCCCGCCGCCTGCGCGACTTCGGCGAACTCGGCCTCGGCATGCGGCAGGAATTCATGGAGCGGCGGGTCGAGCAAGCGGATGGTACAGGGCAGCCCGACCATGACCTCGAAAATCTCGACGAAATCGCTGCGCTGTTCGGGCAGCAACCGCTCCAGCGCCACGCGCCGCCCGGCTTCGTCCTCGGCAAGGATCATCTGCCGCACGGCGGTGATCCGCGACTGTTCGAAGAACATATGCTCGGTCCGGCACAGTCCGATCCCCTCCGCGCCGAAATCGCGCGCGGTGCGGCAATCGAGCGGGGTTTCGGCATTGGTCCGCACCTTCAGGCGGCGGACGCCGTCGGCCCATTCCATCAGCGTGCCAAAATCGCCGGCCAGTTCGGGCTGCACCGTCGCGACGGCACCCGCCATTACTTCGCCGGTCGCGCCGTCGATGGTGACGATATCGCCCTCGCGAATCTCCCGGCCGGCGACCTTCATCACGCCCGCCTTGGCATCGATCGAGATGCTGCCCGCACCCGACACGCACGGCCGGCCCATGCCGCGCGCCACGACGGCGGCATGGCTGGTCATGCCGCCGCGCGCGGTCAGGATGCCGCGCGCCGCGTGCATCCCGTGAATGTCTTCCGGCGAGGTTTCGGTGCGGATCAGGATCACCGCGTCGCCGGCGTTCGAGCGCCGCTCCGCCGTATCGCTGTCGAACACTGCAAAGCCGCTCGCCGCCCCCGGCGATGCCGGCAGCCCCTTGGTCAGCACGTCGCGCGTGGCATCGGGGTCGAGCGTCGGGTGGAGCAGTTGGTCGAGCGCCTGTGGATCGACGCGCGCGATCGCTTCCTCGCGCGAAATCAGCCCTTCCTCGGCCATGTCGACCGCGATCTTCAGCGCGGCCTTCGCGGTGCGCTTGCCCGACCGAGTCTGGAGCATCCACAGCTTGCCCTGCTGCACCGTGAATTCGATGTCCTGCATGTCGCGGTAATGCCGCTCCAGCTGATCGAACACCGCCGCCAGTTCGGCATAGGCGTCGGGCATCGCCTCTTCCATCGACAGCGGCTTGGCGTTCGCCGTCTCGCGCGCTGCCTTTGTCAGATATTGCGGCGTGCGGATGCCCGCGACGACGTCCTCGCCCTGCGCGTTGATGAGGAATTCGCCGTAATAGGCGTTCTGGCCGGTCGAGGGATCGCGGGTGAACGCCACGCCGGTCGCCGAAGTGTCGCCCATATTGCCGAACACCATCGCCTGCACGTTGACCGCCGTGCCCCAGTCGCCCGGAATGTCGTTCAACCGGCGATACACCTTGGCTCGGTCCGCCTGCCACGACCCGAACACCGCGCCGATCGCGCCCCACAGCTGGTCGTGCACGTCCTGCGGGAACGGCTTGCCCCACAGCTCGACGACGATATCCTTGTACTGCGCGACCAGCGCGCGCCAGTCGTCGGCGGTCAGATCGGTGTCGAGATAATAGCCGCGATCTTCCTTCGCGATTTCCAGCGCTTCCTCGAACCGGCCATGGTCGAGTTCGAGCACGACGTCCGAATACATCTGGATGAAACGGCGATAGCTGTCCCATGCAAAGCGCGCGTCGTCCGACACGCTCGCCAGCCCCTCGACCGTCTGGTCGTTCAGGCCGAGGTTCAGCACCGTGTCCATCATCCCCGGCATCGAAATCCGCGCGCCCGAGCGGACCGACACCAGCAACGGATCGGCGGCATCGCCGAACTTCTTGCCCGTGATCCCCTCGATATGCGCGATGCCGGTCTTCACTTCGTCCTGCACGCTTTCCGGAAAGGTCTCGCCTTCCTCATAATAGCGCGTGCACATCGTCGTCGCGATGGTGAAGCCCGGCGGCACCGGCAGGCCGATCGACGCCATTTCGGCAAGGTTCGCGCCCTTGCCGCCCAGCAACACCTTGTCGCCCGATCCCCCGTCCGAAACCCCGCCGCCGAAGCGATAGACATAGTGCGTCATTGCTCGTTCCCCATGCTCTCCGCGCGGGTAGTCCCGCGGCGGGGTATCTGATTCGATCGGGCTGTGCCCGGAATTCCCCGTTAAACGGGTTAAACCGGCAGGTCAGCCCTCAATTTTCGAGAAATCGGCAACCCGGTGTACCGCATCGCGCACCCGTGCCAGCAACGACAGGCGCGCGGTGCGCTTGTGCGGGTCGGCATCGTTGACCGTCACATCGGTAAAGAACGCATCGATCGGCGCGCGCAGCGATGCCAGCGCCGCCATGGCCGCACCGAAATCCTCCGCCTCGATCGCGGCTGCGGCGCGCGGCTCGGCCGCATCGAGCGCAGCGATCAGCGCCGCCTCGGCCGGCGCACGATCATAGTCGCGCGCCGCCCGCTCGCTCCGCGCCAGTTCGGCGACGACCGGCGCGAAATCGGGGTCCTCGACCATCGCCAGCGGGTCTTCCTCGCCGGTTTCCGGGATATGCTTGCTCGCGCCCGGCGCTTCCTTCTTCAGGATATTCGCCGCGCGCTTGTACCCGGCGAGCAGGTTCGCGCCGTCTTCGGTCGTCACGAAGGATTGCAGCGCGTGGACGCGGGCGAGCAGGCGGACGAGGTCGTCTTCGCCGCCTAGGGCGAAGACCGCGTCGATCAGGTCGTGGCGGACGCCCGCTTCGCGTTGCTGGACCTTCAGGCGGTCGGCGAAGAAGTCCAACAGCTTGACGTTTCGAAAAGCTCGATCGATTCCTTCGGAAGTTGCCATACCAATCGATCCGCTTCCGTGCAGACCACCGCCTTGTTCTTGTAAAGCCGCTGCCCATAGCGTGGCACGTTCAATATTAAACCTTTGATGAAGTATGTCGAATATTTGCAGTCGCAGTTTCGATCGCTGCGCCACCGCGAGTACACCTAACGCTGCTCGTCGTAGGGCAAAAGGATCCTTCGAGCCGGTGGGTAGTAACCCAATTTCAAAAAACTCGACAAGCGTATCCAGCTTGTCCGCCAACGCCACCGCGACCGTCACCGGCGCGGTCGGGACGTCGTCGCCCTGCCCGACCGGCTTGTAATGATCGCGCACCGCCTCGGCGACTTCGGCCGGTTCGCCCTGCGCCGCGGCGTAATAGCCGCCCATCAACCCCTGCAATTCGGGGAACTCGCCGACCATCCCGGTGACCAGATCGGCCTTGGCGAGCCTTGCGGCGCGCTCGGCCATGTCGGCCAACCGCTCCCTCTCCCCTTCAGGGGAGAGGGCTGGGGAGAGGGGACTGTCCGCGAACGCAGCATCAGAGGAAGAAGAAGCCCCCTCTCCCAACCCTCTCCCCTGAAGGGGAGAGGGCTTTACGACACCACTCTCGACCAGCCACCGCGCGAGTTTCGCCACCCGCTCAACCTTGTCGGCAACCGTGCCCAGCTTCTCATGAAACACGATCTTGTCGAGCTTCGGCAACTGGTCCTCCAGCCGCGTCTTCAGATCGGTCTCGTAAAAGAATTTCGCATCCGACAGCCGCGCCGCCAGCACCTTGGCATTGCCCGCAACGATCCGCTCGCCGCCGTCCACCGCGTCGATATTCGCGGTACAGACGAACGCGTTCGCCAACTTGCCTTGCGCATCGCGGCACACGAAATATTTCTGGTTCACCCGCGCGGTCAGCTGGATCACCTCCGGCGGCACGGCCAGGAACGCTTCGTCGAAACGCCCGATCAACGGCACCGGCCATTCGGTAAGGCCGGCATTCTCCGCCAGCAGCCCTTCGTCCTCGACCAGCTTCAGGCCGGCCCCCTGCGCCGCCATCTTGGCCCCGACCGCGATGATCGCGGCGCGTTCGTCCTGATCGACGATCACATGGCACGCGCGCAGCTTCTCGACATAGTCCGCCGCCGAACCGATCGTGATCGCACCGGGGTGATGGAAGCGATGGCCGAGCGTCACCGCGCCGCTGGTCACGCCCGCGACCTCGCACGGCATGACCTCGCTGCCGAACAGCGCGACGATGCCCTGCAACGGCCGCACCCAGCGTGGGGACTCCGGGCTGAGCGACACCGCGCCCCAGCGCATCGATTTGGGCCACGGAAACGCGCGCACGATCGCCGGGATCGCCACCGCCAGCACCTGCGCCGTCTCGCGCCCCGGTACTTCGGTCACCGCGAAGAACACGCCGTCCCGCTCGGTCAGCGCCTCGCGCGTCAGCCCGGTCTTGCGCAGAAACCCTTCCAGCGCCTGTGGCGGGGCCGACGCGCGCGGCCCCTTCACTTCCTCGCGCACCGGCTCGGTCCGCTCGGGCAGGTCGTGCGCGATCAGCACCAGCCGCCGCGGCGTCGCATAGGTCGTGATCCGACCCGCCGCGATGCCGGCCTTCGCCAGTTCACCGACGAACAGCCTGGACAAATCCTCGCGGGCCTTGGCCTGCATCCGTGCCGGAATCTCTTCCGACCGCAGCTCGAGCAGGAAATCGGTCATGCCACCCACCCCGGAAACTTCGCCTGCCATGTCGGCGTCTGCGTCTCGATAAATTTCGCGCACGATGCCTTCGCCAGATCGCGCACCCGCCCGATATAGGCCTGCCGCTCCGCGACCGAGATCACCCCGCGCGCATTCAGCAGGTTGAACAAATGGCTCGCCTCGATCGCCTGTTCATAGGCCGCGATCGGCACGTCGTTGGCCAGCGCATTCTCGCACTCGGCCGCCGCCTTTTTGAACAGGTCGAACAGCCCGTCGGTATCGGCGACCTCGAAATTCCATTTCGACATCTGCTTCTCGTTTTCGAGAAACACGTCGCCATAGGTCACGCCCGCGTCGTTGAACGCCAGGTCGTACACGCTGTCCTTGTCCTGGATATACATGGCCAGCCGCTCCAGCCCATAGGTCAGCTCGCCCGCGACCGGCTTGCAATCGAACCCGCCCATCTGCTGGAAATAGGTGAACTGGGTGACTTCCATCCCGTCGCACCACACTTCCCAGCCAAGGCCCCACGCGCCCAGCGTCGGCGATTCCCAGTCATCCTCGACGAAGCGGATGTCATGCTGGGTAAAGTCGATCCCGATCGCGGCCAGCGACCCCAGATACAGTTCCTGCAGATCGGGCGGCGAGGGCTTCAGGATCACCTGATACTGGTAATAATGCTGCAACCGGTTCGGGTTCTCGCCATAGCGCCCGTCGGTCGGCCGGCGCGAAGGCTGGACGAACGCCGCATTCCACGGCTCCGGCCCCAGCGCGCGCAGCGTGGTCGCCGGGTGGAACGTCCCCGCCCCCATCCGCATGTCATAGGGTTGCAGGATGACGCAGCCCCGATCGCTCCAATAGTCATGGAGCGTCAGGATCATTTTCTGGAAGCTGAGCGGGGCGGACATGGTTTCGCCTATTGATGCAAGAGCCTGTGCGCCTAGCCGGATCGTCGCGCGCCGGTCAAGCAGACGCCATGTAAGGTAGAGACGATATTATGTAAGGTTGTATTGACACAAAGTCCGAATCACTCGATATATAGTCAGGTAAACACGACATATTGTCGTTCGATGCTGACAAGGGATACGCAACATGGCCGCTCCGAAACCCGAACCGCGCCGCCACAGCCTGTTCGCCATCGGCCTGTTCGTACTGGTCGTGTTTCAGGGGGTGAAGGTCGATCTGCCCGATGTGGTCACCCTGCCGATTGCCGTCGACACGACACAGGGCATCGCCTTCGCCGCCCGCCTGGGCGATGCCGCCATCTCGTTGACATGGCGCTGAAGCGACCTGCTTCCCGTTCCTCTTCCACAAGGCAATTCTCCATGTCCGATCCACAATGGGGCGAACGTCGCGCCGCCGTCCGTCAGCGCGTGCGCGGTCTATGGATCGCGGGTATCGCGACCTTCCTCATGGCTTCTCCGTTCCTGCTCAGTGTCGCTGCGCGCTATTACTACAAGAACGGTGGAGCGATGCCCGCCGGCCGTTTCCCACTGTGGATACCCGTTACCTACTGGACTATCGTGGTGGTCGCGGGCCTGATCGGCGTCGCACATCTCTATCGCACCAGCGACGAATTCGAGCGCCGTCGCCTGATCGACGGGTTTGCGGTCAGCGGTCTGTTGCTCGGTCTATGCGTTCCACCGATCTTCTTTCTCGGCTACCAGTTCGGCGTGATGTACGTGTGGATCATCGCCTTTCTGGCCGGGCTGGTCGCCTTTGCCCGGCCGCGTGTCGCGCGGTGAAGAATCGGCTCAAGATCCTGCGGGCCGAACGGGACTGGAGTCAGGCCGAACTGGCCGGGCGGCTCGACGTGTCGCGGCAAGCGGTGAACGCGATCGAGACCGGCAAGCACGATCCGTCGCTCCCGCTCGCCTTTCGCATGAGCCGGTTATTCGCGCTGCCGATCGAACAGATTTTCGAGGATGACGTCGATGATTGAGAATTGGGGGGCCGCACGCGAACGGCAACGTCGGCGGCGGCGTTGGAAATGGGTTGCGCTGGTGATCGTCGCAGCGATCGCAGCACCGATCGTCGCCGCCTTCGTACTTGGTATCGTCGACGGCTATACCGGCCGCGGGGTTGTCGGGCCGGGGCCAGACCGACGCCCGCATATCGGCTATATCGGTATGGCGCTGGCCGTCATGGTCGCTATCGCCGTCCAGTATCGCCTGTGGCGCGCCGCCGACGAAGTGGAACGCGGGCAGATCAACATCGCTCTGGCGCTGGCCGGCGTGGTCGCCTTGTCCACCCTGCCGATCCTGTCCCTCGCGGCCGCACCGCTGGCGCTCGACAATCCGGCCATGCTCGGCTGGAGCCTTGCCACCGCAACGCTGATCGGAACGCGCATCGTCCAGCGACTGCGCGGATGATCGCGCGGGTCGTCGCAGCGCTGCTCGGCTGGCTGACGCTCGCCAGCCCGATCGCGGCGCCGACGGCGCTCGCCCCGGCGCTGTGGGTCGCGCACGATGGCGATACGACGATCTGGCTGTTCGGCACGGTGCATCTGCTGCGCGCCGGCACGCCGTGGCTGACCGGTCCGGTAGCGCGGGCCGTTGCCGACAGCGACGTGCTGACCCTCGAAATCGCGCCGACCACCCCCGACTCGATGGCGCGGGCGCTGGTGAAGGTCGCGCCGGTCCGCCCCGCGCCGCTGCCGCCCGAACTCGACCGGCGGCTGCGCAAGCGCGCGCACGACCTCGGCTTTCCGGCGCAGGCGTTCGACGCGACCGACCCGTGGTTCGCCGCCACCACGCTTGCCGCCCAGCCGCTCGCCCGCGCCGGCTACAGCCCTGCCCCTGCCCCCGAAACGCTGCTGGCACGGCTCGCCGATCGCAGCGGCACGACGATCGAACCGCTCGAAACGCTGGACGGCCAGCTCGGCATCTTCGCCGCCCTGCCCCGGCCGGCACAGCGCACGATGCTCGCGCGCGTGCTCGACGATCCCGATCCGGTGCCGGCGATGGACCGCATCGTCGCGACCTGGGGCAAGGGCGATGTCGCCACGCTCGGCCGCCTGCTGGCGAGCGACATGGACGAAGCGGGTCCAGCGGTCCGCGCTGCACTGCTCGACCGGCGCAATGCGGCATGGGCGCGGACGATCGCCGGGTGGATGCGGCAGGGCGGTAAGCGATTCGTCGCCGTCGGCGCGGGGCATCTGACCGGGCCGGGCAGCGTGCAGGCACGGTTGCGGGCGATGGGCGTGGAGGTAAGGCGGGTGCAGTAGCCCTGCCCCCTGCCCCCGCTTATCCCGTTCGGTTCGAGCAGCTTCGAGCGAAGTCGAGAAGCGTCCGTCGAGAACGATCCGCTTTGGGCAACCCCTTCTCGACTACGGTTCTCGACAAGCCCGAACCTCCGCTCGAAACAAACGGGGGTGGGAGAAGAGGTGAAGGCGGGAAGCAGATGGACGGCGTGAAGCAAGCGAACGGGGGATAGCCCCCCCCAACCTTGCCTTTCCCCGCGAACTCCCCTATGCGCCCGCGCTTGTTCGTGCCGGGGTCATCCCTGGAGGTCCGGCCGCGCAAGACAGATAAACCAAGCATTCAAGGAAGACATGATGAGCGATACGCTGCACCTGTCGGCCGAGACGCGCGATCGGGCAGGCAAGGGAGCCTCCCGTGCCCTGCGTCGCGATGGCCGCGTCCCCGCCGTGATCTATGGCAACAAGCAGGACCCGCAGGGGATTCACCTGAACGCCCGTGAACTGATGAAGCAGCTCATGACCGGCCACTTCATGAACTCGGTCATCATGGTCGATGTCGGTGGTACGAAGGTGCGCACGCTGGCCAAGGACGTCGCGTTCGACGTCGTCAGCGACCAGCCGATCCATGTCGATTTCCTGCGCATTTCGAAGAATGCGAGCGTGACCGTCTCCGTGCCGGTGACCTTCGTCAACGAAGACGACGCACCCGGCATCAAGCGAGACGGCGGCGTTCTGAACGTCGTGGCGCACGAGATCGAACTGACCGTCGAAGCGTCGAACATCCCGACCGAGATCGTCGTCGACCTGACCGGCCGCGAAGTCGGCGATACGATCCATCTGTCGGACGTGACGCTGCCGAACGGCGCCGAAGCGACCGCCGGTGACGACACCGTCACCGTCGCGACCATCACCCAGCCGACCACGCTGACCGCCGAGGACGAGGCGCTCGACGCCGAAGTCGCCGAAGCGCAGTCGGCCGAAGCCGCTGCCGAAGCCGAGGCCGAAGAAGCCGAAGGCGAGGACAAGGCCGAGGGCTGATCCGCCCCGCCTTTCCGGCGCTACGAAGGAGCGGGATGGCCGAGGTCGTCCCGCTCCTTTGCGTTTCGGAGCACCACGTCATCCCGGCGCAGGCCGGGATCCATTGTGTCGGATGCTGGCGATGGAGCGGTAACGGGGCCATGTCCATGGATCCCGGCCTCCGCCGGGATGACGGACGTCGTGGAGGACGATCCTCGCCCCCCCAACCGTCACCCCGGACCCGATCCGGGGTCCCGCTTCTTCTTCCGCCGGAACCAAGCGCTCCCACCCGTGACCAACGCCCCCACACCCGCTACAGCCACCCGCCAGCCACTCCGAAGGACCCCTCGATGCAGCTCTGGACCGGCCTCGGCAATCCCGGCCCGCAATATGCGATGCACCGCCACAATATCGGCTTCATGGCGGTGGACGCCATCGCCGAGGTCCATGGCTTCGCCGCCCCGAAACGGGCGTTCCAGGGCTGGGTACAGGAAGGGCGGATCGGCACGCAGAAAATCCTGCTGCTCAAGCCCGGCACCTATATGAACGAAAGCGGCCGTTCGGTCGGCGAAGCGATGCGCTTCTACAAGCTGACGCCCGCCGACGTCACCGTCTTCCACGACGAACTCGACCTCGCCCCGTTCAAGCTGAAGGTGAAGACCGGCGGCGGCCATGCCGGCCATAATGGGTTGCGCTCGACCGACGCGCATATCGGCCCCGACTTCCGCCGCATCCGCCTCGGCATCGGACATCCGGGGCACAAGGACCGGGTAAGCCCCTATGTGCTCGGCAATTTTGCCAAGGCCGAACTCGACGACCTGACCGACCTGCTCGGCGCGATCGCCGCCGAGACCCCGTGGCTCGCGGCAGGCGACGACGTGCGCTTCATGAACGAGATCGCACGGCGGATGGGGTGAGAAGGGCTGCGAACGGTGAGGGTAGTCGTCGCCCCCTACAACAACGGCATCGTCACCCCGGACTTGATCGGGACCTCTGCGAAAGTCGCGCGCTAAACCAAACCGAGCCGTACCCCGGCGAAGGCCGGGGTCCAGTTGGGAAGGTTTGTCCGTAAGGTACGAACGTCCCCCAACTGGGCCCCGGCCTTCGCCGGGGTACGGTCAAAGGAGCTTCGCAGAGGTCCCGATCAGTTCCGGGATGACGAAAGAGTCCCCTCAAACCGCAAGATCGGTCGAGCGCCCCGCCCCTTCCCACGCCTATATCGCCGTGCCACACAAGGAACGGACATGACGCCGGCGCAACGCACCTATCACGACCGCATGCGCCGCGCGCTCGACCATATCGACCGGCATCTGGACGACGATCTCGACCTCGCGACAATCAGCGCGGTCGCCGCCTTCTCCAAATATCATTTCCACCGGCAATTCACCGCGTGCTTCGGCCTGTCGGTGCATCGCTATGTCCAGCTCGCCCGGCTGAAACGCGCGTCGTACCAACTCGCCTATCGCGATACCGATCGGATCACCGAGATCGCGCTGGATGCCGGCTATGACGCACCCGACGCCTTTGCCCGCGCCTTTCGCACGCGCTTCGGCCAGTCGCCGTCCGATTTCCGTTCCGCGCCCGATTGGGCGCCGTGGCGCGCGGCACTCCTGCCGCTCGATGATGTGAGGAACCGAACGATGCAGCATTTCGACCCCGTCACCATCCGCGACTTCCCCGACACGCCGGTCGCGGTCATGCCGCACGACGGCGACATGGCCGCGATCGGCGACACAATCCGCCGCTTCATCGAATGGCGTCGCGCCAACCGCCTGTCGCCCGCCGACAGCCCGACCTTCAACATCTTCCACAGCGACCCCATAGACCCGATGGCGGGGCCGGTCCGCATCGACCTGTGCGTCGGCACCGATCGCCGGTTCCCGGCAAACGACGGCGTAACCCCCGGACGGATCCCCGCCGGCCGCTGCGCCGTGCTGCGCGTGACCGGCCGCAGCGACGATCTGGAGGCCGCCGCGCTGCACCTCTACCGCGAATGGCTGCCCGACAGCGGCAAGGAACTGCGCGACGTTCCGTTGTTCTGTCAGCGGGTCAGCTTCTTCCCCGACGTGCCCGAAGGCGAGGCAATCACCGACCTGTTCCTGCCGCTGCGCTAAAGGGGGTTGGGCGCGCGCTCCCAACCCTGTCACCCCGGGCTTGACCCGGGGTCCCGCTTCTTCTCCGTCCCGGCCTCCGCCGGAGTACGGCGACGAGTGAGCAGCGTCATCGCAAAACCGCTTTCCTACATCGCCGGGACAAGCCATCCTCGCTGAACCGATCCCATGCCCGCCAACCACGACCACCTCCAACGCAACCCGACCGCGAAACGCGCACGAGTGTGACTTTCGTGACCTTTGACCCGGTCTTGCGCCAAACCGGTCCGCGTCGATAGGAAAGCGTCCATGGCCAAGCTCTTCCGAATGCTCGCTTTCCTCCTCGCCCTGTCCGCCGGCACCGTCCATGCCGCCCCGCGCTGCACCCTGTCCGGCGAGTCGCGGGTCACCGTCGGCGACCGATCGGTACTGGTCCACCTGCCGCCGAGCCCCACCACCCCCGCCCCGCTGGTCATCCTGCTCCACGGCAGCGGCAGCACCGGTGCGGCGATGCTGCGCGACTCGAACCTCGCCGCCACCGCGGACCAGCACGGCTTCGTCGTCGCCGCCCCCGACGCCGGCATCGCGCATGACAAGGGGTTCGTCTGGAACATCCCCGGCGTGCCCACCGTCGCCGGGACGATCCCCGGTCCCGACGCGCCCGACGACGTCGCCTTTCTCGGCGCGCTGATCGACCGATTGGCGAAGGCCGGCTGCGTCGACCCCACCCGCGTCTATGCCACCGGCCTGTCGGGCGGCGGGCGGATGACGTCGTGGCTCGGCTGCGTCGCGGCCGACCGCTTCGCCGCCATCGCCCCGGTCGTCGGCCTGCGCGCCGGCAATCCGCTCGCCAGCGATCCGACCCGCCCCGATCCCGACACCTGTCGACCGAGCCGACCGGTTCCGGTCATCGCCTTCGCCGGCGACGCCGATACCACCAACCCGATCGAGGGCGGCGGTGCGAAATACTGGTCCTACACCATGCACGCCGCCGAACAGCGCTGGGCCGCGCTCAACCGCTGCACCGCCGCCCCCGTCACCCGCTGGGTCGCGCCGAAGGTCTATGAGGAACGCTACACCGCCTGCCGCGGCGGCGCGGACGTGGTCGGGCGGATCACCGTCGGCGGCGGGCATAGCTGGGTCGTCGACAACGACGCGCTCTGGACGTTCCTGTCGCAGCACCGCCGCTGACCCTTCCCAAGGCAATGCGAATCCGCCAAGCCGCACCGATGACCGTCCGAACCCTGTTCCCGACCCATCTCTACGAAGCGACCTTCAACGACGCGCTGGTCGCCGATCTCGACGCGTCGGTGCGCACGCTGGCCGAGGAGGATATGGCCGGGCGACGCTGGTCGAAGGAGCATGGCTATCACGGCTATACCTCCTACGCCTCGCTCAACGACCTGCCGCTGCGCGATCCGGTGTTCGCCGATCTCAAGCGCATCCTCGACCGCCATGTCGCGAAGTTCGCCGCCGCGTGCGGCATGGAACTGGGGGGGCGCAAGCTGAAACTCGACAGCCTGTGGGTGAACCTGCTGAAACCCGGCGGCGGCCATTCGGGCCATCTCCACCCGCACAGCGTCGTGTCGGGCACCGTCTATGTCGCGGTTCCCGAAGGGGCCGGCGGCATCCGCTTCGAGGACCCGAGACTGGCGCAGTTGATGGCCGCCCCCACCCGCCCCGGCACGTTCGAAACCGTCGCCCCCCGGCCCGGCACGCTGCTGTTGTGGGAAAGCTGGCTGCGGCACGAGGTCATGCCGCACGCCGGCAAGGGCGAGCGGATCAGCGTCAGCTTCAACTATCGCTGGTAGCTTTTGCAAAGACCGCCGCCAGCCGCTAAGGGGCGGGCTTTCCATCATCACCGGGATTGCGCCAAGTGGGTTTTCGCTGCGGTATCGTCGGGCTGCCGAATGTCGGCAAGTCCACCCTCTTCAATGCCCTGACGCAGACTCAGGCGGCGCAGGCGGCCAACTACCCCTTCTGCACGATCGAACCGAACGTCGGTAACGTCGCCGTCCCCGATCCGCGGCTGGACGCGCTGTCGGACATCGCCGGTTCGGCCAAGAAGGTCGAAACGCAGCTGGCGTTCGTCGACATCGCCGGCCTCGTCCGCGGCGCGTCGAAGGGCGAGGGGCTCGGCAACCAGTTCCTCGGCAACATCCGCGAAGTCGATGCGATCGTGCATGTGCTGCGCTGCTTCGAGAATGACGACATCCAGCATGTCGACGACCGGGTCGACCCGATCGCCGACGCCGATACCGTCGAGACCGAGCTGATGCTCTCCGACCTCGAATCGCTCGAAAAGCGTGTGCCGAACCTCGCCAAGAAGGCGCAGCAGGGCGACAAGGAAGCGAAGATCGGCGTCGTCGTGCTCGGCCGCGCGCTCGACCTGTTGCGCGACGGCAAGCCCGCGCGCCTGACCGAGATCAAGGACGAGGAAGAGGAACGGCTGTTCGCGCAGGCGCAGCTGCTGACCGCCAAGCCGGTCCTCTATGTCTGCAACGTCAACGAAGAGGACGCGGCCGAGGGCAACGAGCTGTCGGCCAAGGTCTTTGCCAAGGCCAAGGCGGAGGGTGCCGAAGCCGTCGTCGTCTCCGCCGCGATCGAGGCCGACATCGCGACCATGGAACCGGCCGACCGCGCCGAATTCCTGTCCGATCTGGGTCTGGCCGAAACCGGCCTCGCCCGCGTGATCCGCGCCGGCTATTCGCTGCTTCACCTGCTGACCTTCTTCACGGTCGGGCCCAAGGAAGCCCGCGCATGGACCGTATCGGTCGGGGCGAAGGCACCGCAGGCGGCCGGCGAGATCCACAGCGATTTCGAACGCGGCTTCATCCGCGCCGAAACCATCGCCTTCGACGACTATGTCGCGTGCAAGGGCGAAAGCGGCGCACGCGATGCGGGCAAGCTGCGTTCCGAAGGCAAGGAATATGTCGTGCAGGACGGCGACGTGATGCTGTTCCGCTTCAACGTCTGATCGCCCGACACATTCCCGTCACCGGCGGGCGATAGACGAACGGCCTGTCCTCTTGTCGAGACCTGTCATGCGTATCCCCGCCCTCTTCGTCGCGCTCGCCGCCCTGTCGGGCTGCGTCATCCAGACCGGATCGGCAGTGCCACCGCCCGCTGCGGTTGCCGAGACGAAGGCGCCGGTCACGATCCTGATCGGGGTCGATGGCGCCCGGCCCGACTATCTGTCGCCCGCGATCGCGCCGAACCTGTCGCGGCTGACGGCGGACGGCGTATCGGCGTCGATGCAGCCGAGCTTCCCGACCAAGACCTTTCCCAATTTCTGGACGCTCGCGACCGGCGTGCGCCCCGACAAATCGGGCATCGTCGGCAACAAGATGGAGGACGCCACCCGCCCCGGTGAGGTCTTCACCATGGCGACCGACGATCCGTTCTGGTGGAACACCGCCAAGCCGATCTGGATCGCTGCCGAGGAAGGTGGTGTGCGCAGCGCGACGATGTTCTGGCCGGGCAGCGAAGTCGCATGGGGCGGTACCGGCAAGCCCGACCACGGCGTCTATGCCGGCGGCCATCACGCGTCCGACTGGCAGGCGTTCAATCAGGCGATCACCGCCGAACAGCGCGTCGACGCGGTCGTGGACTGGCTGCGGCGACCGGCGGCGACCCGCCCGAGGTTCGTCACCCTCTATTTCGACGATGTCGATGTCGCCGGCCACGACGCAGGCCCGCATTCGCCAGAGACGCTAAACGCGATGACCCGCGTCGATGCGGCGATCGGCCGGTTGCAGCGCGAACTGGCGGCCCTGAACCAGCCGACGAACCTGATCGTCGTCGCCGATCACGGCATGGCGGCGGTCGCTACCGACCGGGTCATCGCGTTCGACCGGGTCGCGCCGGCCGACGGCTATCGCCTGATCGAAACCGGTCCCTATGCCGCGATCGAACCGATGCCCGGCAGGGAAGCCGCCCTCGCCACTGCGCTCGGCAGGCCAAAGCCGCATATGCAATGCTGGCCCAAGGAACAGATCCCGGTGCGGCTGCGCTATGGCACCCATCCGCGCGTGCCGTCGTTCCTGTGCCTTGCGGACATCGGCTGGACGATCCTGCCGACTGCGCCGACCCGCCCGGTCACCGGAGGGGCGCACGGCTATGATGACGCCGCGCCGGATATGCAGGCGCTGTTCGTCGCCGGCGGTCCGGCCTTCCGACCGGGCGTCAAGCTGCCGGCGTTCCGCAACACGGCGGTCGCTCCCCTGCTCCGGCGGATGCTCGGCCTGCCCGCCGACCCGACGCTCGACGGGGATGGCGGCATCGCGGCGACGGCGCTGCGATAATGCTTGCCAGCCAGTGGATTTCGTCCTGAAACTGCCCCCATGCGCTATTTCGAGGACATCGCCGTCGGCGAAACCGCCCGTTTCGGCTCCTACCGCGTCGAACGCGATGCGGTGATCGACTTCGCCCGGCAATACGACCCGCAGCCGTTCCACCTGTCCGACGAAGCCGCCGCGCAGACCCATTTCGGGCGGCTGGCGGCGAGCGGCTGGCATAGCTGCGCGATGACCATGGCGATGCTGGTCGACCATTGGACCGCGAACCCGATCGCCAGCCTCGGCGCGGCGGGCATCGACGAACTGCGCTGGAAGCGACCGGTGTATCCCGGCGACACGCTGTCATGCGAAACCGTGGTCCGATCGGTTCGCGCATCGCGCAGCCGCCCCGAAATGGGCAATGTGGCGAGCGAAGTGACCGTCCGTAATCAGACGGATCAGGTGGTGCTGACCTTCATTTCGCAAGCCTTGATCGCAATGCGCGCGGGCAAGGGCTGATACTCGTCCTCG
This sequence comes from Sphingomonas sp. Leaf5, assembly GCF_001421155.1. Classification (NCBI taxonomy): domain Bacteria; kingdom Pseudomonadati; phylum Pseudomonadota; class Alphaproteobacteria; order Sphingomonadales; family Sphingomonadaceae; genus Sphingomonas; species Sphingomonas sp. Leaf5. The sequence goes on along the minus strand of NZ_LMJZ01000001.1, from coordinate 341,098 downwards.
CCGCACGCTGTCGCGAAATAGTCCAGATAATCTCGATATTTACGCGGGACAGCTTCGGCAGCCCGGCCTTCGCGAGACCTCTGCGCAAGCCTTAATCTTGGGCAAAAACGTGCCGTACCCCCCCCGGCGCAGGGGGGAGTGTTCACGTCGGACTCTGTAGACGTTTTCCGGCGAGGAAGATGTCAAGGGTGATCCCGAGCATCTGTTGGGTCTTGGAGGCGCGTTTGATTCGGCGGTTGAAGCAGGCCAGCATGTCGCGGAACGAGGCGTTAGACGATTCGATCAGATGCCCCGACGTGCGGCCCCGCTTGATCAGGTCGGTCCCTTCGCACGCTGGACAACGCATCCTGTCCTCCCCGTCCCAAATCAAAGGAACACAGAAGAATCCAAAACGCGCCTCGTTTAAACAGTCCCGCCTTCGCTGGGGTACAGGCCGTGGAGACTTGCAAAGACGTCTCGGCTTCATCCGGGATGACCTAAGCAGGATCGACCTTCCGTTCGTTGGGTGCCAGGAATAGCGTTCGATCCCCGTTCGTCACTCCCACGCAGGTGGGAGTCCCTACACCTCAGCGTCGCGAATCCGGCCGGACCGGCGGCGTCTACGAATTCCCGCCTGCGCGGGAATAACGAAGTTCCGTGATTATCGCTGAAGGTCGATCGGCCCAAACAAAAGCTCGACAAGTCCTTTGCGCATTCCGGCCACCATACCGGCGGTCAGACCGGTTCTGCCATCGCACGCTGGGCAGCGTCGATCACGGCGGTCGCGCAACGATCGATATCGTCCAGCGCCGTCGGATCGATCGGTGCGTCGTCCCGGGCATCCTCGATCACCTGCAACGCCGCGACCAGTTCGAACGCGCCCATGCTGGCTGCGGCTCCGCGCAACGCATGGGCTTCGCGCCGGGCGAGGTGGATGCGGTCATGTTCGACCAGCGTGCGCAGCCGCGCCGGGGTCCGCGCCGCATCCTCGATCAGCAGTGCCAGCAACGTGTCGCGCTGCGCCGCGCCGAGGGCGCTGGTGATCGACTGCATGCGGTCGCGGTCGATGGCATCGGGATTCGGCATCGCCGGGCGTCCGGCGGGCATCGGCGCCTTGCTGAGCACGGCGCGCAGTTGCGGCACGTCGACCGGCTTGGTCAGAATGCCGTTCATCCCGACGCGCAGGATCTCGGCGCGGCGTTCGGTCGAAAGGTCGGCGGTCAATGCATAGATCGGCACGCCCGCCCCCGCCCCGCTCCACGCCCGGATCGCACGCGCGGCAGCGATCCCGTCCATCACCGGCATCTGTACGTCCATCAACACCACATCGACCGGATTGCCCGTCGCCGCCGTGACATATTCGACGGCGCGCGCGCCATTTTCGACCGCAATGACGTGATGCCCCAGCCGCCGCACGATTTCAGTGATCAGATAGCGATTGGTGTCGTTATCCTCGGCGACGAGGACGGTCGACGCCGTAATCCGCCCCCCCGCCGGCGTCGCGTCCGATCCGGGTACGGGCGCATCCACCGGCAGTCCGACCTGTCCGGCGGCCGGCAGTGGCAGGCGGAACCAGAAGCGCGATCCGGCACCGGGGCGGCTGACGACGCCGATGGTGCCGCCCATCGATTCGACCAGCATCCGGCTGATGCTGAGGCCGAGGCCGGTGCCGCCATAGCTGCGGGTGGTCGAGGCGTCGGCCTGAACGAAGGGTTCGAAGATGGCGTCCAGCCGGTCGTCGCGGATACCGACCCCGGTATCGGCGACCTCGAACCGCCAGCAATCACCGGCCTCGCGCGTCGCGGTGATGCGCACCGATCCGTGCCGGGTGAATTTTATCGCGTTGCCGACCAGATTGGTCAGCACGCGTTGCAGCCGCGCCGGATCGCCGACGACGCGCGAATCGGGTACGTCGAAGTCGAGCGACACGGCATGATGCTTTGCCTCTGCCGCGAACATGCCGGTGGCCGTCGCGAGCAGTTCGCGCGGTTCGAAGATGATCGCTTCGGGCTGGCTGTGCCCCCCTTCGAGTTTCGAGAAGGTCAGGACGTCGTCGACGATATCGGACAGCGTCCGGCCTGCCTGTTCGAGCGAATCGAGATGCCGCATCCGCTGAACCCGGTCGGGCGTGTCGCGCAGCAACTGTGCGGCGGCGAGGATCGAGGTCAGCGGGGTGCGGATCTCGTGGCTGATCGTCGCGGTGAAGGTCGCCTTGGCCGCCAGCGCGCGTTCGGCATCCTCGCGCGCGGCACGAAGATCGGTCATCACCGCGACCTGTTCGGTCGTATCCTGCAACACGCCGAACAGGCCGACCACTTCGGCCCCCTGCCCCCGTTCGGCCTGTCCGCGGGACTCCACCCAGCGGATCGCACCATCGTGCCGGATCAGCCGGGCGGTGAAGGCGAACGACCCGCCGGTTGCAATCGCTCGGTCGATCTGGGCGCGAACCATCGCGCGGTCGTCGGGATGATAATAGTCGAGCGATGCCTCCAGCGACGGTTCCTCGCCCGGCGGCAGGCCGTGGATCCGGAAGATTTCCGGCGACCACAGGTTACGCTTGTCGGTGAGGTTCAGTCGCCAATGGCCGAGCCGCGCCGCGCTTTCGGCCATGGCGAGCAGCCGCTGCTGCTCCTGCAACTGGGTAATCGATTCGATCGCCCTGGTCTCGGCCGCCCGGCGTTCGCCGATGTCGCGGATCGAGCCGATCAGCTCGCAATTATAGCGGCTGTCGCCGATCAGGCGGAACGCGCCCTCCAGCCAGACATAATGGCCGTCGCGATGCTGCATGCGGTAGCGAAAGACGGTGCTGTCGCCGCCGGGAACCAGCGCATAGGTCTGACGGCGGACGCGATTGCGATCGTCGGGATGGATCGATGCGTAGGGGGTGCGCGAGATCATCTCGTCGGGCGTATACCCCAGCAGGCGCAGCGACGCCGGCGAGGCATAGCGGCGGATGCCGTCGCGACCGACGCGAACGATCAGGTCGGTCGAATAATCGGTCATCATCCGCAATTGTCGTTCATTGTCGCGGATCTCGTTCAGCGCCAGCGACTGTTCGTAGAGGAGCGAGGCGACCGGAAAGCTGGTCAGCGCGATGATGCCGATGAGCAGTTGCAGGAACAGGACCCGGTCGGCGACCGCGTCGAACGCTGCGACGATCGGACCGACGCCGTTGAGCGTGCCGACCGTCGCAATGGTGCCGATGATGAGCAGCGAGGCCGACACACCGATGAAGCGCGAAAACAGCGCGGCGAACACGCCGCACGGTAGCAGCAGGAACAGCGAGGGGTTGCGGCTGGTCCCGAATACCACCAGCGCGATGATCGTCGACATCGCGATCGGCAGCGCGAGCGTCGGCGACAGGATCCTGAGCTCCTCCGCCAGCGCGCGTCGCGTCGCCTTCAACGCCGGCAGGAGGACGATCAGCCCCATGGCGATGGCGGCAAACCACTGCACCGCGTGGTAGAAGACGATCACGCCGTGCAGGAACCAACCGGACACCTCGGCCAGCAGGGTGCTGACCGTGGCACCGACGAACGCCGCGAGGATCACCAGTCCATAGCCGCGCAACGATCGGGGATCGGGTTCGAACCGCCGCAGCAGCCCGGCAACCAGTAGGATGACGACCGCGTCGATCGAGGCATACACGATCAACGGCAGCAGCGGCAGGCGGACGAACACCCCGGCGGCGACCAGCGTGGCAAAGGTGATCGCGGTGATGCCCGGCCACCGCCGGACCGGACGTCGCGTCAGCGTGGCGACCGCGATCGGCGTGGCCGGCCAGATCAGCAACGCCCCCTGCAACAGCGGCACCAGCGCCATGGCCAGTGCCGATGCAAGGAACAGGATCGCCACATACCGCGGCATGTCGATCGGCGGCTGCACCGCCGGGCGACGACTGTCGCGCCGCGGCCAATGGTCGTCGACCGGCCGCTGCGGGGCATCGGGCCAGACCGGCGCGTGGGCCGATGAGGGTGGCGATTGGCCGGTCATGTTCGATCATCCGCCCGTTTGCGCAAGGTCATGATGGTGGCCGATCCGTCGCGTTACGGCAACGGACGTATCGGCTAGTCCCGACCGTTCCCGGCCGGCAGCGACCCCGACCGCGCCCAGCGCCGCGCCAGCCAGCGCCCGGCAAGCGCCGGCAGACCGGGCCGCAGGAACAGCCAGTCGCGGATCGCCGGCCCCCGTTCGGCACCGATCAGCCCCTTATACCCGCTGTCGCCCGCGCCCCAGTCGACATGGGTGACGCCGTCGGCGACCGCGCGGACGAGGTTGCGGTAATAGAGCAGCCGCCCCGGCGAACGCTGGCCATAGGTCGCGTCATAGCTGTTGGCGACGGCATATTTCAGCTGACCGGCGTTGATATCGAACGAAAAGGCGGCAGGCTTGCCATCCATCCGGAGCAGCGCGACCCACATCATGTCCGCCAGCACCGGATCGGCAGCCGCCGCCCGCCAGAAGCGGCCATGGCCGGTCTCGGTAAACTTCGCGTCGTGACCATCGGTGCGCTCGGCAAGCCAGCTTGCCGCCTCGATCGCGGCGAGATCGTCGAACAGGCCGGACTGCCAGTCCGCGCCGCTGGCGAACGACCAGTCGGGGGTGCCGAGCGCCGCCAGATGCTTTTCGTTGAAGCGGTTCTTGCGCAGCGTCGACAGCCGCGGCCAGACGCCCTCGGCCTGCCGTGCGGCGATATCGAGGAGATAGCTGTCGGCGATGAAGCGCGGCAGCGCGCGCCAGCCGCCGGCGCGCGCCGCGTCCAGCAGCCCGTCGAGCATCGGATCGCCGTCATAGACCGGCCCCAGCCGGAACCCGCGCACCTGCCGCCCCGCTTCGTCCAGCAACGCCGCGACGTCGCCCGGCGCGGCATCCTGCGCGACGGGACCGCTGCGGAACGGCCAGTAGCTGCCGGGCACCTGCGCCACGCGCAACGCCGCCGGCCCCAGTCCGATCAGCGGCAGCGCCGCGATGGCCTGTCCGCCGCGCTCGACCAGCAGCGTTCGCGCCGTGCCGCCATAGGCGTCGATCGCGGCGGCATACCATCGGCGGCGCAGGAACCGGTGGCTCGGCGCGGCCGACGCGGCGACGGCATCGATCGCATCGGGCAGACCGGCGATCATCCGGGCGATGGCGGGGGAAGCGGGCGACAACATGGGCGGCATCATGCCCCATAACCGGTTACGATTGGGTAGCGATCCCGGGGTGTGCACGCCACGCGACCTTGCCCGGTTCGGTCCGCCGCTGCATAGCAAGCGCGTGGAATTCGAACCTGTCCTGTCGACCGTCGCCAAGACGATCCAGACCGCCATCGCGCCGGTCTTCCTGTTGGCGGGAATCGGCGCGATCCTGAACGTCATGGTCGGTCGACTGGCGCGGATCGTCGATCGTGCCCGCGACCTCGAAAAGCTGCACCCGTCCTCGATCGGACCGGAACATGCGCGGCACGTGTTCGAACTGCGGCTGCTCGACCGGCGCATCCGCGTCATCAACAATGCGGTGTTCCTGGTCGTGCTCTCGGCGGTCGCCAACTGCACCGTCGTCGCGATGCTGTTCATCGCCGAACTGCTCGACCTGGGCCTTGGCAAGGCGGTGGCGATCGCGTTCGTCCTGTCGATGGTGCTGCTGATCGGCGGACTGGTCTGGTTCCTGTTCGAGGTGCGGATGTCGGTCCATGCGATTCGCGTCCGCGCCGAATTGCTCGAGCGCGAACGAACGTGACGCCGCGCGGCGAGCGGACGCTGCTGCAGGTCGCGGTCGCGATCGCCTGCTTCGTGCCGCTGTCGGTGGCGACTTTCAGCATCCTGCGCGGTGCGGCGTGGCTGCAACCGGCTCCCGCGGTCGATCTGGACAGTCATTTCCGCTATCTGTCGGGCATCTTCCTGGTCCTCGGCCTCGCCTTTGCCAGCTGCATTCCGGCGATCGAGGGCAAGACCGGCCGGTTCCGGTTGCTGGGCGCGATGGTGGTCGGCGGCGGCCTCGCGCGACTCCTGTCGCTCCTGACGATCGGCGCACCATCGACGGGACATGTCGTCGGGCTTGGTATCGAGCTCGCCGTCGTGCCGCTGCTGCTGCTGTGGCAGACCCGTATCGCGCATCGATATCGGCAGGCGACAACCGCATAAAGTTCCGCCCGGACGCCCCGTCCGGCGACAGCAATTTTTCTGCGTTCCCGAAAAGTTCGCTTGCATTTCGCGAACCCGGCGGATCGCCGCGCGTCGCGTCGGGAGTGACCGTCGAGCCGGTCGAGCCGGGCGCCAAAGGTTATAATTGCCGACTTGCGCGTCGGCCGCTTTCCTACAATTAGTGGTGCCCGACGCGGGACGGGCGCTATGGATTGTGTTACGCCTGCTGGAACCTCCAATGCCGCCAACGCTTGTCAAGGGCGATGGTGCGCGCGGACGTTCCGTAGAAATCGACAGGGGCATCGCTCCGTGCTAGAACACAAGAGGAACGGGACGATGACCTTCCAGGATAGTCAGGATGCCCAGATGAACGAACTGCAATTCGCCGATCCGGCCCCCGCCGCCACGCCGCCCGCGCGCACCAGCCGTACGGTCGATGCGCAGCTGCACGCGGTCGAGGTCGATCATTCGCGCGATGCGCTGCTGACCGATTTCGGCAAGGACACGCTGAAGGACCGGTATCTGCTGCCCGGCGAATCATATCAGGACCTGTTCGTGCGAGTCGCGTCGGCCTATGCCGATGATGCCGCGCACGCCCAGCGGCTGTACGACTATATCTCGAAGCTTTGGTTCATGCCGGCCACCCCGGTCCTGTCGAACGGCGGCACCGGGCGCGGCCTGCCGATCTCCTGCTATCTCAATTCGGTCCCCGACAGCCTCGAAGGCATCGTCGAGACGTGGAACGAGAATGTGTGGCTGGCGTCGCGCGGCGGGGGCATCGGCACCTATTGGGGCAGCGTGCGCGGGATCGGCGAGCCGGTCGGGCTGAACGGCAAGACCAGCGGCATCATCCCGTTCGTCCGCGTGATGGATTCGCTGACCCTCGCGATTTCGCAAGGGTCGCTGCGTCGTGGTTCGGCGGCCTGCTATCTCGACGTCAGCCACCCGGAGATCGAGGAGTTCCTCGAAATCCGCAAGCCGTCAGGCGATTTCAACCGCAAGGCATTGAACCTGCACCACGGCGTGCTGATCCCCGATGCGTTCATGGAAGCGGTCCGCGACGGCACCGAATGGGCGCTGAAAAGCCCCAAGGACGGGTCGCAGCGCGCGGTCGTCGATGCACGTTCGCTGTTCCAGAAGCTGGTCGAGACCCGCCTCGCCACCGGCGAGCCGTACATCGTGTTCAGTGACCATGTGAACAATACGATGCCCAAGCATCACCGTGACTTGGGCCTGAAGGTGTCGACGTCGAACCTGTGCAGCGAGATCACGCTGCCGACCGGCAAGGATCACCTCGGCAACGACCGCACCGCCGTGTGCTGCCTGTCGTCGCTGAACCTCGAAACCTGGGACGAATGGAACGGCGACAAGCGGTTCATCGAGGACGTGATGCGCTTCCTCGACAACGTCCTGACCGACTATATCGAGCGCGCGCCCGATGAGATGGCGCGTGCGCGCTATTCGGCGGAGCGCGAGCGGTCGGTCGGCCTCGGTGTCATGGGCTTCCACTCGTTCCTGCAGGCGCGCAGCCTGCCGTTCGAAGGGGCGATGGCGAAGGCTTGGAACCTCAAGATCTTCCGCCACGTCAACGCGCAGGTGAACGAGGCGTCGATGCACCTCGCCACCGAGCGTGGGCCCTGCCCCGACGCCGCCGACATGGGCGTGATGGAGCGGTTCAGCTGCAAGATGGCGATCGCGCCGACCGCGTCGATCAGCATCATCTGCGGTGGTACCAGCGCCTGCATCGAACCGATTCCGGCGAACATCTACACCCACAAGACGCTGTCGGGATCGTGGTCGGTGAAGAACCCGTATCTCGAAAAGCTGCTGATCGCGAAGTCGAAGAACAGCGATGCGGTGTGGAACACGATCCTCGAGCGCGGCGGTTCGGTGCAGCACCTCGATTTCCTGAGCCAGGAAGAGAAGGACACGTACAAGACCAGCTTCGAGATCGACCAGCGCTGGCTGCTCGAACTGGCCGGCGACCGTGCGCCGTTCATCGATCAGGCGCAGTCGCTGAACCTGTTCATCCCGGCCGATGTCGAGAAGTGGGACCTGCTGATGCTCCACTATCGCGCATGGGAGCTGGGCATCAAATCGCTCTATTATCTGCGGTCCAAGTCGGTGCAGCGCGCCGGGTTCGCCGGTGGTGTCGAGGCGGACAATACGTCCGAGCTGGCCAAGTTCGATCTGGGCGAGACGACCGATTATGACGAGTGCCTGGCCTGTCAGTAAGCGGGCGGCAGCGATTTGCTCAAGCAAATCGCTGACTCGCCACGTCGGGCAGCGGGGCGGCGCAGCCGTCCCGTCTGACGGCGTGGCGGTTCGGGCCATGAAAAAGGGGGCACGCGGCCCCCTTCCCCGTCGCGATGTTCGCGATCGATCAGATGGCGGCACCATCCTCTTCGGTCTCGAACGTCACCGCGACATCGGCATTTGCGGACAGGCGGACGGTGTCGCCTTCGACCTCGGCGACGAGGCCGCCGTCGATATAATGGTGATGCCCTTCATGCGAGCTGTCCGCCCCTTCGACCTGCGCGCCGCTGTCCTTCTTGGTCAGCTTGATGCGGTCGCCTTCGACGCGGTCGACGGTTCCGACATGGACGCCATCGGCACCGATGACTTCGGCGTGTTCGTTGATGTTGCTGAGATCGGCCATGCTATTTCTCCATTGGGGGCGGCGGTCAAACGCACGTCCCCGCAGTTGGTCGCATGACCACGAACGTTGGTATCATGCTGGCCGTGGCGCTGGTCGCGGGTGCCATCGGCCTGTGGCTGCTGCTTCGCCTGCGGTCGCGGAGGACGCAGCAGAGCCGCTATGCCCATGGCATGACAGGGATGATGGCGTTGGCGCTCGGTATCATCCTTGCGATCTTCGGGATCGCGCAGTGGTCTTGGGGGTCGGCATGATCGCCATTCCTTTCGTAGGAACAGCGATGCTGATGGTCGGCTTGGCCATGATATTGCTGCCGGATCAGTTCGCGCGCAGCACCCAGGATCGACCGGTTCTTCTCTTCGGGAAGAATTGGCATCGGTTGAATTCGATTTTCTTCGGCGTGCCGTTCGTCATCGGAGGTATCGTCCTTTACGCTTTCTACCTTTTCCTACTTTCCCCGGAGTAACCCCATGTCGCTCACCGAAGCCCGCAAGCAGTACAAGCCGTTCGAATACCCCTGGGCGTTCGATTTCTGGAAGCGTCAGCAGCAGATCCACTGGATGCCCGAAGAGGTGCCGTTGGGCGAGGATTGCCGCGACTGGGCGCAGAAGCTGACGCCGCACGAGCGCAATCTGCTGACGCAGATCTTCCGCTTCTTCACCCAGGCCGATGTCGAGGTGCAGGACTGCTATCACGAAAAATATGGTCGCATCTTCAAGCCGACCGAGGTCAAGATGATGCTCGCCGCCTTCTCCAACATGGAGACGGTGCATATCGCGGCGTACAGCCACCTGCTCGACACGATCGGCATGCCCGAGAGCGAATATGGCGCCTTCCTCGAATATAGCGAGATGAAGGACAAGCACGATTATCTGCAGAATTTCGGGGTCGATACCGATGAGGATATCGCCAAGACGCTGGCGATGTTCGGCGGCTTTACCGAAGGATTGCAGCTGTTCGCGTCGTTCGCGATGCTGATGAACTTCCCGCGCTTCAACAAGATGAAGGGCATGGGGCAGATCGTGTCGTGGTCGGTCCGCGACGAGAGCCTGCACTGCGAAGGCATCATCAAGCTGTTCCACGCCTTCTGCAAGGAACGCGACTGCATGACGCGCGCGGTGCGCGACGACATCGCCGACATGTGCCAGACGACGGTGCGGCTGGAGGATAATTTCATCGATCTCGCCTTCGAAATGGGGCCGGTCCACGGGATGACCGCGAAGGAAATCAAGAAATATATCCGCTACATCGCCGACTGGCGCTTGGGGCAGCTAGGCATGAAGCCGATCTACCTGATCGACGAACATCCGCTGCCGTGGCTGGCCCCGCTGCTGAACGGCGTCGAACACGCCAATTTCTTCGAACAGCGGGCAACCGAATATTCGAAGGCGGCGACGCGCGGTAACTGGAACGAGGTGTGGGACGGCTTCGACAAGCGGCAGAAGGCCAAGGTCGTGGCACCGGCGAACGAGGAAGCCAGCGGCATGGGCGACATGTTCGGGGGCGTGGCGGCGGAATAATTATGCAGATCGTAGATATCGATGAAGTTGCAGCAAATGCAATCCTTTCGAAATCGGAAGGTCACTTCTTAGATTTCAAGTCAAGAAGAATACAGCCTTCGAAATTATCTCGAACAATAAGCGCGCTTGGAAATGCCGAGGGTGGCGAGGTGTATGTAGGAATTGAAGACGAATCCGTCACTACGGATCGCTGGCAAGGATACGATAATGAAGAACAAGCAAACGATGTAATTTCAACCCTTCAAGATCTTTTCCCAGAAGGTGATACGTTTTCTTATCGATTTCTTCGTTGCCATGGCAAACACGGCATCGTGCTTCTCTGCGAAGTTTTCAAAAATCAATTTATCTGGAAGGATACCTCAGGAGATATATACCTGCGCAAGGGAGCTCAAAGCTTAAAGCAGGATACATATGAAAAGCAGGAGCGACTTCGCTTAAATAAGGGAATTATATCATACGAAGACAATAAAACCGAGTCTGACGTCGAAGATCTAATTTCGTCGGACGCGTACCGAATATTTCAAGAGAACATAATTCCGCAGTCCGATCCGCGATCGTGGCTAAAAAAGCAAAAGGTAACAAAAGACGACAAGGCAACGGTTGCCGGCCTCATTTTGTTTTCTGATGAACCGCAAGTTTCCCTACCAAAAGCATCAATAAAAATTTCGAGGTATAAGACATCCGATACTCCGACACGGGCAACTCTAGAAGGCCAACCTGACACAATTGAAGGTTGCGTTGTTGTTATAATAAAGAATTCAGTCGATAAAATCGTCGAAATTGTCGAAAATATTCCAGTCATGAAAGATAAAGGATTAACAGCAGTACAATACCCTCGTAGCGCTATTCATGAAATCATTACTAACGCAATCATACATCGCGACTACAGCGTTAATGATGACGTTCATGTCCGGATATTTGATAATAGAATAGAAATATACAGCCCCGGACCGCTGCCAGCACATGTTACGATTGACAATATATTAGACGAGAGATTTGCACGCAATCAGAAGATTGTACGCTTGACAAATAAATTTCCGGATGCTCCCAACAAAGATGTCGGGGAAGGTCTAAATACAGCATTCGAAGCAATGCGCGAACTGCAATTGAAGGATCCGGTTGTGACTCAGACCGGAAACGGCGTACTTGTAACTCTACGGCACGAAAAATTAGCAGAACCAGAAAAGGCGATCATTAATTATTTGCAAGATAACGACGAGATAAATAATTCCAAGGCACGAGCAATAACTTTTATTGGATCTGAAAATAAAGTTAAGAATATTTTTAGAAAAATGCTTGCTATGGAAATAATTGAACGCATACCCGGACGATCCCAAGCGAAAACTGGTTACAAAAGAGGGTCAAAGTTTCCAACAAGTTAAATTATCGTTTCAAATTTATATTTTAATTTAGTAAATACTTCTGAGAGTTTGACGCACCGGTACCCGGAAGTCGGCGGGCTTGTCGGCGACCCATTTCACGAATTTGGCGACCGCGGGAACGTCGCGTAGCGTGTCGAGATCGGCGAGCGGGCCGGCGAGTTCGGTGTTGGTCGCGCTGGCGTGGATGGTGCGGTGGCAGATCGGGTGGACCGGGACCGTCTCGCGGCCGCCCTCGCTCTTGGGCACGCGGTGATGCCATTCGACCTGCGTGCCGATCGGGCGGCGGCAGAGCGCGCAGGTCGTCGGATCGAGCGTGCGCACGACCAGCGCCTCGGCTGCGGCCAGTCCTGCCTTCCGCTTCACGCGTCCGGCCATCTCCATTTCCCCTGCTGCGTCCGCCATGCAGATCGGTATCGCCACGGCGTTCGGCAAGCGCCTGTATGTACTGCCAAGTTACCAATCCCTGCGCGTCAGATGAACGGCAGATGAAGGAACCGTCATCGAACCGTACGGGTTGTATCGCGGCAAGTTCAGGAAAAGGGAGACAACCCATGAACCGCTTTCCATTGTTGATCGCCGCCGCCGCGACTGCCTGTATCGCAACGCCGTCGTTGGCCAAGGATCGTTCGGTACCGGTCTATTCGGACTATAACCCCTATTATCTCGACTATAAGACCGACATCTCCGAAGCGAAGCGCGAACTGCGCAGCGATCTGCGCCGCGCCAAGGACGCATCGTCCCGGGAGGATGCGTGGCACGAATATCGCCGCGAGGTCGCCGACGCCGAGCATGATTTCCGCAAGGAAATGGCGGAGCGTGGCATGGTGGTCCGGCGCGGTCGGGTGACCGTCGAGGAATAAGCGTTCCCGTTGTCCTACGGGAAACAGGCCGTCGGGTTCGCGCCCGGCGGCCTTTTTCAGTAGATGGCGGTAAATTTCCAGCCGGTCAGCCGCAACATCGCGATGCCGGCGGCATGGATCGGCCCGCGTTCGGGACTCCATGCGTTCACCATTTTGTACCGGTGCCCGGCGGCACGTTCGATGATCCATTGCGAGCCATCAATCCCGCCATCGCAGGGGTTCGCGCCGATCGGCAAGGCGAAGGGATTCTGAACGGTCAGTCGCCGTCGCAGATCGACTGCTTCGACTTGCGTGAGCGGGCGCATCACCCGCCGGCGAACGGTACCGGGTTCGCCACCACCAAGGCCGTCCAGTTCGACCGCGATCAGTCGGGGACTGTCACCACCCAGGCCGTCCAGTTCGACCGCGATCAGTCGGGGACTGTCACCGCCCAGTCCGTCGATGCGCACGATGACGGCGGGATCGAAGCTGCGCAACCAGAGGAAGCGCAGGCTGTCGGCACGACCGGCATAAGCGCGCCGAAGCAGCGATGGCTCGCCTGCCGCCCGCAACTGACCACTGTACCAATCGCTTTCAAAGGCGCTGAGGCGCGGAAGCGATCGACCGAAAAATTCGCACCGGACCGTCGCCATTTCATAGGATTTCGGGAAATAGCCTGGCGTTATCGCCTGTTGCGCCAACGCGAGATAGGTCAGCCATGCCATGTCACGCCCCCCGGAATGGGCCATGACGGTGCATCGTTCGGCTAATGGAAGCAACATACGGAAAAAGGCCCCGAGCCATCGCCCGGAGCCTCATTCTGTACGCAGATACCCGGGCGGGTCCCGATACGCCGGACCCGCCCGAACAACGTCGACGCTTAGAAGTGGGTCGTCAGACCCAGCATCGGACGGAAGCTGTGCGCCGAACCGAAGGTCGACACTTCACCGCGCAGGCGGACGCCCGAGTTGCCGGTGATGCCGCCGAGACCGATATCCTTCGGACCGACTTCGAAACCGGCACCGTAGGTCATTTCGTGATAGTCGCGGCTGGCGGTGCCGAACCGGTCGAAATTGACCCAGCGATAGCCGACCTTCCCGTAGATCAGGCCCGAATCACCGGCGCGAAAGCCGAAACGGCCGGCTGCGCCGTAATCCCAATCGATGTCGCCCGACACGCCCTTCGAAACGCTGCCTTCGGCACCGACGAACACCGGGCCCAGTGGCACGTTGAAGCCGACGATCCCTTCGACCAGGGCACCGTTGAGTTTGTCGTTACGCGCGACCTGCGGAATGCCGGCCTTGGTGGCTTCGGAGTCGAACTGCTCCCAGCCGCCCATGACGGCGATATACGGTTCGAAACCGATGCCGCTGGTGCCGTCGGGTGCGGTCACGGCGGGGGCGGATTCGGTGGTGGCCGTCGTGTCCTGCGTCGTGGTCGACATGTCCTGCGCAAAGGCGGGGACAGCCACGAACGCGGCAGCGGCTGCGGCGACGGTGAAAAGCTTACGCATACAAAACCTCATCAGCGTTTACGGTCCCGGCATCGAAGCTGTGCCGGTTTGTCCGTGGCCCATCTGAACCCGGCAGCACCGGCGAGGTTGCATTGCATCGCAACACCGTCGTCATGAAACTTCCTCGTGTGGTATAACGGCAACGGTATCTTTCAGCCCGATGAACGAACCATGGCGGCACTGCCCGGACCATGGTGGCAATATGGCAAGGATGGCGCGACGTCGGGGCAACGCCCGCAACGATCGCGGACCTGACGGGTTGGTGATCCGGTCGCGCGGTGCGGCCATACTCGCGAAAATGGCGGATGGAGGCGGTATGCGACCCCAGATCATCATCCTGGGTGCCGGCTTTGGCGGGATCGCCGCGGCACAGGCGCTACGGGGAACCGATGCCGATGTGACGCTGATCGACCGGACCAACCACCATCTGTTTCAGCCATTGCTGTATCAGGTGGCAGGCGCAGCGCTGTCGCCGGCGGACATCGCAACGGCCAATCGCGCCCTGCTGCGTCGCAATAAAAACACGCGCATATTGATGGCGGAGGCGTGCGGGGTCGACGCTGCGGCGAACGAACTCCACCTTGCCGACGGACGGCGGATCCGCTTCGATTACCTGATCGTGGCAACTGGTGCGGGCTATAGCTTCTTCGGCAACGATGGCTGGCGCGACCATGCCTTCGTCCTCAAATCGATCGATGATGCGCTCGCGATCCGGGCGGCATTGCTGGGTGCGTTCGAGCGGGCCGAGCAATGCGACGACCCGGCCGAACTGCGACGCCTGCTGACCTTCGCCGTCGTCGGTGGCGGGCCGACCGGCGTCGAACTGGCCGGCACCATCGCCGAACTGGCGCGCACGACGCTGGCACGCGATTTCAGCCGGGTCGATCCGCGCGCGACGCGGGTGGTGTTGTGCGAGATGGGCGATCATATCCTCGGCGCGTTCGACCCGACACTGTCGCAGGCGGCCCGCGCGATGCTCGAATCGCTCGGCGTGGAGGTGCGGACCGGCGAGAAGGTGCAGGCGATCGACGAACGCGGGCTGACGGTCGGCGACCAGCGGATCGATGCGGCGGCGGTGCTATGGGCGGCGGGAACGGAAGCACGCCCGGCGGCCGAATGGCTGTCGGCCGATGCCGCGCGCAACGGCGCAGTGAAGGTCCGGCCGGACTGTTCGGTGCCGGGCCATCCCAACATCTTCGCGATCGGTGATGTCGCCAGCTTCGATACCGATGACGGCCCCCTGCCCGGCCTCGCGCCCGTCGCCAAGCAGCAGGGGCAGTTCGTCGGCAAGCTGATCGCGGCGAAAATTGCCGGGCAGAACGCCGACGACACGTTCAAATATCGCGATTACGGGACGATGGCGGTGATCGGCCGGTCGCGCGCGGTGGCGGAGATTGCCGGGCTGAAGCTGAACGGCTTCATCGCGTGGCTGGCATGGTCGCTGGTCCACCTGATGCTGCTGGTCGATTTTCGTAGCCGCGTGTCGGTCTATGTCCATTGGGCGTGGTCGTGGTTCACCTATGGCCGGGGCGCGCGGCTGCTGACCGGCTATGCGCCCGATCCGGGGGAGCGCCCGCGCACCGCGGGGTTGCCGGAGATCGAGGCGGAAGCGCGGGCGGCGGAGTGACCGAGGCACTGGTCGTACCCCGCGGGGGCAAGGGTCCAGACACTGCGGCCGGTCGAATGAATGGCCGATCAGCCGTACCCCCGCGGAGGCGGGGGTCCAGAGCCAAGGGCGTTCCGCTCCTTCACTTTGGGTCCCCGCCTGCGCGGGGATACGGTCTGGGGTGACGGCGCAACCAATCGCAAATTGCCTGCTCGCCGTACCTGCGCGGGGACACGGTTTCGGACGCAGGCACCGCCAAACGCAAACGGCCCGCCCGCATCGACTGCGGACGGGCCGTTCCCGTTATCGTCGCGCGATCAGCCGGCGCGATTGCCCGCCATCGGGAAGCTGCCGAACGCGCCCGCGCCGACCGTGCCAGAGATGGTGTCGCCCTCGACCGTCGCTTCGCAGTCGAGCGTCATCGGCATCGGCACGACAATCGCAACCTTCCACGACAGCTTGTCGCCATCGACCTTGCCATCGGTGATCTCGGTCGATCCCATCGCCCCGGAATAGCTGCCGGTGAAGGTGCCGCCGTCGCTCTTGACGGTCAGCGTCGCCTGCTGGTCGCCCATCGGCGACTTGGTGATCGTGTTCCAGCTGCCATCGACATTCGCCATCTTCGCTCTCCTTACTTTGCCGCGGCGGCCGGAGCGGACGGCGGCGTTGCCGCTACCACCTCCACCGGCAGACCGAGCGCGTCAAGCTGCGGACGGACGGTCGCCGCATTGCCGACGACCACGTAAACGAAGCGATCGGGATCGAGTGCCCGCCGTGCCGCAGCGTCAAGCTGCGGGATGGTGAGCGCGCGATATTTTTGCGGCAAGGTCGCCTGATAATTGTCGGGCCGGCCGAGGAAGTCGTTGGACTGCATCGCGCCGAGCACCGCACCCGACGTTTCGTACGTGCCGGCGAGCTGCCGGGTTTCGCCGTCGATCGACCGCTGAAACTCGACCTGGGTCACGCCCTGCTTGCCGAGGAAGCCGCTGATCTGTTCGCGCAGCGACGCGATCGCCGGCCCGGTCTTGTCGGCCTGCACCGGGGCGGTGATGACATAGGGGACGGCGTTCTGCATCAGGCGATAGCCACCGCCCGCGCCATAGGACCAGTGCTTCGCTTCGCGCAGGTCCATGTTGATCCGGCTGAGGAAGCCCGAACCCAGCACCGTGTTGGCGGTGGTCGCCGCCAGCGTGTCCGACTTGGCCTGTACCGGCGTCATCTGTCCCGCGACGATCAGCGACTGCGGCGAATCCGGCCGGTCGATCAGAACGATCTTCGGCGTGGTAGTCGCGCGCTGTGCCGGGAAGGTCTTGGTGCCGCCGGTACCGGTCGCGCGCCAGTCGCCGAGACCGGCGTTGAGCGCGGCCTGCACCTCGGCCAGCGGACGGTCGGACACGACGAAGACCTTCGCCTTGTCCGGCCGCAGCCACGCACCGCGCCATGCCATCAGATCGCCGCGGGTCAGCGACGCGACCGCCGCCGGATCACCGACGCCCGCCGCCAGCTTCGCATAGGGCGAGTCCGCGCCGTAGAGCAGCGGCGGCAGGGTCATGTCGGCCAGCCCCTGCGGATTGGTCCGCTGCTGGCCGATCTGCGCCAGCACCTGACCGCGCACCCGCTCGATTTCAGCCGGATCGAATGCCGGATTGCGCAGCACGTCGGCGAACAACAGCGCCGAGCTGTTCAGATTGGCGCTGGGCGTCGAGAAGCCGATCGTCGTCTGGTCGGCCGAATTGCCGCCATAGATCGACATGCCGAGCTTTTCCTTCGCCTCGGCCAGCGCGATCGAATTGCGGGTGGTGGTCCCTTCGTCGAGCACCGCCATGGTCATGCCGGCGGTGCCGAGCTTGCCCGACACGTCGGCGGCGATCCCGGCGTCGAACGCCATCGACACCTGCGTGACCGGAACGGCGGTGCGCTGGGCGTAGACCAGCTCCATGCCGTTGGCGAGGCGGCTGCGCGTTACCGTGGGGAACTGCAACTGGCCGCCGGCATCGGGCACGGCAGGCATCGCGCCGCGCGTGCCCTTGGCCGGACCTTCGGCCGGGGCGGGTACACTGTTGTCGGCGACCTTAGGAACCGCCTTCGCCTCTTCATAGCCTTCGCGGGCACCGGGAACGACGACCAGCGTATAGGCCGGGCGCGACATCCACTTTTGCGCGGCGGCACGGGCACGGTCCGGCGTCATCGTCGCCAGCGCGGTCAGCTCCTTCTTATAGAAGCCCGGATCGTTCGAGTAGAGCTGCCCCTGCGCCAGCGCGACCGCCTTGCCCCCGAAGCCGCCGACCGATTCGAGGCCGGAAATGGTGCTCGACACGTTGGTGGTGGCGACGCGTGCGACTTCGTCGGCGGACGGGCCGGTGCGCAGATAGTCGGCGATGATCTGGTCAAGCTTCGCCTCGACCAGCTTCGCGTCGACGCCGGGGCGGACGACCGCGCGGACGACGATCATCCCGGCCTGCGACAGCGACTGGACGCCGGCCGATACCTGCACGGCCAGCTTGTCGCGCTTGACCAGTTCATTGTCGAGCCGCGAGGAGGCAAGCCCGCCGAGCGCGGTCATCGCCACGTCGAGCGCGGGCGCTTCGGGATCGTTCAGGCCCGGCACCGGCCAGACCTTCATGATCATCGTCGCGGCGACGCGGTCCTTCATCTCCTCGCGCACCGGCGCGGCCAGCGTCGGCACGTCGATCTTGGGCAGGACCGATTCCGGCCCCTTCGGGATCGCACCGAAATATTTCTCGACCAGCGGACGGGCAGTCTTGGCGTCGATGTCGCCGGCCAGCACCAGCACGGCATTGTTCGGGCCGTAATGGCCGCGGAACCAGTTCTTCACGTCGTCGAGGCTGGCGGCATCCAGATCGGCCATCGAACCGATCACCGAATGGCGATAGGGGTGGCCGACCGGGAAGATACCCTCGGTCATCTTGTAACGGACGAGGCCATAGGGCTGGTTGTCGCCCTGCCGCTTTTCATTCTGCACGACGCCGCGCTGTTCATCGAGCACGCCCTGCGTCACCGCGCCGAGCAGATAGCCCATGCGATCGGATTCGAGGAACAGCGCGCGGTCGAGCGCCGGCTTCGGCACCGTTTCGAAATAATTGGTACGGTCATAGCTGGTGGTGCCGTTCAGGTCGGTCGCGCCGATCGAGCGCAACGGATCGAAGAAGTCGCCCGGCGCATTTTCCGAACCGTTGAACATCAGATGTTCGAACAGATGCGCGAACCCGGTCTTCCCCGCCGGCTCATGCTTCGACCCGACGTCGTACCATACCGACACTGCGACGATCGGTGCCTTGCGATCGGTATGGGTGATGACCGTCAGGCCGTTCGGCAACGTGAATTTCTCGTACGGAATGTTCACCGGCGCGACCAGTGCGGACAGCGGCGCGGCCTTGATCGGCGCGGGCGCGGTGGACTGGGCAAACGCACTGGGCCCGACAAGCGCCGTGGACGCGAGCAGGACGGACGCGACGGTACGAAACATGGAACCCCCCAACATTATCGATAAACGGAATGACGGTGTATGGGGTGGTTTTGTGTCGCGCAAGCGTCATCACGTTGCCGATGCCTCCCCCTATTCTTACGCGGATGTAACTTATGATGTCTTGGGAGCGATCGGCCGCTTTGGCGGTTCTCATCCCGCGATCCGTGATTATGTTGCAACGCGCAATGACCATTCCATTCGAAACGCTTCGCACGATGTTGCCATTGTCCGACAAGGTCGACCGCCTGATGGCGATCGGTTGGGAAGACATCGGCGGGCTCGTGCTGGCCATGGGGGGCATCGCCTTTCTGACCGCGGTCGGCGCATTGCGATCGCGGTGACCCTTCGCGCGGCAGTTGACGGCGCGTCGCGACATATTGGCGGACAGCTATTGGTCCCGGTAGAAAGGTATGTGTTCCATGATCCGATCGATGACCGCCCTGCTAGGCGCGGCGCTGCTGACCGCGTGCGGAACGTCGGGGGACAGCGCGCCGTCGACCAACGCGACGGAGCAGGTCGACCTGCGGCATCTGGTCGAGACCGAGATCGCCGGCAACGGGATCGAACGCTATCCGCTGGAAGGCACGGTGATCCCGACGCCGTCGGACAAACAGTCGCGCTATGAACTGCTGCGCCAGCGCAAAACCGCCGTCGGCACGACGATCGCGATCCTGCGCCAGCAGCGCGGTGACCGCTTCGTTTATGCCCGCACCGAAGTGGATTGCGAACGCGACCTGTTCCACGTCGTCGGGGTCGCCGACACGCGCGCCCATGTCGAAACCAACGTCGCCCATGACGGGCCGCTTCGCCCGACCGCCGGACTGCCGCTGCGGCAGGAACTGTCGCGCTTCATCTGCCAGCGGGCGCAGGCGTAACGGCTATTCGCCCGCCGGCGGCACCGCCGGCGTGGCGACCGCCGCTTCGAACGCCGGATCGGGTTCGGCCATGGGCAGCGTCCCGCGCCGGCGTTCGAAGCTGGTCAGCAGGAAGAACAGCAGGTTGCTCCCCTGCGTCAGCGCGCCGCCCGCCAGCAGCAACCCCGCCATCGCCGCGCGCGGTCCGTCGATGATGTGGCTCATCTCCAACGCCGCCGACAGGAACAGCAGGTCGCGATTGGGCACGATCGGCAGGCGGCTGATGACCATCTGCACCGTCAGGAAGGTGATCCACACGCCCCATGACTGATCGGGCAGCACCACTGCCCATTGCGTCGCCTGCAACAGCACGACGATCAAGATTCGGGCGACGTGGATCGCCAGCACGGTGCCCGCGACGCGCCACGACACCGACAGGATCTGGTTCCGCAACCGCAGGAGCAACGGCGTCAGGAACGCCGCGACCAGCAGCCCGGCAAGGATCACGCCTCCCGCCGAATGGAGCCAGTCGGCAATCCATTTCGCGCGCCCCGTCGCCATGAAGATGACGAGCAAGCCCGAGGTGATCGCCGCCGATGCCAGCGCGGACAGGATCGCATTGTCCTTGATCGCCAGCAGCAGCGTCTTCGACGCGATGCCGAGCCGCTGGCGTGCCCAGACGAACAGGTAGAGCTCACCCGAATAGCCGACGAACGCCGAGTTAAAGACCCGTTTGCGCACGAACACCGGCAGCGCGCCCGGCAGGGGTCGTCCGAGCAGGCGGCGGAAGATCCAGACCTCCGATACCGGCAGCGCCATGAACATCACGACGAACAGGATGTAGAACCACGGCGTGCGCGGCAGCGCGGCGGCGACGTTGCTCCACCCGATCGCGCGGACTTTCAGCACCAGCCACAACAGCACGCCGACGAAGAAGAGCGCGCGGAAGACCTTGCCTGCCCACGCGGCCGCCGGGGTTTGCGACCACAGGTGCAGCCGTTGCCCATGTTCGGCGAGGGTCAAGCGAACACTCCGGCGCTGCGCGAATCGGCGACGAACGTCTCGAAAGCCGAGCGCGTCTCGGGATCGAGACGAAAGCGCGAATGCCGCCACGTGCCCCCGGGCAGCAGCGAGCGCAGCGCATATTCGATCGCGGCGGCGGGCGTGTTGCGGACCCGGCGTTCGAAATGGGTCCGGTCCCAGGTGTTCGATCCGTGGAAGGCGCGGACGAACAGGCCGGGTGCGTCGAGCACGCCGATGCGGTCGATCGGCCAAGCCCCAAGAAAATCGGTATCCTCGCCGCGCCGCTTTTCGGGATAGCGTGCCCGCGGATCGGCACGGTGGACGATGCTGCCCGGGACGCCCGGCTCCAGCGTGCCGACATAGGGGTGATCGAACCAGCCGGGCGCGTCGAGATGCATCAACGTGCCGCGCAGGACGCAGGCGTCTCTGCCCTGTTCGAGCACCGCGACCTGTCGCGCCAGCCGGTCGGGGTGATACCAGTCGTCATCGTCCCACTGCGCGACGATCGACCCGCGCGCGAGATCGAGCGTGCGGTTGCGCAAACGCCCGAGCGTCGTCTCCGGCGTCTTGGCGACGCGGTCGTAGATCAGGCGGTCGGCGGGGATGTCGGCGAACAGCGGCGTATAATCCTGATCGCCGTCATCGACGACGACCAGTTCGCGGTTCGCCCAGCGTTGCCGCAGGAAACAGTCGACCGCCCGCCGTGCCAGCGCGGCACGGTTCGCGGTCACCATCACGCAGCTCACCCGCGCGCCGTCATCCGACCAGTTCATCGCCAGCGCCTTAGCCGCAGCATGCGCACTCGACAATCGGGTGGCGTGATCGACCCTGCGCTGGTAGCCGGTCGGCGATGCGGATCATCTTCGTCCTGACCTATCCCAGCCATCACGGCGTTTCGGATACCGCCGAATGGCTCCGCTGGGACAATCGCGACAAGCGGATGCCGGGCATCCTGACCGAACTGGGCGTCGAGAGCGAACTGTGGGCGCTGGCCCCCGCGGCCCGCACCACCGTCGCTGCACTGGACGGGGTCGCGCCCTACCCGATCCGACTGTTCGCGCCGTCGAACCCGGCGGCCAAGACGCGCGATCAGGTGAGCGACACGATGGTCGCGGCGGCGCGGACCGATCCGGCCGATCTGTTCGTACTGGTCGGCAGCAATGGCGGCGCGGGGTTCGACCTGTTCGACCGAGTGCTGCGGCCCGATCGGCGGCGGTTCGCGGTCATCATCGGCGGCGATTACTGGAGCCGGATCGTCCCCGATGCCGCATTCGTCTTTCCCGAGACAGCGGTGCAGGAAGCGAAGCTGACCCATCCCGGCTGGCGTTTCTGGCGGCGGTCGGTGCCGGCCGTACGGATGCAGCGGCTGCCCAAGACGATCGACACCGGTCGCTTCGCACCGATGGCGGCCGAAAAGCGGTTCGACGTGATCGCTACCAGCCGGTTGAGCCCGTACAAGAAGTTCGACGAGATCGCGGCGCTGGCCGAGACGCTGCGGGTGGCGGTGATCGGCGACGGCCCGCAAGCGGCGGAACTGCGCGCACGCTTTCCCAAGGTCGAATGGCTAGGGCACGTTCCCAACGGGCAGGTGCCGGCGATGCTGGCGCAGGCGCGGCTGTTCTTCCATGCCGGACGCCGTGACTATTTCCCGCGCGCTATTCCGGAGGCGATGGCGTGCGGTCTGCCGGCCGTGGCGTTCGACGACCGGATCGGGACGGATGTCATCCCCGAGACATGCGGGCTGCTCGTCCGCGACAACGACTATCGCGACAAGGTCGCCGCCCTGCTGGCCGATCCGGCGGCGGTCGAGGCAATGGGTGCGGCGGCGCGGGCGCATGCGGTCGCGACGCATGGGCCGCGATCGTCGGAGGCGGCGTGTCGGACGCTGATCGAGGTCGCGGCGTGACCCGCTGGACGTTCGTCATCGCCTATTACAACGAAGTCGATTTCCTGCCGGCGACGCTGGCGGCGCTGGCGGCACAGACGGTGCCGTTCCGGCTGGTGCTGGTCGATAACGGGTCGACCGACGGGTCGGATGCGGTTGCGCGCGGGTTTGCCGCGCCGGGGGTCGAGGTCATCCATCGGTCCGAAGCGCGGCCGGGCAAGATCCATGCGCTGGAAACGGCGATGGCCGAGTTGACCACCGAGTTCTGTGCGTTCGGCGATGCCGATACGTGGTACCCGCCGCACTATCTGGCCGAGGCCGAACGGGCGTTCGATGCCGACCGGCGCGTCGTGGCAGTGATGGCGATGGGGGTCGATGCGTCGGGGCAGCCGTTGCGGCGAGCGCTCTATTCGGGGATCGTGACGCGGCTGCTGCCGAAGCAGACGCATACCGGTGGGTACGGGCAGGCGTTTCGCACGCAGGCGCTGGTGAAAGCGGGCGGCTTTTCGGAAGCGCTCTGGCCCTATGTCCTGCTCGACCATGAGGTCATGCAGCGCGTCGCCAAGCTCGGGCGGGTGGTCTATCCTTTCCGCTTCTGGGCCAAGCCGTCGCCGCGCCGGTCGGACCGGCGGCGGGTGCGATGGACGCTGGCCGAGCGGGTCCTGTACCATGCGACGCCGTTTGCCGCGAAGGACTGGTATTTCTACCGGTTCCTCGGGCCGCGGTTGCAGGCGCGGGGGATTACGCATCTGAATTTGCGGGATAAACCTTGGGAAGCGCAGCCGTAGCGTTTTCAAAGGTCACAAAGGTCACACTTGCGGGCGTTTCGGTGCGTCGCGGATCGTGGCGTTGCGGGAGGCGGGTTCGGCGGTGAGAAAGAACGCCGAAGGGTATGGCATGGTCGGGCGGTTGTAGGACAGGGCCGTTTCTCGTCACCCCGGATCGCCCTCACCCTTCCCACCCGGCTGCGCCGGGCGGGTCCCTTCCCTCTCCCGTTGGGAAAGGGAGCGAGCGGCGGAGCCGCGGAAGGGTGAGGGCGACGGTTGGTGAGCGTCGTGAGCCGCAGGCGCTATCGCTCTATTCGGAAGAGGCCTTCGCTTACGATCGCGAGCCTTGCCCCGACCGCGCTCGCCGCGCTGGCCAGTTCGCCCGCTGCCTTTGGGTCGTCGGCCTCGATCTCCACCATCGTCGCCCCGTCACGCAGCGCCTTGGCCAGCCGGATGGCGGGCCAGGGGCAGCGCATGCCGCGGGCGTCGATATGGATCACTTGCTGTGGTCGAAGGGGTTCTTTGGCGCGCGCATGTTCAAACGCACGGGCACCGCGCCGAAGCCGAATTCCTTGCGGATGCCATTGATAAGATAGCGCTTGTAGCTTTCGGGGAGCTGATCGACGCGCGTGCCGAACAGGACGAAGCTGGGCGGGCGGATGTTGTTCTGCGTGATGTAGCGCATCTTGATGCGCTTCCCGCCGGGGGCGGGCGGCGGGTTGGCCTCCAGCGCGCGGTCGAACCAGCGGTTGAGCTGGCCGGTCGAGACGCGGCGGCCCCATGCCTCGCGCGTTTCGAACGCGGCCTGCATCAGCACGTCCAGCCCCTTGCCGGTCGCGGCCGAGACGGTCAGCAGCGGCACGCCGCGCGCCTGCGCCAATCCTTCGTCAAGCGCGCCCTTCACGCCGTTGAACAGCGACGACGCGTGTTCGGCGATGTCCCATTTGTTGAGCGCGATCACCAGCGCGCGTCCCTCTTGCAGCACGCGGTCGGCGATCTTGATGTCCTGCAGTTCGAGGCCGCGGGTACCGTCCAAAAGCAGCACGACGACCTCGGCAAAGTCGATCGCATGCAGCGCGTCGGCGACGGAGAGCTTTTCGAGCTTTTCCTGGACCCGCGCTTTCTTGCGCATCCCCGCCGTGTCGATCAGCCGGACCGGACGGACGCGGCCATCGGGGGCGGTCCATTCCCAGTCTACCGCGATCGAATCGCGGGTGATGCCGGCTTCGGGACCGGTAATCAGGCGGTCTTCGCCGACGAAACGGTTGATGAGCGTCGACTTGCCCGCATTCGGGCGACCGACGATCGCGAGCTTGAGAACCGCGGTTTCGGGGTCGAACTCCCCTTCGTCCTCCGGCTCCGGCTCGTCCTCGCGTTCGACATAGGGGCGCAGCGCGTCGAACAGGTCGGCGACACCCTCGCCATGTTCGGCCGACATCTGCACCGGATCGCCAAAGCCCAGCGCCAGCGATTCGAGCACGCCGTTTTCGCCCGCGCGGCCCTCCGCCTTGTTGGCGACCAGCACGACGGTGCCGTCGGCGGAGCGCAGCCAGCGGGCGATTTCCTCGTCCAGCGGGGTGATGCCGGCGCGGGCATCGATCATGAACAGCGCGACATCGGCCATTTCGACCGCCGCCTGCGTCTGCATCCGCATCCGCCCCGGCAGGGTCGCGGCGTCCTCATCCTCGAACCCCGCCGTGTCGACGATGGTGAAGTCGAGGCCGAGCAACGACGCCTCCCCCTCGCGCCGGTCGCGGGTCACGCCCGGCTGATCGTCGACCAGCGCCAGCCGCTTGCCGACCAGCCGGTTGAACAGCGTCGACTTGCCGACATTGGGACGGCCGATGATGGCGACGACGGGTAAAGGCATGGGAATTCCTGGGGTGCGGGGTTGCCGCGATAGTAGGGCGTAAGGGGGGCCGGGTCGAGGGTGCGCGCTTGCACCCGCACAGCCGTCATTCCGGCGCAGGCCGGAATCCATTGTGTCGGGTGCTCGCGATGGGGCCGCGACCTCACCCCATCCATGGATTCCGGCCTGCGCCGGAATGACGAAGGGGGGTGAGGCAGGTAGGCTACTTCCAGGCGGTCAGCAGCCCCGCATCGTCGAGCAGGTAGAGCGTGCCGTTGGCGACGATCGGCGACAGCGAATAACCGGCCTTCGACCGGGTATCCTGCGTCGTGGTGATGCTGCCATCGGCGGTCGAGACGGACACCAGCTGCCCCTGCGTATTGGCGAGGATCAGGCGGTTGCCCGCCAGGATCGGGCCGACCCAGCCGATCGGGTTCTTGCGCTTCTTGAGGTTGCGGAAACCGGGCAGCTGCTGGACCCAGCGCAGCTTGCCGCTGCCGCGCGAGATGCACAGCAGGCGGGCATCGTCGGTGACCACGAAAATCCATTCGCCCGCGACCCATGGCGTCGAGATGCCGGCAAGATTCTGTTCCCACAACCGCTGACCCGACGTCAGTTCGAGCGCGACCATGCGCCCGCCCTGCCCGACCGCATAGACGCGGCCATTGTCGATCACCGGTTCGGCATCGATATCGGCCAGTGCCGACACCGAGGTCGAGGCCGAGGTGCGCGACAGGCTGTCACCCCAGACCGACCGGCCGTTTTCATAGCGATAGGCGTTCAGTTCACCCGACGAGAAGCCGGCGACGACCGTGCCCTGCGCCGAGGCCGGGGCGGCGACGCCGAACACGCCCTGCGATTCGAGGCTGCCCGACTGGGTCCAGACGACCTTGCCATCGGTCTGGTCGAGCGCGAACAGCTGGTTATCCTGGCTGACGACATAGACCTGTCCGTTGGTGACGGTCGGTGCGCCGCGCAACGGGCCGCCGGGCTTGGCGCGCCACACTTCCTTGCCATCGGCGGTGTCGAAGGCGACGACATCGCCAAGGCCATCGGTGGCGAAGGCGCGGTTGCCGTCGACCGACACGCCGCCGCCGAAGCGCGCGCGGCGGTTTTCGTCGCCCTTGACGGTGGGGGCGGTCCACACGGTCGCGCCGGTATCAGCGGTCATCGCCGTCACGAGGCCGTTGACGTCGATCACGTACAGCCGGCCATCGGCGACGACCGGCGCGGCGGCAAGGCGCGTACGGGTATCGCCGCCCTCGATCCGCACCGACCAGCGCTGGCTGAGCGTATCGGCCAGCGCGACATGGCCCATCGACTTCGACGGATTGCCGCCGGGCTGCGCCCAGTTGGCGTTGGTTTCGGCGAGCGGCAACACGACCTGAAGATTGGCGAGCGCCGGATCGACCTCCGCCAGATTTTCCGATGCGAGGATCGGCACGCGCTGGCCGACGATCGGGGTGCGCGCCGGGCCCTTGCCCTTCAAGGCGCCGCAACCGCCCAGCAGCGCCAACGCCGCGACCGCCGCCGAGAGTTTGAGATGGGTCTTCATCGAAGGGGTTCCGGAAACTGGAGAAGCGTTATTGCGCGGCGGTCTGGTTGGCCGACGCATCGACCGCGTCGACACCCAGCGACCCGGCCATCTGCACCGCCCGCCCGCGCACCGATTGCGGCACGCCGTCGGTCTGCGCGATCAGGGCAAAGGTCTGGCCCGCCTGTTGCAGCTTGTTCTGGCGGAGATAGGCGACCGCCACCATCTCGCCCGCGCTGCCGAGCCACGGGCTGCCCTTGTCGGCGAGGCCGCGCAGCCGGTCGATGACCTGTTGCGGTTGCAGGCTGTCATATTCGACGGCGGTCTGGCGGACGAGCGCCATGTCGCGGAACGGCTGTGCCAGCGAGTCGTCGGCGGCGACCTTGCCAAAGGCGGCAGCGGCCCCCTTCAGGTCGTTCTTGGAGAGTAGCAAGTCGGCCTGCGTCAGCAGCGCGGTGGCGCGGACGGCGTCGCGATCGGACGTCGTCAGCTTCGCGACCTCGGCCGTGCCCTGCGCGACGCGGCCCTGTGCGATCTCGTCGAGCGCGGTGGCGAGCTTCTCCCCCTGTTCGGCGGCGAGGCTGTTCTGATGATGCTGCCACCAGGTCCAGCCGCCGAACGCCGCCAGCGCCGCCAGCACCGCGACGATGATCCACAGGCCGTAGCGGCGACCGATCGCGGTCATCTGCTCGCGACGCATTTCGTCATCGACTTCGCGGATGAAGGCATCGTTGTTCTGCGGGGTCAACGCCAAGGGAACAGCTCCAGGGGATGGGTCAAGCGCGCTCCTTTAGCCGAGCGTCTACGGAAACGAAAGCGAATGGTCGCAGGGGTCGTGCCGGGGGGAGACCATGGTGGAGGGCGGGTGTTCGGGGGATGAACGGGGGCCTCCTTCGTCACCCCGGGCTTGACCCGGGGTCCCGCTTTTCATCACGGCCGAGAGAAAGAAGAAGCGGGACCCCGGGTCAAGCCCGGGGTGACGGTAGGGTTGGCCTGCCGCTCAACCTTTCGGCGCGTAGAGCTGGTCCGGCCCCGGAAAGGCGCGCGAGCGGACGTCGTCGGCATAGGTCTGCACCGCTGCCGAAATGCGACCGGCGATGTCGTCGAACGTCTTCACGAAGCGCGGGGTGCGTTCGAAGAAGCCGAGCATGTCCTCGGCGACCAGCACCTGTCCGTCGCACTGCGCCGACGCGCCGATGCCGATCGTCGGCACCGCGATACGGCGGGTGATGTCGATCGCGATCGGTTCGACCACCCCCTCGATCACCACTGCAAAGGCCCCCGCCTCGGCAACGGCGACGGCATCGGCGACGATCTTCGCCGCTTCCTCCGGACTGCGGCCGCGCGCGCCATAGCCGCCGAGCTGGTTCACCGCTTGCGGCGTCAGGCCGACATGGCCCATCACTGGAATCCCGCGCTGCGACAGGAAAGCGACGGTGTCGGCCATCGCCGTGCCGCCCTCCAGCTTCACCGCCGCCGCGCCGGTCGCCTTGAGCAGCATCGCCGCGCTTTCGAACGCCTGCGCAGGACTGGCTTCGTAACTGCCGAAGGGGAGATCGATCACGACCAGCGCGTGATAGCTGCCGCGCACGACCGCAGCGCCATGCGCCGCCATCATGTCGAGCGTGACCGGAACCGTCGACGGCAGGCCGTAGATCACCTGCCCCAGACTGTCGCCGACCAGCAGCATGTCGCACTGCGCGTCCATCAGCTGCGCCATGCGCACGGTATAGGCGGTCAGCATCACCAGCGGGGTCCTGCCCTTGGCGGCGCGGATCGCGGGGATGGTCAGCCGCTTCATCGGCGCGGGAGTCGGCGTCGCGCGGCTTGTCGCGGTGTCGATGGTGAAGGTCGTGGACATGGCGAGCGTCCTAGCGGAACGCCCCTAGCGAAGCCACCCACGGGCATCGGCTTGGCGCGCGACCGCCAGCTGGGCCAGCGCGATGGCGAAGATGACGAGCGGAAACGGCACGACCGCCGCCGCGCCCTTGACCGCGATCAGGTCGGTCGCGGCAAAGACCCAGCCGAACTGCACCGCGACTGCCAGCAGCGATAGCGCGAGGAAGACGATCGCGATCCGCCGCCAGAGCATCAGCGCGATCCCGCCGAGCAACCCGCCCCACGTGGCGATGGCATAGATCCAGACGAACCAGCCGGGCAGCGCGAGGAAAAAGCCGCGCTCATAATCGGGCAACGCCGCCAGTTGCGCCTGCCCGGTCGTCGCATGGCCGTAAAAGGCGAAGACACCCGCCGCGCCCCACAAAGTCATCAGCAAGGCGACGACGCGGAACCAGATCGGCGGCAAACGAAAAAGGGTTTCAGCCATGTCTCTCCCACAGGCAAATCGCTGCGGTATCGCCATCGGCCCCCGAGCGGGTGCAATCGTAGCGCAATCAGTCCGCCAAGAGCAATCGTCCGGCGTAGCGATCGGGTTTGAAACCGACCTCGATCCAGTCGTCCGCGACCAGCACCGGCCGGCGGATCATCGACGGCTGCGCCAGCATCAGGTCGATGGCGCGGTCGGCGGTCAGATCGGCCTTGTCGGCATTGGGCAGCTTGCGGAACGTCGTGCCCGACCGGTTGAGCAGCGCGTCCCACCCCAGCGCCGCGACCCAGCGTTCGAGCGTCGCGCGCTCAATCCCGGCCTTCTTATAGTCGTGGAACCGATGCGCGATGCCCTGTCCGTCGAGCCAGACGCGCGCCTTCTTCATCGTGTCGCAATTGGGGATGCCGTACAGCGTCAGGGTCACCGGTCGCCTCGTCGCAGGATGGGCGTTCGCGTCTAGCCTGGCGACGCGCCGCCGTCGATCACGCCACCGCGCGCAACGTGCGGGGCTGGTCGCGGCCGGCGGTTTCCGCGACGCTGAACCGGGCGACGTGGCGGGTCAGTGCTTCGGCTTCGCTGGCGAGGCTGCGCGCGGCGGCGGTGGCTTCCTCGACCATCGCGGCGTTCTGCTGCGTTACCGCGTCCATCTCGCTGACGGCGATGTTGACCTGTTGCAGGCCCGACGATTGTTCGTCGGCACCGCGGGCGATGGTCGCGACCAGATCGGCGATCTCGGCGATGCGCGCAACGATGCGTTCGAGCGCGCTGCCGGTCTGGCCGACCAGCGTGACGCCGACCTCGACCTGGCTGCCGCTGGCATGGATGCGCGACTTGACGTCGTTGGCGGCGTCGGCCGAACGCTGGGCCAGCGCGCAGACTTCGGAGGCGACGACCGCGAAGCCCTTGCCCGCATCGCCGGCGCGCGCGGCCTCGACCCCGGCGTTGAGGGCGAGCAAGTTGGTCTGGAAGGCGATGCCGTCGATGACCGAAATGATCTCCGAAATCTCGTCCGACGCGCGCTTGATGCCGCTCATCGCCGTCACCGCCTCGCGCACGATGCGAACGCCGTCCTCGGCATCGCCGCGAGTCGCGCTCATGGTCGTATTGGCCTGTGCCGCCCCCGCTGCCGTGCGCCGGACCGTGGCCGTGATCTGGTCGAGCGCGGCGGCGGTTTCCTCAAGGCTTGCCGCCTGTTGTTCGGTGCGGCGCGACAGGTCGTCAGACGCGCTGCTGATCTCGGTCGCGCCGGTGCGGATGCCGCCCGCCGAGCGCGTGACCGAGCGCATCGCGTCGGCAACCGCCGCCATCGCCGAGTCGAAATCGCCGCCGATCTTGGCGAAGGTACCCGACAATTTGCCGCCGATCCGGGTGTCGAGCCGGCCATGGGCCAGCGCGTCGAGCCCCGATCCGACCGTCGCGACCACGCGCTGCTGCTCGGCCTCGCGATCGGCGGCGACGATCGCCGCGTCACGGAAGGTTTCGAGCGCGGCGGCCATTTCGCCCACCTCATCGATGCGGTCGCGGCCGGGAATCGGAGTCGCGGTGTCGCCGGCCGCAAGCGCGCGCATCCGGGCCGACAGTGCCTCGACCGGTTGCGAGATCGAGCGGCCGATGCGGAAGGCGACGAAGGCGACGACCAGCAGCACGGCCAGCGCGAGGGCGCTCTGATACAGCGCCGCGCTCCATACCGCCGCGTTGACGCTGTCGAGATACACGCCCGAGCCGATCACCCAGCCCCATGGCTTGAACCCGGCGACATAGGACAGTTTCGGTTCGTCATGCGACTTGTCGGGGGTCTTCCACATATAGCGGACGAAGCCCTCACCCCGGGCCTTCACGACATTCGCCATCTCGACGAAATGTGCCTTGCCGGTGGCGTCGCGGTTGTTGGTCAGGTCGGTATTGTCGAGTTCGGGCTTGGTCGGGTGCATCAGCATCGTCGGATGCAGATCGTTGACCCAGAAATACTCTTTCCCTTCGTAGCGCATGTCCTTCAGCGTCGACAGCGCGGCCCGCTGCGCCTCGGCACGGCTCATCCGCCCCGCCAGTTCGGCGTTGTGATAATAGGCGACGACCGACCGTGCGGTTTCGACGACCTGTCGCGTATTGCGCTCGATATCGGCGTGCATGATCGCCGACATGCGAAACAGACTGATACACAGCAGCGCGACCAGCCCGATCGCCGCCATTGCCCCGATCAAGTTGACGCGACCCCGGACCTTCAACTTCATTGCACCGCCCTTTTCCCTCGTCGGGCCACGATGCGCCGAATTACTGAATATCTTATTTACAGGTCGCCGATCCCGTCCGCGCTTCGCCCCATCGACCGGTCGCGACAAGGTGCCGTCCGCTGCACGACGGCCATTGACGATCGCCGACCCTGCCGATAGCGTCTGCGAATGAGTATCAATAGCGAGGCTCTATGTACGATCTGATCGACCGGCCGGTATCGATATTGTCGAACGGCGACCGCTTCCTGCTCGAAGCGATCCGGCTCTGGGTGGCGGCGCGCAGTGCGTGCCAGAACCCGTCGGCGTTGCTGGCGGCGCGCTTTGCACAGGCAGGCGCACTCGATGCGCTGTGCGATTTCGACGCGTGGATGGCGCAGTTGTCGAGCCATGCCCGCGTACCGATCCAGATCAATTGTAAATGCGGGCTTGTGACCGACGATGAATCGGTTCTCTTGACCTTGGCGCGCGATCTCGTAACGGGTCGCGATGCGAAGGCACGGACCACGCTTTCGCTGCTGGTCGCCGACGGGGCGATCGCACCAACCTTTTGCGCGCTGGCCCGGACAGCGGCGATGCTCGGCCAGATCGGGCTGCCGCCGGGGACCAGCGTCAAGACGTAAGGATTTTCGATGACCGACCGCACCGCCGTCGTCCACGGCCTCGAACCCACCAACGCGCTCAGCGTCGAGCGCGTGCGTTCGGTGCGTCACTGGAACGAGCATCTGTTCAGCTTCACGATCACGCGTCCGCCGAGCTTCCGCTTCCGCTCGGGCGAATTCGTGATGATCGGCCTGCCCGGCGACAACGGCAAGCCGTTGCTGCGCGCTTATTCGATCGCCAGCCCGGCCTATGCGGAGGAGCTGGAGTTCCTGTCGATCAAGGTGCAGGACGGCCCGCTGACCAGCAGGCTGCAACAGATCGTGCCCGGCGACGAAGTCTATCTGGGCAAGAAGCCGACCGGCACGCTGGTCACCGACGCGCTGAAGCCCGGCAGCCGGCTGTTCATGCTGTCGACCGGTACCGGTCTTGCCCCGTTCCTGTCGCTGATCCGCGACCCCGACGTGTATGAGATGTATTCGTCGATCGTCGTCGTCCATTCTGTGCGCCGCGTGTCCGACCTCGCCTTCCGCACCACGATGGAGGCGAACCTGGCCGGCGATCCGCTGGTCGAGGATCAGGCGGCACAGCAGTTCACCTATGTCCCGACGGTGACGCGCGAGCCGTTTCACACGACCGGCCGCATCGATGCGCTGGTCGACAACGGCACGCTGTTCAGCGCCCGCATCGGCGGCGCGCAGGCGTTCGACCCGGCGACCGACCGCATCATGCTGTGCGGGTCGACCGAGATGATCCGCGACTTTTCGGAATATCTGGAAGGTCTGGGGTTCGAGGAAGGGTCGAACGCGAAGCCTGGCGACTACGTGATCGAACGCGCGTTCGTGGGGTGAGGCAGCACGCCTTACCCTGCCATCAAATCCTGATTCCGTTTGGTTCGAGCAGCTTCGAGCCTGTCGAGAACGCGCCGATTGGGGCAAGGCGTTCTCGACAGACGCTTCTCGACTTCGCTTGAAGCTGCTCGAACCAAACGATGGTACGAAGGAAGGGGGCGGGACCACCGCCCCCCGTTCGCGTCAGTAGCTGACCCGGATCGTGCCCAGTACCGTCCGCGGCGCGTTGAAGAATCCCTGATCGTAGTTGATCGCGTTCAACACCTTCGCATCGTTGACGTTGCGGACATTGGCGCTGAGCGAGACGCGATCGGTCAGATCGTAGCGCGCGAGCAGATCGAACGTGGCATAGCCATCCTGCGTGATCCGGATCGGGGTGGTGGTGTTCGGCACCAGTGCGCCCGGTTCGAGGTAGATGCGGCTCTGATACTGGCCCGATGCGCCCAGCTTCAGCGCCGGCAGCATCGTCGGCGACCACACGATATTGAGCCGCCCGGTATTGCGCGGCACGAACGTGCGCACCGCCTGGTCATCGTCGCCGCGCACCCGCATCACCGTGTATCCGCCGGTGGCCTGCACACCGGGCGCGACCTGTCCGCTGAATTCGAACTCGATCCCCTGCGACTTGGCATTGACGCCGCGATAGAGCGTCTGACCGATCGTCGCGTCGAAGCCCGCCGCCTCGGCCGTGTTCTTTTGCCGCGCCTGAAACACCGCGATGCTGGTGTTCAGCCGGCCGCCGAGCCATTCGCCCTTCAGCCCGGCTTGCAGATTGTCGCCCTCGATCGGATCGAGCAATCGGCGGTTCGCGTCGACCTGAGTCTGCGGATTGAAGATCGTCGCGAAGCTGGCATAGGCGCTGATATTGCTCGCCAGATCGATCGTCGCCCCGACGAACGGCAGGAAGCGCGCGCGGTCGTAATCGGTCGGCGCGCCGTAGGAGATGCCTTCGCTGAACGCGCGGGTCGCGTTGGCGCCGACCATCACCTTGACCCGCTCGGCCGGGTTCAGCCGGATCAGGCCGTACACCGTTTCGCGCCGCTGCCGGGTCGCGAGGCTGGGGTCGTACGCGGTCGGGAAATTCGGTTCGGGGAAACTGCCGTCGAACGCCGTCGCCAGCGGCAGCGAAAGATTGATGGCGGCGGTATCGTAGCTCGACCCCTGCTCATAGGCTTGCGCGCTGCGGTTCACGCCGAACATCACGTCGTGCGTCCGGCCGAACAGCGTCGCCGTGCCGGCCAGATGCGCGTCGATGGTCAGGTTGCGGGTTTCGGCACGGAACGCGCCGGGATAGCTGAAAATGCCGAGGCCTGTCGCGCGATCGGGATTGCCGAAGACGTAGAACAGCCGGTCGTCCTCGCTGATCGCCCGGCGCAGGACGCTGAGCTTGGCCGTCCAGTCGCCGAAGCGATGCGTCACGTCGCCGAAGATCTGGCGGTCGGTGACGTTCCACCGCGCCCAGTCGGGACCGGTGTTGGTCGAGCGGGCATGGTCGATGCGGGTACCGTCGGTGTAATAGAGCGGCAGCGACCCCCACATCGCGCCGCGCGTACCATGATCCTGATGGCCGTATCCGGCGCTGACCACCGTATCGGGGCCGAGATCGGCCTCGACGATGCCATAGCCGGTCCAGCGGCGCAGATGGTAGCGATCGAGATAGCTGTCGCTGTCGACGAACGCGCCGACCGCGCGCGCCCGCACATTGCCTTCCCGTGTCAGCGGCACGCTGACATCGGCGTCGAGGCGCAGAGCGTCGAACGATCCGTACTGGACGCTGGCCGATGCCTTCAGGTCGCGGGTCGGGCGCTTGCGGACGAAGTTGATGACCGCCGACGGGTTGCCGGTCGACGACAACAGGCCGGGCGCGCCGCGCACGACCTCGATCCGGTCGTAGATCGCGGTATCGACCGATCCGGTCTGCACTTCGAAGGCGAAGGGCAGGCCGATGCCGTCGATCTGGAACGTCTGGATATCGAAGCCGCGCGCCGAATAATAGAAGCGGTCGGTTTCCTGCGCCTGCACCGTCACACCCGGGACGGTCGTGAGCAGCGCGTTGGCGTCGTTCAGCTGAAAGTCGTCGATCTGCGCACGCGTCACCACGCTGACCGATTGCGGCGTCTCGCGCTGGCTGAGCGGCAGGCGGGTGGCGGTGGTCTGCGCCTTGACCGCATAGTCGGCGCCGCCCTCGGTCCGGGTGCCGGTGACGATGATATCGTCGCCCCGCTGCGGCTCCTCGGTCGGCGGCACTTCCGGAACGGCGGTGGCGGCGGCGAGGAGGATGGCGAAAGCGGACATACGAAGCGATTCCATGAATGTTTCGCGCCGGGTACGCCGCCACTACTGCTTTTGCAAGTGACTATCAGTAGCTGGCGATCAGGTCGGTCCGTCCGCCGTCAGGAAGCGGCCGAGCACGACGACGTCCTGCCGCGTCAGCCCGATCGCACGGTAAAAGCCGAGCGCCGCGTCGTTGTCGCTGCGGACCATCAACTGGAGCTTCGGCGCGCCCGCGTCGCGCAGCCAGTCCTCCGCAGCGGTGAACAACGCGCGGCCGATGCCCTGCCCCTGACGATCGGGCGCGACCGCGAGATAATAGAGCCAGCCACGATGCCCGTCGTGGCCGACCATGACGCTCCCGATCGTGTGGCCTTCCTCGCGGGCGAGCAGGATCGTCGACGTCGCACCCGACAGCGCCCGCGCGACATCGGCATGGGGGTCGTTCCATGGCCGGGTCAGCCCGCACAACCGCCACAATGCGACCACCCGGTCGGCATCGTCAGCGATGGCGGGCGCAATCACCGGGCGATGCAGGTGCTGCCCGCCCATAAAGCGGTGACATTGTCCCTGGCGTCATAGGTGCCCGACAGGCCGCCGCTGGTGAATTCGCGGCCAAGGCTGGTTTCCTCGACCGGCGCGTCGATCGACGAATCGACCGTCGCCCGCTTCGCGCCGATGCCGACGCCGCTCATCGTCGTCAGCCCACGCCCGCGCGCCGACCAACCCACGAAGCGACCTTCCTGAAAATAGACGGCGATCTTCGGATAGGTGGCGATGTCGAGCGGGCCTTCGCCGCATGTCTCGTTGCGCGATCGTTCGGGCAGGCTCTGGGTCGCCGCTTCGACCACACGCAACACGATCTCGCTGGGGCTGCCGAAGGGGAGCGCGCGGCTGCTGGCACCGGCCACGGTTTGCAGGCCGTCGGGGGCGAGGTTGAGCGCGATCGCGTTGCGCGCCGCTGCTTCCGCACCGGCCGGCGCATCGCAGCGGACGCGGCGGACCGGTCCGCCGTCCGCCATCATGTCGAGCGTCCCCCCCTCGCCCAGCGCCAGCCGGTAGCGGCGCTGTTCGGTGATGCCACCGCGATCGCCGACGATATCGATATCGACCGCCCCGGCATCGGCAAGGGTGATGCCGCGCACCGGCAACTCGCGGTCGCCCATCGTGATCGCGTTCGCCGCGACGATCAGCCGGTTCGCCCCGGCGGGATCGGCGGCGCAGGCGGCACCGTCGCTGTCCCATGTCCCGACGAACCGGGTCGGGATCGTCACCAGCGTTTCGGGCGTCGGCGACGGCATCGGCAGGATCGGGTCGTCCTGCGTCAGATTGACCGACGCATCGGGTTCATCGGCCTGTCCGCATCCTGCCAGCAACGCCAGCATCCCGATCGCCCACCGCCGCATCACCCGACTCCCGTACCTCTTGTTTCGGCAGGACTGCCGGATTTGCCGTCGCGACGAAAGAGGTCAGCGCGGCGGCGGCGTCGATCCGACCGCGACGACCGGCGGCGTGCGCGACGCGAAATAGGCCTTTGCCGGCAATTCGATCACCGTCACCCGTCCGGCATTGGCGCGTTCGAGCGACTGGGTGAACGAGCGCGGCTTCTTCATCAGTTTCCGGTCCTCGACCACGGTCAGGCCCGATCGACGCGCGGCTTCGGCAACGAAATGGACGCAGTTGCGACGGTTCAGATTATAGTGCGAATCGCCCTTCTCACCCCATTCGTCGATCAGCGAGCGGACGGCGGCATATTGCGCATCGCTCAGCACGACCGAGAAATGGGCGTTGCTGCGGTCGATATAGGATGGTTTGGGGCGGTCGATCCGTCCGGCGACCGATCCGGTCAGCAAAGCGGGGGTGATCGCCTTGGCAGTAAAGCCATAGGTGCCATCGGCTGCCGGCCCGCCGGCATCGGGCGTGCCCGAAAAGCTGAAGAATGCATGCGGGAAGCTCTGCCCGAATTCCTGCGACCAGAAGGTGATCGTCACCGCCGCCTGCGCCGGGGCGATCGCCTGCACCGCCAGCAGCAGCGCGGCGAGGGCCCGGAACACGGGTCGGAACCACCGATCGGTCGTCATGCCGCCTTCCATACCGAACGCGGCGTGCCGGCACCAGCCGACACGCCGCGTCGTTACCGTACGATCAATCGGCCATGCCGTCGCGGGCCAGCTTTTCTTCCTGTTCGGGGTCGTAGCCCGACGAGGGTGCGGGACCGTTGCTGTGGATCGGCTGGGTCGAGGCGGGCGGGTCCGACGCGTCCATCGATTCGTCGAGACCGCGGTCGAGCCGCGCGTCGCTGTCGGCCGGATCGCTTTCCATCCGTCCGGCGATGCTGTGATCGCCGCCCGCGTCGCCGCGACCCGGCGGGGTATGCGCGTCGCTTTCGTTGCCGTCGGGGGCGACCGACAGCGACGAAAGCGCCTTGTCATCGATTCCCATGGTGTCGTTGGTCATGTCCCTCACTCCTTCAGGACAAAAACGAAACGATCGCCCGACGCGTTCCCCGTATAAGAAAAGACCCGGCGGTTTCCCGCCGGGCCCTTCATATCGTCCTCTGTGACCGGATCAGTCGCGGTTGCCCATGAACGACAGCAGGAACTGGAACATGTTCACGAAGTCGAGATACAGCGACAGCGCCCCCATGATCACGGCCTTGCCAGCGAAGTCGGTGCCGGCGACCTGATAATACAGGCCCTTGATCCGCTGCGTATCATAAGCGGTCAGACCCGCGAACAGCAGCACGCCGATCGCGCTGATGACCATGCTCATCATGCCCGACTGAAAGAACAGGTTCAGCAGCGACGCCACGATCAGACCGACCAGACCCATGATCAGGAACGTACCGAACCCGGTCAGGTCACGCTTCGTCGTGTAGCCGTAGAGGCTGAGCGACAGGAACGAGACCGTGGTCGCAAAGAAGGTCAGCGCGATCGACGATCCGGTGTAGCGCAGGAAGATCGTCGACATCGACAGACCCATGATCGCTGCGAATGCCCAGAACAGCCCCTGCGCTGCGCCGGTCGAAAGACGGTTGATGCCGAAGCTCAACACCATCACGAAGATCAGCGGCGAGAAGATGATCGCATATTTCAGGATACCGGGCTGGTAGAACACCGCCGCCGCGGGCGAGGTGTCGCCACCCCACGAAAACAACAGCGCGACGATGCCGGTCAACAGCACGCCCGAAGCCATGTAGTTATACACCGAAAGCATGTAGGACCGCAGCCCTTCGTCGCGCGCCATGTCACGGTCGCGCGTACGGGTGATCGGTGCGGCCGACGTCCGGGGATCGGACCAGTTCGCCATTGTAAACTCCTCTTTCCGGCACTCATGCCGGCTGTTCGAAATATCGTCCGCCGTCGTGGCGATTTCAAGCCAAACGCGGAGAGCAACATTTTGTTACGCTGCCGGGAGAATCCGCCATGCACCGTCTGTTTATCGCCCTCCGCCCGCCCGCTGCGATGCGCGACGCGCTGTTCGACATCCAGGACGGCGTCGAAGCGGCGCGGTGGCAGGATGACGAGCAACTGCACCTGACGCTGCGTTATATCGGCGACGTCGAACGGCCGGTGGCCGAGGATATCGCACTGGCATTGCAGGCGGTTCGCGCCCCGGCGTTCGATCTGGCGCTGTCGGGTGTCGGACAGTTCGCTGCCGGCCGGCGCGGCCGGGCGCTATGGGCCGGGGTGACCCCGCACGACGCGGTGACGGCGCTGCATCGGAAAGTCGATCACACGCTCGTCCGTCTCGGCCTGCCGCACGAGGGGCGGGCGTTCCTGCCGCACGTCACGCTGGCGCGGCTCAACAAATCGAGCGGGCCGACGGAAGCGTTCCTCGGCACGAATGCGGGGCTGGCGTCGCCGCCGATGCGGTTCGATCACTTCCTCCTGTACAAAAGCCACCTCGGCCATGCCGGTGCCTGGTACGAGGCGGTGGCGCGTTACCCCCTCGATCCGCCCATGACAGGCGACTGACGGATCGTCCCGTCGCGGGACGGGCGCAAGCTGTCGTTTCGTTCATGAAACCGTCAGGCGAAGGGTGCGTTAAACCGGTCAACAACGACATGGACGAAAGGATATCCCCCATGCGCAATATGATGTTGGCACTCGCCGCTGCATCGCTGATGGCGCCGGTCGGTGCGACCTATTCGAAGCACGGCATTTCGGTCGGCAAGTCCGAAGCCGAGGCACAGCGCCGCAACCAGTATCGTGAATGGCGCGGCCGTGACGGCCGCCGCTATTGCCGCAAGCCGAACGGCACGACCGGTCTGGTCGTCGGCGGCGTTGCCGGCGCGCTGGTCGGCCGTACGGTCGACAGCCGCGGCGACCGTACGCTGGGTACCCTGCTCGGCGGTGCCGCCGGTGCGCTGGCGGGTCGCGAGATCGAGCGGAGCGGCAGCCGCGGTCGCTGCCGTTGAACCTACTTTGACGCGACCTATGTGAGAGGCGGGTCCGGCGACGGGCCCGCCCTTTTTCCATCGCAAAGGTTCCCGCATGATCCGCAGTGCATCCGCCCGTTACGAAGGTCTTGGCAAGGACGGCAAAGGCCATGTCTCGACCCAGTCCGGCGTGCTCGACAACCAGCAATATGGTTTCAGCACCCGGTTCGAGGACGGCAAGGGTACCAATCCCGAAGAATTGATCGCCGCCGCCCATGCCAGCTGCTTCACCATGGCGCTGAGCTTCGCACTGGCCGGTGCCGGCTATGGCGACGGCACGCTGGAGACCACGGCAAAGGTCACGCTGGACAAGGATGGCGACGGGTTCACGGTGACCAAGTCGGCGCTGACGCTGACCGCCAGCGTCCCCGGCATCGATCAGGCGAAGTTCGAGGAGATCGCGGCCGGGGCCAAGGCGGGCTGCCCGATCTCGAAGCTGCTGAATACCGAGATCACGCTGGACCACACGCTCAACGCGTGATGCGAACAGGGCCGGGGCAGGCTGCTCCGGCCCGTTTTTATTGCGGCCGCAATTTGCGGCAAAGCTTTCATCCTTTTCCGCTATGACATTGCCGCATGCTGCGCGTTCTGACCCTGGCCACGCTGTTCCCCGATGTCACCCGGCCCAATTTTGGGGGGTTCGTCGAACGGCAAACCTTGGGACTGGCCGCACTGGATGGCGTCGAGGTGCGCGTCGTCGTCCCGATCGGTATCCCGCCTTTCCCCCTTTCGCTCCACCCCACCTATCGTTCGCTCGCGCGCCTGCCGTTGCGCGAGGACTGGAAGGGGTTGGCAGTCGATCGGCCGCGTTTTGTGAACCTGCCGGCGACACGGGGGCGGTTCCATGTCGGTGCGCTGATCCGGTGCCTGACGCCGCATCTCGACGCGCTGCGGGCGACATTTCGCTTCGATGTGATCGATGCCGAGTTCTTCTTTCCTGACGGACCGGCGGCGGTGGCGCTGGGGCGGCGCTATGGCGTGCCGGTGTCGATCAAGGCGCGCGGGGCCGATATTCATCATTGGGGCCATGCCCCGGCGACCGCGACACAGGTCCGCGCGGCCGGCGAGCGTGCCGATGGCTTGCTGGCGGTTTCGCAGTCGATGGCCGAGGATATCGCCGCCACCGGGATCGACCGTCCGGTTCGGGTCCATCGCACCGGGATCGACCGCAGCCGGTTCGGCACGATCGATCGGATGGCGGCGAAGGCGCGGCTTGGCGTAACCGGCCCGCTGGTCGTATCGCTCGGCGCGTTGATCCCACGCAAAGGTCATCGCATCGTGCTGGAGGCGGTGGCGGCCTTACCCGGTGTGGGGTTGTGGATCGTCGGCGGTGGTCCCGATCAGGCGTCGCTGGCGGCGCGCATCGCCGAACTGGGCGTCGGCGACCGGGTGCGGCTGTGCGGTGCCATGCCGCATGACGCCCTGCTCGACCTGCTGGCGGCGGCGGACGTCATGGCGCTGGCGTCGTCGTCGGAAGGGCTGGCCAATGCGTGGGTCGAGGCGCTTGCCAGCGGGACGCCGATCGTCATTCCCGATGCCGGCGCGGCGCGCGAAGTCGTCACCCGTCCCGCGGCGGGGCGAATCGTCGCGCGCGATGCGGCGTCCTTCGCGCAAGGGATTGCGGCGATCTTGTCGCAGGCCGCCGATCCGGCGGCGACGCGGGCGACGGTCGATGCCTATAGCTGGGAGCGCAACGCGTCGGAGCTACGCGACCATCTGGCCGGACTGGTCGATCAGAAGGGGTAGAAGGCCGCCGCGATCCAGCGACCTTCGTCGCGCAACACGCCCCATGCGCGCGCCGCCGCCCGGCTGTCCATCGCCTCGATCCCCAGCCCCCGCGCATCGAGCGCGCGGACCAGTGCACGCGGCGGCTGGCGCAGGGTAGCGCCGGTGCCAAGCAGCAGGAACTCCGGCACCGGATCGATCGCCAGTACCGCCGCCAGCGCATCGGCGTTCAGCGCCTCGAACGTGGGCGGCTCCCACAGATCGGCGCGTTGCGGCGTCATCAGCAGGGCGGGGTAGATGCCGTCATCGACCCGGAACCCGCCGGGGGTCAGGCCCGAAACGACCGGACCGTCGCCCTTGCGGGT
Organism: Sphingomonas sp. Leaf5; assembly: GCF_001421155.1. NCBI lineage: Bacteria > Pseudomonadati > Pseudomonadota > Alphaproteobacteria > Sphingomonadales > Sphingomonadaceae > Sphingomonas > Sphingomonas sp. Leaf5. The sequence goes on along the minus strand of NZ_LMJZ01000001.1, from coordinate 299,275 downwards.
CCGGTCGAGCTTCACCGGGTGCCCTTCTGCGGGACCGGTTCCTTGACCGTCCCCTCCCCCACCGGCGCGCCGGGCTGCAGCCCCAGCGAGATCAGCAGCGACGACGACACGTAGATCGACGAATAGGTACCGACGATCACGCCGAGGATCATGGCGGCGGTGAAGCCACGCAGCACATGGCCGCCGAACACGATCAGCGCGGTCAGCGCCAGCAGGATGGTCAGCGAGGTCATGACCGTCCGCGGCAACGTTTCGTTGACCGACAGATCGATCAGCTCGCGCATCCCCATCTTGCGGTATTTGCGCATGTTTTCGCGGATACGGTCGTCGATCACCATTTTGTCGTTGATCGAATAGCCGATGATGGTCAGCACCGCCGCGACGATGGTCAGGTCGAACGGCATCTGCGTCAGCGCGAAGAAACCGAGCGTCATCAGCACGTCGTGGATGATCGCGACCGCGGTCGACACGCCGAACTGCCATTCGTAGCGGAACCACGAAAAGATCGCGATGCCGACGATGGCCAGCAACACGGCGAGCACACCGTTGGTCACCAGCTCGTCGGACACCTTGCCCGACACGGTCGAATAGTTGCTGAACGTCGCGCCGGGGAATTCGGTCGACAGCGCGGTCTTCACGCGTTCGACCAGCCGGTCGGTCGCGCCGGCATCGCCTTCGGGAACCGGCAGGCGGATCGATACGAGCGTGGGATCGGCGAATTGCTGGATCGCGGGTTCCCCCACCCCCAGCCGTTCGATGGTCGCGCGCACCCGATCGATCGCCGGCGGGGTGGCGAATTTCTCTTCGATCGAAACGCCGCCCATGAAGTCGACGCCGAAATTGAGGCCACGGACGAACACCAGCCCGACCGCGAGGATGCTGAGGATCAGCGTGACGGTGAACGCGATCTTCCGCACCGCGACGAAGCGGATGTTGGTGTTGTCGGGGACCAGCTTGATGAGACGCATGACGGCCGGGCCTTAGATATGGATGTCGGTCGGACGGTTGCGGCGCATCCATCCGGCGACCAGCATCCGCGTGAAGGTGACGGCGGTGAACACCGAGCTGGCGATCCCGAGCAGCAGCACGACCGCGAAGCCACGAATCGGGCCGGAACCGAGGATCAGCATGATGAAGCCCGCAATCGCGTGGGTCACGTTCGCCTCGAAGATCGTGCGGCTGGCTTCCTTATACCCCAGTTCGAGCGACTGGAGCACCGAACGCCCGCGCCGCCGCTCTTCGCGGATGCGCTCGTTGATCAGCACGTTGGCGTCGACGGCCGTACCGATGGTCAGCACGAAGCCGGCGATGCCCGGCAGCGTCAGCGTCGCCCGCAGGAACGCCATGACCGCGAGGATCATCAGGATGTTCAGCACGACCGCGATCGTCGAATAGATGCCGAACCGGCCATAGGTCATGACCATGAACGCGATGACCGCCACGGTGGCGATGATCGCGGCGGTGACGCCTGCCTTGATCGAATCGGCACCGAGTTCGGGGCTGACGGTGCTCTCCTGCACGACGGTCAGGTCGACCGGGAGCTTGCCCGAGCGCAGCGCAATGGCGAGTTGGTTGGCACTGTCGACGGTGTAGCCGCCGGTGATCTGGCCCGAACCGCCCATGATCGCCGTCTGGATATTCGGTGCGGAAATCACCTGGTTGTCGACGATGATGGCGAACGGCTTGCCGATATTTTCCTGGGTGACACGCGCGAAGCGACGGCCACCTTCGGCATTGAAGTTGAACGACACCGCCGGCTTCTGATTTTCGTCATAGGTCTGGCGTGCGTCGGTCAGCTGGTCGCCGCTGATGATCGTTGCCCGCTTGACGGCGATCGTCGCGCCCGGCCCCTGCGACGGATATGGCAGGATCTGGCTTCCGGCCGGTGCCTGTCCGCGCGCGACCGCCTGCGGATCGGCGGTCAGGTCGACCAGCTTGAATTCGAGCCGCGCGGTCTTGCCGAGCAGGTCCTTCAGCGCCTTCGGATCGGACAGGCCGGGAACCTGCACGACGATGCGGTTGGTACCCTGCTGGATGATCGTCGGTTCGCGGGTGCCGAGTTCGTCGATACGACGGCGTACGACCTCGGTCGCGTCCTTCATTGCATTCTCGACGGTCAGCCGCAGCCCGGCCTGGGTCGGGGTGAGTACGAAACGCGTGGTGTCGCGCACTTCGATGTCCCATTCGCGCTGGCCGGTCATGCCCGCGCCGCCGCCGGTCAGGCTGAGCAACTTTTCGCGTGCGGCATCGACCTGGCTGGCATCGCGGACCATGAAGCTGATCTGCCCGCCCCGGGTCGAGATATCACCGATCGCGACGCGCGGCTGGCGACGCATCTCGGTCGAAATGCGTTCGCGCATGGCTTCGATCTGGGTCGCGGCGACGTCTTCAGTCTTCGCTTCGAGCAGGATGTAGCTGCCGCCGGCGAGATCGAGACCGAGATTGATCGTCTGCGACGCATACCATGAAGGCAGCTTCGCCCGCATCGCTTCGGGCAGCAGGCTCGGCACGGCGAACAGCGACAACAGGATGACGGATGCCCAGATGGCGATCCGTTTCCAGCGCGGAAAGTCGAGCATCAGTCGTTCGCGGGCTTGGCGCCGGCGGGCGGCGTGACTTCGGCGATGGTCGCCTTGACCACGCGGACGCGAGTGTTGGCCGCGATCTCGACCTCGACGAACGTGTCCTCGACCTTGGTCACCTTACCGATGATGCCACCGGCGGTGACGACGCTGTCGCCGCGCTTCACGGCGGCGATCGTTGCCTGCAGCGTCTTCATCCGCTTCGACTGCGGGCGGATCAACAGGAAGTAGAAGGCGACGAAGATCAGCAGCAGCGGCGCGACGCCGATCAGCGTGCCGAGGATACCACCCGACGCCGCGGGCGCGGCGGCGGACTGGGCGAAAGCGGAAGGTACGAGCATTGCTGGCCTGAATGTCCGAGATAGCGGACGCCGCGAACACGGCATCCTGTCAATTGCGGGCAGCTATCATCTGCTTACGTCCCACGCAACATTTGCCCGCTCGCACGCTTCGGGCTTGCATGGGCCGCAAACCCGGCCTAAAGGCACGCCCTCTCTGATCGGGGCGTAGCGCAGCCTGGTAGCGCATCACACTGGGGGTGTGGGGGTCGCAGGTTCGAATCCTGTCGCCCCGACCAGAGAGTTCGGACGAATCACTCGCCCTCCCCCTTATTTCGCCGGCACTTTTACCCGCAGCACCGCGTCGGGCGCGTCGTGCAGCCGCAGGGTCAGCATGTCCTGCGTGACGGGCACATCGACCGATCCGCCGACGAACCCGGCGGGCAGCGGCGTCGCATTCTTCATGTCCGGGGTCGTCCCGATCGCGGCGACGACGAACAGATCGCGCCCGCTGACCGTACAGCGTTCGCGACAGGCGATGCCGGTCAGCACCGGCAGGCGGACCAGCGTTCCCAGCGGCTGCCACGCCCCTGCCGCACCACCGCGCCACGGCCGGAAGCGGAGCGCCCCCGCTGCGCCTGCGCCGAACGCCGATTGCGGTGCGATCGTCGCCACTGCGATATCGTCGCCGACCCGCTGTACCGCGCCCGACGCGATAGTCAGCCGCCTGGCGACGTCGCCGTTCGCGATCTCGATTCCCTCCTCACCGCCGCTCAGACCACCGGCGATCCGGGTCGAGAAGGTCAGCGACGCGCCGGTCGGCACCAGCCCGTCGGGCAAGTCGATCGGTAACGCACCAGCGGGCAGCGCGTAAGCGACGCGCCGGTCGAGCAACGTCGCGACCGGCCGCGCCGGAGCGACCGTTACGGCGACCGTTGCGGTACGGCCATCGCGCAGTTGCGCCGCCGCGCTGTCCGCCGGTTCGGTCACCACCTGCTCGGCGGTCAGCGTCAACCGATCGCCCTCCCCGACCCGCGTCAGCGCACCTGCGGCAAAGCGCGTACCGCCAAGCGTCAGCCCGGTCACCTGATCGAGCCGCGCCCCCTCCAGCACGCCGTCCCGGTCGCCGGCATGGATCGTGAACCGATCGAGTCGGCTCGGCTCGGCGCGGCCGGTCAGCGCGATCTGATCGGGCGCGACCGCCCCGAACCGGACGAGGGTCAGCGTCATCGGCCCCGGCCGTGTTTTGCCGAGCGGCAGTGTCACGTCGAGCGCGTCGGGGGCGGCCGATTTCCATGGGAGCGAGCGGCTGAGCCAGCCGGCATCGCGCAGCGTCAGCCCGGCGACGCACGCCGCCGCCCCGCCGCGCAACGACAGCGGATGGTCGCGCCCGACGATCACCGTCGCATCGGGCTGCGCGGTCCACGCACCGGGACCGTCGAGCTGCACCGGCACGCGCGGACCGCTGAACGCGTCGAAGCCCCAGCGTCCCTGCACCACCGCCTCGGTCACCGGCCCTGCCGCCTGCGGCGCGCCATTGGCCAGCACCAGCCCGCCACGCTCGGCATCGGCGGTCAGCGGCAGCGTCGACACCCGGCCATCGGCGGCGGTGACGCGCAGCACCAGATCGCGTGCATAATCCGTCGCGAACAGCAGCGACGCGTCGTCGATCGGCAGCACCAAATCGGGCCGGGCCAGACACAGCGCGCCCGACGCACTCGATCGCCACAAGGGCGGCGGCGCGGCGCCGATCGGCGGCAACGGTGCGACCAGCACCGATCGCGGGTCCTGAAACGACGGGGCGCTGTTCAATTGCAGGTGGATCGCCTGCCCCTGCCCCAGCGCCAATGCCGGAAGATATTGATATTGGGCGGTACGAAACGCCCCGAACAGCCGCGCCAGATCACGCGCCAGCCCGATATAGGGGCTGTAATAGCCCGCCCCGCCCTCCCGCGTCGCCGCCACGCGGTACGCAAGATCGACCGGGGTGCCGGTCAGCGTCTCGGTCAGGGTCGCGCCGCGCTGCGCCTGCAACACCAGCGAATCGCGCTGCTGGGTCAGGCACGCCGCCTGCAACGCGCGCTGGCGCAGCAGGCAGTCGGCGTTCAGCTTGATCCGCAGCGCGTCGGCCAACACCGGCGCGGCGGTGGCGAGCCGTTCGGGCGCACGCTCACCGATCCGGCCGATCGCGCCGACGAACGCGTCCAGCCGCTGCCGGTCGAGCGATGCCTGATACAGATCCTGCGCCGCACGGACGAACACGCCCGGCCGCCCGCGTACCGCGCCGCGCACCGCCGAAAAGCCGCCGCCGGCTTCGGGGGCGAGGAACAGCAGCACCTGTTCGGCGCCCTCGGGCACCGTCACGGTCAGGACGTTCTTTTTCTTGTTCCACGTCTCGACCGAAAAGAACCAGTCCTTGGGCGGCGGATTGGTCGCCCCGCGCAGGAAGGCGACGACCAGCAGATAGCGTGCTGCCTGATCGTCGGGCAGCAATGCCTTGGCCGTCAGCGTGTCGCCACCACGCAGCGCCGGCACCGCCGCGACCGGCAGTTCGACCTCGCCACGCTTCACCATGACCGACACGTCGGGGCCGGCCAGATCGAACCCGTTCTGCTGGGCCTGCGCGGCATTGGCGAACAGCGCCGACAGCGCGGCGAGCATCAGGAGAACGCGGACCATGCCCGCCCCTATAGCGGACGGCTTATGGCGCGACCAAGGCCGCATCGCGCAAGCCGCGCCAGACGCGGATCGCCTGCACCGTCTCCGCCACGTCGTGGACCCGTACGATCTGCGCGCCGCGCTCGACCCCGGCTAGCGCCAGCGCGACCGATCCGCCCAGCCGCTGGTCGGCCGGTGCCTCGTTCGACAGCGCACCGATGATCCGCTTGCGACTGGCACCCAGCAGCACCGGGCAACCAAGGCCGTGGAACAGCGCCAGACCGTTCACCAACGCCAGATTGTCCGACAGTGCCTTGCCGAAACCGATGCCGGGATCGACCACGATCTTCGCCCGGTCGACTCCGGCGGCGACCACCGCCTCGACCCGCGCCTCCAGCCAGTCGAACACGTCGAGCAGCGGATCGCGATAACCGTCCCCGCCGTGCGGCCCCTGCGCAGGCGCGGGCGAATGCATCAGCACCACCGGGCATCCGCTGGCCGCGACCACCGCCAGCGCGCGCGGATCATAGGCGAGCGCGGCGACGTCGTTGACCAGATGCGCGCCGGCCGCCAGCGTCGCCGCCATCACCGCCGCCTTGCGCGTGTCGACCGAGATCGCCACCCCCGCCGCCGCCAGCCGCTCCACGACCGGCACGACACGGGCGATCTCATCGCCCTCCCAAACCGTCGCCGCGCCGGGCTTGGTCGATTCGCCGCCTAGGTCGATCAGCGCCGCCCCCGCCGCCGCCATCGCGACGCCGACCGCGGCCGCACCGGCCGGATCGTCGACATGGCGTCCGCCGTCGGAAAAACTGTCCGGGGTCACGTTCAGAATCGCCATGACCTGCGGCTGATCGAAGCGCAGCACGCGCTCGCCGAGCATCAGGGGCGCACGGGGCGCTGTAATCCGCCGGTGCAGCAGCCGCGCCCGTTCGGCCTTGGCTGGCGACAGGCTGGCCACCCATGGCTCGAACGCCTCGACCGGGACGATCGTCCGCTCGCCACCCCGCTCGCGCACCTCATAGGCGGCGAACCACAGCATCCCTCCCGCCAACCGCAACGCGCCGCCATCGGGCAGCCCGATCGGCGTGTCGACGAAGCGGACCGGCCGCAGATACATCAGGGCTGCGTCGCGAGCAGCCATTGCTGGCGCAACGCATCGACCGGGGTCAGCCCGTTCGGCCCCTCGCTATGCCAGAAGGTCCAGCCATTGCACGTCGGCGCATTCTGCAACGTCGACCCGAGCTTGTGGATCGACCCCGCCGCGCCGCAATCGGACAGCAGCGATCCATCGGCCAGCACCGTCGCCCGGAACCGGCGCTTGGCATCCATCACGATCGATCCGGCGGGCAGCAGGCCGTTTTCGACGAGCACCCCGAACGCGACGCGCGGCGGCTTGGTCGGCGCGCGCATCGCCCGGATCGCCGATTCGTCGAGCGGCAGCGCCGCCTCGATCCGCGCCGTCGCCGCCTCGACATAGGTCGCGTCGCGTTCGATGCCGATGAAGTGCCGCCCCAGCCGCTTGGCGACCGCGCCGGTCGTGCCGGTGCCGAAGAACGGGTCGAGCACGACGTCGCCGGGGTTGGTCGACGCCAGCAGCACGCGGTACAGCAGCGCCTCGGGCTTCTGCGTCGGATGCACCTTGGTCCCGTCCTTGCGCAGCCGCTCCGGCCCGCCGCAGATCGGAAATTCCCAGTCGGACCGCATCTGCAGTTCGTCGTTCAGCGTCTTCATCTGGCGATAGTTGAAGGTGTAGCGCGCCTTTTCGCCCATTGATGCCCAGATCATCGTTTCATGCGCGTTGGTAAAACGCGTGCCCTTGAAATTGGGCATCGGGTTCGACTTGCGCCACACAATGTCGTTGAGAATCCAGAAGCCCTGGTCCTGCACGATCGACCCGACGCGGTAGATATTGTGGTAGCTGCCGATGACCCAGATCGTGCCGGCGGGCTTCAGGATGCGGCGCGCCTCGGCCAGCCAGTCGCGGGTGAACTTGTCATAGGTGGCGAAGCTGTCGAACTTGTCCCAGTCGTCGTCCACCGCATCGACCTGACTGCCATCGGGGCGCAGCAGGTCGCCGCCGAGTTGCAGATTGTAGGGCGGATCGGCGAAGATGCAGTCGATCGAATTCGCCGGCAGCGAGCGCATCGCGTCGATGCAGTCGTCCATCAAGATGCGGTCGAGCGGCAGCGTGACCGTCGCGGGGGCCTTTGCCCGGATTTTCGTCGCTACCATCGTCGCCAGTCCCCCTTGAATCGGCTCCATTTCGGGGAATTGGCGAGTCGCGGTCAAGAGGGAATGCTTGACTCCCGCGTCGTGCCGGATTCGTTCCGGCGACGAATCGAGTCGCGGCAGGCTAGATATGGAGTCTCGGAGCAGTTGTGAGACTCCATATCTGGTAGCCCACCGTTCGTCGCAAATCCTCCCCGGCACGGGGAGGATTTCAAACAAGCATTGCCTGCGCGACCGGCGCGAAGCTGCGGCGGTGGAGCGGCGTCGGGCCGAGCGTCCGGAGCGCCTCCAGATGCACCTTCGCCCCGTACCCCTTGTTCGACGCCCATCCGTACCCCGGATGCTCCACGTCCGCCGCGATCATCATCGCATCGCGCGTCTGTTTGGCGACGATCGACGCCGCCGCGATCGACAGGCTGATCGCATCGCCGCCGACCACCGCGACGCTCGGGTGCGACCAGTTGGGACAGCGATTGCCGTCGACCAGCACCATGCCGCACGCCATGCCCAGCGCGTCGACGGCGCGTTCCATGGCGAGCATCGTCGCCCACAGGATGTTGAGCCGGTCGATTTCCTCGACCGATGCGATGCCGACGCCGATCGTCGCGCAGTCGAGCAGCCGGGCATGCAGATCGGCACGGCGCTTCGCACTCAACTGTTTCGAATCGTTGAGGCCATCGGGGATGCAATCGCGGTCGAGCACCACCGCCGCCGCGACCACCGGCCCGGCCAGCGGGCCGCGACCCGCTTCGTCCACTCCCGCCACCGGCCCGACATGGCGCGCCTCGTGGCTCCAGTCAGGCATCGGCGATGCGCCATGGCGGAAAGCGCCGCATCTCGCCCGCCTGATACAGGCAGACCTCGTTGCCCGCCGGATCGAACAGCCGCGCCTCGCGCCAGCCCCATGGCCGGTCGATCGGCTCCTGCGCGAACGATACGCCCTGCCCGCGCAGATAATGGACGATGACGTCGAGATCGCCGACCTCGAAATAGACCGCCGGCACCTTGCGTTCCTCGGTCATCTCGATCGAGAAGGTCGCGCCCCCTTCGGTCTCGAACCGGGCATAGCGGCGGCTGGACCGGACGATGGGTTTGAGGCCCAGCAGGCGGTAGAAATGCTCGCTGGCCGGCACGTCATTGGCCGGCACCGTCACTTGGTTCAGCATCGGCGACCAGCGTGACTGGTTGAGGTCGAGCCGTACCCCCTGCTGTGCCATCGGCCCTGCCCCGCGCCCCAGTTCGTCGGCCCCCAGCATCGCGATCCGCACGAAGCTGCGCGCGCGGCCGATCGCTTCGGCCAGCGTCCATTCCTTGGCCAGTTCGCACGCGATGGCGGTCGACAGCGTACAGCCGGTGCCGTGCGTCGCCATGCCGTCGACGCGCGGTGCCGACCATTCGACCAGCGGCGCGGTGCCCGCCTTGCGCTGGTGGAGCCGGTCGATCACGACCTCACCCTCGCCATGCCCGCCCTTTTCCAGCAGCGCGCAGCCGTGACCCAGCACCGCATCGGCCCCGCCCAGCGTCTTGAGTTCGGGCAGGTTGGGCGTCGCCACCGTCGCCACCGCCATCAGCCGTTCGAACGCCGCGACCGTGGCTTCGTCGGCCAGCCGCGCGCCGCTGGTCGCGATCATCACCGGATCGAAGACGACGGGAATGCCGGGCAGGTCGCGCAACCGGTCGGCCAGCGCATGGGCGGTGCGCGCCGATCCGATCATGCCGATCTTGACCGCATCGACACCGATATCGCGGACCACCGCATCGATCTGCGCCATGACCATGTCGGTCGGGACCGGATGCACGGCATCGACGCCCAGCGTGTTCTGCGCGGTGATCGCGGTGATCGCGGTCATGGCGTGGCAGCCGAGCATCGTCGCGGTCTTGATATCCGCCTGGATACCGGCGCCCCCGCCGGAGTCGGAACCGGCGACGATCAGGATGCGGGGTGTGGTCATGGGGGTGGCGTTAGCAGCGGTAAGGAGCCGTTAAAAGTCCTCCCCGCCCGCGGGGAGGGGGACCGTCCGTAGGAAGGTGGAGGGGGTTTGCCGCGCAACGCAACGGTTCCGTATGCGGATACCCCCCTCCACCAGCTTCGCTGGTCCCCCTCCCCGCGGAGCGGGGAGGATTTACTTGCGCCTGGTCGGGCGGTCGACCAACTCACCCCGGCAGTTCGGGCACACCTCATCCAGTTCGTCCGCGCAATCGGCGCAAAACGTGTCCTCCCGCGAACAGATGAACGCGCCATGCGCCGCCGCCGGCAACGGCGCGGCGCAGCGTTCGCATGCCGGCTTCATGTCCAGCATCAGGCCGCCGCCTGCCGCACCGCGTCGCAGATGCGATCGACGACCTGTTCGACGTGGCCGGCATCGTCACCCTCGGCCATGACCCGGATCAGCGGCTCGGTCCCCGACGCGCGCAGCACCAGCCGTCCGCGCCCGGCCAGTTCGGCCTCGACTCCGGCAACAACTTCCCTGACGCGCGGATCGTCGAGCGGCTTGCCGCCGGCGAAGCGGACATTCTTCAGCAATTGCGGCAACGGATCGAACCGGTGCAGCACCTCGCTCGCCGGCGCACCGGCGCGCCGCACCTCGGCCAGCACCTGCAATGCGGCGACGAGGCCGTCGCCGGTCGTCGCATAGTCGGACAGGATGATATGCCCCGACTGTTCGCCACCGACATTATATCCCGACGTCCGCATCTTTTCGAGGACATGGCGGTCGCCGACCGCGGTGCGGACCAGCCCCAGCCCCTGTGCCGACAGATGCCGTTCGAGGCCGAGGTTCGACATGACCGTCGCGACCAGCCCGCCGCCCTTCAACCGTCCGGCGCGTGCCCAGCTGGCGGCGATCGTCGCCATCAACTGATCGCCATCGATCACCCGACCCGCTTCGTCGACCACGATCAGCCGGTCGGCATCCCCGTCCAGCGCGATCCCGATCTGCGCGCCCGACGCGACCACCGTTTCCGACAGGAGTTGCGGCGCAGTCGATCCGACGCGGTCGTTGATGTTCTTGCCATTGGGCGTCACGCCGATCGCGATGACCTCCGCGCCCAATTCCCATAGCGCGGAGGGGGCGACGTTGTAGGCGGCCCCATTGGCGCAATCGATCACCAGCTTCATGCCGTCGAGCCGAAGATTTTCGGGAAAGGTCGACTTGGCGAAGTGAATGTAGCGGCCGCGCGCATCCTCGATCCGCTTGGCACGGCCGATATCGCCCGGTGCCGACAGGTCGATCTCGCTGTCGATCAACACCTCGATCGCCAGTTCGTCGGCGTCGGACAGCTTGTACCCGTCCGGCCCGAACAGCTTGATCCCGTTGTCGTGGAACGGGTTATGGCTGGCGGAGATCATCACGCCCATATCGGCGCGCATCGAATGGGTCAGCATCGCCACCGCCGGGGTCGGCATCGGTCCCACCAGCACCACGTCCATGCCGACCGACGTGAAGCCCGCAACCATCGCGTTTTCGAGCATATAGCCCGACAGCCGCGTGTCCTTCCCGATCACCACCCGGTGGCGGTGATCGCCGCGCCGGAAATGTGCGCCCGCCGCCATGCCGATCCGCATCGCCATCTCGGCGGTCATCGGCCGCGCGTTGGTCAGCCCGCGGATACCGTCGGTTCCGAAATATTTCCTTGCCATCGTCCCATACGCCTTCAGGTTGAGCCTTTGCGTGGCGCGGCTATTACCGCCACTTTGTTAAAAGGGCGAGCATGTCGCAGGCGACACGAATTTTGGCGGGATTGGGTGCCGGGCTGGCGCTGGGCATCGTGCTGGCCGGGCAATCACCCGACACCGCACTGTCGGGCATCGCCATCGCCGAACCGATCGGGACCGCATGGCTGAACGCGCTGCGCATGACGATCGTGCCGCTGGTGGTGGCGCTGCTCATCACCGGCATCGCGCAGACGGCGGAGGCGGCGCGGGCCGGGCGGATAGCGACGCGGTCGTTGCTGCTGTTCATCGTCATCCTGTGGACATCGTCGGCGCTGGGCGCGCTGGTCACGCTGTCGCTGCTCGACATCTTTCCGCTGGGCGAGACCGCCGCACAGGCGCTGCGCGCGACGTTTGGCACCGCCGCCCCGGCCGCGAAGGTCCCGCCCTTCACCGATTTCCTCGTCGCGATCGTGCCGACCAATCCGGTATCGGCGGCGGCGAACGACCAGTTCCTGCCGCTGATCCTGTTCACGCTGGTGTTCGGCTTTGCGATGACGCGGTTGCCGCAGGACAACCGCCATGTGCTGGTGCGGTTGTTCCAGGCGATCGCCGATACGATGCTGATCGTCATAAACTGGGTATTGTGGCTGGGACCGATCGGCGTGTTCGCGCTGGGGTATGTCGTCGGCGCGCGCGCCGGTACCGCGGCGTTCGGGGCACTGGTCCATTATGTGCTGGTGCTGATGACCGTCGGCCTGTCGATCTGGCTGCTCGCCTATCCGCTCGCACGGTTCGGCGGACGGGTGTCGATCGGCCGTTTCCTGAAAGGCACCGCCCCGGCACAGGCCGTCGCGATCTCGACGCAGAGCTCGCTCGCGTCGCTGCCGGCGATGCTGAAGGGATCGGGCGACCTTGGCGTACCGGTGGCGACGTCGGGCGTGGTGCTGCCGATGGCGGTGGCGTTGTTCCGTGCGACCGGGCCGGCGATGAACCTCGGCGTCGCGCTCTACGTCGCGCATGTGTTCGGCGTGCCGCTGGGTGCGGGGCAGATCGCGGCGGGAATCGCGGCGGGGGCGATCACGACGATGGGCGCGGCGAGTTTGCCGGGGCAGATCAGCTTCGTTTCCTCGATCGCGCCGATCGCGGTGGCGATGGGTGTGCCGGTCGAACCATTGGCGCTGCTGGTCGCGGTGGAGACGCTGCCCGATATCGTCCGGACGCTGGGGAATGTGACGATGAACGTCGCGGTGACGACGGTGATCGGCGAGCGGGTCGGCGGGGAACGGATGAGCGAGGCCGACGCGATTCTGGCGGAAGGCTGAAATTCTCCCCGGCACGGGGAGGATTTTCGCGTTCCGCTCGCGGCAGCGATCCGGAACGTCCCTTCCGCCCCCCTACTTCATCAACACCAGTTCTTCGGCCATCGTCGGGTGCAGCGCCACGGTCTGGTCGAACTGATCCTTGGTCAGCCCGGCCTTCACCGCGATCGCCGCCGCTTGCAATATCTCCGGCGCGTCCGGTCCGATCATGTGCAGCCCGACGATCCGCCCGGTCACGTCGTCGCAGATCATCTTGTACAGCGCGCGTTCGTTACGCCCGGCCAGCACGTTCTTCATCGGGCGGAAGTCGGACAGATAGACCTTGACCGATCCCAGCTTCGACTTCGCCTCGCCCTCGGTCATGCCGACGCCGGCCATCGGCGGATGGCTGAACACCGCTGCCGGGATGCAGTCGTAATCGATCGTCACTTCTTTGCCACCATAGGTCCGGTCGGCGAACGCCTGTCCTTCGCGAATGGCGACCGGGGTCAGCTGCACGCGATTGGTGACGTCGCCGACCGCATAGATCGACGGGCAGGTCGATTGCGCATGATCGTCGACCTGCACCGCGCCCTTGTCGTCCAGCGTGACGCCCGCCGACTCCAGCCCCAGCCCGTCGGTGTTCGGCACGCGCCCGGTCGCGAACATCACCATGTCGACGGTGACCGGCTCATGGTTCGACATCTTGACGGTCAGGCAGCCATCCTCGCCCTTCTCGATCCCCTCGAACGCAGCGTGGAAGCGGAACTCGATCCCCTTGGTCATCGAGATTTGCAGCAACCGGTCGCGGATCGATTCGTCATAGCCGCGCAGGATCACGTCGGTGCGGTTGATGAGGGTGACGTGCGCGCCGAACTGATGGAACACACCGGCGAATTCATTGGCGATATAGCCCGCGCCCGCGATCAGGATGCGCTTGGGGATCGCGTCGAGATGAAAGGCTTCGTTCGACGTGATGCCGTGTTCGGAACCGGGACAGTCGGGCACCGCCGGCCGCGCCCCGACCGCGATCAGGATGCGTTCGGCGGTCACTTCGCGCCCGCTGGCCAGCTTCACCGAATGCGGGCCGGTGACGGTCGCGCGCTCATGAATGATCTCGACGCCGTGATTTTCGAGCGTGCTGGTATAGGCACCGTTGATCCGGTCGACTTCGCTCAGCACATTGTCGCGCAGCCGTTGCCAGCTGAAGTTGCACTGCGCCGGCACGTCCCATCCGAACGCGTTCGCATCGCGCAGATCCTCGGCGAAATGCGCGCCGTACACCAGCAGCTTCTTCGGAACGCAGCCGCGAATGACGCAGGTGCCGCCGACGCGATATTCCTCGGCCACCGCCACTTTCGCACCGTGCGCTGCCGACACGCGGGCGGCGCGGGTACCGCCCGATCCCGCGCCAATAACGAAAAGGTCGTACTCGTAATCGCTCATGCAAGTCCTGCCCGTGCCAGAAGGTCGTTGGTCGACGCATCGAACGTCTGACCACCGCGATCGGCTGCCTTCGCCATTTCCTTGCCCAGCTCGACGCCGAACTGGTCGAACGGATTGATGCCGAGCAGCGCCGCGTTCACGAAGGTCCGCGCTTCGTAGAACGCGATCAGCGCCCCCAGCGTGCGGGCGTCGAGATCCTGCAACAGGATCGTCGACGACGGCCGGTCGCCGGCATAGGCGCGCGCCGGATCGTCGTTATGCTTGCCCGCCATCAACGCCGCACCCTGTGCGAAGGCATTCAGCAGCAACTGCCGGTGATGGCCGGGGTCGAGCGTATCGCCCGCCTCGACCACCGCGACGAATTCGAGGGGGACGATCCGCGTCCCCTGATGCAGCAGCTGGAACACCGCATGCTGTGCATCGGTGCCCACGCCACCCCAGGTGATCGCCGCCGAATTGCGGCCGAGCGGCTCGCCGGCTGCCGTCACCGACTTGCCGTTCGATTCCATTTCGAGCTGTTGCAGATACGACGGCAGCAGCCGCAGCCGCTCGTCATAGGCAAAGGTCGCACGCGTCTCGCACCCTGCCACCTGCGAATAATACAGGTCGGCAAAGGCAGCGAGGACCGGTGCGTTCTCGCGCAGGTCGGCGAGGCGGAAGTGGCGGTCCATCTCGGCCGCGCCTTCCAGCAATTCTTCATAGGCCTGGAAGCCCAGCGCCAGCGCGAACGGAAAGCCGATCGACGACCACAGCGAATAGCGGCCGCCCACGCTTTCCATGAACGGCAGCACGCGGGTTTCGTCGACGCCCCATTCCACCGCCTTGTCCGGCGCGGCGGTCAGCGCGATGACGCGGCCATAGGGGTCCTCGACCCCGCCTTCGCTCATCCATGCCAGTGCCGACCCGGCGTTCAGCATCGTCTCGGTGGTGGTGAAGGTCTTGGACGCGATGACCAGCAGCGTGGCGGCCGGATCGAAGCCCTTGAGCGCCTCCTCCATCGCCACGCCGTCGACGTTCGACACGATCGCGACGTCGTACTTGTCCTCGTCGCGACCCAGCGCGTCGAAGATCAGGTCGGGGCCGAGCGCCGATCCACCGATGCCGACGTGCAGGATGTGGCGGACCGGGCCGAACGCATCGGCCTCGATCGCGTCGATCACCTGCCGCATCCGCGCCTGGAACGCGCGCGCCTGCGCGACGTCCTCGGGATTGCCCTCGCCACGTTCGGCGGTGTGGGTCGCGGCGCGGCCCTCGGTGACGTTGATGACCTGTCCGCTGAACAGTGCGTCGCGCTTGGCGGCCAGTTCCATCGTCGTCGCCAGCCCGGTAAAGGCCGAGAGCACGGCATCGTCGAGATGCGTCTTGGCAAAATCGAAATGGATGCCGCCGACGTCGAGCGTCAGCTTGCCCAAACGGTCGGGGTCGTTCGCGAACAGTTCGGTCAGCCCGGTTTGCTTCAACGCTTCGATCGCGGACCAGTCCTGCATCGCCATATCGTGCCTCATCTGTCGTCGGTTGACTTGCCGACTGCCCTAGGGCGGATGACCGGGGCAGGTCCACACCCTTCTATCGTCACCCAATCGCTTGACGCCCCGCCCCGCCCCCCGCATGGGCGAAGCATGGCTCTCGACACCGTCCCCGCGACTCCCGCCAGCTCCAAGCCGAAGCGTTCGGAAGGGGCGGACCTGATGGTCTTCCTGCTGAAGCTGGCGATCGTGGTGTTCATCATCCGATCGTTCCTGTTCTCGCCCTTTTCGATTCCGTCTGGGTCGATGCAGCCGCGGCTGCTGATCGGCGACTATCTGTTCATCACCAAATGGAATTACGGCTATTCGCGTTATTCGCTGCCGTGGAACCTGCCGCTGATCCCCGGCCGCATCCTGCCGCGCACCCCGGCGCGGGGCGACGTGGTGGTGTTCAAGGCACCGCCGACCGCCAGACAGGATTATATCAAGCGCGTGATCGGCATTCCCGGCGACACGGTGCAGATGCGCGGCGGTCAGCTGTTCCTGAACGGGAAGGCGATTTCGAAGCAGCGCATGCCCGATTTCGTCGTGCCGGTGTCGCCCAACACCGACTGCGCGTATGAATTCCAGCGCGTCGTCGCCGAAAAGCCGGTCTGCGCCTATCCGCAATTCCGGGAAACGCTGCCGGGCGGAAAGAGCTACAACGTCCTCGACCTCGGCACGACCGAAGCCGACGATACCGGCGTGTTCACCGTACCGACCGGCCACGCGTTCCTGATGGGCGACAATCGCGACGACAGCGCCGACAGCCGCTTCCCCGCGCGCGAAGGCGGCGGGATCGGCATCGTGCCGCTCCAGAATATCGAGGGCAAGGCGGTCGTGAACTTCTTCTCGACCGACGGCTCGGCGCAGTGGCTGCTGCCATGGACGTGGGTTTCGGCGGCACGGTGGAGCCGGATCGGGGAAGGCTTCTGAGCGACGCCCTGACCCGCTGGGTCGAACAGGCGCTGGGCCGCGCCCCGACCCGCATCGACGAATATCAGCGGGCGCTGACCCATGGCAGCACCGCGCAGGCGACCTATGAGCGGCTCGAGTTTCTCGGCGACCGCGTGCTCGGCCTGTCGGTCGCCGAATGGCTGTACGAACGTTTTCCCGCCGAAAGCGAGGGCGCGCTCTCGAAACGGTTCAACGCGCTGGTCACCGGCGCGGTCTGTGCCGACATCGCGCGGGCGATCGGCGTCGTTCCCCATCTGAAACTCGGCAAACAGGCGCGCGACGATGGCGCGGGCGACAGCGACAATGTGCTGGGCGACGTGATGGAGGCGCTGATCGGTGCCTTCTATCTCGACCACGGCCACGATGCCGCGCGCGCGCTGGTCCGCAACCTCTGGTCGTCGCGGATCGATGCGCAGCTGCGCGTACCGCGCCACCCGAAATCGGCGTTGCAGGAATGGGCTGCCGCTCATAACCGCCGCCCGCCCGAATATGCGATCGTCGACAAGAGCGGCCCCGGCCATGCCCCGCGCTTCACCGTCCGTGTGACGATCGGCAAACTCGCCGCGGTCGAGGCGACCGGCACGTCGAAGCAGGAAGCCGAGACCGCGGCGGCAAAGGCAATGCTGGCGCAACTCGGCGGATAGGCCGGTCCCGCTGCCCGGTGTCGGACAGCGCCCGGCCCTGTCGCCTTATTTCGCCGCGCCGGTCTGCTTGTCGAATTCGGCCTTGGTCACGTTCAGCATCAGCCGGTTGCCCTTGACCGCGAACACGTCCGCCGGGATCATCGCCCGCGAACTGCCCGACAGCAGTTGGACACCCTCGGGCTTCACCGCCTCGATCGTGCCGAGCGCCGCGCCCGACGAATCATACACGTTCGCACCGACCAGCAGATCGGCGGCGACGGCCGGAACCATGCGATTGGTGTTACGCCGCGTCGGTCGGGCATTGGTCGTCGTGCCCGCTTCGTCGCGCAGATTGTCGAGCGCGAATTGCTGATCGCGATCGCTGGTGGCGCTGCGCGACGTATCGTTGCCCAGCCGGCCGTCGGTCGACGGGGCAGCACCACCGGGGGTCTGGGCCTGCGCCGCGCCCGCACCGAATATCAGCGCCGCCGCGACCAAAGCGAACCTTGCCGTCATGCTTCTCTCCTATGTCTATCGCATCGGACGATATTGTTTGCGCTAACGCTACGCCCACGCGCCCGACGTGGCAAAGGTTTCCGTCGTTACCGGCCACCCAGTACCCGCAACTCGATCCGCCACCACCCGATCGCCCACAGCGCGCCGAACAGCCACCCGGCCAGCACGTCGCTGGGCCAATGCACGCCCAGATAGACCCGGCTGACGCCGATCGCGACGACCAGCAGCACCGCCGCCGTCATCGCAAAGGCACGCGCCGCCGGACGCCGCAGCAACGGCCATGCCAGCGTCGCCAGCGTCAGATAGACGATCGCCGAATTGGCGGCATGGCCGCTGGGGAAACTGTTCGACGTCTCCGTCATCAGATGCGGGACCAGATCGGGCCGTGCCCGCGCCACCCCATGCTTGAGCGCCACATTGGCAAGCATGCCGCCGGTACAGGCCAGCGCGACCAGCGCCCCGGTGCGCCACCGCCCCATGCTGGCCAGCAGCAGCGTGACGAAGACGATGACGATCGTCAGCACGGTCGTACTGCCCAGCGCGGTGACGTCGCGCACCATCGACGCGAAACGTGCCGAACCGAGCGGTGCGCCATCGCTTCCGCGCAATGCCAGCAGCAACCGCCGGTCGAGCGCGAAGGTATCGCCCTCCACGACCCGCGTCCCCAGAAAGAATAGGACCAGCAACAGGCATCCGGCGATCGCGATGCCGATGATGCTCCATGGCAACCGGCGGGACGGACGGGGTTCGGGGCGCAGCGGATCGACCATGCCGACCGAACGCGGCACGCGACGAAACGGACGCCCGTCGCCACGTACAATCGCTTCAGGCAGCGGCCGGCAGCGCCGCCGGTTCGATCGCGCCCGGAATACGGAACTGCGCCAGCGACCGCGCAAGCGCATCGGCCCCGGTCAACAACCGGGCCAGCGTCTCGCCCGCCTCGCCCGCGGCCACCGCATTGCGTTCGGTGACGCCGGCGATGTCGCGCATCCGCCCGTCCACGTCCTGCACGTCGCGCGCCTGCCGCTCGGCCGCGCCCGCCAGATCGGTGACCAGCGTCGACATCTCCTTCACATCGCGCAGGATCGAGGCCAGCTTGCCGCTGGCCGCCCCGACCAGATCGACGCCCTCGACCGCGCACGACCGGGCGGACGACAGCGACTGGGCGATGTCGTGGCTCGCCACCCGCAACCGCGTGGCGAGCTGACTGACTTCGCGTGCGACGACCGCGAAACCATTGCCCGCCGCGCCGGCACGGGCCGCCTCCATCTGCGCGTTGAGGGCCAGCAGATGCGTCTGTTCGGCGATCGAGCGGACCAGCCCGCCGATCGCGCCGATCTGTTCCGAACTCTCGTCGATCCGTGCCATCGCCCGCACCGCCTCCGCCACCGTCCGGCGCGACTGTTCGGCGGCCTGCCCGGTCGAATGCGCAACCTCGGCGACCCGCCGAACCCCGACGGTGTTGCGGTCGATCAGGGCCGTGACCTGCGTCAACCGATCGCCGACCACGCCGATCGCGTCCGACTGTTCGATGGTCCGCTGGGTCAGTTGTTCCGCGACGACGACGACGCTGCGCGTCTCGCAGTCGACCGCCCGCACCATCTGGTCGACCCGGGCCAGCAAGCCACCCAATTGCGCCAGCGCCGAATCATAATCCTGTTTCAGCACCGCCGCGTCGCCCGACAGTCCGGCGTGCAGGCGGAAGGTCAGGTCGCCCCGTGCGATCGCCGCCAGCCCCGCGCCGATGATGCGGATGGTATCGCGGTCGCGCTCGGCATCGATCCGGACGCGCCGGGCCGCATCCTCGGCGTCGCGGGCATGGGCATCGGTCAACCGCCGCGCCTCGGCTTCCAGCCGTTCGTTCTCGATGCCGGCGAGGCGAAAGACTTCCAGCGACCGGCCGATCCGTCCGATCTCGTCGCGCCGCTTGCGATGCTCCGGCGGTACGCTCCCCGCGAAATCGCGCCGCGCCAGCGCGTCGACGATGCCGGTCAGCCGCGCCAGTGGGACCGCGATCGATTGTGTCAGCAACCATCCCATCGCCGCCGCGATCGCCATCAGGCCGATCCCGCCCCCGCCCAGCGCGATGAAGGCGTGGTTCATGGTCTGGTGCAATTCCGCCTCGCGGATGGCGATGCGCCGTTCCTCGCTGTCGCGTACCGCTTCGATCATCCTGTTGATGTAGGTCACGCGCGCCTTTGCGCCGGCCGCGATCAGCACTTGCGCTGCTCGTTCCCGCCCGCCCGGCTCGCGCGCCATCGTCACCAGCGGGTCGCTGTAACGCCGGTTCCAGTCGGCAAAGGCGGTGACCGCGTCGCGCAGCAAGGCGCGCTGTTCCGGCAGGTCGACCAGCGTCGACAAGGTCCGCATCGACCCGACGAACTGCGCA
Organism: Sphingomonas sp. Leaf5; assembly: GCF_001421155.1. Taxonomy (NCBI): domain Bacteria; kingdom Pseudomonadati; phylum Pseudomonadota; class Alphaproteobacteria; order Sphingomonadales; family Sphingomonadaceae; genus Sphingomonas; species Sphingomonas sp. Leaf5. The sequence goes on along the minus strand of NZ_LMJZ01000001.1, from coordinate 279,136 downwards.
CGCCCTTCGTAATAGGTGTCGAGATAGTCGAAATTGCCGGTCAGCAGCACGCCGCGCAGTTGGGAGTTGACGCGGATCACGCCCTTTTCGGCGATGTGCGACAGGCGGATGATCTTGGCGCTTTGCTGATTGAGGTCCGCCGATCGGTGGATCGAATCGATCTGGTGCGCGACCAGCGCGATCATCACGATCGCGGTCGCCAGCAGGATGCCGAACGCGATCGTCAGCTTCGTGCGCGTGGAGCCGTCCCGAAACCGGATCATCGCTCTTTGCACCCGCATCAACGGTCCCATCCCCTTTGCCGGTCCCTTGGCCGTCGCCACCGACCGGACCGCTTCGGACGCCCATCTCGCGATACCATTTTCTCGGCCAAGATACGCGAAGATGGCTAACAAGCGCCTAACGCGACGATGAACTGTTCCGCAAAGACCAGGCAGGGTCGTCGTCATCGATTTTCGACCACCGGTCTTTCCATTGATTACGCTCTTAACCAAACGACAAATAAATCCTGCCAGATCGCATCAACGATAATTGCGGGGAGGATGAAGATGGGTCTGGGTCTGTCGACGACGGCAATGGCATGGGTATTGGCCGCGGCACCGGCGCTTTCGACGGAGCCGCCGCAGCAACCGGCGGGTGCGGATACCGTGACGACCGGCGTTGCCAAGGGCCGCGACCGACTCGACAGCGCGACCTCGACCAGCGTCCTGCGCGAAGCCGAGATCGCCAAGCTGGCACCGCGTTCGATCGGCGAACTGCTGCGCGACATTCCAGGTGTGCTGGCCGAAGCACCGACCGGCGAGGGCATCTCGAACATCACCATTCGCGGCCTGCCGCTATCGTCTTCGGGCGCGAAATTCATCCAGTTGCAGGAAGACGGCCTGCCGGTGATGGAGTTCGGCGACATCGTCGGGGCCAGCGCCGACACCGCACTGCGCGTCGACCTGAACCTCGCGCAGGTAGAGGCGATCCGCGGCGGCTCCGCATCGACCTTCGCCTCGAACGCGCCGGGCGGCATCATCAACTTCATCTCGAAAACCGGCGAACGCGATGGCGGCGCAGTGGCACTCAGCGCCGGACTCGATTTCGACCAGTATCGTGCCGATTTCGACTATGGCCGCCGGATCGACGCCAATACCCGCTTTCATATCGGTGGCTTCTATCGTCAGGGCGAGGGTGTGCGCCGCATCGGTTTCGACGGGCAGCGCGGCGGCCAGATCAAGGCGAACGTCACCCGCGAATTCACCGGCGGCTATATCCGGCTGTACGGCAAATATCTCGACGACCGCTCGCCATCCTATGATTCGGTGCCACTGAGCATTTCGGGCAGCAACGACGACCCCGAACTGCGCGCCGTCGCCGGCTTCGATCCGACCCGCGACACGCTGTCGACCCGCGCGCTGCAATCCTTCGTCGTGCTCGACGAACGCAACCAGCCGATCGTCGAGGATATCCGCAAGGGCCAGCACGTCCGCCAACTCGCTTTCGGTGTAGAAACCGCGGTGACGCTCGGCGACTGGACGGTCATCGACCGCTTCCGCGTGTCGAGCCGCAGCGGCGGGCTGGTCGGTCCGTTCACCGCACTGTACCTGACGCCGGCGGCGGCCCTCGCCCGGCTCGGCGCGACCGGCGGCAGCTTCCGCTACGCCAGCGGCGCGAACGCCGGCACGTCGATCGCCGATCCGACCGCGCTCAACGGCAACGGGCTGATCGGCATCTACAATATCCGCGACCGGCGGCAGGCCGATGTCGGCAACGTCACCAACGACCTGCGCGCCAGCCGCGTGTGGAAGGTCGGCGACGGCGATCTGACCACCACCGCCGGCTTCTATGCCGCGCGGCAGGCGATCGACACCTCGATCCTGTACGGCACGGCGATCACCGAGGTGAAGGGCGGCGGCGATGCCGAGCTGCTCGACGTCTTCACCAGCGCCGGCGTGGCGCGCACGGCGGGCGGCATCTATGCCCATAACCCGTTGTCGGGCACGCAGCGCCGTACCCTGCGCCTGAACTACAGCGTCAACGCGCCGTTCGCCTCGGCCAATTACAAGATCGGCCGCGTGTCGGTCGGCGGCAGCCTGCGCTACGACGTCGGCAGTGCGAAGGGGCAGGTGTTCGGCGTCGAACTGGGCGGTGGCCGGGTCGGACAGGTTGCCCGCGATATCGATGGCGACGGCGTGATCTCCGCGCCCGAACATCGGGTCGGCGTGACCCCGACGGCACCGGGGCTGGTCGATTATACCTATCGCTACCTGTCCTATTCGACCGGCGTGAACTTCCGCATCGCCGAGCCGCTGGCGGTGTTCGCCCGCTACAGCCATGGCGCGCGGGCAAATGCCGACCGCATCACCTTCGGTTCGGTCATCGACAATGCGACCGGCCGGCTCGCCATTCCGTCCGCCGCCTACGACCCGGTCAAGCAGGCCGAGATCGGCGTGAAATACCGCCAGCCGAACCTGACGCTGAACCTGACCGGCTTCCATGTCGATGCGCAGGATTCGAACATCAACACCTCGACCGGGGCGGTGATCGCCCGCGATTACAATGCGAAGGGTCTGGAATTCGAAGGCGGGTTCCGCATGGGGCTGTTCAGCCTGAACGGCGGCGCGACCTATACCGACGCCACCATCGTCCGCGACCGGGTCGATCCGACCGTCAACGGCAACAAGCCGCGCCACCAGGCCAGCCTGATCTTTCAGGCGACGCCGCAGATCAGCACCGACCGGTTCGCGGTGGGTGCGGTGTTGATCGGCACCACCGACAGCTTCGCGCAGGACGTCAACCTGCTGAAGATGCCGGGCTATGTCACCACCAACGCCTTTGCACAGGTCCATGCGACCGACCGGCTGCTGCTGTCGCTGAACGCCACCAACCTGTTCGACGTGGTGGCGCTGACCGGCATCGACGAGGACCGCATCCCGACCAGCGGCATCGTGCGCGGACGCCTGCTCAACGGCCGCGCCATTTCAGCCACGGCACGGTTCGATTTCTGAAGGTGCGGTGGTGAGCCCGTCGGGATTCGAACCCGAGACCTACAGATTAAAAGTCCGTTGCTCTACCAACTGAGCTACGGGCCCACGAAGCGACGTCCCCTAATCTCGCGGACGGGCGCGGTCAACCAGATGATGGAGGTGCCGCACCGTCCGTCCGCTCACCGGATCGCGCCAGTCGCCCGCGATCCGGACGAGCGGACCGAGCACGAAGTCGCGCTCGCGAAAGCTGATATGCGGCACGGTCAGCCCCGGCCCCGACCAGCATCCCCCCGACCACAGGACGATGTCGAGGTCGAGGACGCGCGATCCCCAGCGCCGCCCGCGCCGCCGCCCGAACGCCTGCTCGATCGCCTTCAACCGGATCAGCAGCGCCGCTGGCGACAGATCGCTGTCGATGAGCACCGCCGTGTTGGCATAGCGTCGCAGCGACGGCCCCAGCGGCGCGCTGCCGATGATCGGCGCGACCGCGCTTACCCCCTTCAGCGCCGCGATCGCCGCGCGGATCGTCGCGGCCGGACCGCCATGCCGCCCCCGCCGGTTCGATCCGATCGCAATCGCATAGGTTGAGGTCGTCATCGCCCGCGCCTATCGCGCGGACATGGAAATCACCACCCCCGCCCCGCTCGACCCCGACGCCGCCGCCCATGACCAGCTCGAAGCCGCGCCCGCCGCCGAGCCGTCCGCTGCCGAGCCGTCGCGCGACTGTCCGCGCTGCCCGCGCCTCGTAGCGCTGCGCGAAACGCTGCGCGTCGAACATCCGACATGGTGGAACGCGCCGGTGCCAGTGCTGGCCGATCCCGATCCGTGGCTGGCGATCATCGGCCTCGCGCCGGGGTTGCAGGGTGCCAACCGTACCGCCCGGCCGTTCACCGGCGACCGGTCGGGGCCGCTGTTTTGGGACACGCTGATCGCCGCCGGTCTGGCCGAGGGCGTCTATACCGGCCGGGTCGAGGACGCGCCGGTGCCCAAGGGGATCGCGATCATCAACGCGGTCCGCTGCCTGCCGCCCGAAAACAAGCCGTCCCCGGAGGAAATCCGCACGTGCCGCCCGTTCCTCGACGCCGATCTGGCGGCGATGCCGTCGCTGCGCGTCGTCGTCGCGCTGGGTGCCATCGCGCACCAGTCGGCGGTCAAGGTGCTGGGCGGTCGCCTGCCCAAGGCGCCGTTCGCGCATCTGGCCGAACATGCCATGCCCGGCGGGCGGACGCTGATCGATAGCTATCACTGCTCGCGCTACAACCAGAATACCGGGCGACTGACGCCCGAGATGTTCGCGGCGGTATTCGCCCGCGCGATCGAACTGCGCGAGGCACGCTGAATCCGCTTGTGCGGCGGCACCGGCCCGGTAGCGTGGCCGGCAGAGAATATAGGGGGAATTGCCACATGGATCGCCGCCATTTCGTCGCGCTGATGGCGCTCGCGCCGCTGGCCGGCAGCTTTCCGGCGCTGGCGCAAAGCGGCCCGGCCGGCGATTTCGCGCGGCTGTCGAAACGCTATCTCGACGGCATGGCGAAGCTGCATCCGGGCTATGCCACCGCGCTCGGCAATCACGCCCATGACAGCGAGGTCGAGGACCTGTCCGCCGCCGGTCGCGCCCGCGACGCGGCGTTCCTGCGCGCGACGCTGCTCGAACTGAACGCCATTCCCCGCGACACGCTGTCGCGCGACGATCAGGTCGATGCCGCGCTGCTCGACAACGACCTGCGCTATCAATTGTGGACGCTCGAAGTCCTGCAGCCCTTTGCGTGGGACCCGCAGGGGGCGGCCGGGACCATTTCGGGCGGCCTGTACGCGCTGGCCGCGCGCGATTTCGCGCCGTGGCCGCAACGGCTGCGATCGGCGACGCGGCGGATGGAGCAGGTACCGGCCATGTATGCGCAGATGCGCGCCAGCATCGTCCCCGAACGCGTTCCCGCCATCTACGCCACCACCGTCGCCAAACAGAATGACGGCATCCTGCAGATCGTCGAGACGATGCTCGCGCCGCATCGCACCACGCTGAACCGCGGCGACCGCGCGAAGTTCGATCGCGCCGTCGCGACGTTGAAGGCCGCAACCGCCGAACAGCAGCGCTGGCTCGATACGGTGCTGGTGCCCGCCGCCAAGGGCGAGTTCCGCCTGTCGCCCGAACTGTACGATCAGAAGGTAAAGTTCGCCCTCCTGTCGCCGCTGTCGCGGACCGAGATCAAGGCCCGCGCCGTCCGCGCCGCCGCCGACACCCGTGCCGAGATGTACGAACAGGCGCGCATCGTATTGCGCGGCCGTCCGAAGGCCCCGGCCACCCCCGCCAAACCAACCCCGGCGCAGCAACAAAAGGCGATCGAGGCCGCGCTGGAAATGAGCTACGCCCGCCGCCCGACCCGGTCGCAGGTGATGTCGAAGGCGCGCGCGACGCTGGAACAGGCGACGGCATTCGTGCGTGAGAAGAAGCTGGTGCGGGTCCCGACCACCCCGGTCCAGATCATCGAGATGCCGAAATTCCAGCAGGGCGTCGCCGTCGCCTATTGCGACAGCCCCGGCCCGCTCGAAAAGAATCTCGGCACCTTCTATGCCGTGTCGCCGATCCCGGCCGACTGGACCGAGGCGCAGACGACCTCGTTCCTGCGCGAATATAACGACTATATGCTCCACGACCTGTCGATCCATGAGGCGATGCCGGGCCATTATCTTCAGATCGCGCACAGCAACGAGAACAAATCGGTGCTGCGCGCGGTATTGTCGTCGGGTCCGTTCGTCGAAGGCTGGGCGGTCTATGCCGAACGGCTGATGGCCGACGCCGACTATCTCGACGGCGATCCGCTGTTCAAGCTGACCGTGCTCAAGATGCGGATGCGATCGATCACCAACACGCTGCTCGACATCGGCATCCATACCGAGGGGCTGACCGAAGCACAGGCGATGAAGCTGATGATGGAAGGTGCGTTCCAGCAGGAGCGTGAGGCTGCCGGCAAATGGACCCGCGCGCGGCTGGGGTCGACGCAGTTGCTCAGCTATTTCGTCGGCTATAGCGAGCATATGGACATGCGCCGCGAGGCCGAACGGCGCGCGGGCGGCGGGTTCGACCTGATGCGCTACAACAATAGCGCGATCTCGCACGGATCGCCGCCGGTGCGGTTCGTCCGCGCGCTGATGTTCGACGAGCCGATCGCCTAGAGTCCTCCCCGGCACGGGGAGGGGGACCGCCGCGAAGCGGTTGTGGAGGGGGCGTCCACGCAACGCAACGCAACGGTTGCGTTGCTTGGACGCCCCCCTCCACCAGCTTCACTGGTTCCCCTCCCCGTGCCGGGGAGGATCAGTGCGCCGCGATCGTCAACCTTGCCCGCTTCCTCCGCGATCAGTCGGCGAACAGCAGTACCGGCGTTTCGATCAGCCGCTTCAACGCCTGGACATAGCTGGCGGCGTCATGACCGTCGACGACGCGGTGATCGCAACTGATCGACAGGTTCATCAGCTTGGCCTTGACGATTTCCTCGCCGCCACCGGCGCGCGCGCGGAACACCGGGCGTTCGACGATGCGGTTCGGGCCGATGATCGCGACTTCGGGGCGATTGATGACCGGGGTGGTCGCGATGCCGCCGAGCGGCCCCAGCGAGGTGACGGTGATCGTGCCGCCCGACAGTTCCTCCGACTTCGCCTTGCCGGTGCGTGCCGCCTCAGCCAGCCGGACGATCTCGGTCGCGAGCTGCCACGGGTTCAGGTCCTGCGCGTCGCGGATTACCGGAACCATCAGCCCGGCATCGGTCTGCGCCGCCATGCCCAGATGCACCCGCCCGAACCGCGTCACCACCCCAGCCTCGTCGTCATAGCGCGCGTTGAGCATCGGGAAATCGGACAGCGTGCGGCAGATCGCGACGATCAGCAGCGGCAGCATGGTCAGCTTTGGCCGGGACCCACGCGCCATGTTCAGGTCGCCGCGCATCGCCTCCAGCGCGGTGACGTCGATCTCCTCGACATAGGTGAAGTGCGGGATGTGGCGCTTGGCCGCCGCCATGTTCTCGGCGATGCGGCGGCGCATGCCGATGACCTTGACGGTTTCGTCCGGGCGGGCGCGCGATACGTTGGGGGTGTGATAGCCCTGCGCGCTGCCGTAGCGGAGGTACGCGTCGAGATCGGCATGGCGGATGTGGGGACCGTCATGGTGGACGGCGGACAGGTCGATGCCGAGGTCGGCTGCGCGGGCGCGGACGGCCGGTGAGGCCAGAACTCTTCCCCGTTCATGGGTAGAGGGACCGTCCGGCGTAGCCGGATGGTGGAGGGGGGTGGCCTCTTGCGGGACGGCAGCTGGCGTTGCGTCCAGCGGCGCGCCCCCTCCACCATGCTGCGCATGGTCCCCCTCCCCGTTCCGGGGAGAGGTTGCAACCTCCTCCACACCCGGATTTTCCGCCTCGACCCGCTCGGGTTCGGCCGGCTGGACGACCTCTTCGGCCGTCTCGATCACGACCAGTGTCGCGCCGATCGCCACCTGGTCGCCCGGCTCGCCCGCCAGTTCGACGACGGTGCCCGCGACCGGGCTTTCCATCTCGACCGTCGCCTTGTCGGTCATCATGTCGGCGAGACGGCCGTCTTCCTCGACACGGTCGCCGACGGCGACGTGCCATGCGACGATCTCGGCCTCGGAAATGCCTTCACCGATATCGGGCAGGCGGAAGGAGAAACGTGCCATGGCTTGTCAGTCCTGCATGATTTTCTTGAGCGCTTGTCCGATGCGGACCGGCCCCGGGAAATACGCCCATTCGAGGCTATGCGGATACGGCGTGTCGAAGCCGGTCACGCGCTCGATCGGCGCTTCGAGATGGTGGAAGCAGCGTTCCTGCACCAGCGCCGACAGTTCGGCACCGAAGCCGCCCGTCCGGGTCGCCTCGTGCACGATCATGCAGCGGCCGGTCTTCTTCACAGACGCCTCGATCGCCTCGATATCGAGCGGCACCAGCGTGCGCAGATCGAGGATTTCGGCGTCGATCCCGGCTGCTTCCACGGTCGCCTGCGCGACATGGACCATGGTGCCATAGGCGAGAATGGTCAGGTCGCCACCTTCGCGCACGACCTTCGCCTTGCCCAGCTCGATCCGGTAATAGTCCTCGGGTACCTCGCCTTGCGGGTGTTTCGACCAGTTCTGCGCCGGCTTGTCCCAATTGCCATCGAAGGGGCCGTTATAGATGCGCTTGGGTTCGAAGAAGAGGACCGGGTCGTTGTCCTCGATCGCGGCGATCAGCAGCCCCTTGGCATCATAGGGCGTCGACGGGATCACCGTCTTGATGCCCGATACGTGGGTGAAGATGCCCTCGGGCGACTGGCTGTGGGTCTGTCCACCGAAGATGCCGCCGCCGAACGGCGAGCGGACCGTGATCGGCGCGATGAAGTCGCCCGCCGAGCGATAGCGCAGCCGCGCCGCCTCGCTCACCAGCTGGTCGAGCGCCGGATAAATGTAATCGGCGAACTGGATTTCGGGCACCGGACGCAGGCCATAGGCCCCCATGCCGACCGCGACGCCGATGATGCCGCATTCGGTGATCGGCGTGTCGAACACGCGGGTCTTGCCATATTTGTTCTGCAGGCCCGCGGTCGCGCGGAACACCCCGCCGAAATAGCCGACATCCTCGCCCATCACGATCACGTTCGGATCGCGATCCATCATGACGTCCATGGCGGAATTGATCGCCTGGATCATGTTCATTCGCGCCATGTCAGTGGCCCTCCTTGCGCGCCCAGGGGCGGCCGGAGGCTTCCTCCTCGGCCATCATCTGCGCCTGCTGCTCGCGCAGGTGCCAAGGCATTTCCTCGAACACGCCGTCGAACAGCGTGTCGAGCGGCTGGTGCAGGCCGTGACCGAGAATGCCGTTCGTCTCCGCTTCCTTCTGGGCAGCGCGTACGCGTTCGGCGGCGTCGCGGTCCATTGCCGCGTGACGCTCGTCGTCCCACTCGCCGATCGCGATCAAATGCCCCTTCAGCCGCGCGACGGGATCGCCCAGCGGCCATGCCGTCGGTTCGCCCGCCGATCGATATTGCGACGGGTCATCGGAGGTCGAATGGCCCTCGGCACGATAGGTGAAATGCTCGATCAGCGTCGGACCGGCATTGGTCCGTGCCCGCTCGGCCGCCCATGCCGTCGCGGCATAGACCGCCAGCGCGTCATTGCCGTCGACCCGCAGGCCGGCGATGCCATAGCCGATCGCCCGCGCGGCAAAGGTCGTCGCCTCCGCCCCCGCGAACCCCGAAAAGCTGCTGATCGCCCACTGGTTGTTGACGACATTGAAGATCACCGGCGCGCGATAGACGGTGGCGAAGGTCAGTGCGGAGTGGAAGTCGCCCTCGGCGGTGCTCCCCTCCCCGCACCACGTCGCCGCGATGCGGGTATCGCCCTTCGAGGCCGACGCCATCGCCCAGCCGACCGCCTGTGGATATTGCGTCGTCAGGTTGCCCGAGATCGAGAAGAAGCCATAGTCCTTCGACGAATACATGATCGGCAACTGCTTGCCCTGTAACTTGTCGCCGCGGTTCGAGTAGATCTGGTTCATCATCTCGACCATCGAGTAATCGCGCGCGATCAGGATGCCCTGTTGCCGATAGCTGGGAAAGGTCATGTCGTCGCGGTCGAGCGCCATCGTGCCGGCGATGGCGATCGCCTCTTCGCCGGTGCATTTCATATAGAAGCTGGTCTTGCCCTGCCGCTGCGCGCGGAACATGCGCTCGTCAAAGGCGCGGACCGTCGCCATGTGGCGCAGCATCCGGCGCAACACGTCCGGGTCGAGGCGCGGGTTCCACGGGCCGACCGCCTGCCCCTGCGCATCCAGCACCCGGACCAGCGTGTAGGACAGGTCGTGGAAGCTGTCGGGCGCAGCGGTCGTATCGGGACGTGGCTGCGCACCGGCGGCGGGCACGGCCACGTCGGCGAAGTCCACCGCGTCGCCGGGACGGAATTTGGGTTCAGGCACATGCAGCGCGAGGCGCGGCAGATTCGTGCGGCTATCGCCGGTCATGCACTCTCCATGTCGCTTCCACGTCGCCGGTTTCGGTCGCGCAGACTCGTTACAAGCGCTTGTTATATAATTTCAACGCGCTTGGCGAGAGGGAGGATGGGTCCGGCGGATGCTTTCGTCGAAATGGGGCGAGGCGGCGACCGAAAATTCTCCCCCATTCATGCGGGACGGGGTCGTCCGCAGGACGGTGGAGGGGGGTGTCCGCACGCGCAACGGGTCCGTATGCGGACGCCCCCCTCCACCAGCGTCGCTGGTCCCCCTCCCCGTGCCGGGGAGGAATTTATTGGACCGGGAAACCGCGGCGCTTGAACAACGCGGTCACGTCCGGGTCGCGTCCACGGAAGGCACGATAGGCTTCCTTGCGGTCGGTTTCGTTGCCGGTCGACAGCAGCGTCTTGCGGAAACGATCCGCCGTTGCCTTGTCCCAGACATTGCCGGTCGCCTCGAACGCGGCCCAGGTGTCGGCGTCCATCGTTTCCGACCACAGATAGGAATAATAGCCCGCCGAATAGGCATCGGACGAGAACAGGTGATTGAACTGCGGCAGGCGGTGCCGCATCACGATCTGCTTGGGCATGCCGATCTGTGCCAGCGTGTCGCGCTCGAACGCCGCCGGGTCGGTCACCGGCGTCTCGCGATCATGCAACGCCATGTCGACGATCGCCGACGACAGATACTCGACCGTCGAGAAACCCTGGTTGAAGGTCGACGACTTCTCGATCTTGTCGACCAGCGCCTGCGGCATCGGCTGGCCGGTCTGGTAATGTTTGGCATAGCGGTCGAGCACGTCGCGGGTCAGCAACCAGTTTTCGTTCACCTGGCTGGGATATTCGACGAAGTCGCGCGGCGTGCCGGCAAGACCCGGATAGGTAACGTCCTGCAACAGCGAATGGATCGCATGACCGAATTCGTGGAACAGCGTCGTCGCATCGTCGAGGCTGATGAGCGTCGGCTCGCCGGCCGCGCCCTTTACGAAATTGTTGTTGTTCGACGCCAGCACGTTGGTCTCGCCGCCCAGCTTCTGCTGACCGCGATACCGGGTCGCCCATGCCCCCGATCGCTTGCCCGACCGCGCGAACGCATCGAAATAGAACACACCGACATTCTTGCCCGTCCGCGCGTCGGTCACGACGAAGGTCCGGACATTCTTTTCGAACACCGGAATCTGCCCGGTATTCTCGGTGAACTTCAGGTCGTAGAGCCGCCCCGCTGCATAAAAAGCACCGGCGAGGATGTTGTCGAGTTGCAGATACGGCTTCACCTCGCTTTCATCGAGGTCGTATTTCGCCTTGCGGACCTTCTCGGCATAGAAGCGATAATCCCATGGCGCGATGGTGATGGTCGCACCGTCCTTGACGGCAAGCGCCTGCATGTCCGCCACTTCCTCCCGCACGCGCGCGACGGCGGCGGGCCATACACGCATCATCAGCGCCTTCGCATTGGCAGGCGTGCCCGCCATCGTATCGTCCATGCGGAGATAGGCGTGGTTGCGGAAACCGAGCAGTTTCGCCCGCTCCTGCCGCAGCTTCAGGATCGTGGCGATCGTCGCCTTGGTATCGTTCGCGCCGCCATTGTCGCCGCGCATGGTGAACGCACGCCAGACCTTCTCCCGTAAACCCCGGTCGGTGGCGTAGGTCAGCACCGGCGCGACCGACGACCGCGTGTTCACGATCGCCCATTTGCCGGCAAGGCCGCGTTCGTCGGCCGCCGCCTTCAGCGAGGCGACAAAGCTGTCGGGCAGGCCCGCCAACTGCTGTGCATCGTCGACGACGATCCACGTCTCCTCGTCGGCAAGGACCTTCTGGCTGAAGTCGTTATAGGCGACCGACAGTTGCTGGTTCAGGCCGCTGACCTGCTGACGCTGCGCATCGGTCAGCAGGCTGCCGCGCCGGACGAAGCTGCGATAGGTCCGCTCCAGCAGGCGCAATTGCTGGGGGTTCAGATTCTGTTTGGCGCGGCTGTCGTACGCCGCCTTGATCCGGGCGAACAGTTTCGGGTCGAGGAACAGTTCGTCGTTGAACGCCGACAGTTTGGGCGACCATTCGCGGTCGATCGCCTGTACGTCCTTCGTCGCGAGGTTGCTGGTATAGACGCCCCACATCGACCCGACCCGGTCCATCATGTCACCGGCCAGTTGCAGCGGTTCGATCACCGTCCTGAACGTCGCCGGTCGCTTGTCGTCCCGGATCGCGTGGATCTCGCGGCGCATTTCGGCCATCGCCACCGGGAAGGCGGCCGGAAACATCGCCGGCGTCACCTTGTCCCATGGCGGCACCCCCTGATACGGGCCGCTCCATTTCGCGGTCAGCGGGGTGGCGTCGATGGCGGCGGCGGCAGTCGGGGTTTGCGGCATGGCGGCTCCATTCGCCGGAAGCGCGAAAGCGGTCGTGGCAAGCAACGCGCCGAGACGTACGATCATCAACAGGTCCGTCCTAAATATCGAATATCGGCAAACTGAAAGATCGGGAGCCGCTTGGCAAGAACGGCGTTGATGCGGCAACGAAACGATACGGAGCCAGCATGCACATCACGACCATCGCCGAACTCGACCGCGTCCGTGACGATGCGCGCAAGCTGGTGACCAAGCGGGCGCTGGTATCGGCGGGCGCTTCGGCGGTGCCGGTGCCCGGCGCGGACCTGATCGTCGACGCCAATATCCTGACGAAATTGCTGCCCGACATCAGCGACCGGTTCGGGCTGAGCGAGAAACAGGTTCAGGCGCTCGAACCCGATCGGGCCAAGCAGGTGCTGTTGATCGCCGCCAATCTGGGCAACGGCGTCATCGGCCGGTCGATCACGCGGCGGGTGGTGACGATGCTGATCCGCCGGGTCGGGGCGCGCTATGCCAGCAAGTCGTTGTTGCGGTTCGTGCCGTTCGCCGGGCAGATCGCGGCGGCGGGCATCAGTTTCGGGGCGATGAAGCTGGTCGGCAATTCGCATATCGACGATTGCTACGAGACGGTGCGGCGGACGCTGCCGGCGTAGTGCAGTCGTGTTCGTCATTCCCGCGCGGACGGGAATGACGAACAGCGTGCGTCGGGAGAATCAGTCCGCCGGCACCAGTTCGATCACGTCCAGCAGCGATTCGAACCGCGGATAGGGCAGCACCAGCCGCCAGCGCCCTTCGCCGATGCGTTCCAGCACGCCCGCCATGTCGCGGTCGCGGTCCTGCCCATATTGCAGCGCCGCCCGTTCGTCGCCGAGCGACAGCGTGCCGAGGAAGATCGTCCGGTCGCCATCGGCGAACAACAGCCCGACCGGGCGCTGCGAACCGGTTTCCTTGTAGAAACTACGCACCCGCCCTTCGTCGGCGATCCGGCAGTCGAACGGCGGATAGGCGGTAAAATCGCGCATCGCGCTGCCCGCCGCGCCCAGTTTGAACACCCGGCAACGATAGCGTCCGGACGGGGCCGTGCCGGTCAGCGCCAGGTCGGGCTGAAACAACGCGCCCTGCTCGGCGATCGCCGCCGGATCGGCCGCACGGGCGCGCGGCAAGGCTGCCATCCACGCCTCGCGCCACCGCCGCAGCCGATCGCGATCGGCCGGCGTCCCCACGCGCCGCCAGTCGTCGCCGGCGGCTGGACGCTCCGACGGGGCGGTGCCGGCCGATGCCGCCCCTGCCCCGCCGCCACAACCGCCGGTCGACAGGCCGAGCATCAGCCCGGCGATGCACGCGCTCCGCTTCATGCCGCGATCATGCCGCGGTCCAGCCGCCGTCGATCGACAGGTTGGTACCGGTGATCGCCTTCGCCTCGTCCCGGCACAGATAGAGCGCCAGGCTTGCCACCTGTTCGGACGTGACGAACTCCTTGGTCGGCTGTGCCGCCAGCAGCACGTCGTTCATCACCTGTTCGCGGGTCAGGCCGCGCGAGGCCATGGTATCGGGAATTTGTTGTTCGACCAGCGGGGTCCAGACATAGCCGGGCGAGATGCAGTTGGCAGTGATGCCGAAGGTCGCGACTTCCAGCGCGACGGTCTTGGTCAGCCCGGCCAGCCCGTGTTTGGCGGTGACATAGGCCGACTTGTTGGGGCTGGCGACCAGGCTGTGCGCCGACGCGGTGTTGATGATCCGGCCCCATCCGCCCTTCTTCATATGGGGCACGGCGGCCCGGATCATGTGGAAGGCCGATGACAGGTTGATCGCGAGGATCGCGTCCCATTTGTCGATCGGAAACTCTTCGATCTTCGCGACGTGCTGGATACCGGCATTGTTGACGACGATGTCGACCGATCCGAACTCCGCCGCCGCCTTGTCGACCATCGCCGCGATCTGGTCCGGCTTGGTCATGTCGGCTTTGTCATAGCGCGCCTCGGCACCGCTTGCCTGCGCCAGTCCGGCGCGTTCGGCCTCGATCTTGTCCTCGTCGCCGAAGCCGTTGATGACGACGGTCGCGCCCGCCGCGGCAAATGCCTTCGCATAGGCGAGGCCGATGCCGGAGGTGGAGCCGGTGACGATCGCGGTCTTGCCCTTCAGGAACATGGATTATCCTTGGCGTTGATGAGGATGCGGGGTGAGGTCGAACGCGGCGGTCCGACCGTCGAGGATGTTTTCGGCGACGACGCGGGCATTGGCGAGCGTGTCGGCGATCGCCGCCCTGCCCGCCGCCCAATGTTCCTCCATCGCGCGTGCCGAAAATTCGAAGTCGCGCGCCCCGCCTTCCCACCGATTGGCGCGATAGATCAGGTGGACGAGGCTCAAGGGGTGTTCGTCGGCCATCGCCTCGAGCGCGCGGACATCGGCATCGTCGCGCAGTTCGACCGGCAGCTTGGCGGCCATGCGCCGGATCAGTTCGCGCTCCTGCCGCAGGCGCAGCCGGTCGGCGGTCACCTGTCGCGTCCGGCTGGAAAAACGGATTTCCTTTTCCCGGGCGACGACATCGCCGATCGTGCGCGGCAAGAGTGCTTCGGCAGGAAACAGATCGACCTGAAACACCAGCATCGGGTCGCGCTGATGGTCCAGAATGTGGGTCAGCGGGGTGTTGGATACCAGCCCGCCGTCCCAATACCAGCGCCCGTCGATCTCGACCGGCGGCAGGCCCGGCGGCAACGCGCCCGACGCCATGACATGCCGCGCATCCAGCCGTTCGCGCGCGCTGTCGAAATAGACGAAGTTGCCGCTTTCGATATCGACCGCCCCGATCGACAGCCGCACCGGTCCGTCATTGACCCGATCCCAGTCGACCAGCCGGTCGAGCGTTTCACGTAACGGCGTCGTATCATAATAGCTGAGCGCGGCGGACGTGCCGGGGGCGGCGAATTGCGGGGGCAGCCCGCGCGGGCGGAAGAAGCCGGGTACGCCGGTCGCCAGCACCACGCCCGCCGACCATTCATGCACCCATTCGCGCACCCGGTCGTCGGGCAGGATCGGGAACCATGGCAGCACGCCCGCCGCCTGCGTCCAGAAATCGCGCAGCCGCGCGACGCGATGTTCGGGCGGGTTGCCGGCAAAGATCGCGGCGTTGATCGCACCGATCGAAATCCCGGCGACCCAGTCGACCTCGATCCCGGTCTCGTCCAGCCGCTCGATCACCCCCGCCTGATAGCTTCCGAGCGCGCCACCGCCCTGCAGCACCAGCGCGACGCAGTCGGGGAGCGGCAGGCCGGGCGGGGATTGTCGGCGCAGGCGGGGATCGGCTTCGGCCATCGGGGACACTTTGTGGGTTATACGAATCGGTTGTAACGCCCCTACAACCGATTTCGTGGACGGCGGTTGCAACGCAGGTGCCGTTTCGCGCATTTCAGTACGGACCTTTAACGAACGGACCGCCGCCCATGCGCCTCGACGATCTCGATCCCGCCAGCAATGTAGAGGATCTCGGCCGGGGTGGTGGCGGCGGCGGCGGCGGTTTCAACCTGCTGGGTTTGCTGCCATTGTTGCTGGGACGTGGGCTCGGCTGCGGGACGATCGGCATTCTTGCCGTCGTCGCCATCGCATTCCTCATGTTCTCGGGTGGCGGTGGCCTGCTGACCGGCGGGCAGGCCCCGACGACGCAACAGGGTTCGCAGCAAGGCAATGTTCCGTGCGACACGGCCGAAGAGCTGTTCGCCTGCCGCGTCCTGCAATCGACCAACCAGACGTGGACGGCGATTTTCCGCGAACAGGCGCAACAATACCCCCTGCCGACGATGCGCTTCTACCAGCAGGGCGCGCAGTCGGGATGCGGCGCGGCGCAGTCGGCAATGGGTCCCTTCTATTGCCCGCCGGATCGTGGCGTATACCTCGACACCAGCTTCTTCCGGGAGTTGTCGCAACGGTTCGGCGCGGCGGGCGACTTCGCGCAGGCCTATGTCATCGCGCATGAGGTCGGCCATCATATCCAGAACCTGACCGGACAAGCCGAGACCGTCAGCCGTGCCCAGCAGACGCTGCCAAAGGCGCAGGGCAACGCCCAGTCGGTACGGCTGGAGTTGCAGGCCGATTGCTATGCCGGCGTCTGGGCGGCACGAAACCGCAACCGCCTAGAACCGGGTGATATCGAAGAAGGGCTGCGCGCTGCCCAGGCGATCGGCGACGACACGCTGCAAGGCAACAGTGCATCCCCTGAGACCTTCACCCATGGCACGTCGGCGCAGCGGATGAAGTGGTTGCAGCGTGGGCTGCAGAGCGGCGATCCCGCGCAGTGCGACACCTTTTCGGGTGCGATCTGATGAGCGTTGCGTTCCGGCGGGAGGATGACGACGAACATAAGGAGCCGCGCTTCGAACTGCCGTTGCCGCCCGGCCCCAATCTGGTGACGCGGCGCGGGTTGCAGGCGATCGCCAATCAGGTCGAACGGCTGGAGGCCGAACTGGCGGGGGCCGATGGCGATGCCGAGCGGACGACGGCGATCAAGCGCGATTTGCGCTATTGGCGGACGCGGCATTCGACGGCCGAGATCGCGCCGATCCCCGAGGATGAGGTCGCGTTCGGATCGCGGGTGACCTATCGGTTGAACGGGCAGCGCAAGACGATCGAACTCGTCGGCAGCGACGAAGCCGATCCGGCGGCGGGGCGTATCCCGTTCACCGCGCCGCTCGCCGTCGCGCTCACCGGGCTGATGGCCGGCGAAACGGCCGATTTCGGCGGGCGGAGCGATGCGATCGAGGTGATCGAGACGGGCCCGATCGAACCGTGATCCGTATTCTGGTCGACGCCGATGCCTGTCCGGTCAAGGACGAGGTGTACCGCGTCGCCGAGCGGCTCGGCGCACGCGTGGCGATCGTCAGCAACAGCCAGTTGCGCGTGCCGTTGGTGCCATGGGTCGAACGGGTGGTGGTATCGGACGGGTTCGACGCCGCCGACGACTGGATCGCCGAGGCGGCCGACAGGAACTGCGTCGTGGTGACGGCCGACATCCTGCTCGCCGATCGCTGTCTGAAGGCCGGAGCCACGGTCATCGCGCCCAACGGCAAGCCGTTCACCGGCGCGTCGATCGGCGGCGCGATCGCGACGCGGGCGATCATGGCTGACCTGCGCGCGGGCGGCGAGCAACTGGGCGGGCCGCCGCCGTTCGGCAAGACCGATCGATCGCGCTTCCTGCAATCGCTTGACGCCGCGCTGGTCCGGCTGGCGCGGGGTCGTTAGAGGCTGTTTGAAAACTCGCGATAGAGCGAGTTTCGCAGGCGGTGCCGGCCCGCAAAATGCGCCACGGCGCATTTTCAAACGGACTCGTAGGAGCAACGCCATGGCCGAAAAATTCGAACGTCATCGCCAGCCCTGGCGACCCGATGAAATCCAGAAGCTTCACCAGCTTGCCGGCAAGGGCATGGCGTTGAAGGCGCTCGCCAAGGCGCTGACGCGCAGCGAGGAATCGATCAAGCAGCGCGCGAAGGAAGACGGGTTGAAGATCACCAAGCTGCATTAGGACCGATCGAAATTCGCCGATAATCGCGGAATTTCGTCATTCCCGCGCAGGCGGGAATCCATACACACCGACGGTTCGG
Source organism: Sphingomonas sp. Leaf5 (assembly GCF_001421155.1). NCBI lineage: Bacteria > Pseudomonadati > Pseudomonadota > Alphaproteobacteria > Sphingomonadales > Sphingomonadaceae > Sphingomonas > Sphingomonas sp. Leaf5. Next base: position 261,243 of record NZ_LMJZ01000001.1, on the reverse strand, counting down.
CTCGATCCGCGACGCTGGCGTATATGGACTCCCGCCTGCGCGGGAGTGACGAACGGGGATCGACCGCTACTCCCGCGTCCAGCGAACCGAATGTCGATCCCGCCTAGATCCTCCCGGTACGAAGGAGGATCGGCCGCAGGCTGGTGGAAGAGGGTGTCCGCATACGGAACCGTTGCGTGCCAAGGCGGACCCCCTCCACCACCGTTTCGCGGCGGTCCCCCTCCCCGCAAAGCGGGGAAGAATTTATAGCTTAACCAGCATCTTGCCCTTGTTCTTGCCACTGAACAGGCCAAGGAACGCGTCGGGCGTCGCTTCCAACCCGTCGACCACCGTCTCTTCGCGCTGGAACTTGCCGCTCGCGACGATCTCGCCCATTCCCTGATGGAATTCGCCGATGCGGTTCAGAAAATCGCTGACGATGAAGCCCTGCACGCGGATACGCGCGGCGATCACGCGCATTAGATAGCGCAGGCTGGTCGGCTGCGACGCGTTATAGCCGTCGATCATGCCGCAGATCGCGAAGCGTGCGCCCTGCTTCGCATGGGCCAGCGCCGCGTCGAGATGGTCGCCGCCGACATTGTCGAAATAGACGTCGATACCGTCCGGTGCGGCAGCGCCCAGCGCCTTCACCAGCGGGACGTCGCCCTTGTAATCGAGGACGTGGTCGGCCCCGAGCGAGCGGACCCAGTCGGTCTTGTCGGTACCGCCGGCCGAACCGATGACGGTCATGCCCTTCGCCTTGGCGATCTGCACCACGGTCGATCCGACCGCACCGGCCGCCGCCGAGACGAACACCGTGTCGCCGGCCTTGGCCTCCGCAACCGCCAGCAGCCCGAACCATGCGGTCATGCCGGGCATGCCGAGCGCGCCCAGAAACGCCTGATCGGGAATGCCGAGGTCGGGCAGCTTCTGCACACCCTTGGCCGCGACGATCGCCTCGTCCCGCCATCCCGCCATGTGCTGGACCCGCGTACCGACCGGCAACTCCGCCGCACGGCTCTCGATCACCTTACCGACCGCGCCCCCGTCCATCGGCGCATCCAGCGCAAAGGGCGGCACATAGCTTTTCCCGTCGTTCATCCGCCCGCGCATATAGGGATCGACCGACAGCCAGCGATTGGCGACGCGCACCTCTCCGTCCGCCAGTTCGCGCGTCGGCAGGTCGCGCAGTGCGAAATCCTCCGCTACCGGCATTCCGTTCGGCCGTCGCACCAGATGCCAAGCCTTCGCCATGCTCACGTCTCCATATCAGTTTCGATCCGCTACGTAAGGTGCAGCACGCCCAAAACAAAGGGGGCCGGTTTCCCGACCCCCTTCGCCTGTCGCCGCTGCGAACCGATCAGTAGGTTCCGGGGAAGCTGCGATTGAGGTTCGTTTCACTGTCGCTCGACGACGTAGCGGACGTGCCGGGGCCGGTCGTGCCGGTATCGGTCGTGCCACCGATGCCGGTGCCGGCCGTGGTCGACGTGCCCGAACCGAGCGCCTGACCGGTGGTCGCGGTCGACCCGCTGCCATATTGGCCGGTCGTGCGGTTGTTGTCGGTGTTGCGGTCGTTGCCGAAGCGGTCATTGCCATAGCCGCGCTGCTGCGACGACTGGCCGCCGAACATTGCCTGCTGCTCTTCCTCGTCGCGCCATGCCTTCTTGGCTTCGCTGGCGGTCTTGCGCAGCTTCACCTTGTCATCGATCGATTCGACCCAGCGCGACGGGATCGAGTGATGATGGCCACCCGCGTCGGCGTCGCTCTTGGTCAGGATGATACGATCGCCGCGCACCTTGTCGACGACGCCGACATGCTCGCCATCGGAGCCGAGCACTTCCATATGCTCGGTAACCCGGGTCAGGCTGTCGCGCTGCGTTTGGCGCTCGGTCCGGAACGCGGTAAATTCGTTCTGGAAGCGGGTCGCGTTTTCCTGGCGATATTCGTCATAGTCGCGGTCGAAGGCGCTGACCTGCGTGTCGCGCCACGAGCGATAGGCATGGTCGCTGTGTCGGTCGTCATAGCGCGACATCTGCTCGTCATAGCGCTGGTCGCGCTCGCGCCGACGTTCTGCGTCTTCGTCGCCGAACCACGACCGGACTTCGTCGCCGGCCCGTGCAAGGAAGCCGCGGTCTTCGGCATCATAGTCCCGATCGCTGCGATTGCGATCTTGGTTGCGGTCCGCGCCGTAGCGGTTGTCGCCGCGGTTCCGTTCGCCATAACGGTTGTCGGTACCGTAGCGGTTTCCGTCATTGCCATAGCCGCCCTGATAGTGGTCACCCTGCGATGCATAGCTGCTGGACCCGCGGTCATTATGGTCGAAGTCGCGGCTGGCATAGCCACGGTTCCGGTCGGCACCATAGGCCGAACCCGAGGGACGGCTGCCCGACGAACTGCCGTAATAGTCCCGACCGCGCCCGCCGTCGCGGTCGTCGCGCTGCGACGACGATCCGCCATAATTTTGCTCGCCATAGCCGCGCGAGCCCTGTGCGCTGCCATAACCCTGCGAACCACCATAGCTGTTGCGCGAACGATCGTCGCGGTCGCGCCAGCGTCCGTCGTCGCCCGACCGGTCGTTCCACGATGAGTCTTCGTTGCGCGGATAGCGATCATAACCCATGGAAATCTCCTGCAGATGTTTCATGTTATCGCGGCGCAGCAGCGCGGGCTGCCATGTCGTATGCGAACAAGCGCCGACCCTGCGGTTGGTTCCAATCGGGATAATGGGCCGCGACGAAGAGCGCCGCGCGAGCGATCGATCGCAATGCGAACGGGCGGTCGGATTTTGTCGCGGCGACCGCGCGAGACCCGTTGCATCCGCCAAAACCGCCCGCTACAGAAACGGCCCCGGCATGGCCGGATGAGGGGCGGGGCTGTAGCTCAGATGGGAGAGCGCTGCAATCGCACTGCAGAGGTCAGGGGTTCGATTCCCCTCAGCTCCACCACCCCGCTCGGCTTACATCACAGCTATCTTCGAACGACGGCTTCCCCCTTGGTGGCCTGCATGTTCCGACATGCCGATTGATAGCCCGGCATTACCCTACTAAAGTAATGGGATTATAGTCTCCCTAGCGTCGCTCCCTACTATGGCCGCTGTAACGGCCGCCTCGGCGGCGGCGAACAGGGAGATCGGGTTTGACGAAATTCATCGCACCGCTGGCGGCAATCGCGCTGGTCGGGCTTGGCGGGTGTTCGGGTAACGAACCGGCCAACAGCATCGACGCCAACGCATCGATCGAAACGAACCTGACGTCGGTCGACGAACCGCTGGCGAACGATATTGCGGTCGGCAACGCGGCCATCGTGTCGAACGACACCACGCTTGCGACCGACCCGGCACTGAACGCGACGGTCGTCGATCCGACGCCGACCACGACCGGCAACGCCACCGGCCTTTGAGTTTCGCCGCGCTTCGGCGTGGTGTCCGCGACGCTTTGGTAGCTCCCTAAGCGTAACCTTGGTCGGGCGTCGTCAAACCGCCCGACCTTTTTTGTTTCGAAGCGATCCGCATGTCCCAGCCCGACGAAGACCGCCGCCAGATCATTGACCACGCCACCCGTGCGCTGTCGACCGCGCGCATGGCATGGCGGCGGGCGCAACCGAGCCGGCAGCAACCGGCGATCTTTCCGTCGCGAACCATGCTGACACAGTCGGTCGAGTATCTGTCGCACGCCCTGTTCCCCGGCCGGATCGGCGGCTTTGCGGGCGACGCGACCGGGGAAGACCGGTTCGTTGCCGAGCGACTCGACGCCGCCTTTGCGTTGCTCGACGACGCGATCCGCGCCGAATTCGCCTATTGGCAGGATGTTTCGGCGATCGACTTCGCGCCCGAACGGCCGGCGGAGATATTGCGGCTGTTCGCCGGCACGCTGTCGCGCGTGCGGGCGCTGATCGATACCGACGTCGCCGCGATCTTCCGCGGCGATCCGGCGGCACGCAGCGTCGATGAAATCCTGATCTGCTATCCCGGCGCGGTCGCGATCCTGCACCATCGCCTGGCGCACGAACTCGATTCACTGGGCGTGCCGATCGTCGCGCGGATCGTGTCGGAGATCGCCAACGAACGTACCGGCATCGACATTCATCCCGGTGCGACGATCGGTCCCGGCTTCTTCATCGATCATGGCACCGGCGTGGTGATCGGCGAAACCGCCGTCATCGGCGCGCGGGTGCGGCTGTACCAGCATGTCACACTCGGCGCGCGAACCCCGCATCGATCGCAACCCCGTTCCGGCAGTGGTCCGTTCGCGCAGCGCGTGGTACGGCATCCGATCGTGGGGGACGATGTCGTGATCTATGCCGGAGCGACGATCCTTGGCCGGGTCACGATCGGTGACCGGGCGGTGATCGGTGGCAATGTCTGGCTGTTGCAGGACGTGGCGGCGAACAGCGTCATCATGCAGCCGGAGGCGGTGCCGGCAGGGGTTTGAGGACCGACCTGACCTCCTTGCCTAGCTCCGACACCCCGCTATCGCGGGGCGAATGATCCGGCACAAATCGTCCCCCGGACGATTTGAGTCCGGATCATTCCCACTCGATCGTGCCGGGCGGCTTGCTGGTATAGTCGTAGGTGACGCGGTTGATGCCCTTCACCTCGTTGATAATGCGGGTCGCCACGCGCGGCAGAAAGTCGCCGGGGAACTGGAACGCCTGCGCGGTCATGCCGTCGGTCGAGGTCACCGCGCGCAGGGCGAGCACATTGTCATAGGTCCGGCCGTCGCCCATCACCCCGACGCTGCGCACCGGCAGCAGCACTGCGAACGCCTGCCAGATCGTGTCGTACAGCCCGGCCTTGCGGATCTCCTCGAGATAGATCGCATCGGCCTTGCGCAGAATGTCGCAGCGTTCACGCGTCACTTCACCCGGAATACGGATGGCGAGGCCGGGTCCGGGGAACGGGTGGCGGCCGACGAAGATGTCGGGCAGGCCCAGTTCGCGACCCAGCGCGCGGACCTCGTCCTTGAACAGTTCGCGCAACGGCTCGACCAGCGCCATGTTCATGCGCTCGGGCAGGCCGCCGACATTGTGGTGGCTCTTGATCGTCACCGACGGGCCGCCGGTAAAGCTGACGCTTTCGATCACGTCGGGGTAGAGCGTTCCCTGTGCGAGGAACTGCGCGCCGCCGAGCTTGTTCGCTTCGGCCTCGAACACGTCGATGAACGTCTTGCCGATGAACTTGCGCTTGGCCTCCGGATCGGTGACGCCGGCCAGACCGTCCATGAACAGGTCCTGCGCATCCACATGGACCAGCGGGATGTTGTAATGGCCGCGGAAGAGGCTGACGACCTGTTCGGCCTCGCCCGCGCGGAGGATCCCGCCGTCGACGAACACGCAGGTGAGTTGGTCGCCGATCGCCTCATGCAACAGCAGCGCGGCGACCGAGCTGTCGACGCCGCCCGACAGGCCGCAAATGACCTTGGCCGAACCGACCTGTTCGCGGATTTCGGTGATTTTGAGGTCGCGGAACTCGGCCATCGTCCAGTCGCCCGACAGCCCGCAGACATGGCGCGCGAAATTGGCGATCAGCTTCGCGCCATCGGGCGTGTGGAATACCTCCGGGTGAAACTGCACGCCATAATAGCGCCGGGCGTCGTCGGCGATGATCGCGAACGGCGCGCCGGGGCTGGTCGCGACGACGTGGAAACCGGGCGCGATCGCCGCGACCTTGTCGCCATGGCTCATCCACACCTGATGCCGCTCGCCCGTGGCCCAGAGGCCGTCGAACAGGCCGCAGGTCTCGGCCACTTCGACATAGGCCTCGCCGAACTCGCCCGAATGGCCCTTCTCGACCTTGCCGCCCAGCTGTTCGGTCATGACCTGCTGGCCGTAGCAGATGCCGAACACCGGCACGCCCGAATCGAAGATCGCCTGCGGCGCACGCGGGCTGCCGTCGTCGCAGACCGATGCGGGACCGCCCGACAGGATCACGCCCTTCGGCTGCATCCGTTCGAACGCTTCGCCGGCCTTCTGGAACGGAGCGATTTCGGAATAGACGCCGGCCTCGCGCACGCGACGCGCGATCAGCTGCGTCACCTGGCTGCCGAAGTCGACGATCAGGATGGAGTCGGGGGTCTCGTTCATCCGCACCCGATAGCAGAGCTTCGGGGGTGTGCCAGCCCTTTGGGGCTCGTGCCTGGGGTGAAGAATGGGGTCGGGTTCACGCGAAGACGCGGAGAGAAGAAGGAGAGGGTTTTCGCGCAGAGGCGCGGAGGCGCAGAGGGGTTGCGCCCGGGGCGGATCGCTCGGCCGCACCAGCGGCCTTCAACGCCGTCGCAACGGGCGGAAGCCTCTCCCGATCGCAGATCGATCGCCCGGATCGGGCTCCTCTGCGCCTCCGCGCCTCTGCGCGAACCAACCCTTCTTCCCTTCGCGCCTTCGCGTGAAAACAAGCCTTCCCCTACCCGATCGGCTTCACCTGCATGCCCGTCCATTTGGCGATGAACGCCCACAGATCGGCGGTCTCCTCGATCACCTTGTCGGTCGGCTTGCCCGAGCCGTGGCCGGCGCGGGTTTCGATGCGGACCAGATGCGGCTTCGGGCCGATGTCCTTCGACTGGATCATCGCGGTGTATTTGAAGGTATGGCCGGGTACCACGCGGTCGTCGGTGTCGGCGGTGGTCGCGAGGATCGCCGGATAGGTCACGCCCGCCTTCACATTGTGATAGGGCGAATAGCCAAGCAGGTTGCGGAAATCGGCTTCCCTGGCGGGCACGCCGTAATCGTCGACCCAGTAGCGCCCGGCGGTGAAGCGGTCGAAGCGCAGCATGTCCATCACGCCGACCGCCGGCAGCGCCGCCGCGAACAGATCGGGCCGCTGGTTGACGACGGCACCGACCAGCAGGCCGCCATTCGATCCGCCCTGGATCGCCAGCTGCCCCTTCGACGTGATCCCTTGCGCGATCAGATCCTCACCGGCACCGATGAAATCGTCGAAGACGTTCTGCTTGTTCAGCAGCTTGCCGCCGTCATGCCATTCCTTGCCATATTCGCTGCCGCCGCGAATATTGGCGACGGCGAGCACCCCGCCCTGTTCCAGCCACGCGATACGCCCGGCGGAGAAGCCCGGCAGGATCGGCACGTTGAACCCGCCATAGGCATAGAGCAGCGTCGGTGCCGGGCCCTTTACGTCCTTGCGCTTGACGATGAACATCGGAACCTTCGTCCCGTCCTTCGATGCGTAGAAGCGTTGGCGGACGTCGTACTGCGCGGGATCGAACGCGACCTTCGGGCTAGCCCAGGGGGTCACCGCGCGGGTCGCGACGTCGTAGCGATAGATCGTCGTCGGCGTCGCGAAGCTCGAAAAGGCGAAGAAGCCTTCGTTGTTGTCGAGTTCACCGCCGACGCCGCCGACCGTGCCGATGCCGGGCAGCGCAATGCTGCCATCGGGCTTGCCGTCAAGGGTGAAGCGCTTCACCTCGGTCTTCGCATCGACCAGATAAGCGGCCATGATCCGCCCGCCGACCAGCGACGCGCCGTTCAGCACCGCCTTGTCCTCGGCCACCACTTCCTTCGGCGTCGGGTTCGCGGCGGCCATGTCGAGCGTGACGATGCGCAGGCGCGGCGCGCCCTGCGTCGTGGTCAGGTACAGGGTGCTGTCCTTCGACCCGATCGACGACCAGTCGACATTGTCGGTGTTGACGATGGTGCGCGGCTTGTCGTTCGGCCTGGTCAGGTCGAGGACCGCGATCTCGGTATGGTCGCCGGGACCGCTGGTCGAGATGATCAGCCAGCGGCCATCGTCGGTGATACCGGGATAGAAGGTGTAGCGCGGCTGATCGGGCCGCTCATAGATCAGCCGGTCGGCGGTCTGCGGCGTGCCGAGCTTGTGGAAATAGACCTGCGCGTTCAGGTTCTGACTCTGAAACTCCTGCCCCTTTTCCGGGGTCGGGAAGCGGGCATAATAGAAGCCCGATCCGTCCTTCACCCAAGACGCGGTCAGGCCGTATTTCACCCAGTCGATCTGGTCGTCGAGCGTCTTGCCGGTATCGACGTCGAGCACGCGCAGCTTGCGCCAGTCGCTGCCGCCGTCCTGGATCGAATAGAGCAGCCGCTTGCCGTCCTTCGACGGGGCCCATTCCGCAAGCGCGGTCGCGCCGTCCTTCGACCAGCCATTGGGGTCGATCAGCACCCGCCCCTGCCCGTTCACGCTGTCGCGGACATACAGCACCGACTGATTCTGCAACCCCGAATTGCGGCTGTAGAAATAGCGGCCGCCTTCGCGGTTCGGCACGCCGAAGCGTTCATAGTCGAACAGCTTCGTCAGCCGCTGCTTGAAGATATCGCGGCCGGGCAGCGTCGCCAGATAGGCGTCGGTGACCTTGTTCTGCGCCGCGACCCATGCCGCGACCTCGGGGTCGTTGCGGACGTCGTTTTCGAGCCAGCGATACGGATCGGCGACCTTCACCCCGAACTGCTCGTCGACCTGATCGACGGTGCGGGTCTGCGGATAGGCGATGCTCTGGGCAAGGGCGGTCGTGCTGGTCATCAGGCAGGCAATCGCGACAAGGGCATGGCGGTACATCGTTGCTCCATGGACAGGCGGCCGGACCGGTATCCGGTGTTACCGACCACGATAGGCCCTGCCGCTCTCCACGCAACCCCGCGGAACGCCCCAACGGAAAAGGGCGGCCGTACCGATGTACGACCGCCCTCCCCTGTCGTTCGATCGAAGGCCGATCAGGCGGCTTCGTCGAAATCCTCGTCGTTCAGGACCGGACCCGAATCCTGGCCCTTCGCTGACACGTCGCGGTCGACGAATTCGATGATCGCCATCGGCGAGGCGTCCGACGCGCGGATGCCGGCCTTGATGATGCGGGTATAGCCGCCGTTGCGATCGGCATAGCGGCTCGCCAGCACGTCGAACAGCTTGGTCAGCTGCGCATCGTCGAGCAGCCGGGCATGGGCCAGACGACGGTTCGACAGGCCACCCTTCTTCGCCAGCGTGATGAGCTTTTCGACGTAGGGCCGCAGTTCCTTCGCCTTGGCGACGGTAGTGGTGATCTGCTCATGCTTGATGAGCGCGGCCGACATGTTGCGGAACAGCGCAATACGATGAGCCGAGGTACGTTGCAGCTTACGGCCGCCGACGCGATGACGCATGTTTATTTCCTTCGTTCGTTAAGGGGCCGTGTCACGGAATCCCCAGAGCAGGTGGCTGTTGGAGGCCGCCACCGGTTCGCCTGTTCGCGGCAAAGGTCACAAAAGTCAAACTTGCCGCGGTTTCGTTTGCCGGGTCGGACACGGGCGAAGCCCGTGTCGTCGGTCGGGACGGCTGAAAGCCGGCCCGCCGGCCGGGATTATTTCGTCCCCGGGCCAAGCTGGCTTGGCCTGGTGCGAAATTATCCCATAATTTCCTGCTCGAGCTTCTTCGCCATCTCTTCGATGTTCTCGGGCGGCCATCCAGGGATGTCCATGCCGAGGCGAAGGCCCATCGACGACAGCACTTCCTTGATTTCGTTCAGCGACTTGCGGCCGAAATTCGGAGTGCGCAGCATCTCGGCTTCGGTCTTCTGGACCAGATCGCCGATGTAGATGATGTTGTCGTTCTTGAGGCAGTTGGCCGAACGGACCGACAGTTCGAGCTCGTCGACCTTCTTGAGCAGGTAGCGGTTGATCTGCGCGGTATCGCCCTGACCTTCGCTCGCCGGTGCTGCCACCTGCGTGCCGACAGCGGCAGCGCGCGGCAGTGCCGAATCGTCGAAGTGAACGAACAGCGCCAGCTGGTCCTGAAGAATGCGACCGGCATAGGCCAGCGCGTCTTCCGGGGTCACGGTGCCATCGGTTTCGACGGTCAGCGTCAGCTTGTCGTAATCGAGTTCCTGCCCGACGCGGGTGTTCTCGACCTTGTAGCTGACCTGACGGACCGGCGAATACAGCGCGTCGACCGGGATCAGACCGATCGGCGCATCGGCCGGACGGTTGCCGGCGGCAGGCACATAGCCCTTACCGACATCCGCGGTCAGTTCCATGTTGAGCGTCGCACCATCGTCGAGATGGCACAGCACCAGATCGGGGTTCATCACCTCGATATCGCCGGTGACGGCGATGTCGCCGGCCTTCACCTCGGCCGGGCCGGTGACGGACAGCTGGAGGCGCTTCGGGCCTTCGCCCTGCATCCGCAGCGCGATCTGCTTCACGTTCAGCACCATGTCGGTCACGTCCTCACGGACGCCGGCAAGGCTCGAGAATTCGTGAAGGACGTTCTCGATCTTGATCGAGGTTACGGCGGCGCCCTGCAGCGACGACAGCAGCACGCGACGCAGCGCGTTGCCGAGCGTCAGGCCGAACCCACGTTCCAGCGGCTCCGCGACGAAGGTCGAACGGCGCTTGGGATCGCCGCCCGGCTTCTTCTCGAGGCCGCTCGGCTTCTTGAGTTCCTGCCAGTTCTTAGCGTTGACGGACACGGGCTTCCCCTAGCTTGGCGGCGCGGAAAGGACGGGTCCGCGCCATGAAAGAACAGCCCCGCCGGACGACCCCGGCGAGGCGGCAGGCACGGATCAGACGCGGCGACGCTTCGACGGACGGACGCCGTTGTGCGGGATCGAGGTCACGTCGCGGATCGACGTGATCTGGAAACCGACCGCCTGCAGCGCGCGCAGCGCCGATTCACGACCCGAACCCGGACCCTTCACTTCGACTTCGAGCGTGCGCACGCCGTGGTCTGCGGCCTTGCGGCCCGCGTCCTCGGCGGCGACCTGCGCGGCGTACGGGGTCGACTTGCGCGAGCCCTTGAAGCCCATCGCACCGGCCGACGACCACGAGATCGCATTGCCCTGCGCATCGGTGATCGTGATCATGGTGTTGTTGAAGCTGGCGTTCACATGCGCGACGCCGGCGGTGATATTCTTGCGCTCGCGACGGCGAATGCGCTGCGGTTCACGTGCCATTGTTGGTAATCCTGACCTGTATATCGTGCGTGGTACGGAGATCGGGAGGCGGTCAGCCTCGAACCTGTCCCCGACGGAGAAGAAGTTAAAAAAAGTCCCCCGGACTGTTTTTTACTTCTTCTTACCCGCGATCGGCTTCGCCTTGCCCTTGCGGGTGCGCGCGTTGGTGTGCGTGCGCTGGCCGCGGACCGGCAGGCCCTTGCGGTGACGCAGGCCACGATAGCAGGCCAGATCCATCAGACGCTTGATGTTCATCGCGGTCTGACGACGCAGATCGCCTTCCACGGTGTGGCTGGCGTCGATCGCTTCACGGATCTGAAGCACTTCCTGATCGCTCAGATCCTGCACGCGGCGTTCCGACGCGATGCCGAGCTGATCGGTCAGCTGCTTGGCCTTGGCCGGACCGATGCCGTGGATATACTGCAGCGCGATGATCACGCGCTTGTTGGTCGGGATATTAACACCCGCGATACGTGCCATGAATTAAATTCTCCCAGCTCCACGGAGTGTCGCATGGCAGCGACCCTCCATCTCGTAGCGTTGCGCCCCTTCACGCATGATCGCGGCGAACGCGCAAAAGCGTCGCCGTAAACCAGTATGTCGGGGTAGAGCGCTGATACGGACCGATTCGGATAGTGTCAACCGCTGCGGGGAACCAAAATCGGGGGCGGGCGTGTGCGGGGTCGCGGGCCGACGAGCGCCTTCCTCCACCGTCGCCCCGGGATTGCCCCGGTGTCCCGCTTTCTTACCGGCGTGGAAGTAGAGGAAGAAGCCGGACCCCGGGTCGAGCCCGGGTTGACGCAAGAAATCGGTTATGCGCGCCGTCGAGAGGACGCTGCGCAGCAGGACGGGCGTTACGCGACGAGGATCGACGCGATCTCAGCGGCCACGTCGTCCATGTCGGCCATGCCGTCGACGCGGTGGACGATCCCGCGCGATTCGTAGAGCGGCAGGATCGGCGCGGTCTTGGCGCGATATTCGACCATGCGGGTCCGCACCGTCGCTTCATTGTCGTCGGGACGGCGCTTGAAGTCGGTCGCGCCGCAAACGTCGCACACGCCGGCGACGGCAGGCTGCTTGAAGCGGTCGTGATAGCCCGCACCGCAATTGCCGCAGGTGAAGCGGCCGACGATGCGTTCGACCAGGGCATCCTCGTCGACGACCAGCTCGATCACGTGGGTCAGCTTGCGGCCGCGATGTTCGAGCAGCAGGTCGAGCGCATCGGCCTGCGCCGCGGTGCGCGGATAGCCGTCGAAGATCGCGCCTTGGTCGCCCAGCTGATCGAGGCGTTCACCGATCAGCGCCGATACGATCGCGTCGGACACCAGTTCGCCGGCATCCATCACCGCCTTGGCCTGCAACCCTACCGGGCTGCCCGCCTTGACCGCTGCCCGCAGCATGTCGCCGGTCGACAGCTGCACCATGCCGCGCGCCGTTTCGAGCCGCGCGGCCTGGGTGCCCTTGCCCGCCCCCGGCGGTCCGAGAAGGATGATGTCCATAGCTGCCCCCAATTAACCCTGATGCATCCGTAATGCGCTTACCCGCGCAGGCGTCCACCCTTCAGCTTCGCCTTCTTGATCAGGTCGCCATACTGGTGCGCCAGCAAATGCGACTGGATCTGCGTTACCGTGTCCATCGTGACGTTGACCACGATGAGCAAGCTGGTGCCACCGAGATAGAAGGGAATCGACAGCGCCGACACCAGATATTCGGGCAACAGGCAGATGATGACCAGATAGGCCGCGCCGATGACCGTGATGCGGGTCAGGACATAATCGAAGTAATTCTCGGTATTCTTGCCCGGACGGATGCCGGGGATGAACCCGCCATAGCGCTTCAGATTGTCGGCGGTCTCTTCGGGATTGAAGACGATCGCGGTGTAGAAGAACGAGAAGAACACGATGCCCGCGCCGTACAGCAGCATGTAGAGTGGCTGACCATGCGCCAGATACTGGTTGAGCGTGATGATGAAGTCGCCCCACCGGCTCTCGCCCGCCGTCGCCTGTCCGGCGAACTGGGTGATCGTCACCGGCATCAGCAGCAGCGACGATGCGAAGATCGGCGGGATGACGCCGGCGGTGTTGATCTTGAGCGGCAGGTGGCTGCGATCGGCCTGCACGCCACGCGCCGTCTGACGCTTGGGATACTGGATCAGGATGCGGCGCTGGGCGCGCTCCATGAAGCAGATGAACAGGACGAGGCCGGCAACGGCGGCGATGATGCCGATCAGCGTCAGCGGGTTCATCGTGCCCGAACGGCTGCCCTCGAACAGCTGCAACAGCGTCGTCGGCAGATGCGCGACGATGCCGGCCATGATGATGAGCGAGATGCCGTTGCCGATGCCGCGGCTGGTGATCTGCTCACCCAGCCACATCAGGAACATCGTGCCGCCGATCAGCGAGATGACCGCCGCGATGCGGAAGGCCATCCCCGGCTCGATCACCGCCTGCGCCCCGGCCGACGCCCCGAACGCTTCGAGACCGACCGCGATGGTATAGCCCTGGATCGCGGTCAGCGCGACCGTGCCGTAGCGGGTATATTGGTTCAGCTTCTTGCGGCCCGACTCGCCTTCCTTCTTGATGGCGGCGAGCTGCGGGCTGAGCGAGGTCGCGAGCTGCACGACGATCGATGCGGTGATGTAGGGCATGACGCCCAGCGCGACGACCGACATCCGCGTCAGCGCACCGCCCGAAAAGGTGTTGAAGAAGTCGAGGACGCCGCCCTGCGTCTGGTTGGCGAGCAGGCCCAGCTGCGTCGGGTCGATGCCCGGCAGCGGCACATAGCTCAGCATGCGGAACACGATCAGCGCCCCGAGCGTAAACCACAGGCGCTTCTTGAGTTCGGTCGCCTTACCGAATTTCGACAGATTGAGATTGGTCGCAAGACCGTCTGAGGCGGCTGCCATGGAAATGTCCCGAATGATGCTGGCGGGCCATCGGCCCACCCCCCGGGCGACCATATAGGGGTTGCGGCCGGGAAGTCTAAGGGGTGGTTTACCCTACCCCTTTTAGTTCATCCCGTTCGGTTCGAGTAGCGATCGAGCTTGTCGAGAGCGCGTATCGAGAACGTGGTTCCGCTGGGCGGGAGTTCTCGACTATCGCTTCTCGACAAGCTCGAAGCTGCTCGAACCAAACGGGTGGGAACGTTACGCGTGCGCGGCCTTCTTGGCGGCGAGCGTCTTGCCCTTCTTGGCAGCGGCCTTTTCATGCGCAGGCACGACTTCGATCACCGACACCGAACCACCGACCTTTTCGACCGCTTCGATCGCCGACTTCGACGCACCGGCAACGGTGAAGGTAAGCTTGGCGGTCAGTTCGCCCTTGCCGAGCAGGCGGACGCCGTCCTTGCCACCACGGGCGAGGTTGGCCGCCTTCAGCGCCGCATGGTCGAGCGCCGCACCGGCTTCGATCTTGCCGGCGTCGATCGCCTTCTGGATCGCGCCGAGGTTCACTTCGGCATAGTCCTTGGCGAAGATGTTGTTGAAGCCGCGCTTCGGGATGCGCATGTGGAGCGGCATCTGACCGCCCTCGAACCCGGCGATCGAGACGCCTTCGCGGCTCTTCTGGCCCTTCTGGCCGCGACCGGCGGTCTTGCCCTTGCCCGAGCCGATGCCGCGTCCGACGCGCATCTTGCTCTTGCGGGCGCCGTCATTATCGCGGATTTCGTTGAGTTTCATGTGTGCACTCGCTTTCGCTATGTTCGCGCTTGATAAAAGAGGAAGGGGGCCGCTTAGCCCCCTTCCCCATGCTTGTCACCGGTAAAGATGAAAGGCCTTAGCCTTCGACCGATACCATGTGGTGCACCTTGCGGATCATGCCACGCACCTCGGGGGTGTCGGTCAGTTCCACGGTCTTGTGCATCTTGTTGAGGCCGAGACCGATCAGCGTTGCGCGCTGATCCTTGGTCCGGCGGATCGGCGACCCGGTCTGGGTGATCTTGACGGTTGCCATCGCTCGTTACTCCACGATCGCCGCGGCGTCAGCCTCGGCGGTCTGCGATCCACCACGACCCAGCAGGTCGGCGATCTTCTTGCCGCGACGCTGCGCCACCGACTTCGGCGACGACTGATCGTTCAGGGCTTCGAAGGTCGCACGGATCATGTTGTACGGATTGGACGTGCCCACCGACTTCGTCACGACATCGGCAACGCCGAGCGATTCGAAGATGGCGCGCATCGGGCCACCCGCGATGATGCCGGTACCGGCCGGAGCCGACCGCAGCGTCACGCGACCGGCACCGAAGTGACCGTTGCCGTCATGGTGCAGCGTGCGACCGTCCTTCAGCGGCACGCGGACCATCGCCTTCTTGGCAGCGGCGGTCGCCTTCGAAATGGCTTCCGGCACTTCGCGCGCCTTGCCATGGCCGAAACCGACGCGGCCCTTGCCGTCGCCGACGACGACGAGTGCGGCGAAACCGAAGCGCTTGCCGCCCTTGACGGTCTTCGACACGCGGTTGATGTGGACGAGCTTTTCGATCAGCTCTTCGCCACCATCGTCCGGACCGCCGCGACGGTCGTCGCGACGACCGCCACGATTGCCGTCGCGGCCACCACGACCGCCACCGCCGGGACCACCCGGACCGCCGCGACCGCGACCGCCGCGGGGACCACGGCCCTGCGGCTGCTCGCCACCCGGCGCTGCCGACACGTCGGCGGCGGGGGTTTCGGCCTGATTGTTTTCGTCAGCCATGTCTTAGAACTCCAATCCGGCTTCGCGGGCGGCCTCGGCCAGCGCCTTGACGCGGCCGTGGAACAGGAAGCCGCCACGGTCGAACACGACCTGTGTCACGCCGGCGGCCTTCGCCGCTTCCGCAACGCGGGTACCGACGCCCTTGGCGGCATCGATGTTCGCGCCCGACGCACTGCGCACGTCCTTTTCCAGGGTCGAGGCGGCAGCGACCGTGTGGCCGGCTGCATCGTCGATGACCTGGGCATAGATGTGCTTGCCCGAACGATGGATCGACAGCCGCGCACGGCCGCCCGAACGCGCCTTCAGCGCGGTGCGATTGCGCCGACGGCGCTTCTCGAAGAGGGAGAGACCCTTGGTCATTACTTCTTCTTCCCTTCCTTGCGGAAGATGAACTCGCCGTCGTACTTGATGCCCTTGCCCTTGTACGGCTCGGGCTTACGCCAACGACGGATCTCGGCAGCGATCTGACCGACCTTCTGCTTGTCGATCCCGCTGATTTCGATCGTGGTCTGATCGGGCGTCTTGATCTCGATGCCTTCCGGCACGTCGATGTTGACGTCGTGGCTGTAGCCGAGCTGCAGCTTCAGGTTCTTGCCCTGGGCCGCGGCGCGATAGCCGACGCCGGTGATCAACAGCTTCTTGGTGAAGCCGGTGGTCACGCCGGTGATCAGGTTCTGCACGAGCGTACGCTGCATGCCCCAGAACGCGCGAGCGCGCTTGGTTTCGTTCGCCGGCTGCACCGAAATGGTGTCGCCTTCGACGGCATAGGCGATGTCATCGGCCAGCGGCAGCGTGAGCGTGCCCTTCGGACCTTTGACGCTCAGCTCGCGCCCTGCGATGTTGGCGGTGACGCCGGCCGGAACCGGGACTGCCTTCTTACCGATGCGGCTCATCAGAAGACCTC
The DNA here is from genome assembly GCF_001421155.1 of Sphingomonas sp. Leaf5. NCBI lineage: Bacteria > Pseudomonadati > Pseudomonadota > Alphaproteobacteria > Sphingomonadales > Sphingomonadaceae > Sphingomonas > Sphingomonas sp. Leaf5. The sequence goes on along the minus strand of NZ_LMJZ01000001.1, from coordinate 244,786 downwards.
CGCGAGCACTTCGCCACCGACATTCTGTTCGCGCGCTTCGGCGTCGGACAGAACGCCACGCGGCGTCGAAACGATGGTGATGCCGAGGCCGTTGCGGACCTTCGGCAGTTCCTGCGAACCCGAATAGACGCGACGGCCGGGCTTCGAGACGCGCGCGACGTGCTTGATCGCCGGCTGGCCCTCGAAATACTTCAGCTCGATGCGGATGCCGGCCGCGGGGCCCATCTGCTCTTCGCTGTAACCACGGATATAGCCCTCGCGCTGAAGCACGTCGAGGACACGGGCCCGCAACTTGCTGGCAGGCGTCAGGACGGAGTCCTTGCGCGCGCGCTGGCCGTTGCGGATGCGGGTGAGCATGTCACCCAGGGGATCGGTCAATGCCATTGCTGTGTTCCTTACCAGCTCGACTTCGTGACGCCGGGGATCAGGCCCTTATTGGCCAGTTCACGCAGCATGACGCGGGCGAGACGGAACTTGCGATAATAGCCGCGGGGACGACCCGTCAGCTCGCAACGGTTGCGGATGCGGGTCGGATTCCCGTTGCGGGGAATCTCGGCCATCTTCAGCCGCGCGATCAGACGCTCGGTCTCGTCGAGCGACTGGTCGGCTGCGATCGCCTTCAGCTTCGCATATTTGGGTGCGAACTTCTTGACGAGCGCGCGACGGCGCTCGTTCTTGTTCACGGAACTCAGTTTCGCCATGGACTTAAGCTCTCTTCGTTAAAGCGCAGACCGCTCCCCGGCGAAGGGGAGCGGTGTTGGTTACGCCGCCTTCTTTTCCTCGGCGCCCTCTTCCTGCGGGAAGGGGAAACCGAACAGACGCAGAAGCTCGCGAGCCTCTTCGTCGGTCTTGGCGGTGGTGGTCACGATCACATCCATGCCGCGCACCTTGTCGATGCGGTCATAGTTGATTTCGGGGAACACGATCTGTTCCTTGATGCCGCAGGCATAATTGCCGCGACCGTCGAACGACTTCGGGTTCAGACCACGAAAGTCGCGAACGCGCGGAAGCGCGATGGTGATGAAGCGATCGAGGAATTCGTACATCCGCTCGCGACGCAGCGTGACCTTGCAGCCGATCGCCATGCCTTCACGCAGCTTGAACTGCGCGATCGACTTCTTTGCCTTCGTGACGACAGGCTTCTGGCCAGCGATCAGCTCCATTTCGGAGCTGGCCTGCTCGACCTTCTTCTTGTCCTGCGTCGCTTCGCCAACGCCCATGTTCAGGACGATCTTGTCGAGGCGCGGGATTTCCATCACGTTCTTGTAACCGAACTTCTCGGTCATCGCCTTCACGATGCGATCGTCATAGATCGACTTCATGCGCGGCGTGTACTTATCAGCCATTGATGACCTCCCCGCCCTTTACGGCGACCCGGACCTTCTTGCCATCGCGCACCTCGAAGCGCACGCGGGTCGGCTTGCCGTCGACGACGTGCGCGACCTTGCTGACGTGCATCGGCGCTTCCGAACGCACCAGACCACCCTGCGGGTCGGCCTGGTTCGGCTTCTTGTGGCGAACGGCGATGTTCACGCCGGACACGACGACCTTGCCATCCTTGGGCAGCGACTGGGTGACCTGGCCGGTCTTGCCCTTGTCCTTACCCGACAGGACGATCACGGTGTCGCCCTTCTTGATCTTCGCAGCAGCCATTACAGCACCTCTGGGGCGAGCGAGATGATCTTCATGAAGCCCTTCGAGCGCAGCTCGCGGACCACCGGGCCAAAAATACGGGTGCCGATCGGCTCCTCGTTCTTGTTGACCAGCACCGCGGCGTTGCCGTCGAAACGGATCACCGAACCGTCGGTGCGACGGATGTCCTTGGCGGTCCGGACGATGACGGCACGATGCACGTCACCCTTTTTCACGCGGCCGCGCGGAGCGGCTTCCTTGATGCTGACGACGATGACGTCGCCGACACCGGCCGTGCGACGCTTCGAGCCGCCCAGCACCTTGATGCACTGCACCCGCTTCGCGCCGCTGTTGTCAGCGACGTCGAGATTGGATTGCATCTGGATCATGGATGCGATTCCTTACCCTATGGGGCCGATTCCGACCGGACCCCGCCTTGAAAAATGAACCCCCGGCTGCGGACCACGCCGCGCCGGGGGGAGCGGCCCAATAACCGCCCCATACCGAAAAGGCAAGCGCCCTTCCGCGAATGTCCGTCATATCCGGATCTGACCCCGGAATTGCGTCGGGGTGAGAAGCCGATGGCACCCACCCCGTGCAAAGGCTTACGCCTCGGCTGCGACTTCCGCCGGCGTCGCGTGGGTGTTCACCCGCTCGATCACCTTCCAGGTCTTCAGCTTCGAGATCGGCGCGGTCTCTTCTATGCGCACGGTCTCGCCTTCGCGATATTCATTGCCCTCGTCATGGGCATGATACTTCTTCGAACGGCGGATGATCTTGCCGTAGAGGGGGTGCTTGACCTTCCGCTCTACCTTGACCACCACCGTCTTGTCGGTCTTGTCCGAGACGATCATCCCGGTCAGCACGCGCTTCGGCATGTCTCTCGTCCTTACTTGTCGGACGAGCGCGAACGCTCGCCCTGCAGCGTCTTGATCCGCGCGATGTCGCGACGGACTTCCTTCACGCGGGTCGGCTTTTCCAGCTGGCTGGTCGCCGCCTGGAAACGGAGGTTGAACGCCTCACGCTTCAGGCTCGACAGTTCATCGACCAGCTGGTCGTCGCTCTTGGCGCGAAGATCGGTTGCCTTCGTCATTCTCAACCCTCCAGGTGCGAGGTGTCGCCCAGACGGGCAACGACCTTGACCGCGATCGGCAGCTTCATCGCGGCGCGTTCGAACGCCTCCGCGGCGAGCGGGCCGGGCACGCCGTCCAGTTCGAACAGGATGCGACCCGGCTTGACGCGGGCGACCCAGAATTCGGGCGAACCCTTGCCCGAGCCCATGCGGACTTCGGCAGGCTTCGACGACACCGGCAGATCCGGGAATATCCGGATCCACAAGCGGCCCTGGCGCTTGATGTGACGCGTGATCGCGCGGCGAGCCGCCTCGATCTGGCGGGCGGTGATCCGCTCCGGCTCCATCGCCTTCAGGCCATAGGACCCGAAGTTCAGCGACGTACCGCCCTTGGCATCGCCATGGATACGGCCCTTGAAGGCCTTGCGGAACTTGGTGCGCTTTGGTTGCAGCATCTCAAATTATCCTTAGCGGCGGTGATCGTCGCGCGCGGGGCGCACGCCGGAGGTCTGAGCCTCCATCATCAGCCGGTCCTGCGCCATCGGGTCATGGCCGAGGATCTCACCCTTGAAGATCCAGACCTTGACGCCGCAGACGCCATACGCGGTGTGCGCCTGTGCCTCGGCATAGTCGAGGTTGGCACGCAGCGTGTGCAGCGGAACGCGACCTTCGCGATAGCCTTCCGAACGGGCGATTTCCGCACCGCCCAGACGACCGCCGCAAGCGACGCGGATGCCGTCGGCACCCAGACGCATCGCCGACTGCACCGCGCGCTTCATGGCGCGACGGAAGGCGATACGACGCTCGAGTTGATCGGCAATGCCCTGCGCGACGAGCTTCGCGTCGATTTCCGGCTTGCGGATCTCGACGATGTTCAGCGACACGTCGGACGAGGTCATCGAACCGAGCTTCTTGCGAAGCTTTTCAATGTCGGTGCCCTTCTTGCCGATGATCACGCCGGGACGTGCTGCAAAGATCGAGATGCGGCACAGCTTGGCCGGACGCTCGATCACCACCTTGGAGATCGCCGCCTGCGGCAGCGCCTTCATGATGAACTGGCGGATCTTCAGATCCTCCAGCAGCAGACGGCCATAGTCGGCGCCTTCGGCGTACCAACGGCTGTCCCAGGTGCGGTTGATCTGCAGACGCAGACCGATGGGATTGGATTTGTGACCCATTACGCTTCCTCCACCTCGGACACGACGATGCGCACGCGGCTGAACGGCTTCAGGATGCGCGTCGACTTGCCGCGACCACGGGTCGCGAAACGCTTCATCGTGATCGACTTGCCGACCGAGGCTTCCTTGACGACAAGTGCGTCAACGTCGAGGTTGTGGTTGTTTTCCGCATTCGCGATCGCCGAAGCGAGGCACTTGCGGACATCGATCGCCATCGCCTTCTTCGAGAAGGCGAGGATGTTCATCGCATCGCCGACCGGACGGTTGCGGATCAGTGCGGCGACGAGGTTCAGCTTCTGGGCCGAGCCGCGGACCTGAGTCGCGACCGCCAGAGCTTCCTTGTCACCGACGCGGCGCGGTGCTGCCTGCTTGCTCATCAGCGCTTGCCCTTCTTGTCGGCGGCGTGGCCGGGGAAGAAGCGCGTCGGCGCGAATTCGCCGAGCTTCATGCCCACCATGTCCTCGTTGACCGAAACCGGCACGAACTTGCGGCCGTTATAAACGTTGAACGTCAGGCCAACGAACTGCGGCAGGATCGTCGAACGGCGCGACCAGGTCTTGATCGGACCCGAACGGGTGCCGGCGTCCTGCGCCACTTCCGCCTTCTTCAGCAGATTGAGGTCCACGAACGGACCCTTCCATACGGAACGAGCCATCGCTTAGCCCTTCTTCTTCGCGTGACGGCTACGGATGATCATCTTATCCGTCGCCTTGTTGTGCCGCGTGCGCGCGCCCTTGGTCGGCTTGCCCCACGGGGTGACCGGATGACGACCGCCCGAAGTCCGACCTTCACCACCGCCGTGCGGGTGGTCGACCGGGTTCTTGGCGACGCCGCGGGTCAGCGGACGCTTGCCGAGCCAGCGGTTACGACCGGCCTTGCCCAGATTCTGGTTCTGGTTGTCGGGGTTCGACACCGCTCCGATCGTCGCCATGCAGGCGGCGTGGATGTAGCGCTGCTCACCCGAGTTCAGGCGGACGATGACCATGCCCTTGTCGCGACCGACGACCTGCACATAGGTGCCGGCCGAACGGGCGATCTGACCGCCCTTGCCCGGCTTCATCTCGACGTTGTGGACGATCGTGCCGACCGGCACCTGGCCCAGTTCCATCGCGTTGCCCGGCTTGACGTCGGTCTTCTTGCCGGCGACGACCTTGTCACCGACGTTCAGACGCTGTGGCGCGATGATGTAGGCGACGTTGGCCTTGCCATCGGTATCGCCATAGTTGACGAGCGCGATGAACGCGGTGCGGTTGGGATCATATTCGATCCGCTCCACGGTGCCTTCGACATCCCACAACCGACGCTTGAAGTCGATGATGCGATAGCGCTGCTTGTGACCGCCGGCGATGCCGCGCGAGGTCACATGGCCTTTGTTGTTGCGGCCGCCCGACTTGGTCTTGCCTTCGGTCAGCGCCTTGACCGGACGGCCCTTGTACAGGGCCGAACGGTCGATCAGGACCAGGCCACGCTGCGACGGCGTGGTCGGATTATATTGCTTGAGTGCCATGTTACTTGGCCCCCTCGGTAATGTCGATCGACTGGCCGTCGGCCAGGGTCACGATCGCCTTCTTGAAGTCCGACCGGGTGTAGGGCGCGCCCTTCCACTTCTTGGTCTTGCCCTTGGTCACGATCGTGTTCACGCCGGTGACGGTGACGTTGAACAGCGCTTCGACCGCTGCCTTGATCTCCGGCTTCGACGCCTTGTTCGCGACCTTGAAGACGACGGCGTTATGCTCGGAGAGCATCGTCGACTTTTCGGTGATGTGGGGGCTAAGCACCACGTCGTAATGACGGATGTCGATAGCCGACTGTTGCTGCTTAGCCATTGAAGCGGGCCTCCAGCTTTTCGACGGCGGCGCGGGTGAGCACCAGCGTGTCGTGCTTCAGGATGTCATAGACGTTCGCGCCACCGGCGGGCAGGACATTGACCTGACGCAGGTTGCGAGCGGCCAGCGCGAAGCTGTTTTCGACGGCATCGCCATCGATCACCAGCGACTTCTTGCCGAAGCCCAGCTTGGCAAGGCTGCCGAGCAGGACCTGCGTCTTGCCGTCCGCAACGGTCAGACCGTCGAGGATGACCAGCGAACCTGCCTTGGCATGGCTCGACAGCGCCATCTTCAGACCGAGCGCGCGAACCTTCTTGTTCAGGCCCGGGTTGAAGTCGCGGACGCGGGCGCCGTGCGCCTTACCGCCGCCGACGAACACCGGAGCGCGGCGATCGCCGTGACGGGCGACACCGCCGCCCTTCTGGCGACCCAGCTTCTTGCCGGTGCGGGCAACGTCTGCACGCTCGCGGGTGCCACGGGCGGTGCCGCGACGCTTTTCGAGCTGCCACGTCACGACCCGGTGCAGGATGTCCGCACGCGGATCGAGGCCGAACACCTCGTCGTTCAGCTCGATATCGCCGTTTTCGACGGCATCGAGGGTCTGTACCTTGACCTTCATGATCAGCCCTCCTGGCCGTCGGTCGCAGCCGATGCGGCGGCGTCGTTGCTGTTGGCGCTCTTCAGACCGGCGGGATACGGAGCGTCGGCATGGCGCGCGACCTTCACCGCGTCCTTGACCGTCAGCCAGCTTCCCTTGTGACCGGGAACCGAACCCTTGATGAAGATCAGCCCGCGCTCGACGTCCGTCGACACGACCTGCAAATTCTGCTGCGTGCGGTTACGGTCACCCATGTGGCCGGCCATCTTCTTGTTCTTGAAGACCTTGCCCGGATCCTGACGCTGACCGGTCGAACCGTGCGAACGGTGCGACACCGACACGCCGTGCGTCGCGCGCAGACCGCCGAAGTTCCAGCGCTTCATGGCACCCGCAAAACCCTTGCCCTGCGTACGGCCCGAAACGTCGACCAGCTGACCGGCGACATAGTGATCGGCGCCGATGGCGGCACCGACATCGAGCAACGCATCGTCCGCCACGCGGAACTCGACAACGCGCGCCTTCGGGGTCACTTCGGCCTTGCCGAAATGGCCGCGCTGCGGCTTGGCGACGTTCTTCGCCTTGGCGACGCCGGCACCGAGCTGCACCGCGACGTACCCGTCCCGATCCAGTTCACGACGGGCGACGACCTGCACGTCTTCCAGCTGCAGGACGGTGACGGGCACATGGCGCCCATCGTCCTGGAACAGCCGGGTCATACCCATTTTCTTCGCGATCACACCAGTACGCATGACCAACTCCTCCAACAGAGGCTCGTCTTGACGACGAGCTTGCCTAACGAAAAAGGCTCCGGTGCGCGGTCACCCGCCTCCGAAGCCCCAGCCCTTGCGATCTGCACGCCCCCGCCAGGGCCAGACATCGCCGAATTGCTCCATGAGGGAGTTGCATCGACGATAGCGGGGACGCGGACAACGGCATTTGCCCGGAAGCGTCGTGCCGTTCGGTATCCCTGTGGTTGCTTTCCCGGCTTCGACCGCGGCCGTTCAGAACGAACCAGCGGGAAGCGAAAGCGCGACGCAGGGCGGAATCACCCTGCATCGCGGAAGCCGGCTATTACGCCAGCTTGATCTCTACGTCCACCCCTGCCGCGAGGTCGAGCTTCATGAGCGCGTCGACGGTCTGCGGGGTCGGCTGCACGATGTCGAGCAGACGCTTGTAGGTCCGGGTCTCGAACTGCTCGCGCGACTTCTTGTCGATGTGCGGGCCGCGGTTGACCGTGAACTTGTCGATGTGCGTGGGCAGCGGAATTGGTCCACGGATCAGGGCGCCGGTGCGACGCGCGGTGTCGGCGATATCGCCGGCCGCCTGGTCGAGCACGCGATGGTCGAACGCCTTCAGGCGAATACGGATATTGTTGTCCATGGTCCTACCGATGCGAAAGAGCGGGCCGTTGGGACGGCTCTTGATTAACAAAAGGCTTGGTGGAAACCCCGGCCAAAAAAGCGGGGTGCCCTCATTAAATAGCAAACGGCGGCCCCCGTCTCCGGGGACCGCCGCCTGTTCGAGTCGCTATATTACTTGTCGATGCCGCTGACAACCCCTGCGCCGACGGTACGACCGCCTTCACGGATGGTGAAACGCTGGCCGACGTCCATGGCGATCGGTGCGATCAGCTTCACGCCCAGCGCGACTTCGTCGCCCGGCATGACCATTTCGGTGCCTTCCGGCAGTTCGATGGTGCCGGTCACGTCGGTCGTGCGGAAGTAGAACTGCGGACGATAGTTGGCGAAGAACGGCGTGTGACGGCCACCCTCGTCCTTCGACAGCACGTACACCGACGACTGGAAGTCGGTGTGCGGCGTGATCGAACCCGGCTTCGCCAGAACCTGACCACGCTCGACTTCGTCACGGGCAACGCCGCGGATCAGCGCGCCGATGTTGTCGCCGGCCTGGCCCTGGTCGAGCAGCTTGCGGAACATTTCGACGCCGGTGACGACGGTCTTGCGGACCGATTCGTGAATGCCGACGATTTCGACTTCTTCACCAACCTTAACGATGCCGGTTTCGACGCGGCCGGTTACCACGGTGCCACGACCCGAGATCGAGAACACGTCTTCGATCGGCATCATGAACGGCTTGTCCAGCGGACGCTCCGGCTGCGGAATCGACTCGTCGACTGCTGCCATCAGCGCGAGAACCGCTTCCTTGCCGAACACGTCGTTCGAACCCGACAGCGCGCAGGTGGCCGAACCACGGATGATCGGAATGTTGTCGCCGTCGAATTCACGCTTCGACAGTTCTTCGCGGATTTCCATCTCGACGAGTTCAAGGATTTCCTCGTCGTCGACCAGATCGACCTTGTTCAGGAAGACGACCATGGTGGGAACGCCGACCTGCTTGGCTAGCAGGATGTGCTCCTTGGTCTGCGGCATCGGGCCGTCGGTAGCCGACACGACCAGGATCGCGCCGTCCATCTGCGCGGCACCGGTGATCATGTTCTTCACATAGTCGGCGTGGCCCGGGCAATCGACGTGCGCATAGTGGCGGGCGGCGGTTTCATACTCGACGTGGGCGGTCGAGATGGTGATGCCGCGCTCGCGCTCTTCGGGAGCCTTGTCGATGTTGGCGAAGTCGACGGCGACGCCGCCCGACGTTTCAGCCAGCACCTTCGTGATCGCGGCGGTCAGCGAGGTCTTGCCGTGGTCGACGTGACCGATGGTACCGATGTTGAGGTGCGGCTTGTTCCGCTCGAATTTTGCCTTAGCCATTTTCCTACCTTCTGATTCGAATTCGGTGCCGCCGGGGCCACGCGAACGCGGCCCTTTAGCGGGTGTTGTTTCGTAATGCCAGCCCTCGGTTGCGGAGGGCCGACCGGGGAGTAAATCCCCGGTCGTCGGTCGGAGCGGACTAGCCGCCCCGCCGGCCGGCCTTCAGCGTCTCACAGCTAAATCGCTTTAGCTGCGTGCGCTTCAGGCCATCTTCGCCTTCACTTCATCCGCAACGTTCTGCGGCACTTCGTCATAGTGCGAGAACTGCATCGAATATTGCGCGCGGCCCTGGGTGAACGAGCGGAGCTGGTTCACATAACCGAACATGTTGGCGAGCGGGACCATCGCTTCGACGGTCTGCGCGTTGCCGCGGCTGTCGGTACCCTGGATCTGGCCACGACGGCTGTTCATGTCGCCGATGACGTCGCCCAGATAATCTTCCGGGGTCACGACCTCGACCTTCATGATCGGCTCGAGCAGCTTGATGCCGGCCTTCTGGGCCGCTTCGCGCATCGCGCCACGCGCGCAGATTTCGAACGCCAGTGCCGACGAGTCGACGTCGTGGTACTTGCCGTCGATCAGATGCACTTCGAAGTCGATGATCGGGAAGCCGATCAGCGAACCGGTCTGCGCCGTCTCGCGCATGCCCTTTTCCACCGACGGGATATATTCGCGCGGAATGTTGCCGCCCTTGATCTCGTCGAAGAACTGGTAGCCGGTGCCGCGCTCGCCCGGAATGACCTTCACTTTGACTTCGCCGAACTGGCCCGAACCACCCGACTGCTTCTTGTGGGTGTAGGTCAGCTCGACCGGCTTCGCGAGATATTCGCGATACGCCACCTGCGGCGCGCCGACATTCGCCTCGACCTTGAACTCGCGCTTCATGCGATCGACGAGGATTTCGAGGTGAAGTTCCCCCATGCCCTTGATGATCGTCTGACCCGATTCGTGATCGGTCGACACGCGGAACGAGGGATCCTCGGCAGCCAGACGATTGAGCGCGATGCCCATCTTTTCCTGGTCGGCCTTGGTCTTCGGTTCCACCGACAGCTCGATGACGGGTTCCGGGAACTCCATCCGCTCGAGGATGATCGGGTTGGACGTGTCGCACAGCGTGTCGCCGGTCGTCGTTTCCTTCAGACCCGCGATCGCGACGATGTCGCCCGCACGCGCCTCGTCGATGTCCTCACGCGAATTCGCGTGCATGAGGAGCATACGGCCGATCTTTTCCTTCTTGTCCTTCACCGAGTTCAGATACCCGCCCTTGGTGAGGGTACCCGAATAGATGCGGGCGAAGGTCAGCGTGCCGACGAACGGATCGTTCATGATCTTGAACGCGAGCAGCGACATCGGCGCGTCATCGGCCGGCGGACGCGAATCCGGGGTCTCGCCGTCGAGCTTCACGCCCTGCACGTCCGGAATGTCCAGCGGCGACGGCAGATAGTCGACAACGGCGTCGAGCAACGGCTGCACCCCCTTGTTCTTGAACGCCGAACCGCAGACGATCGGCACAAAGCTCATCGCCAGCGTGCCCTTGCGGATCAGCGCCTTCAGATCGGCGACCGACGGTTCATTGCCTTCGAGATAGGCTTCCATCAGGTCGTCGTCCTGCTCGACAGCCATTTCGATCAGTTCGCTGCGATACTTCGCGGCCTTCTCGGCCATGTCGGCCGGGATGTCCTGATATTCGAACTTCGCGCCCAGCGACTCTTCGAGCCAGATGATCGCGCGGTTCTCGACCAGATCGACGAGACCCTTGAAGCCGCCTTCGATACCGATCGGGAGATACAGGACCGCCGGACGTGCGCCCAGACGTTCGATGATCGAGTCGACGCAGAAATAGAAGTCGGCGCCGGTACGGTCGAGCTTGTTGACGAAGCACATGCGCGGCACGCCGTACTTGTCGGCCTGACGCCACACGGTTTCCGACTGCGGCTCGACGCCGGCAACGCCGTCGAAGCAGGCGACCGCGCCGTCGAGCACGCGCAGCGAGCGTTCGACTTCGATGGTGAAGTCGACGTGGCCCGGCGTGTCGATGATGTTGATCAGGTGCTCTTCACCCTTGCCCTCCTCCGCGCGCCACTTGCAGGTGGTTGCCGCCGAGGTGATGGTGATGCCGCGTTCCTGCTCCTGCTCCATCCAGTCCATGGTGGCCGTGCCTTCGTGCACTTCGCCGATCTTGTAGGACTTGCCGGTGTAGTAAAGAATACGCTCGGTCGTGGTCGTCTTGCCGGCGTCGATGTGCGCCATGATGCCGATGTTGCGATACCGTTCGAGCGGATGGCTGCGGGCCATGATCGTGCTTCCTTAGCAATGTGGGGAGCGAGGCATGTCGCCCGCTCCCCACGATATAGTCGGTTGCATCAGCGGTGAAAAGCCACCGCCGAGACTTACCAGCGGTAGTGCGAGAAGGCGCGGTTCGCTTCCGCCATGCGGTGCGTGTCTTCGCGCTTCTTCACCGCGTTGCCGCGGTTGTTGGCAGCGTCCATCAGCTCGCCCGACAGGCGTGCCGACATGGTGTTCTCGCTGCGGTTGCGGGCCGAGGTGATCAGCCAGCGGATCGCCAGTGCCTGGGCACGTTCGAAGCGGACTTCGACCGGGACCTGATAGGTCGCACCACCGACGCGGCGCGAACGCACTTCGATGTTCGGCTTCACGTTGTTGAGCGCATCGTGGAACACGCCCAGCGGATCGCGCTTCGCGCGGCTCTCGACGGTTTCGAAGGCCGAATAGACGATGCCTTCGGCGACGGACTTCTTGCCGTCCAGCATCACCGAATTCATGAACTTGGTCAGAACCTCATCCCCGTATACGGGATCAGGCAGGATTTCCCGCTTTTCGGGACGACGACGACGAGCCATCAGATATTCCTTCAATCTTCAGCCGGTTCCCGAACCCGTCGGGGGCTTACTGGGGGTAGATGGACCTCTGGCCGCGCTGGCGATCAGCGCGGCGCGGGATCACTTCGGACGCTTGGCGCCGTACTTCGAACGCGACTGGCGGCGATCCTTGACACCCTGCGTATCGAGCACGCCGCGCAGGACGTGGTAGCGAACGCCGGGAAGATCGCGCACACGACCGCCGCGGATGAGCACGACCGAGTGCTCCTGGAGGTTGTGGCCTTCACCCGGAATGTAGCTGATGACTTCGCGCTGGTTGGTCAGGCGGACCTTGGCCACCTTGCGCAGAGCCGAGTTCGGCTTCTTCGGGGTCGTCGTATAAACGCGGGTGCAGACACCGCGCTTCTGCGGGTTCTGGTCCATCGCAGGGACCTTCGACTTGGCCTTCTGCGGTTCGCGGCCCTTGCGGACCAGCTGGTTGATCGTCGGCATGAAGCCCTTCACCTTATCTTGCGGTTACTTTGCCGGAGCCGTTCCTGTCAGAAATGCGCAAAGGCCACGTGTGCGAATCGCCACGAGGCCGATGTCTCCAGCAATGTTCAGCTCTTTGAACCCACATGCAGGCCAGCGACGGCTACGACGCCGACCCAGCGGGACGCGCGGCCTATATAGGCGGCACCCCGATCGGTCAATGGCACGCGGCGGACCGCCGCATGTACGAACGGGCGGCGAGGCCGCTGCCCCGCCGCCCGCCACAGGCCTGTCGATCGGATGCGATCAGTTGGCGCTGTTGCCCATCGTCGCGTTCATCGCGTCGGGGGTGGTGCCCATCATCGCGTCGCCCGCGGTCGTCACCGAATTGGCTTCGGTCTCCATCGGGTTGATCGCGATCATTTCGTTGCCGACCTCGCCATCGTTGCGGAAGGCGGCATTGGCGTAGACGTCGTTCAGCACGACGTTGTTGTCGTTGGTCGTCGTGATCTCCTGCCCCCCACAGGCGCCGAGCAGCGCGAGGACGGGCAAGGTGGCGACGGCGAAGCGGATCATGGCATTCTCCCAGCAGGATTTCCCGGTCAACGTCAAAGCCTCCCGCCCGTTCCGCAAGCGTCCGCCACCGCGCCGACCGCCAAAACCAGCGCCACCACCGCAGCGGCCGGTCACGGCACTGCCAGCGTCCCGATTTACCTAGGCGAACCGGTGACGTAGAGCCGACGCAGCGATCAAGCCCGGAGCGAACCATGCCCTTTCTACTCCCTATAGAAGCGGTTGCCGTTGCGGACGGATTCGGTTCCGCATCGACGCGACACCCATGATGACCATGGCCTGCCATTGCCGCGGGTGCCAACAGATGAGCGGGAGTGCCTTCTCGCTGAACGTCGCGGTGCCGAGCGCGGCGCTGATCGTCACGCAGGGCGAACCGGTCATCGGCGGTCTGCACGGCGAACAGGTCCGACATCACCATTGCGACCATTGCAAAAGCTGGCTGTTCACGCGGATCGAACCCGATCCGGGCTTTGCCAATGTCCGGGTCGGTGCACTCGACACCCCCTAACCATTCGCCCCGTTCATCGAGACATGGACCGATGAAGCCTTGCCATGGGCAATGACGCCCGCCCGCCATCGCTATCCGCAGTTTCCGCCGGCCGAGGCGTTCGGCCCCTTGCTGGCGGATTATGCCGCGACCCAAGCAGGCTGACATGCTTTCACCGGACTGTTCGGGACGGTAGGTAGCGGCGATGCGTATCCTGCTTGCCCTGATCCTGCTGGCCTTCGCCGTGCCCGCGTCCGCCCAGTCCGCCACCCGTGCGACACCCGGTTATGTCCGGGTCCGGTTCGACACCTCGGCGGGGCCGATCATCGTCGCGCTCGACGTCAGGCGGGCACCCGCGACGTCGAAAAATTTCCTCGCCTATGTCGATGACGGCCGGTTCGACGGCACGATCTTCTACCGGTCGGCGCGGCGCAAGGCCGATCCGTCGCTGGGTTTCGTGCAGGGCGGCATCCGCACCGATGCGCGACGCATCCTGCCCCCCTTCCCCCACGAACGGACCGACCGGACCGGCGTCAAGCATGTCGACGGCGGGATCTCGATGGCGCGGCGGCCCGAACCCAATTCGGCGGGCGGCAATTTCGTGCTGCTGGTCGGCGCGATGCCGAGCATGGACGCGAAAGGCGACTTCCCCGGCTATGCCGCCTTCGGGCGGGTGGTCGGCGGCATGGCGACGGTCAAGCGCATCCTTGCCAAGCCGACCGGCGGCGGATCGGATGCGATGAAGGGGCAGATGATCCTCGACCCGGTCCGCATCCTGCGCGCCCGCCGGCTGGACGGGACGCCGAAGCCGACCGGCGGGCCGAAGGTCTGGCTGATCGACGTGCCGCGATAGATCGCACCTGCCCCGTCACCTGTTACGCCGCCTGCATCTCGGCCACGGCCGCATCGTCCAGTTCGCTGGCCCGGACATGCGCCGGGCGAGCCGCAAGCCGCCCGATATAGGCCATGAAGGGGTCCAGCTTGGGCAGCGTCCCGAACTGCGTGCCCCACATCACATGCGACCCGACATAGACATCGGCGGCGGTAAAGCGGTCGCCGGCGATATAGTCATGCGCCGACACCGCCTGCTCCAGCACCGCGACGACGCGGTCGTAATCGCCATAGCCGACCATGCGCTGCTGATCCTCGCTCGGCGTCACCCCCAGCGACCGGTTGGTGATCGCCTGTTCCAGCGGCCCGGCGGCGAAGAACATCCAGCGATAATAATCGGCGCGCTCCTCCGCCGTCGGCGCGACGCCGGCCGCCGGAAAAGCGTCGGCCAGATAGGCGCAGATCGCCGCACATTCGGTGACGACGCGACCGTCATGGACGATCGCCGGCACCTTCCCCATCGGGTTCAGCGCGAGATAGGCGTCCGCCTTCATCGAGCCGCCATAGCCGAGCACCTCAACGTCATACTCGGCACCGACCTCCTCCAGCATCCAGCGGGCGATCCGGCCACGCGACATCGGGTTGGTGTAAAGCGTCAGTCCGGTCATGCTGCATCTCCCCTGCGATTCGTCAGGAACAAAGATGGAACTTATCCGCGTTTCGCGTCAAGTTCGTGATGCAGGAACGCCGTGGTCCGTTCCCACGCCAGCTTCGCCGCCGCCGCGTCGTAGCGCATCGCCGAGGTGTCGTTGTTGAACGCATGATCGACGCCCGGATAGACATGGGTCGTCGCGTTCCTGCCCGCCTTACGCAGCGCCTCCCCCCATGGCAGCGCCGTCGCATTCACCCGCGCATCCTTTTCGGCGAGTTGCAGCAGCAACGCCGCGCGGACCTTCGTCGCCTCTGCCGGATCGGGGGCCGGGCCGTAATAGCTGACCCCGGCGGTCAGCGCCGGATCGGCCACCGCCAGCCGGTTGACGAACGCCCCGCCCCAGCAAAAGCCGACCGCGCCGGTGTGCGACCCGCCGCGCTGGCCGCGCGCCTTTGCGAGGAAGGATTTGGCCTGTGCCAGCGCAAGATCGTAATCGATCGTCCCGATCAGCGCACGGGCGCGATCCTCATCGGCGGGGGTGCCGCCCTGTGGCGCAAGGAAATCGGGCGCGATCGCGCGGAACCCCGCCAGTGCGACGCGACGGGCGACATCCTCGATATGCGCGTTCAGCCCGCGATTTTCATGGATGACCAGCACGATCGGCAGCGGCTGCTTCATACCCTTCGGTGCCGCGAAATAGGCGGTGGCCGGCTGCCCGGCCTCAGTACCGCTGCGTTTGGCGGTATCGAGCCGGGCATCGGTCGACTCGATCTGCTGCGCGGCGGCGGGCGACGCGGCGATACCCGCGATCAGCGTTTCAGCAGCGGCGACAGACCCCGCCAGCGCCACCATCTCGGCCATGAAGGCCCGCCGGTCGCGATGTTCGTGGGTGAAGGCGTCGTAAAGCGCGATCGCGCGGGCACGAAGGTCGGACATGGCTGCTCACTCCACTGGGGACGTGGGCAACCTAACCGACTGGTCGGTTTACGCAAATGGCCCGGCCGCTCGATACGAGCGACCGGGCCATTCTACGCGCAGATGCGCTTTAGTGGTTCAGCGCTTGAACGGATCGAAGAACGAGCCCGACGTTTCGGGCAGTTCGCCGCGTTCGGCCAGTTCGGCGTCGCGGGCGGCCTGCGTACGTTCGTTGCGGAGCTGCTCGATCAGCGCCTCGCGATCGCCCTCCAGACGGGTGTCGGCGGGGGCTTCGATCCCGGCAGCCTTCGCGGCCTTGCCGACCAGCGCGTCGAGTTCGCGCTGCGAACACAGGCCCAGCGTGACCGGGTCCTTCGGCGTGATGTTGCCGATGTTCCAATGGGTACGGTCGCGGATCGCGGCGATGGTGGTGCGGGTGGTGCCGATCAGCTTGCCGATCGCGCCGTCGCTGATTTCCGGATGGTTGCGGATGATCCACGCGATGCCGTCCGGCTTGTCCTGCCGCTTGCTCACCGGGGTATAGCGCGGGCCCTTGGTCCGGCGGACCTGATCGGGTCCCTTCATCATTACCAGACGGTAATCGGGGTTCTTCTGCCCCTTCTCGATTTCGTCCATCGTCAGTTCGTGCGCGCGGACGGGATCGCGACCGGTCAGCTTGGTCGCGGCGGTATCGTCGGCAATCGCCTGCACTTCAAGAACGTGAAGGCCGCAAAAATCGGCGATCTGCGGAAAGGACAAGGCGGTGTTGTCGACCAGCCAGGAAGCGGTCGCGTGCGGCATCAGCGGCTGGGCCACGACGGGTCTCCGAAATAGAAAGGGCCGCCCAAACCGGGCGGCCACGTTAGATACGGACTTAGGGCAGGTCGCCGCAAAGGGCAAGCACCTGCCGGGGCGGTGTTCGGCTACCCTTGTCTCCCTCTCCCCCGTAGAGGGGAGAGGGATGCGCAGACTTGGGCCTTGCATGGCAAAGACCTAGTCGGAGCTGGGAGAGGGGTCGGCGCTCGCATGCGAGCGCGCGAGCCTTCTGGCTCGCTTTTCCCCTCTCCCAACCTGCGCTAGCCAGCGAGCTGGCAAGCTTCGGTATTCCTCTCCCGAAGGGGCGAGGGAGGGGTTATCCCACCGTCAGCACGATCTTTCCGACACGATCGCCCGCCTCCATCCGCCGATGCGCATCGGCCGCTTGGTCCAGCGGAAAGGTCTTGTCGATCACCGGGCGCAGCCGCCCCGCCTCGATATGCGGCCATACCGTGCGCGACAGTTCGTCGGCGACCATTTCCTTGAACGCGGCATCGCGGGCGCGCAGCGTCGACCCGGTCAGCGTCAGCCGGCGGCGCATGATATCCCACAACGGCACGGTGGCGCTCGCCCCGCCCTGCACCGCGATCGAGACATGGCGACCATCCTCGGCAAGGCATTTGATGTTGCGTGGGACATAGTCGCCGCCGACCATGTCGAGCACGACGCTGACGCCCTTGCCGCCGGTGATGTCGGCGACGCGCTCGACGAAATCCTCGGTGCGATAGTTGATCGCATGCGCCGCCCCCAGGTCTAGTGCGGCGCGCGCCTTCGCATCGCTGCCGACGGTAACGATGACCTCCAGACCGAAGACGCGACCGAGCAGGATCGCCATCGTGCCGATACCGCTGGTGCCGCCATGGACCAGCACCGTGTCGCCCTCCGCCGCGTACCCGCGTTCGAACAAATTGGTCCACACGGTGAACAGCGTTTCGGGCAGCGCCGCCGCCTCGACCATCGACAACGCTTGCGGAACGGGCAGGCACTGTCCCGCCGGGACCACGGCATATTCGGCATAGCCCCCGCCCGCCAGCAACGCGCAGACCGACTGCCCCAGCCAGTGCGGCTCGACGCCCTCGCCCAAGCCTACGACCTCGCCCGCAATCTCCAGACCGGGGATCGAGGATGCGCCGGGCGGTGGCGGATAGCCGCCGGTGCGTTGCAGGACGTCAGGCCGGTTGACGCCGGCGGCGGCGATGCGGATCAGCACCTCGCCCTGCGCCGGGTGCGGCGTCGGGCGTTCGACGATCGTCAGCACTTCCGGACCACCCGGTTCGGCCGGATCGATCGCACGCATCGCCGCTGGCACGTCCATATAGTCTTCCCCCTGCACCGGCGCGTTATTGACATCGTCGGCCACAGGGTCAACGCTGCTCGCAATGGAACCCGACGAAAATGTTAACCATGTTCGTGGCAACCTGCTCGCCATGCTGTTGCGCGAGGATCTCGACCCATTGTCACAAGACGAGCTGACCGCGCGAATCGCCGCGCTGGAAGGCGAAATCCTGCGATGCCGCGCGCGAATCGATGCCGCGCGCAGCCACCGGTCCAGCGCCGACGCGCTGTTCCGGTCATGAGATGTTCCGCCCCCCCGCTTGATGCCGGGCGGCGGCATACCGACATGGTGGAAGACCCGGGACACCGGGACGCAGGGCCGGCGCGTTCCCGCCGGCCGACCGGAGTGAATTGAATGCCATCCTTCGCATCCGCATTGGAATCTACGCTGCACAAGGCGCTCGAGGCCGCATCCTCGCGCCGGCACGAATATGCGACGCTCGAACATCTGCTCTTCGCGCTGACCGACGACGTCGATGCGGCGAAGGTGATGACCGGCTGCGGCGTCGAGCTCGACGAGCTGCGCACCACCGTCGCCCATTATCTCGACACCGAACTCGACACGTTCAAACTAGACGCCGCGACCGATCCGTCGCCGACCAGCAGCTTCCAGCGCGTCGTGCAGCGCGCGATCCTGCACGTGCAGTCGTCGGGCCGCGACGAAGTGACCGGGGCCAACGTGCTGGTCGCGATGTTCAGCGAGCGCGAGACCTATGCCGTCTATTTCCTGCAGCAGCAGGACATGAGCCGGCTCGACGCGGTCAGCTTCATCAGCCACGGCGTCGGCAAGGGCGGATCGACCGCCACCGAAACCCCCAGCCCCAAGGGTGCCGAGGAAAAGGAAACGCCGAAGGCCGCCGACAAGGGCAAGGGCGAGAGCGCGCTCAAGCAGTTCTGCGTCGACCTGAACGAAAAGGCGAAGATCGGAAAGGTCGACCCGCTGATCGGTCGCACCGCCGAAGTCGATCGCACGGTGCAGATCCTGTGCCGCCGGTCGAAGAACAATCCGCTGTATGTCGGTGATCCGGGCGTCGGCAAGACGGCTATTGCCGAGGGTCTGGCGCGCAAGATCGTCGAGGGCGACGTACCCGAAGTGCTGTTGCCCGCCGTCATCTATTCGCTCGACATGGGCGCGCTGCTCGCCGGCACCCGCTATCGCGGCGATTTCGAGGAACGGCTGAAGCAGGTCGTGACCGAGCTGGAAAAGCTGCCGCACGCGGTTCTGTTTATCGACGAGATCCACACCGTAATCGGCGCTGGTGCCACCAGCGGCGGGGCGATGGACGCATCGAACCTGCTCAAGCCCGCGCTGTCGGGCGGACAGATCCGCTGTATCGGCTCGACGACCTACAAGGAGTTCCGCAACCACTTCGAAAAGGATCGCGCGCTGCTGCGCCGGTTCCAGAAGATCGACGTGAACGAACCGACGGTCGAGGATACGATCAAGATCCTGACCGGCCTGCGCACCGCGTTCGAGGAGCATCACAAGGTCAAATACACCCCCGATTCGATCAAGTCGGCAGTGGAACTGTCGGCGCGCTACATCAACGACCGCAAGCTGCCCGACAAGGCGATCGACGTGATCGACGAAGTCGGCGCGATGCAGATGCTGGTGCCTGCGCCCAAGCGCAAGAAGACCATCACCTCGAAGGAGATCGAGGCGGTCATCGCGACGATGGCGCGCATCCCGCCCAAGACCGTGTCGACCGACGATACGCGCGCGCTCGCCAATCTCGAACTCGACCTGAAGCGGGTGGTGTTCGGGCAGGATGATGCGATCAAGGCGCTGTCCTCGGCGATCAAGCTGTCGCGCGCGGGTCTGCGCGATCCCGACAAGCCGATCGGCAACTATCTGTTCACCGGCCCCACCGGCGTCGGCAAGACCGAGGTCGCGCGGCAATTGTCGGAAATCATGGGCATTCCGCTCCAGCGGTTCGACATGTCCGAATATATGGAGCGCCATTCGGTCAGCCGGCTGATCGGTGCCCCGCCGGGCTATGTCGGTTACGATCAGGGCGGCCTGCTGACCGACGCGATCGACCAACAGCCGCATTGCGTGCTGCTGCTCGACGAGATCGAGAAGGCGCATCCCGACCTGTTCAACATCCTGTTGCAGGTGATGGACAACGGCAAGCTGACCGACCACCACGGCAAGACCGTCGATTTCCGCAACGTCATCCTGATCATGACGACCAATGCGGGCGCGTCGGACATGGCCAAGGAATCGATCGGCTTCGGCCAGATCGATCGCGAGGACGTGCAGGAAGAGGCGGTGCGCAAGCTGTTCACGCCGGAATTCCGCAACCGGCTCGATGCGATCGTGCCGTTCGGTTACCTGCCGCCGGAAGTCGTCGCGCGGGTGGTGGACAAGTTCATCCTCCAGCTCGAACTGCAGCTAGCCGATCGCAGCGTCCATATCCGCCTCGACGAAGCGGCCAAGACGTGGCTGACCGAAAAGGGCTATGACAAGCTGTACGGCGCACGTCCGATGGGCCGGTTGATCCAAGACAAGATCAAGCAGCCGCTGGCCGAGGAACTGCTGTTCGGCAAGCTGGTCCATGGCGGCGAGGTCGGCGTGACGCTCAAGGACAACGCGCTGGCATTCGAAATAACGCCAGCCGCTCCCAAGAAGCCGCGCAAGGGCGGCAAGGCCAAGGCTCCAGCCGAAGCATAACTCTGTTGTCCCGCCGCCAGTCCCGACTGGCGGCGGGCAAATCTTACGCATTCTATCGTAGAGCTCTGGTACGGATCGACAACGAAACGTCTGGCCGATCGAGTGGACCGCTCGACCGGCCTGCCTGTTACTCCGTACGGAACAGCATCGTGTCCGCAACCGTCGCGAAACTCATCGAAGGGGTCGGTCAGGCCGACGCGATGATCGCGCTCTACGACCCGGCCGGACTGATCCTGTTCGCCAATCCCGCGTTCCGGCGCGCCTTCTTTCTCGGACCGGACGAGCGGATCGACTGGGTGTCGATGATGCGTCGCAATCATGCCCATCGGCGCGGTCCGATCGAGTGATCGCGACGCAGCCGGACTTCCGGATCGATTTTTCCGCCGGCATGACCATGGTCCGCGCCGACGATAGCGTGTCGACCGTCTATACCCGCACCGACCACGCGCTCTACGCCGCAAAGGCGGAGGGTCGCGGCCGGCTGAAGGTGGCGGGTTGATCCCCTGCCCGATCGTCATTCGACCGGGCAGGGGCAATCGCTTTACTGAAGCACGACCGTCACCGCGCGACGGTTCTGTGCCCATGCACCTTCGTCCGAACCGAGCGCCAGCGGGCGTTCCTTGCCATAGCTGATCGTGGTGATGCGCGACGGCGAAATGCCGCGCGTCGCCAGATAGCTCGACGCCGCATTGGCCCGGCGATCGCCCAGCGCAAGATTGTATTCGCGGGTGCCGCGTTCGTCGCAATGCCCCTCGATCGTCACGCGCACATTGGGATAGCGCGCCAGCCATTGTGCCTGGCTGTCGAGGACCGCGCGGGCCGATGCGTCGATATCATATTGGTCGAGACCGAAATTGACCGTGTCGCTCGCCACCGACTGCTGGAAATCGGCGCGCGATCCCGGCACGACGCCGTTGGTGCCCGTACCCGTCCCGGTGTTGCCGGTACCGGCGTTCGGATCGACCGTCTGGCCCGGTGCCGGCGGCAGCACCTCGGGTCGCTTCTTGGCGCAGCCGGCGGTCGCCAGCAGCGCCGCGCCGACGATCAGCGTGGTCGAAAACTTGGTCATCAAAACCTCCCTTGGTCGTATCGCACCCGCTACAATGCCCCTGTACCGGAATTGCCCCTGTTGGTGAAAGCCTTAGGACCGGATCGGGCCCCAGCTCGGGTCCGAACCGTCGAGCGCAGTCGGAATCCGGCGGATGTTCGATCCGGTCAGGTCGACCGACCAGATCTGCGTCTTGCCCGACCCCTGTGCGCTGCGGAAGAAGGTCAGCACGCGGCCATTGGGCGACCAGCTCGGCCCTTCGTCGCCCCACGCGTCGCTCAGCAGTTTCTCGCCGCCACCCGAAGGCGACATGATGCCGATGCGGAACGATCCACCACCCTGCCGGGTAAAGGCGATCAGGTCGCCACGTGGGCTCCAGACCGGCGTCGCATAGCGTCCGCCGCCAAAGCTGATCCGCTGCTGGTTCGATCCGTCGGCGTTCATGACGTAGAGTTGCTGCGTGCCCGAGCGGTCGCTTTCGAACACGATCTTCGACCCGTCGGGCGAATAGCTCCCGCCGGTATCGATGCCGGGCGCATTGGTCAGCCGCTGCGGACTGCCGCCCGCTGCCGGCACCCGGTAGATATCGGTATTGCCGGCCTGCGCCATTGAGAACAGGACATATCGGCCATCGGGCGAGAAGCGCGGCGCGAAGGTCAGCGACGCATTCTGCACCAGCAACCGCTGCCGTCCGGTGCCGAGATCGAGGATGTAGATCGCCGGCCGGTCGTTGACATAGCTCATATACACGATCGACTGCTGGCCCGGCGCGAAACGCGGGGTCAGCACGATCGACTGGCCGTTGGTCAGGAAGCGGTGATTGGCCCCGTCCTGATCCATTATCGCCAGCCGCTTGATCCGCTTGCCCTTCGGCCCGGTTTCGCTGACATAGACGATGCGGCTGTCGAAATAAGGACCTTCGCCCGACAGGCGGGTATAGACGGCATCGGCGCATTTATGCGCGGCGCGACGCCATTCGGCGGGGGGCACGTTGAACCCCTGCCGCGTCAGTTCGGTGCGGCCGAACGTGTCGTAGAGATAGCAGCCGATCGTCAGCGTGCCGTTCGCCTCGGCACGGACATAGCCCTGCACCAATGCCTGCGCGCCGCTCCACACCGCATAATCGGGCGACTGGACCTGCGCCATCGCCACGGCGGGAAGCCCGGCGGGGCCCGCGGGCTTGAACAGTCCCGAATTGCGCAGATCGCCCGCGACGATCTCCGCCAGTTGCCGCCCGAGCGCATCGGTCGACCCGGCGGGGGTCGAGGCGACCTGCGGCGTCGGCATCACTGGCACCGCGATCGGCAGCGGTTCGGAGATACCGCCCTCGATATCCACCTCGACCTGCGCGAATGCGGCGGGCGCGGCCAGCACGCTGGCGAGTGCCGCACCAAGAGCCAGGGTCAGTTTCCGCATAAATCCTCTCCGGTCAGCCGGGCAGTTTGTAGTTGATGATGATATCCTTCCAGCCGCCCTCGTACAGGTCCGCCGGAAGTTCATAGGGGGCACACTGGATCAGCGCGGCGATGGCCAGTTCGGACACGCGCTGGGCATAGCGTTCATTCTCACCATCGACCCCGGTCTGTCCGCGCAACTGCGGGCGCGCGGCGAGCGTGCCGTCGGCGCGCATCTGCAAGCGGATCTTCGATCGGATCTGGTTCGCGCCGGGGCCGGGATTGGGAATCTTGTTCGCGCAGGGCTGCACCTGCCGCTGGATCGCGCTGGCAAGACCGGCGACCGACTGCGCGGTGACTGCCGTACCGCGCGGTGCCTCCGCCTTGCCCGGCTTGGGCGTGTCGGCAATCCCTTTCAGGAAATTGTCGCCCAGACGCCCGCCGCGCGGCCGGGGGGCGGTCGCCTGGGCGTTGGTCCCCTGCCCCTTGGTCGCCGCGGGTTTGGCCGGGGCAGGTTTTGCCGGAGCTTTCGCCGCCGGTGCGGGCCGTGCCGGTGCCGGCGCAGGACGCTGCGCCGGCTTGGCCGGGGCAGGCTTCGGCTCCGGCTTCGGCGCGGGGGCGGGTTTTGGCGCAGGCTTGGGAACCGGTTTCGGCACCGGTTTGGGAGCCGGAACCGGCTTCGGCGCAGGCTTTGGTTCGGGGCGCGGTGCCGGCTGCGGACGCGGAGCCGGTGCGGGCGGCGCGGGTGCGGGTTCCGGGGCCGGTTCTTCCACCGCCTCGGGCGGCGCGGCATCCTCCGGCGGTCCGGTGTCGGGGGCTTGGCTGATCGCCGGAGCGTCGGTCTGCGCCGGTGCGCTTTGTTCGGCGGCGACGTCCTCTGCAAAGCTGACGTCCATCGGCTCGTTCTTCAACTTCACCGGGTTCGGCGTGGCGAGAAAACCGACCGACAGCAGGCCGAACAGGACGGCATGTCCCGCAACCGCTACGCCGAGCCCGATCTTCTCCGCCTTCTGCATCGCGTTACTGCGCCACGCTGATCAGCGACACCCGGTTCAGCCCCGCGCGGTTCAGTTCGCCGAGTACGCCGTTGACCCGGCCGTAATCGAGCGCGCGGTCGGCGCGCAGCATCACCTGTCGTGGTTCGGTCGCCCCGGCACCCGCCGCCGCGATCTTTTCCAGTTCGCCGGGCAGATTGTCGGCCGACACTTCGACATCGTCGAGATAGGTCCGGCCATCGGCATCGATCGACAGCGTCACCGGCTGCTGCGTCTGTTCGACCGCCTTCGCGCGGCTGTCGGGCAGGTTCACCGGCACGCCCGCGGTCATCAGTGGCGCGGTGACCATGAAGATGATGAGCAGCACCAGCATCACGTCGACCAGCGGCGTGACGTTGATCTCCGCCATCGGCGCACGACGCCCTTTACCCTTCGCGGACGGCAGGTTGATGCCCATCGTTCAGACCCCTTCGAGCTGACGCGACAGCGTGGCATGGAACGCGTCGGCAAAGCGGTTCAGCCGCGACTCGATCCGGTTCACGCTGTGGCTGAAGCGGTTATAAGCGATGACGGCGGGGATGGCGGCGAACAGGCCGATCGCGGTGGCGAACAATGCCTCGGCGATGCCCGGCGCGACGACGGCCAGCGACGTATTCTGTTCGGACGCGATCGCGGTGAACGACCGCATGATGCCCCACACTGTGCCGAACAACCCGACGAACGGTGCGACCGACCCGATCGTCGCCAGCACGTTCAGCCGGTCGGCCAGCGTCTCGCTCTCGTCCGCAACACTTGACGCCATGGCGGTGGCGAGCCGTTCGCGGGTGCCGTCGCGGTCAATCTGCTTCGATGCGGTCGAGCGGCGCCATTCGCGCACCCCCGACGAAAAGATGCGGGCGATGGCGGTGTCGCGCGTCCCCTGCAACCGGTGGAAGGCGTCGATATCCTCGGCCTGTTCGAACTCGGTTTCGAACCGGTCGATGTCGCGGCGCACCTTTCGCGAGCGGACGAGGAAGCCGATGATGATCGCCCAGGTCCAGATGCTGGCGGCCAGCAGCCCCAGCATCACCGCCTTCACCACCCAGTCCGCGGCGAGGAAGAGCGCGACGGGCGACATGGTCGCGGCGTCGGTGTTCACGAGTACGTCCATCATGCCCCTTTTTCGGTTGCGACCAGGCGCTGGAAGGTGTCGACCCACGCGGCCGGTTGACGACGCGGACGCCCGTTCGGGGCCACGAACGCAACCTCGACCCGGGCCGACGCCAGTAAGAGTGTGTCGCGGATGACTGTCTGATGAATATCGACCGCCGCCGCGCGTACGCGCTCGACGGTGCTGACCACGACCAGCGCATCGTTCAGTCGCGCGGGGGCCCGCCAGTCGAGCTGCATCGACCGGACGGCATAGGCCCCCTCGCCCGTTTCGTGCGCGGCACGCTGGTCGATGCCGGCGATCATCAGCATGTCGCTGCGCGCGCGTTCGAAATACCGAAGATAATTCGCGTGATAGACGACGCCCGACAGGTCGGTGTCCTCGAAATAGATACGGACGGGAAAGCGATGCGTACCGCCCGTGAAGCGGCCGCCGGCCGGCAGGACGGGGTCGGTCATTTGTCCGCTTTAACCATTGCGGCCGGACGGGGAAAGGGGTGACCGGATGAACCCGACGCTATGGCAGCACGACGGAACCGATCAGTCCGCCCGAATAACGGTGACGTTGCCAAAACCGGCAGAGCGGATCAGTTGGAGAACGACCCCGATCTGACGCGGCGATGCCATGGCACCGCCGCGGACCGACAGCGTCACCGGCCGGTCACGGTCGGGCAACGCACGAAGCGCCGCGACGAAGGCGGTTGCCGCGTCCGGCAGGACGAAGTTCGTGTCGGCGATGGTCGCCGAACAACTCGCGTCCGCCGCGAAGGTGACGTCGATCACCAGCGCGTCCGCCGCGGCGGCAACCCGCCCGGCCTGTCGCGGACCGATCGCCGCCGATGTCAGCAAATTGCCGCGATGCTTGCCGTTGCGTTCCATCAATCGAACAACCCATCCTGCACGCCCGCCGGCGGTTCGAAGCCGAGATGCTTCCATCCGCCGGCGTTCAGACAGCGCCCGCGCGCGGTGCGGGCGACCATGCCGATCTGGATCAGATAGGGTTCGATCACTTCCTCGATCGTGTCGCGCGGCTCCGACAGGCCGGCCGCCAGCGTCTCCACGCCGACCGGACCGCCGCGATACACATCGGCGATCATCGTCAGATAGCGGCGATCCATCGCGTCGAGCCCCTTCGCGTCGACCTCCAGCCGGTTGAGCGCGGCATCGGCGGTACGCGCATCGACGGTCTCGACCCCCGCGACATTGGCGAAGTCGCGGACCCGGCGCAGCAGGCGACCGGCGATCCGGGGCGTACCCCGCGCCCGGCGGGCGACCTCGGTCGCGCCGTCCTTCGCGATGCCGAGCCCCAGCAACCCGGCCGCGCGGACGACGACGCGGGTCAATTCGTCGACGGTGTAGAATTGCAGGCGGACCGGGATGCCGAACCGGTCGCGCAAGGGGGTGGTCAGCAACCCCTGCCGCGTGGTCGCCCCCACCAGCGTGAAGCGTGGCAGGTCGATGCGGACGCTGCGGGCCGACGGCCCCTCGCCGATCATCAGGTCGAGCGCACGGTCCTCCATCGCCGGATACAGCACTTCCTCGACCGCCGGATTGAGGCGATGGATCTCGTCGATGAACAGGACGTCGCCGTCCTCCAGATTGGTGAGCAGCGCGGCAAGGTCGCCCGACTTGGCGATGACCGGGCCGGAGGTGGCGCGAAAGCCGACGCCCATTTCGCGCGCGACGATCTGCGCCAGCGTGGTCTTGCCGAGGCCGGGCGGCCCGAAGAACAGCACATGGTCGAGCACGTCGCCCCGCCCGCGCGCGGCATCGATGAACACGCGCAGATTCTCGCGCGCCGCCTGCTGCCCGACGAATTCGTCGAGCGCCTTGGGGCGCAGGGCTGCGTCGACATCCTCGGGACGGCGAAGGGGGGTGGTCATGCGGTCGTCGGTCACCCGTGTTCCCTAGCTGTTCGCGTGCCGCATTTAAAGCTCCTCCCCGGCACGGGAAGGGAGACCAGCGAAGCATGGTGGAGGGGGCTTACCGCCAGCGCGACCGGTCCGCATGAGGACAACCCCCTACACCAGCTTCGCTGGTCCCCCTCCCCCGTGCCGGGGAGGATTTTAGGTGCGGGACGCCTTGCGCAGCGCCAGCCGCACCATCGCGTCGAGACTGGCACCAGCCCCCAGTTCCTCCGCCGCCTTGCCGACCGCCGTCGCCGCTTCGGCCGGACGGAAACCGAGGTTGAGCAACGCCGACACCGCGTCACCCTCGACCCCGTCACCGCCCGCCGCAGGTGCCACCACGCCCGGACCGATGGCGATGCCGCCGACCTTGTCCTTCAACTCCATCGCGATGCGCTGCGCCAGCTTCGGCCCGACGCCATTGGCGCGAGCGATGCTCGCCTTGTCGCCGCGCGCGATCGCGGTGCGGACTTCCTCGGGTGCCAGCGTCGACAGGATGCCCAGCGCGACGCGCGCGCCGACGCCTTGCACCCCGGTCAGCAGCCGGAACCAGTCGCGCTCGTCGGCGCTCGCGAAGCCGACCAGCCGGATGAAATCCTCGGCGACCAGCATCTCGGTATGGATCGTCACGCTGCCGCCGACCGGCCCCAGCGCCTGCAACGTCCGCGACGACGCGCCGACCAGATAACCGACGCCGTTCACGTCGATCACCGCGTGGTCGATACCGGAAACGGACAGCGTGCCTTTGAGATGGGCGATCATGCGGGATTTCTCTCAATACGCCGTATCCCCGCGCAGGCGGGGATCCAGGGCAACAATTGACGCCGGTTCTGTGTGGCTCTGGATCCCCCGTCTGCACAGGGATACGGGCGCGGCGAGGGTCACGCCCCGATCCCCGTCGACCGCCTTGCCCTTGCCTGCGCGCTGGCAAGGTGGTGCGCATGGGTGATCGCCACCGCCAGCGCGTCGGCGGCGTCGGGACCCGACAGCTTCACGCCGGGCAGCAAATGGCCGACCATCGCCTGGATCTGCTTCTTGTCCGCGCCGCCGGTGCCGACCACCGCCTTCTTGACGATGCTCGGATGATATTCGCCAATCGGAAGCCCGGCGGTCGAAGCGGACAGCAGCACGACGCCGCGCGCCTGCCCCAGCTTCAGCGTCGATTGCGCGTTGCTGTTGCCCAGCACCTCTTCGACTGCCGCGCCATCGGGGCGTTCGGTGCGGATCACCTCGCCCAGCGCACCGAACAGCAGCGCAAGGCGGCGGGGAAGCTGCATCGACGGGTCGGTGCGGATCTGGCCGTTGGCGATGTGCGACAGGCGGTTGCCATCGGCGCGGATGATGCCCCAGCCGGTGGTGCCGAGACCGGGGTCGAGACCGAGGATCAGCATGAAAAACTCCTCCCCGCCTGCGGGGAGGGGGACCGCCGCGAAGCGGTGGTGGAGGGGGATGGCCACCCAGCGCAGCGTCTGCGGAAGCCCCCCTCCACCAGCTTTGCTGGTCCCCCTCCCCGCGCAGCGGGGAGGAATCGCGTGGTCAACCCAGCTTCTCCATGACCTCGTCGGATACTTCGTAATTGCCCCATACGGTCTGGACGTCGTCGTCGTCGTCGAGCGCGTCGAGCAGCTTGAACAGCGTCGCCGCATCGTCCTCGCCGACCGCGACCATCGTCTGCGGCCGCCATGCGAGCTTGGCACCTTCCGCCTCGCCCAGCACCGGTTCCAGCGCCTTGGCGACTTCGTGCAGGTCGCCCACGGCCGTCCAGATTTCGTGGCCGTCCTCGCTCGACGTCACGTCCTCGGCCCCGGCTTCCAGTGCGGCTTCGAACACCTTTTCGGCGTCGCCGGCCTTGGCCGGATAGTTGATCAGGCCGACCCGGTCGAAGCCGTGGCTGACCGAACCGGCGGTGCCGAGGTTGCCGCCATTCTTCGACACGGCGGTCCGCACATTGGTCGCGGTGCGGTTCCGGTTGTCGGACAACGCCTCGATAATCAGCGAAACACCGGCCGGGCCGAAGCCTTCATAGCGGATTTCCTCGTAATTTTCGAGATCGCCCTTCGACGCCTTGTCGACCGCGCGCTGGATATTGTCCTTGGGCATCGACTGCGCCTTGGCGGCGTTGATCGCCGCGCGCAGGCGCGGGTTCATGTCGGGATCGGGCAGGCCCATCTTCGCCGCGACGGTGATTTCGCGGCTGAGCTTGCTGAACATGCCCGACCGCTTCTTATCCTGCGCACCCTTGCGGTGCATGATATTCTTGAATTTGCTATGGCCTGCCATCGGTGCCTCTTTATGTTCTGTGTCCGCTCTTAGGCGGACGGCGCGGTTCGCGCCAGCGCGTCGATCTTCGCCTCCAGCGCCGCCAGCCGGTCGATCACGTCGACGTCCAGCTTGGCATGCAGCGCGAGGATGTCGATCTCGGCGCGCAGGTTGGTTTCATAGTCGAGCCGCGCCGCCAGCCGGTCCTTTTCCGACTGCCGGTTCTGGCTCATCATGATGACCGGTGCCTGGATCGCGGCCAGCGTCGACAGCATCAGGTTCAGGAAGATGTAGGGGTACGGATCGAACGCCAGCCCGAAATGCGACAGCACGTCGGAATTGAGCAGCATCCACCCGAGCAGCACCGCTGTGAAGGCGATGATGAACCCCCACGACCCGCCGACCGCCGCCACCCGGTCCGCCAGCCGGTCGCCGACCGTCGAGCGCAGGTCCGATTCGTCGGCCGCATCGCGCGAGATCGGCGCGCCGCGTTCGATCGCGGACAGGACATGGGCTTCTTCTTCGCCATGCGGATCGCCATGCCCCTTGAGCAGGCGCGTCGCGAAGTGAAAGACGCTGGCCATGTCGCTGCCCCCTTGTCCGGCGTTCAGATACCGAGTGCCTGCTTGTAGGTTTCGAGCAGCATGTCCGCTTCGTCGCGGTGATGCTTTTCCATCCGGCGCAGGCTGATGATCTTGCGCATCGTCTTCACGTCGAACCCGGTCGACTTGGCTTCGCCATAGACATCCTTGATGTCGTCGCTGATGCCCTTCTTTTCTTCTTCCAGCCGTTCGATACGTTCGATCAGCAGGCGGAGCTGTTCCGCCGAAACATTGTCGGTCATGCGGTCCTCGAATTTCACGCGAATAGGGAACGGGCGCGCCTAGCCGATCCGTGCCCGGGCCTCAACCGATCAGCTTGGGTTCGGTCATCGCCGGCGGATCGCTGGCCGGGAAACTGTCGTCCAGCGCCTCGTCGAGCGCGGCCTCGGTCCGGTTCCGCGCGACGCTTTCCTCCATCTTCGCGATCTGGTCCGGCGTGGCGGGAAGCTGGTGCGTCACCTTCCACCGGGCATAGGGCATGCCGTACACTGCCTCGCGTCCTTCCTCCTTCGACACGCCCGCCGCTTCGCCCAGCCAGTCGCCAAGGCAGTTGCGGCAGAAACCGGCCAGTCCCATCAGGTCGACATTCTGCGCGTCGGTGCGATGTTGCAGGTGACGCACCAGACGGCGGAATGCCGCGGCCTGTGCCTGTTCGCTCATTGAATCGATTGTTGCCACGACATTGGCCTCCAAGGTTGATCGTTTGTGAATAAGGGCTAGAGGCAGGCGCGCAACGCCCGGAGAGTGATTATGACCAAGGCCATTAGCCCCCGTTCGCGCAAGGTTCGCGTTCTCGCCACGCTCGGTCCCGCCAGCAACACGCCGGAAATGATCGCGAAATTGTATGAAGCCGGTGCCGATGCCTTCCGGGTGAACATGAGCCATGGCGACCAGCAGTCGAAAATCGCGGTGATCGAGGCGATTCGCGGACTGGAACGCCAATATGGCCGCCCGACCACGATCCTCGCCGATCTTCAGGGACCCAAGCTGCGCGTCGGCCGCTTCGCGGAGGGCAAAGTGATGCTGGAAACCGGGCAGCGTTTCACGCTCGACCGGTCGAACGAGCCCGGCGATGCGACCCGCGTCGAATTGCCGCATCAGGAAATCTTTGCCGCGATCGCGCGCGATGCCCGCCTGCTGCTGGACGACGGCAAGCTGGTGCTGCGCGTGCTCGACCATGACGATCAGAAGATCGTGACCGAGGTCGTGGTCGGCGGCGCGCTGTCCAATTCGAAGGGGCTGAACGTCCCCGACGTGGTGCTGCCGATGGCGGCGCTGACGCCCAAGGATATTTCCGACCTGCACTTCGCCGTCGAACAGGGCGTCGACTGGATCGCGCTGTCGTTCGTGCAGCGACCGGAGGATCTGGCCGAGGCGCGCAAGCTGATCCAGGGAAAGGCGGCGCTGCTCGCCAAGATCGAAAAGCCCTCGGCCGTCGCCCGACTGGAGGAGATCGTCGAGCAGTGCGACGGCGTGATGGTCGCTCGCGGCGATCTGGGCGTCGAATTGCCGCCGCAATCGGTGCCGCCGCTGCAGAAGCGCATCGTCGAGACCGCTCGCCGCCTCGGCCGCCCGGTGGTCGTTGCGACGCAGATGCTCGAATCGATGATTACCTCGCCCTCGCCGACCCGCGCGGAAGTGTCCGACGTCGCCACCGCCGTCTATGACGGTGCCGACGCGATCATGCTGTCGGCGGAAAGTGCGGCGGGCAGCTGGCCGGTCGAATCGGTCACGATGATGAACGACATCTCGCACGCCGTCGAACGCGACCCGGCGCATGGCGACCGCGTCCACTTCACCGTGCTGCGTCCCGATCCGACCACCGCCGACGCGCTGGCCGAAGCTGCCAAGAA
Source organism: Sphingomonas sp. Leaf5 (assembly GCF_001421155.1). Classification (NCBI taxonomy): domain Bacteria; kingdom Pseudomonadati; phylum Pseudomonadota; class Alphaproteobacteria; order Sphingomonadales; family Sphingomonadaceae; genus Sphingomonas; species Sphingomonas sp. Leaf5. Next base: position 212,953 of record NZ_LMJZ01000001.1, on the reverse strand, counting down.
CATTGCGGCGACGGTCGATGCGAAGGCGATCCTGTGCTTCACCAAATCGGGGTCGACCGCGCGCCGGATCGCGCGCGAGCGTCCGGCGGTGCCGATCATGGTGCTGACCCCGCAGATCGATACCGCACGCCGGCTGGGACTGTTGTGGGGTGTCCACGCCGTCCATACACGCGACGTCGCGTCGTTCGAGGAAATGGTGGCAAAGGCCAAGCGCATGGTGCTGCGCCACAATATCGCCGGTGCCGGCGACCGCGTCGTCGTCTGCGCGGGCGTGCCGTTCGGGACGCCGGGGTCGACCAACGTGCTGCACGTCGTGCAGATCGTCGGCGACGAATTGAAGAACTACAAGAAAGACGAGGCGTAACGCCCTAGCTCCTCCCCGGCACGGGGAGGGGGACCAGCGAAGCTGGTGGAGGGGGATCTCAGCGCACGAACCGCTCGTGAAGCGTCCCCTCCGCCATCGCCTTTCGCGACGCCCCCCTGCCGCGGCGGAGTCTACGCCTCTTCTACCCGCACATCGACGTCGAGCACTTCCTCGCCCGCGCCCATCCGCACGCCCGCAATCGGCGCGGCCGCAGCGGCGTCGAGCGCCACCGCGACGCGGATATGGTCGAGGCCCGACCGGCCACCCACTGCCGGGTCGAACGCATACCAGCCATCCGCGACGAACGCCTCCGCCCAGGCGTGCGGGGCGGCGGTACGGCGCGCGTCATCGCCTGACAGGCTGTACCCCGACACATAGCGCGCCGGAACGCCCTGCGCGCGGGCAGCGGCGACGAAGATCTGCGCCATGTCGCGCGGCGACAGCCGGTCGTCCGCCGTCGCGTCGAGCGCGCTGCGAATCGTCGGCGTGGGTCGCCGGTCGAGCGGCCAGCGCGCGTGGATCGCCGCCGCCAGCGCCGTCATCGCCGCCAGATCATTGCCCGTCGCCAGCGCGGCGATCGCATCGTCGGCGATCGTCAGCGGCGTCGTCCGCAGGAACAGATCGGGTGGAAACGGTTCGTCGGTGCCCTCGATCGGCCCCTCGCTCTCGCTCAACAGCGCTTCGCCGGTGACGATCAGGTTCAGCGTCTCGACCGGCCCCTCGGCATACAACATGCGCGTCCGGTTGCCGTAGCCGTCGATGCTCTCGCGCAGCCGCGCGTCGCAGTCGACGTCGATCCGCCAGTTCACCACCGTCTGCTGACTGGTATCGCCGGGAAACAGGCGCAGCAGCTGGACGACGCGCGCCTGCGGTTCGCTGAAGCGATACTGCGTTTCGTGTTGGACCGACAGCCGCATCAGATGAAGCGGAACTGGCGGGCGATCGCGGCGTCGAGCATCGCATTCTCCCGGATGAAAGCGGTCAGATATTCGTGGAGGCCGTTGACGATGACCTCATGCGCGCGGGTCTTCTGCATCCGCGCCAGCCGGGCACGCGCCATGCGATCGGCCTCACCCTGAAAGCCGGTGCGCTTGCCGAGCATGTTGAGCATCTCGACCGTTTCATCGACGCACGCCGCCAGACTGCGCGGCACCTCGCCCCGCGACAGCAACAGCTCGATGACGCTCGCCGGCTTCAACCCGTCGCTGTAGAGCCAGCGATAGGCGGTGACCGCCGATACGGTCTGCAGGATCGTCGTCCATTGATCGCGGTCGATCGCACCGCCGATCCGCTCCCCCTCGGGCAGCAGCAGATGATATTTGACGTCGATCAGCCGCGCGGTGTTGTCCGCCCGCTCGATCGCCGCGCCCAGCTGGACGAACCACGTCGCCTCGTTCTTCATCATGCGCTGTACCGCGCCTTCGAAGCCCCGCGCCTCGGCCTTGATCGCCTCGACCAGGTCGAGAATGTCCTCGCCCTCCTCGCCCCGCGGCGCGTTGAAGACGATCCATGCGCGATTGATCGCGGTCCATGCGTCGCGGGTCAGCGCGGTGCGCACCGCCTTCGCATTGTTGCGCGCGGCGTCGAGGCACCACAGGATCGACCCCGGATGGCTGCGGTCATGGGTCAGGAACTGCGCGACCGTCGCCTGCCCCACCGGCTGGTCCGTCGCGGCGAAACTGTCCTCGGTATAGCTGACCGCCAGCGCGCTGGCCCATGCCGCATCGCCCGCCGGGCGCGACGACAGTGCGTCGAGCCGCACCGTCGCCTCGACCAGCCGGGCGAGGAAATCGGCGCGTTCGACATAGCGGCCCAGCCAGTAGAGCGAGGCAGCCGTGCGGGAAAGCATCGCCATGTCAGCGTCCCCCCTGCGACTGGGTCATGCCGCCCATCGTCTGCGACTGCATGGGCGGATCGTCCATCAGCACGAAACTGTCCTTGGTCCCGCCGCCCTGGCTCGAATTGACGACCAGCGACCCTTCCTTCAGCGCGACGCGGGTCAGGCCGCCCGGTACGACCTGTATCTTGTCGGCACCGGTCAGCACGAACGGACGGAAATCGACATGGCGGGGTGCCAGCCCCGTATCGGTCAGCGTCGGCACCGTCGACAGCGCCAGCGTCGGCTGCGCGATGTAGCGTTGCGGCTCGGCGATCAGCGCGCGGCGGAAATCCTCGATCTCCGCTTTCGACGCGGTCGGCCCGACCAGCATGCCATAGCCGCCGGAGCCATCGACCAGTTTCACCACCACTTCGTCCAGATGATCGAGGACATATTTCAGCGCGTCGGGCTCACGGCAGCGCCACGTCTCGACATTGGGGAGCAGCGGCTCGCTCTCCGCATAGAATTTCACGATCTCGGGCATGTAGCTGTAGATCGCCTTGTCATCGGCAATGCCGTTGCCCGGCGCGTTGACCAGCGCGACGTTGCCCGCGCGATAGGCGGCGATCAGCCCCGGTACGCCCAACAGCGAATCGGGGCGGAACACGACGGGGTCGATGAAGTCGTCGTCGATCCGGCGATAGATCACGTCGACCCGGACCCGGCCGGCAATGGTCTGCATCCACACCACATCGCCGTCGACGACCAGATCGGCCGGCTCGACCAGTTCGATTCCCATCGAATCGGCGAGGAAACTATGTTCGTAATAGGCCGAATTGAAATGCCCCGGCGTCAGCACGACGCAATTGGGATGGGCACCGGCACCCGGCGGTGCGACCGACCGCATCGTTTCGAGCAGCAGGTCGGGATAGCTGTCGACCGCCGCCACCCGGAAATTGCGGAACAGTTCGGGGCACAGCCGGATCATCGCCTCGCGATTCTCCAGCATGTACGACACACCCGATGGCGTACGGGCATTGTCCTCCAGCACGAAGAATTCGTCCGGCCCGGTCCGCACCAGATCGATGCCGCAAATATGCGCCCACACCCCGTGCGGCGGCCGGATGCCGGCGATTTCAGGACGGAATTGTGCGTTGCCGAAGATCAGGTCGGCGGGCAGCACGCCTGCTTTCAGGATACGGCGTTCGCCATAGATATCGTCGAGGAACGCGTTGATCGCCTGCGTCCGCTGGATCAGCCCCTTGGACAGGCGGGTCCACTCGTCGGCCTTGAACACGCGCGGCACGATGTCGAACGGGATGATCCGCTCCGCCGCCTCGCTCTCGCCATAGACGGCAAAGGTGATGCCGAGCTGGCGGAAGGTCGCCTCGGCCGATTGCAGACGTCGTTTCAACTCGTGCGGCGGCACCTCGCGCATCCACCGCGCCAGTGCCGCAAGGTCGGTGCGCGGATTGTCCGGCCCACCATGTCCCCAGATCTCGTCGAATGCTTGCCCCATTCGTCCCCCAACGCCGCCTGCCGCTAATTTCTCCCTATGCTGCGTTGCGAAGCGCGCGCTGGCAAGCGCGTTCGGGGTCAGGCGACGAGATCGGTGAGCGTCGCCGGCGTAAGTACCTGCGGCAGAACCCGGGCATCGCCGCTGCCCGGCGCATAATATAGATAGAGCGGCACCCCGGCGCGGTTATGCGCCTCGATGAAACGGCCCAGCACCGGGTCGCCATCGGTCCAGTCGCCGACCAGCACCTTCACCCCGCCCTTGCCGAACGCATCGGCGACCGCCCGAGTCTCGATCGCGGCACGTTCGTTGACCTTGCACGTCAGGCACCAGTCGGCGGTGAAATAGGCGAAGACCGGCTTGCCCTCGGCGCGCAGTGCCGCCAGCCGCGCTTCGCTGAACGGTTCGGCCCCGGCGATGCCGGTCGGCGCGGCTCCGGCGGGCGGCGCGCGGTCGACCAGCATCGCCGAACCGATCGCCAGCACCAGCGCCGCCAGCCCCGGCCACCATGGCCGATCGCGCCCGCGCAACTGCCGCCGGCCGGTCCACCACAGGCCGAGCGCCGCCACCAGCAGCGCGGCCAGTCCCATCGCCATCCCGTCGACGCCCGCCTGCCGCCCCAATATCCATGCGAGCGCCAGCGCGGTCAGGAACATCGGCACCGACAGGCATTTGCGGAACACGTCCATCCACGCGCCCGGTCGCGGTAGGCGACGGCGCAGCGCAGGCACGAAGCCGAGCAGCAGGAACGGCAGCGCCAGCCCGAAGCCCAGCCCGGCGAACACCGCCATCGCCGCGACCGGCGGCAGGACCAGCGCCGATCCCAGCGCCGCGCCCATGAACGGCCCGGTACACGGCGTCGCGACGAACGCGGCCAGCGCCCCGGTCGCGAACGCCCCGCCCCGCCCGCTGCGCGCGCCCACCTGCGGCGTCGGCAGTTCGAACAGCCCTGCAAGGTTCAGCGCAATGCCGCCGGTCAGCACCAGCAACAGCAGCACGACCCGCGGATCGGTCAGCTGAAACGCCCAGCCCGCCGCCACCCCCGCCGCGCGGATCGCCAGCAGCGCACCGCCGAGCAGCAGGCACATCGCCACCGCACCGGCGGTGTACGCCACCCCCTCCGCGCGCGCATGGGCCGCCGACTCGCCCGATCGGGCAAGGCTCAACGCCTTCAGGCTCAGGATCGGAAAGACGCACGGCATGATGTTGAGCAGCAACCCGCCCAGCAGCGCCCCGGCAAACGCGATCAGCGCGGCGCGGACCGGTGCCGGTTCGGCGGGCGCGGCGACGACTCCCGGTGTCGCGCGAATGGCGAACCCCTGACCTTGTCCAGTCGCCAGCACGCCTTCGAGGACCGCCGGACGCCCGGTGCCCTTCGTCGCGACGACGATCGCGTCGCCGTCGCGCCGGATCGTCTGCGGCGCATCGTACTCGACGGCATTTTCGGTCAGCGGAAAGAAATAGGCGTTGCCGATCGCGACATCGGCCGGGAACGGCACGCGCAACCGCAGCTGCTCGCCGGGCTGGAACACGGCCGGCGATCCGATCGGTCTGGGAAGGGCACGCCGCCAGCCATCGAATGCCGCGCGCCGTGCCGGATCGATCGCACCGTCACCGACGGTCAGATCGGCGGTCAGCACCGCCTTTTCCGGCACGCAGATTTCCCGAGTGCAGACCAGATAATCGATCGCGAGCCGGATCGGCAGCCTCGTACCGACGGCCAGTCCCGCCGGCACCCGCAACTCGGTCAGCAACGTCCACGGGCGTTCATAGACATAGTTCATGATGCCCGCGACGGTCAGCCGTTCGGGCACCGGATAGCGGAGGTCGCCGACGCTCGCACCGGCCGGCAACGTCCAGTGGAGCCGGGGCTGGGTCCCTACCGCACCCGGATTCTGCCAATAGCCGTGCCAGCCGGCATCGGGCACCGACACCAGCGCGATCGCGACGCGCGATCCGGCAGCGGGCGCGTCGCTTTCGGCGACGATCCGCATCTGCACGTGCCGCTGCCCCGGAACCTGCGCCGCCGCCGGCCCGCTACCCAGCAACAGCGCCAGCAGCCCGGTGAGCAACAAGGCGATTCGACCCGATACTATTCTTGCTGCTGTCATGGTCGGGGAGTAGCGGAGTTCGAGGACGGATGCACCGTCCGCGGAGTACCCGATGCGCCTCGTTTCCCTTGCCGCGCTGTTGCTGGCAACCGCTACCCCCGCGCTGGCGCAGACCGCCGCGCCCGCCGCCGCCGATCCGGCCCCGCCGACCTATCCGGCGACCCCGCCCCGGCTGATCGTCGCGATCTCGGTCGATCAATTCTCGGCCGATCTGTTCGCCGAATATCGCGGTCGCTTCACCGGCGGTTTCGCCCGGTTGATGCAGGGGGTGGTATTCCCGTCGGGATATCAGAGCCATGCCGCGACCGAGACCTGTCCCGGCCATTCGACGATCCTCACCGGATCGCGTCCGTCGCGCACCGGCATCATCGCCAACGACTGGATCGACCAGCGCAGCAACACCCGTCCGGGGTTCAAGGTCTATTGCGCGGAAGACGAACGCGTCTCCGGGTCGACCTTCGACAACTATACGGTGTCCGACGCCCACCTGATGGTGCCGACGCTCGGCGAACGGATGAAGGCCGCCGATCCCCGCACCCGCGTCGTGTCGGTCGCGGGCAAGGACCGCGCGGCGGTGATGATGGGCGGCCACAAGGTCGACGAACTCTGGTGGTTCGGCAAGGACGGCTTCGTCAGCTATGCCGGCCGGGCAATGCCGCCGGTCGTGGCCCGAGCCAACGCCGCCGTCGCCACGCGGATCGCGACCGCGCAGCCGGCGATGACGCTACCCACCTTCTGCCAGCCGCTGGCACGCGCGGTACGGGTCGGTGACAAGACCATCGGCACCGGCCGGTTCGAACGCGCGGCGGGCGATATCGCCAATTTCCGGCGGTCGCCCGAATATGACGCGGCGGTGCTGGCACTTGCCGCCGGGCTGATCCAGGACATGAAACTGGGTCAGGGTCCGCAGACCGACATCATCTCGATCGGCGCGTCGGCCACCGACTATGTCGGCCATGGCTATGGCACCGAGGGCAGCGAGATGTGCCTGCAACTGACCTCGCTCGACCAGAGCCTCGGCGAATTCTTCCGCGTGGTCGACGCGACCGGCGTCGATTATCAGGTCGTGCTGACCGCCGATCATGGCGGCAGCGATGCCAGCGAACGGCTGGCGCATCACGCCGTACCCGACGCGGTGCGCCTCGACGGCGACTTGACCGTCGACCGCATCGGCAAGGCCATCGGCGATAGGCTGAAGATCGCCGGTCCGGTGCTGTTCGGCGGGGTGAACGGCGATGTCTGGTACGACATCAAACTGACGGCGGCGCAGAAGGTCGCGGTCGAACGCGAAGCGATCGCGATGTTCTCCGCCCATCCGCAGACGCAGGCGGTGTTCACCCGCGCGCAGATCCTCGCGACGACGGTGCCGAACACGCCGCCCGAAACATGGTCGCTGATCGAACGGGCGCGCGCATCCTATTATCCGGCGCGCTCGGGCGATCTGCTGGTCGCGATGAAGCCGCGCGTGCTGACCGTCCCGCATCCGGTCGCCGGCACCTCCGTCGCCACGCATGGCAGCTTCTGGGACTATGACCGCCGCGTGCCGATCCTGTTCTGGCGAAAGGGTCAGGGCGGGTTCGAGGAGCCGTTCGGCGTCGAAACCGTCGACATCCTGCCGACGCTGGCCGCGACGATCCGCCTGCCGGTACCCAAAAACGAGATCGACGGCCGCTGCCTCGACCTCGATCCGGGCGAAGGAACGACCTGCCGGTAATCGGCCGGCATCGGAGGACCATCCGTCGGGGACGATACCCGACGGATGCTTCGATCAGGGCAGCGTCACCGACGCCGTCGCTGCCGACGACGGATCGAGCCGGTCCTGCAACGACTGGACGATCGCCGCCGCCGTCCGCTGTACCCGGCCGTCGAACGCCTTGCGGCCATTGACGACCACCCGCACCCGCTGGTCGAGATTCAGCAACCGGTCGGACAGGCGGACGACGGTTCCGGTCGGGACGCTGCCGGTCAGGGTGATCGTCTGTCCCTTTGCCACGGCCTCGATCCGATCACCCGCCTTCGCCGCCGCCGCATTCGGAATGCGAAGCCAGTAGAAGCGGTCGTGCGTGACATCGTCCTGCACCCACACGATCCGGTTCGGCCACGGATTGCGGGTGAACTGCGCCATCCACGGCAGCGCCTCCGCATCTTTCCGCTTCATCCAGTGCGGCAGTCCCGGATAGATGCGCGTCATCGACACATAACCGCCCGGATCGGCGGCATGGAGCCGTTCCAGCTCCGTCCCGCGCTCGGCGGCGATCCGGTTGCGATCATAGGCGCTGTCCGCCCCACCCATGAAGATCGCGAACGGCAGGTTGCGGAGCGACGCGACCCCCGCCTCGTTCGGATGCCCCGCCATCATCGCCGCTGCCGCGAAGCGATCGGCCATGCGCGGTGCCAGCTGCCACACGCCATCGCCCCCCGCCGAATAGCCCATCAGATAGACGCGATCGGGATCGACTCCGTTGATCGCGACCTGCGCATCGATCAGTTGCTGGAACAGCGGGTCGATCTGCGGCTCATGCCACAAATTCCACGTATCGGTCGGCGCTCGCGGCGCGAGATAGATGCCCTCCGCCGGTTGATACAGGCCGATCTGGTTGCGCCACTGCTGATCGTTGACCGCCGGTGGCGCGTTGCCACCGCCGTGCATCGATATCCACAGGCTGCGCTTGCCGAACGGCGCGTTGCCGAACGCGTTACTTTCCCAGCGCAGCATCCGCTCACCAATCCTGATCGCCTTCGCCTCCACCGCTGCCTTGGCCGAAGCGGCCACTTCCCGCGCCCGGGCCGCCGCGATCAGGTCGATCGCCGTCTCCGCTTCGCGTCGCGACAGCGGCCGCTGCAACGCGGGCGCGTCCGCGCTCCGCTTGCCCGCACCGGTGAGCCAGTCGGACAGCGCGTTCAACGACTGGGCCGGCGGCGATTCGGCGGAAGCCGCGACCGGTGCGGTGACGAAGAGCAACGGAGCGAGCAGAAAATGTATACGCATGCGCCATACCTATTGGCTATCGGACCGAAGTCGAGGCGAAAGCATCGTCGAACGTGCCCAGACGGTGCCAGCGGTCACCGCCGTTCGAACGTGCGCACCCCCGGTCCCAGGCGGTTTGCACCGACCGCGACGCCGTCGCCGGTATAGTCGGCGACGAACGCCGGGCTCTTCGTCATCCCCGGGGCCAGTCGCGCGTCATTCTCCTCGACGCGCAAGCCATTGGCCGGAAATGTCCGCTTTTCCGCCCCCACGACGATGAAGCCGGTCCAATTCTCCTTCGCGTTGCCCTGCACGAAGGTGTTCCGCGCGATCAGCCCGGTGGTGCCTTCGGGCAGGTCGATCATATAGTTGGTCTTGGAGCCGCGGCTGTCGTCGAAGCTCGAATCGACGATATCGATGCGCGGCGCACGGATCTTGACATAATGGCCGCCGGTGCCGCGTTCGAAGCGCGATCGCCGGATCGTGATCAAGCCGTTGTTGCTCAGATAGACCGAATGCGAACAATCGACCGTCTCGTCGCATTGCCCCAACCCGGCAAAGGTCGCCCGATCGATCACGATCCGTTGCTGGCCATCGGGATTGCCGCCGAGTATTCCTTCCTGACTGTCGAGGAAGGTCGAGTTGGTGACCGTCAAGTCGCCGATCTCGGTCCGAATACCTGCACCATTGCCATCGGGCACGCGAATGCCGCGAAAGATGATGCCGTCGATTGTCGACCGCCGCCCGCGCAGGACGAACGTCGCCTTCCCCTCGCACGCGCCGCCGTCGAAGATCACGGTGCCCGGCACGCGCGCGCGATAGGTGATGTCGCCACCGGTCTGAACGGTGCAGTCGCGATAGGTGCCCGGTGCGATCAGGATCGTCGCCGTGTCGTCGCGCACCGCCGTCACCGCAGCATCGATCGTCGGATAGCCGACACCGGTCTGCTCGATCACGAACGGCGCGGCGCGCTCCTGCGCCGGCAGCGACGCGGCGGCTAGCAGCAGGAGCAGGGGCGATACGATAGGAGCGTTCATCGGTTGGGCCTCGACAATATCGGCCCCGACATGCGCCGCCGCGGCGGTAGACGGAAGTGCTAAATCAGCACTGTCGCCATCCCGCCGCAACCCGCGATCAGACGTTCAGCCGCGCGCGCATTTCCTTGCCGGGCTTGAAATAGGGCACGCGTTTCGCATCGACTTCGACGGCTTCGCCGGTGCGCGGATTGCGGCCGGTGCGGGCATCGCGGGCACGGGTCGAAAAGGCACCGAAGCCGCGCAGTTCGACGCGCCCGCCGGCATGCAGCCGTTCGGTGATGGTGTCGAAAAAGATCGAGACGATCCGCTCCACATCGCGCAGTGGCAGTGTCGGATTATCCTGCGCAACCTTTTGAACCAGTTCGGATCGGATCATCTTTTCCTCGGCAATCCAGATATCTACGCCAAAATTATATCGGCTGGGCAGCGCACGCCTAACCTGAATTTATTTGCCGCCACAATCCGCCTTTCGAATGAACGAAAAACGGGGCGCTCCGCTTTGGAGCACCCCGTCGATCGTCCTGTACAGGAAGGAGAAGCTTACTTCTGCTCGCCGCGAGCCTTCAGCGCTTCGCCGAGGATGTCGCCAAGCGACGCACCCGAGTCCGACGAGCCGTACTGTGCAACGGCCTGCTTCTCCTCGGCGATCTGCATCGCCTTGATCGAGAAGGTCGGCTTCTTCGAACGATCGAAGCCGGTGACCATCGCGTCGAACTTCTGGCCGACCTGGAAACGCTCCGGACGCTGTTCGTCGCGGTCGCGGCCGAGATCGGTGCGCTTGATGAAGCCGGTCGCGCCATCGTCGCCCTGCTGCACTTCGAGGCCCGCATCGCGGACTTCGAGCACGGTCACGGTCACGATCGCGCTCTTGTTCAGACGGTCGCCCGCCTGCGCCGCGACCGGGCCGCCACGCTCAAGCTGCTTCATGCCGAGCGAGATACGCTCCTTGTCGGGCTCGATCGCGAGCACAACGGCCTGAACCGTCTCGCCCTTGCGATGCAGGTTCAGCGCGTCTTCGCCCGAAATGCCCCATGCGATGTCCGACATGTGAACCATGCCGTCGACGTCGCCGTCCAGACCGATGAACAGGCCGAATTCGGTCGCGTTCTTGACTTCGCCCTCGACGGTCGAGCCGACGGGGTGATCTTCCGCGAACTTCTCCCACGGATTGGCCTGTGCCTGCTTGAGGCCCAGCGAGATGCGGCGCTTGTCCTGATCGACCTCGAGGACGATCACATCGACTTCCTGCGAGGTCGACACGATCTTGCCCGGATGAACGTTCTTCTTGGTCCAGCTCATTTCCGACACGTGGACCAGACCTTCGATGCCCGGCTCCAGTTCGACGAACGCACCATATTCGGTGATGTTCGTGACGCGGCCCGACAGCTTCGCGCCGACCGGATACTTGGCACCGGCACCATCCCACGGATCGCTCTCAAGCTGCTTCATGCCGAGCGAGATGCGCTGCGTGTCGCGGTTGATGCGGATGATCTGAACCTTGACGGTGTCGCCGATGTTCAGGACTTCCGACGGGTGACCGACGCGCTTGTACGACAGGTCGGTGACGTGCAGCAGGCCGTCGATACCGCCGAGGTCGACGAACGCACCGTAATCGGTGATGTTCTTGACGACGCCGTCGATGACCTGACCTTCGGCCAGGCTCTGGATCAGGCCCGAACGCTGCTCGGCGCGGGTTTCTTCCAGCACCGCGCGACGCGACACGACGATGTTGCCGCGCTTGCGGTCCATCTTCAGGATCTGGAACGGCTGCGGAATGTCCATCAGCGGCGTGACGTCGCGCACCGGACGGATATCGACCTGCGAACCCGGCAGGAACGCCACGGCACCCGACAGGTCGACGGTGAAGCCGCCCTTGACGCGACCGAAGATGACGCCCTCGACGCGGGCGGTCTTGGCGAATTCGGTTTCCAGCTTGTCCCACGCGGCTTCGCGACGGGCGCGGTCGCGGCTCAGCATCGCTTCGCCGTTCGAATTCTCGACGCGGTCGACATAGACTTCGACTTCGTCACCGACCTTCAGATCGGCCTTCTGGCCCGGCGCGGCGAATTCACGCAGCGGCACGCGGCCTTCCGACTTCAGACCGACGTCGATGACGGCGAGGTCGTTTTCGATCCCGGTGACGGTGCCGATGACAACGCGGCCCTCGAAGCTTTCCGAGGCACCGAACATGTCGTCGAGCATCGACGCGAAATCGTCACGGGTGGGATTTGCCATGCTGGCCATATAAATCTTGGTTCCTGATCGTACTATTTTCCGGCCGGCCGGTTGAATCCGGCGGTCTTTGACCGGGAGTGCCCCGTGCGCCGAATGCGACACGCGGCATCCGGCGACCATGTCGTCACGAAAGGCATGACCCGGCTATGCGGAAAGGGCGCGTACGCCCGGCCTTCGCGAGTCTGTGCTCGTCGAACCGGCGCGCCTTACGCCTTTTGGCGGTAGCGCGCAACGGTTGGTGGGTCGCAGCGGCGGGTGAAGGAAGGATTGATTCACGCGAAGGCGCGAAGACGCGGAGCAGAAGTGAGAAGGTTAGATTTCGCGCAGAGGCGCGGAGGCGCAGAGGAGGTTGCGTGCTGGACGCTGATGATTGTTCGGCGCAGCCTTTCCATATCGCTGCAATTATCAATGACGGCCGCTGGTGCGGCAGAACGTCGCCTTAATCGCAACCTCTCTGCGCCTCCGCGCCTCTGCGCGAAATCTACCTTCTCCCCCTTACCGTCCCGCCTCCGCGCCTTCGCGTGAAACCAGGCTCAGCTCCGCCGCGCACCCGGTCGATAAGGCTTGGCCGAATGCCGCGGCGGTGCGCTGTTCGTGCGGCGCTGAGGGGCTGCCGGCGGGCCTGCCATCTGTTCGAACATTAGATCGTCGTCGGGTGTCGCCGTCCGCTTGACCGATGCGACGAACTTGCCGGCGATCGCCTTGGGAATTTCGAACGCCGATTCGTCGTTACCGATGCGGATCGCACCGATCTCGCTTTTGGTGATGTGACCGCGACGGCACAGCAGCGGCAACAACCAGCGCGGATCGGCATTGTGGCGACGGCCGACATTCATGCGGAACCACACGGTATCCTCGAAGCCCGGACGCGGCCCTTCCGGACGCTCGCGCCGCTCGGGCACCCCGCCCGCCGACAATTCCTCGGGCGCGGGCAGCTTGGCACGATAGGCGCGAACCAGCAACGCCGCGATATCCTCGGGCGACTTCTCGCTCAGCAACCGCGCGCCCAGTTCAACATCGGCCTCGTCGAATTCGACCGGCTCGGCCAGCTTGGCGAGCAGACGCTCGCGATCGGCGGCATGAATCTCCTCGGGCGTCGGTACGCCGATCCATTCGGCGTTGATCTTGGCATCGCGCAACAGCCCTTCGACCCGGCGACGGCGCTGGAACGGCACGATCAGCGCGGCGATCCCCTTCTTGCCCGCGCGACCGGTCCGGCCCGAGCGGTGCTGCAACGCCTCGGCATCGCGCGGCAATTCGACATGGACGACCAGGCTCAGCGACGGCAGATCGATCCCGCGCGCGGCGACGTCGGTCGCGACACAGACACGGGCGCGGCGGTCGCGGAGCGCCTGCAACGCATGGTTGCGCTCCGACTGCGAATGCTCGCCCGACAGCGCCACCGCATCGAAGCCGCGCTCGACCAGATTGGCGTGCAGATGTCGTACCGCTTCACGCGTCGCGCAGAACAGGAAGGCGGTGTCCGGTTCGTGCAGGCGCAGCAGGTTGACGACCGCATTCTCGATATCGTTCGGGGCGACGGTCATCGCCTGATAGCTGATGTCGCCATGGCCCCGCTCCGCCTCGCGCGTGTCGATGCGGAACGCGTCCTTCTGGTACCGCTTGGCCAGCGCAACGATCGGCTTGGCCAGCGTCGCCGAGAACAGCATCGTGCGGCGTTCGGCGGGCGTGCGGTCGAGAATCCCTTCGAGATCCTCGCGAAAGCCCATGTCGAGCATCTCGTCAGCTTCATCGAGAATCGCGACCTTCAGGCTCGACAGGTCGAGCGCCCCGCGTTCGATATGATCGCGCAACCGGCCCGGCGTCCCCACGACGATATGCGTGCCGTGGCTCAGGTTGCGGCGTTCGCGCGCCGCGTCCATGCCGCCGACGCACGACACGATGCGCGCGCCGTTCTCGCCATACAGCCACTGCAATTCGCGCGCGACCTGCAACGCGAGTTCGCGGGTCGGGGCGATGGCCAGCGCGAGCGGCGCGCCGGCGCGCGGCATCTTTTCGTCGGCGTCGAGCAGGTCGCGCGCCATGGCAAGGCCGAAGGCAACGGTCTTGCCCGATCCGGTCTGGGCGGACACGAGCAGGTCGCGTCCCTCGGCTTCGGGGGTCAGGACGGCCGCCTGCACGGCGGTCGGGGCTTCATAGCCGCGCGCGGAAAGGGCCGCAGCTAACGGATCGGGCAACGTCGAAAAAGGCATAATGCGCCAAATGGCCCCAAATTGCGGCCACTACAAGGCCAAGACGGCGGCTTCACACCAATGCATGTAGCGTGACGTGCAAATTCGGGAGCGCCACCGGTTCGGTCGGGAAGCGTACGCGGGGCGTTGCCGGCCCCGGCGCGGCCACCCACATCGGTGTTTCGAAAGGAATTTCCATGTCGATCGATCGCCGCCGCCTGCTGGAACTGACCGGATTATCGGGACTTGCCGCCCTGATCGGCTGCGCGCCCGAGACAAGCGAGGCCGCGCCCGGTTTTCCGTTCAAGCTGACCGATGCGCAATGGAAGGCCCGTCTGACACCCGCGCAATATAATGTGTTGCGCGAGGAAGGGACCGAGCGCCCCTATAGCAGCCCGCTGAACGGCGAGAAGCGCAAGGGACAGTTTGCCTGCGCCGGCTGCGGCCACCCGCTGTTCGCGTCGAGCACAAAGTTCGAAAGCGGAACCGGCTGGCCCAGCTTCTACGCACCGCTGAACGGCGCAGTGACGACCGCGACCGATCGTTCGATGCTGATGACCCGGACCGAAGTGTCGTGCGCGCGCTGCGGCGGGCATCTCGGCCATGTGTTCGACGACGGCCCCAAACCGACCGGCAAACGCTATTGCATGAACGGCGTGGCGATGACGTTCCGCCCGGCCTGAAACGACGAACGGCCCGCAATACCGGTCGGTATGGCGGGCCGTTCGTAGCAGTTCGGCCGAAGCGATCAGTCGTTGAGGGCGACGACCTGCCGAGCATGCTGCGGCTGGATGCTCGCGCCACCGGTCGGGGCCGGCGGATCGACCTTGGCGATTTCCATCGGCGCGGCGAATTCGGCGGGGACAGGGGCATGGCCGGCATAGATGAAGCCGTTGGCCGGATAGGCGGAGGTGCCGAGCCCGCCCAGCGGACCGAACCACACCTTCACTTCGCTCCAGTCCCCCGCTGCCGACACGTCGATCGCGCGGACGTCGCGTTCGATGCCCCCGCGCTGCGACCAGTTGGCATGGGTGAGCAGCACTTCGCGGTCGCTGACGACCTTCGACACCATGGCGACATGACCGAAACGCATCTTCGACGTGGCGGCGAACGACAGGACCGCGCCTTCCTTCGGGGCATGGCCGCGTTCGTACTTGCCCGCGGCCTGACCCCACCAGGTATGGGCGTTGCCAAAGATTTCGACGCCGGAGATTTCGCGGGCATAGGGGGCGCATTGCCAGAACCGGGCCTGCGCCGGGGCCACCATCGCCAGGGCGCACGAAACCACCAGCGCAAAACGCGCTGCCAAAGCACCAAAATTCATCTGATCCCCACGGCCCAACGAATGTCGTGAGCGGCATGAAGCAGGGTTTGATGGCCACGGAAACCCCATGCCCGGCCGATCGGGAACCAATTCGGACGAAGCGTGTTGCGGCGGCGATGACTGGCAGATGAACCGATCTGCACGGCAATTTCCTGCTCCGCCGTTTACCATTTCAACGCTTCGTCGGGTTCGCGCCGATGCGACGAACCGCATGACAAGGATGTTGCAATGCAGCACCCGACATGATCGGATGTGTCGTCGGCCGGGTTACGACACGTTCGTTCAGCAAGCTGTTAACCGTTTCCGCGTAACATCCGGTCGTTGGCTAATTGGGCGGGGAGTTGATGATGGCGATTGCACGCAGACCAGCCGAAGGGGCGATGACGCTGGCCGAGATGAAGGAATTCGCGACGTTTTCGTCGGCGACGCAGCGGTACATCCGTCGCTCGCTGGACATCGGCCTCGACCGGGACGACGCGATGCGGCGCTGGTCGCGCGACGTCGTGGAGGCCGCCAGCATCCGCGCACAGGCCCGCATTTACGACCGCCTGCCCGATATCCGTGCCTGCATCCCCGAAGACAGCGGCCTTGATGCAACCGAGCCGTTCATGACGCCGCTGTTGATGGTCACCGCCTTCGATCTGGGTCAGGGACGGCTGACGACGTTCGGCGCCTATCGCTTCCTGTACGAACGGCTGGTCGGCGCGGAGGCGCGGCCATGGCTGCCCGCTGCCTTCTGCGCCTCGGCGGCGCTGCCGCATCTGCATCCCGAACTACGGCGCAAGCTGTTACAGTCGCTCAGCGAAGCGGCGGCGACCGCATCGGGCTGGTCGCTTCGCCAGCCTGCCTTCTATCCGGCATGGGTCGAAAAGGTCGAAGCCGGCGCACCGATGCACTGATCGACCGGCGGGTTCAGCGGCACGCGCCGCCGAACCCGCGTGCCGCCTGATCGAAGTGGAAATGGTCGCGGTGGGCGGCGTTGTAATCGGGGGACAGCACCGTCGAGAACACGTCGCACGCCCCGTCGCGAATCTCCCGCAGGAACGCCGCCTTCGCCGCGTCGTCGCGCCCCTTCCCCGCCATCCAGTCGCCGACGACACTGATCCGGCGACCATCGTCCAGCACGAAGGCGGCGATATCCAGCGCATTCGCCGTCGCATGCTCGCTGAACGCGCCGGTATCGCGGCCATAGAGCCGGCGGCAATTATAGCTGCCGAAATTCTGGATCCGGGCGACCGGCGATCCGAAATGCTTCTGCGCGGCAGGTTGTACGACCTGCCATTCCCACAGCGCCATGGCAGTCGCCACCCGGCACGAGACACCGACATCGGGGGTGATGGCGATGGTGCGCGATCCGCCACTACGCATTCGCACGGCATCGTCATAGCCGCATTGCGCCGATCCCTCGCGCGGCGGCAGCGCGGTATAGCGCACCCCCGCCCCATCGAGCAGCGCCCGGCAGCCGGCGAAGTCGTCACGCAACGCACCGATCTTGCCCCGGGTGAACATGCCGACCGGTTGCGACAGGTCGAGCGGCGTCCATGGCACGTCCTGCGGCCGGCTGCGGGCAAATGCGTAGAGTGCGAAGCCGATCGCGGCGAGGATCGCGAACCACACCAGCGCACGGATGCTTGCCGACAGCGTCTTCACCCCCGCACCGTGCGCGATGCCCGTTCGGCGGTGACCGGATAGCCGAGATCGTCGGGGATACAAACCCAGTCGCCGTCCGCACGGGTTTCGACCCATGGCGAAATCGTCCGCACCGGCCAGCGCGCCGCTGATGCGAAGGCGTCATCGGCATCGGCATGCTCGGCCAGCCGCTCCAGCACCCGCCGGGTCGGAAACAACAGGGTCGCCGCTCCCCGGTCGGCCGCCGCGAGGGCCGCCGCCGCCGTCGTCCACAGCACGCGGCTATTCTCGGTCGCGTCGACACGCGCCTCGGGCGCATGGTCCGGCAAGCGCGCCAGGAAGAAATGCGTGTCGAACACCCGTACCGGCACGTGCGTCGGTCGCCACCGCGCATAGGGCATCAGCGGCGTCGGATCGACCGGTCCCAGGTCGGCAATCGCGGCACCGTCCGCCAGCGCGGCCCGCATCGACTCGACCTCGCCGGCGATGCCGATCGCGATCCCCGCCTCCTCGATCGTTTCGCGGATCGCGGCCAGTCGCGGTGCCAGATCACTATCGCCCATCGCCAGTGCCAACGCATGGTCGCCGGCGTCGATCCGGCCACCGGGAAACACCAGCGCCCCGCCGGCAAACGCCATCGTTGCCGCGCGTTCGACCATCAGGATGTCGGGCGGGCCGTCGGATCGGTCGCGCAGGACGATCAGCGTGGCGGCGGGAATGGCAGCAGGGGTGGCAGCGATCATCCACCCCGATTTGGGAAGCGGCGGATGCGATGTGAAGTCAGTTCGGCGGCACGATCGGCGGCGCGACCAGCAACCGCCAGCCCTCGGGCAGATAGTCGAGCGACATATAGTAATAGAAGACGCACGACCGGTCGGGCCGATAGCTCGCGCCCTTCAACAACCCGATCGCGATGCCGCCCAGAAACACCGGCCCTCCGCTGTCGCCACCACGACATCCCGGCCCGGCAACTGCGACCCACGTCGGCAGGCACGGCCCACCGCACAGATCGCCCGATGGCGCGAAATCGACCATCATCACCTCGGCACAGCTATAGCCGCTATTCTCCCCCCGGTGGCAGACGATATCGCCGACCCGCGTCGCGGCGCGACTGCGCTGCCCTTCGACCGTCCGGATCTGCGTCCGGGCCGCGTCGGCAAAGAACAGCGGGCGGGCCGCCTGCGGCGTCGCATTGACCTGTACGTCGTGAAAGCCCCAGCCCCATTGCCCGACGAACGTCGTCGGCGTGACCGATCGGTCGGGGCCGATATGGTCGAGCTGATCGGGGCAATGCGCGGCGGTGACGATGCCGGTCTGCGCGCCGTCGGTGACGACAAAGCCGGTCGTGCAATAAAAGCGGCGACCGGTGACCGGGTCCGGCCCGATCAACCGCGATCCGCCGATCACTTCCCCGGCAAGGTCGAGATCGGGCCGCCCGGTCGTCGCGATCCGGATCGGCACACCGGTCAGATCGGCGATCCGACGCCGCAATGCCGCGACATCGCCGGCAGCATCGGCGGCCGCGATCTGGATTAGCAACGCCCCTTGTCGGACATCGACGCCGATCGCCGGCGGGCGGGTCAGCATCGCGCGGATCGCCGCCTGATGCCGGGTGAGGGCGTCGAGTAGCTCGATACGGGTTGATTTCGCCCCGATCCGGAAGCGGACCGGAACGATCAGATCGCCCGCCCGGACCTCGCCATCGGCGACCGGTCGATTGCCGGTCAGCAGCACCGATACCGCACCGTCCGGCTCGATCGCCACACCGGCAAGTCGATCGCGATAGCGGCCTTCGATCCAGTCGGTCGCGGCGATGCTGGCGACCTGTTTGCGCAGCAGGACCAGCGCGGTCGCCGGGTCGATACCGCGCAGGCGCGCGACCTCGGCGGCATCCTGCGCCAACGCCGCCTCGCCCAAAACGACCGTGGCGGCGTCCTGCGCCGCGACGGGATGTCCCGCCACCAGCGCAAGCGCCGCCACCATCCAGCGCATCATGGCCGTCAGTCGAGCCTGCGCGCCAGTTCCTTGTTCAGGGCCAGCGCCGCCAGCGTCCCGACGGCACCCGACAACAGGTACAGCCCCGACGCGATCAGCCCCAGCTTGTCGGCCAGCGCCAGCGCGACCAGCGGTGCGAATCCGGCACCGAACAACCATGCAAGGTCCGAGGTCAGCGCCGCGCCGGTGTAGCGCGAATCCTTGGCGAAGTTCGCCGCGACCGTGCCCGACGACTGGCCGAACGACAGGCCCAGCAGGATGAAGCCGGTGATCATGAACGCGATTTCGCCGGCATCGCCACCGTTCAGCAGCAACGGCGCCAGTCCGGAGAACAGCGCGATCGCGACCGCACCGATGCCGAGCAGCGTCCGGCGACCGATATGGTCGGCCAGCACGCCGGAAATAATGATCGCGAAGATGAAGAAGACGGCGCAGGCGGTCTCGATCCACAGGAAGCGCGCAATCTCCTGTTCGGTGAACAGCAGGATCCACGACAGCGGAAACACGGTGACCATGTGGAACAGCGCAAAGCTGGCCAGTGGCACCAGCGCGCCGATCACGATCGTCTTCCACTCACGGCCGACCGTCGGCAGCACCGGCGACGCCTTCAGCTCGCGATTCTCGAACAGCGCGGTATATTCCGGCGTCACGACGATCCGCAGCCGGGCGAACAGCGCGACGACGTTCAGCGCGAACGCGACGAAGAACGGATAGCGCCAGCCCCAGCTGATGAAATCCTCGGCGCTCATATAGGCGGTGAAGAACGCGAACAGCGCGCTGGCGACCATCAAACCGAGCGGCGCACCGAGCTGCGGGATCATGGCGTACCAGCCGCGCCGGTCTTGCGGCACGTTGAGCGCGAGCAGCGACGCCAGACCGTCCCACGCGCCGCCGAGCGCGATGCCCTGCAGGATGCGCAATGCCGCCAGCAGGATCGCCGACCACACGCCGACCGCGGCATAGCCGGGCAGGAAGCCCATCGCCACCGTCGCGGTGCCTAGCAGGAACAGCGCCATGGTCAGCTTCGTACCGCGGCCATGCCGGCGATCGACCCACATGAACAACAGCGTGCCGAGCGGGCGGGCGAAAAACGCCAGCGGGAACAGCGCGAACGAATACAGCGTGCCGGTCAGTCGATCGACGAACGGAAAGACCAGCTGCGGGAACACGATGACCGATGCGATCGCATACACGAAGAAGTCGAAAAA
Source organism: Sphingomonas sp. Leaf5 (assembly GCF_001421155.1). Taxonomy (NCBI): domain Bacteria; kingdom Pseudomonadati; phylum Pseudomonadota; class Alphaproteobacteria; order Sphingomonadales; family Sphingomonadaceae; genus Sphingomonas; species Sphingomonas sp. Leaf5. The sequence continues at coordinate 192,555 of NZ_LMJZ01000001.1, read as the reverse complement.
TTCCGACGTGCGCCCGATGATGACGCCGATCGCGATCTCTTCGGACTGGACGCTGATCTGCGCCTCGCCGTTCGGGGATGCGTTGACGGCCCGGGCATCGGCCTCGATTTCTTGAGAATGGACGAAGGCCTCGGCCATAGGGACTCCAAACGTTGCGCGGACGAAGGCGCGGTAAGACTGATTGCTCGCCCGTTATCGCAATGCACCAAACGCGGGGATAGGACAAAATGTCCTATCGCAGTGCAGCATCGCTCGGCATAGGTCGCCCCCATGATCCTGCCCCGCTCGATTCCGTGGCATCGGCCACTGCGCTCGCTCCTGCCCCTCGCGGCCCTGCCGCTGGTCGGCGGTTGCAACATGGTCGTGCTCAATCCCGCCGGCGACGTCGCGCGCCAGCAAGCCGACGTCCTGATGATCTCGGTCGGCCTGATGCTGCTGATCATCATTCCGGTGATGGCACTGACCGTCTGGTTCGCATGGAAATATCGCGCGACCAATGAAAAGGCGACGTACAAACCCGATTGGGACCATTCGACCGCGCTCGAACTGGTCATCTGGTCGGGTCCGCTGCTGATCGTCATCGCGCTCGGCGCACTCACGTGGATCAGCACCCACCTGCTCGATCCGTATCGGCCGATCGGCCAGATTTCGGCGGGCAAGCCGGTACCGGAAAACCAGCAGCCGCTGGAAATCCAGGTCGTGTCGCTCGACTGGAAATGGCTGTTCATCTATCCCGAACAGGGCATTGCGACCGTCAACCGGCTGGTCCTGCCGGTCGACCGCCAGGTCCGCTTCCGCCTGTCGTCGTCGTCGGTGATGAACACCTTCTACGTCCCCGCGATGGCCGGCATGATCTACACGATGCCCGGCATGGAGACGAAGTTGCACGCGGTGATGAACAAGGCGGGCACCTATGACGGCATGTCGGCGCATTACAGCGGTGCCGGCTTCTCCTATATGAACTTCAAGACGACCAGCACCGACCAGGCCGGCTTCGACCGGTTCGTCGCGGGCGTGAAGGCGATGCCCAACCGGCTCGACACCGGCCGCTATCTGGTGCTGGAACGGCCGAGCGAGAAGGTCGCGCCGATGGGCTTCAGCGGCGTCGAGCAGGGCCTGTTCACCCGCATCGTCCAGATGTGCGTGAAGCCCGGCACGCCGTGCATGACCGAAAGCATGCACCACGGCGGCCCCGACGGCGCGCTGGGCGGGCCGACCAACAACCGCCTGCCGCCGCAGGGTCAGAACATCAAGGGCGCGCTCGAAAAGGCCCCGTCCGAATACGGCGTCAGCCCGCACAGCAGCGGCGACGCCCCCGAAGGATCGAAGGCCGCACCCGGCAGCAACAAACCCGGCAGCGCCAACAACCGTAACATGACCCGCATCGCACCGCCCGCGATCCCGGGCCGCCCCGCTTCGGCGCAAGGCTGAGAAACATCATGTCCGATACCCTTACCAAGCTGATCTTCGGTCGTCTCACGATCGAAAGCTTCCCGATCCACGAACCGATCATCGTCATGACCTTCGCGGCGGTCGCCATCGGCGGCGCGGCGGTGCTCGGCGCGCTGACCTATTTCAAGCTGTGGGGCTATCTCTGGAAAGAGTGGTTCACCACGGTCGATCACAAGCGGATCGGGATCATGTACATGATCCTCGGCATCGTCATGCTGCTGCGCGGCTTCGCCGACGCGATCATGATGCGCGCCCAGCAATCGATCGCCTTCGGCCAGAACGAAGGCTTTCTGAATTCGCATCACTATGACCAGGTGTTCACCGCCCACGGCGTCATTATGATCTTCTTCGTGGCGATGCCGCTGGTCACGGGGTTGATGAACTACATCGTGCCCTTGCAGATCGGCGCGCGCGACGTGTCGTTCCCGTTCCTGAACAATTTCAGCTTCTGGATGACCGCGTCGGGCGTCGTGATCGTGATGGCCAGCCTGTTCGTCGGCGAATTCGCGCGCACCGGCTGGCTGGCGTTCGCGCCGCTGTCGGGGCTGGATTATTCGCCCGACGTCGGCGTCGATTATTATATCTGGGCGCTACAGCTCGCCGGCGTCGGCACGTTGCTATCGGGCGTCAACTTGATCGCGACCATCGTCAAGATGCGCGCGCCGGGCATGGGCCTGATGAAGATGCCGATCTTCACCTGGTCGGCGCTTGTCACCAACATCCTGATCGTGGCCGCCTTCCCGGTGCTGACCGCCGTGCTCGCGCTGTTGTCGCTCGACCGCTATGTCGGCACCAACTTCTTCACCAACACGTTGGGCGGCAACCCGATGATGTACGTGAACATGATCTGGATCTGGGGCCACCCGGAAGTCTACATCCTGATCCTGCCGGCGTTCGGCGTGTTCTCGGAAATCGTGTCGACCTTCTCGGGCAAGCGGCTGTTCGGCTATACGTCGATGGTCTACGCGCTGCTGGTCATCACCATCCTGTCGTACCTCGTGTGGCTGCACCACTTCTTCACCATGGGATCGGGGGCGAGCGTGAACTCGTTCTTCGGCATCACCACGATGATCATCTCGATCCCGACGGGCGCGAAGATCTTCAACTGGCTGTTCACCATGTATCGTGGCCGCATCCGCTACGAACTGCCGATGCTGTGGGCGATCGCATTCATGCTGACCTTCACGGTCGGCGGCATGACCGGCGTGCTGCTGGCGGTTCCGCCCGCCGACTTCGTGCTGCACAACTCGCTGTTCCTCGTCGCCCACTTCCACAACGTCATCATCGGCGGCGTGGTGTTCGGGATGTTCGCCGGCATCAACTACTGGTTCCCCAAGGCGTTCGGCTTCAAGCTGGACAAGAAATGGGGTCTGGTCAGCTTCTGGTGCTGGTTCGTCGGCTTCTGGGTCGCGTTCACCCCGCTCTATGTGCTGGGCCTGATGGGCATCACCCGGCGTCTGCGCCACTTCGACGATCCGTCGCTCCAGATCTGGTTCGTGATAGCCGCCGTGGGTGCCGCGATCATCGCGGTCGGCATCGCCGCCTTCCTGATCCAGATCGCGGTCAGCATCATGAACCGCGACAAGCTGCGCGACTTCACCGGCGATCCGTGGGGCGGCCGCAGCCTCGAATGGGCCACCTCGTCGCCGCCGCCCGACTATAACTTCGCGTTCACGCCGGTCGTCCACGACATGGACGCATGGTACGACATGAAGAGCCACAAGTACGCCCGGCCGACCGAAGGCTTCACCGCCATCCACATGCCGAGCAACACCTGGGCGGGGATCGTGCTTGCCGGCCTGTCGACCGTGTTCGGTCTGGCGATGGTCTGGTACATCTGGTGGCTGGCGGCACTGTCGTTCGTCGCGGTGATCGGCGTCGCCATCTTCCACACCTTCAACTACAAGCGCGACTTCCACATTCCGGTCGAGGAAGTCATCGAGACGGAGCGCCGGCGTACCGCCGACCTCCAGGCCGCGGGGGCGTAAGGAATATGGGTTCGTCGGTTCAAGTCCCCGCAGGCGCGTCCGAACGCGCCTTCCATCTGGCGGAGGAGCATGAGCATGAAGCCGGGTCGAGCACGATGCTCGGCTTCTGGCTCTACCTGATGAGCGATTGTCTCATCTTCGCCATGCTCTTCGCCTCCTATGGCGTCTATTCGGGCAGCACCGCGGGTGGCCCGGACGCCAAGGAGCTGTTCGACCTGCCGCTCGTCGCGCTCAACACCGCGATGCTGCTGTTCTCGTCGATCACCTACGGCTTCGCGATGATCGCCGCCGAAGAGGGCAAGAAGGCGGCGACGCTGCGCTGGCTCGCCATCACCGGCGTGTTCGGCCTGTGCTTCCTCGGCATCGAACTCTACGAGTTCAGCCACCTGATCCACGAAGGCGCCGGTCCGCAGCGCAGCGCGTTCCTGTCCAGCTTCTTCACGCTGGTCGGCACGCACGGCCTGCACGTCACCTTCGGCATCGTCTGGCTGGTGACGTTGATGGTACAGGTCGCGAAGTTCGGGCTGGGTGCCGCCAATATGCGCCGCCTGATGTGTCTGTCGCTGTTCTGGCACTTCCTCGACGTCGTCTGGATCGGCGTCTTCACCTTCGTCTATCTGCTGGGAGTGCTGTAATGGCCGGCCACGCACATCACGATGCGCACGGACATGGCCATGGCGGCCATGGCCATGCGCCCGCCCACGGCTCGCGCCGCGAATATGTCATCGGCTTCTTGCTGTCGGTGGTACTGACCGCGATCCCCTTCGCGCTCGTCATGACCAACGCCTTCGCCGATACCCGGATCACCGCCGCGATCGTCATGATCTGCGCGATCGTGCAGATCGTCGTGCACATGATCTACTTCCTGCACATGAACACGAAGTCGGAAAATGGCTGGACGCTGATGGCGCTGATCTTCACCGCCATCCTCGTCGTCATCGTGCTGTCGGGGTCGTTGTGGGTCATGTACCATATGAACCTGAACATGATGCCGCAGATGTCCGGGGAAATGAGCGGGATGTGACCCGGCCGGGGGGCATGCGACGCATCCTGATCGGCACGCTGATCGGATGCGTCATCACCGGCCTCCTCGCGCTGGGGGTGTGGCAGTTGCAGCGTCGGACATGGAAGCTGGACCTGATCCAGCGAACCGAAGCGATGCTGCGCTCCCTCCCCGTCCCCGCCCCGCCGCCATCGGCATGGGGCCGGATCGGCACCGACGACGTCTACCGGCCGGTCACCGTCACCGGTCGTTATCGTCGCAACGCCGATACCTTTACCCAGGCCGCGACCGCGCTTGGTGGCGGCTTCTGGGTGCTGACCCCGCTCGATACCGGGCGTTTCATCGTCATGGTCAATCGCGGCTTCGTGCCCCCCGATCAGCGCGGCAAGGTTCCGCCACCCGCAGGCACCATCACCGTCCGCGGCCTGTTGCGCGTCACCGAACCCGGCGGCGGCTTCCTGCGCAGCAACGATCCCGCCGCCGACCGGTGGTATTCGCGCGACGTTGCCGCGATCGCGACCAGCCGCGGCCTGTCCGGCGTCGCCCCCTATTTCATCGATGCCGCCGCGACACCGGGCACGGCATGGCCGCGCGGCGGCCTGACGGTGGTGAAGTTCCGCAACAGCCATCTGGTCTATGCGCTGACCTGGTTCGGTCTCGCCGCGCTGCTGGCGGGCATGACGTGGTTTGTCGCGCGGCCGAACAAACGGGCGTAACATGCGCCCGATGCAGCCCGCCGCCGCCCCGACTCCCTATGTGCCGCCGACCGAAGGCGTCGGCCGCAACATGCTGTTGCTGGTTCAGCTGCGCTGGCTGGCGGTCGGGGGACAGCTGGCGACGATCCTCGTCGTCGACGGATTGTTGGGCATCCGTCTGCCGCTGGTGCCGATGGCGGGGGTCCTCGCGGCGCTGGTGCTGCTCAACCTCCTGACCCTCGCGCGTCGATCGCGGTGGAGCGACACCAACCTGCCGCTGTTCGCGGCTTTGCTGTTCGATGTCGCCGCACTGACCGCGCAACTCTATCTGTCGGGCGGGGCACGCAATCCGTTCGTGTCGCTATACCTGTTGCAGGTCGTGATCGGCGCGATCCTGCTCAACGTCTGGTCGAGTTGGGCACTGGTCGCGATCACCAGCGTCGCCTTTGCGCTGATGGGACCGTTCCACCGTCCGCTGCAACTGCCCCCCACCTATGCCAGCAGCCTGTCCGACGCGTTCCTGCTCGGCAACTGGATCAATTTCGTGCTGGCGGCGACGCTGCTGGTCGCGTTCGTGACGCGGATCGCCGCCAATCTGCGCGACCGCGATACCAAGGTCGCGCAGCTTCACCAGCGCGCGGTCGAGGAAGAGCATATCGTCCGCATGGGCCTGCTGGCGAGCGGCGCGGCGCACGAACTGGGCACGCCGTTATCGTCGATCTCGGTGCTGCTGGGCGACTGGAAGAACGAACCGGCGGTCCGCCGCGACCCGCGCTTCGCCGCCGAGGTAGACGACATGCGGGCCGAGGTCGCGCGCTGCAAGGAGATCGTGTCGGGCATCCTGTTCGCAGCCGGGGAAGTGACGGGCGAGGCCCCGACGCGAACGACGCTGCGCACCTTCCTGACCGCCACACTCGACCGCTGGCGCGGCACCGATCCCGCCCGCGCCGCGTTCGACGACCGGCTGGGTCCCGACGTGCCGATCGTCGCCGATCGCGCATTGGCGCAGGCGCTGACCAACCTGCTCGACAATGCGGTCGAGGCCGGCGGGCGCAATATCGCGCTGGTCGCGCTGCGCGACGGAGCGATGCTGCGGCTGACGGTGCGCGACGACGGCAACGGCTTCGCCGACCGTATTCTTTCCAGCCTGGGCAAGCCCTATAATACCAGCAAGGATCGGCAGGGTGCCGGCCTTGGCTTGTATCTCGCCACAAACGTGCTGCGGCCGCTCGGCGGGACGATCGAAGCCGTCAACCGCGACAGTGGCGGCGCGGAGACGACGCTGATCCTGCCGATCGAGTCGCTGGCGCTGGAGAAGACGAAATGACCGACCGTCGCCTGCTGATCGTCGAGGATGATGCGACGTTCGCGCGCACGCTGTGCCGCTCGTTCGAACGGCGCGGCTATGCGGTGGAGGTGATCGGCGGTCCCGACCGGCTGGACGATGTCGCGCGCGGCTTCGAACCCGAATATGCCGTCGTCGACCTGCGCCTGGGCGGCGCATCGGGCCTCGCCTGCGTCTCCGCGCTGTCGGCGATCGACCCGACCATGCGGATCGTGGTGCTGACCGGTTTCGCCAGCATCGCGACGGCGGTGGAGGCGATCAAGCTGGGGGCCACCAACTATCTGACCAAGCCCGCGAATACCGACGAAATCGAGGCGGCCTTCGCCAAGGTCGACGGCAACCCCGAAGCCGACCTGACCGCCGCGCCGACCTCGATCAAGACGCTGGAATGGGAACACATCCATCAGACGCTGGCCGATACTGGCTTCAATATCTCCGAAGCGGCGCGCCGGTTGGGCATGCATCGCCGGACGCTTGCCCGGAAACTGGACAAACGGCATCTTTCCTGACCCATGGGGGTTCGAAACCGTTCCCCGCTTGTGGTAACAGGTCGCCAGGGGGCAACGGTTCATCGTGCGGAAGGTTGGGATCCGTATAGGACGACCACCGTACCAACAGAGTCTGGGATGAAAGCGATTACCGATCACCGCCTATGTTTCGCCCGTGCGCTGCGGCGTGCCCTGTTCGCCGGCGCGGGCCTGACGCTCGCGAACGTCGCTTCGGCGCAGGTCCTGCCGCCGCCGGTCGTGCCGACCGTCCCGATGGCCGCGCCGATGGTACAACCGATCCTCGCGCCCTTGCCGCTGCCGACGCTGACCGCCGCGCAGGAGAGCGAGCTTGCCCGGCTGCTCGCGCGCGATGCAGTGGCGCAGGGGCTGAAGGACCGCGAGCCGCTGCTGGGTGCGCTGAGCGGACCGGCGCTGGTGCAGGCGGCGCTCGACCATGCCCATGCGGTCCGCGCCGGTCGGCTCGACACCGCCGATTTCCAGAAGGACTGGGCGATGCGCCCGCAATCCTATGACCCGCTGCCCGCGTTTCGCGATGCCGTGGCGAAGGACCGGCTGGCGGCGTGGGTCGCGTCGCTGCCGCCGCCCTATGCCGGATATGACACGCTGGTCGCGGGCCTTGCGCGCTATCGCAAGATCGCCGCGAATGGCGGCTGGCCGATCGTCGCCGCCGGTTCCGACCTGCGCATGGGCGGACGTGGTCCGCAGGTCGCGGCGCTGCGCAAGCGGTTGGCAGTCGAGGATTCCGAATTGTCGGCCAGCGGCGACAGCTTCGATCCGGCGCTGCTCGACGCCGTCCGCCGGGCGCAGCGCCGCTATGGCCTGAACCCTGCCGGACAGGTCGGTGCGCAGACCATCGCTTCGCTGAACGTCCCCGTCGGGGAGCGGATCAAGCAGATCAAGGCAAATATGGAACGGTGGCGCTGGCTGCCGACCGAGCTGGAAAAGAACCGCATTCAGGTCAACATCGCCGCGGCGGTGCTGACAGTGTTCGACGGCGATCAGCCGGTGACATCGATGAAGGCGGTAACCGGGCGACCGGGCGACGAGACGCCGATGCTGACCTCGACGATCCATTCGATCGTGCTCAATCCGCCATGGAACGTGCCATCGTCGATCGCCGACAAGGAATTGTGGCCGAAGGAACGCGCCAATCCCGGCTATCTGAAGCGCAACGGGTTCCGCGTCATCGAAACCGAAGGCGGCGGGCGTCGCCTGCAACAGGCGTCGGAGCGGAGCGCGCTGGGCCGGTTCAAGTTCGATTTCGACAATCCGTTCGCGGTGTATCTGCACGACACGCCGGCCCAGTCGGGCTTCGCCAATTTCGACCGGCTGGCCAGCCATGGCTGCGTACGGCTGGAAAAGCCTGAGGATCTGGCGCGGCTGTTGTTGCGGACCACCCCCGACTGGTCGGCCGGGCAAATCGATACGACGCTGGCGTCGGGCAAGACGGTACGCGCGCGCGTTGCCGACCCCGTAAAGGTCTATCTGCTGTATTGGACCGCGTTCGCGACGCCCAACGGCACGATGAGCTTCCGCGAGGATCCGTATAAATGGGACGGCGTGCTGGCGAACAAGATCGCCGCCCGCGCCGAAGCCAGCCAGTTGGCGGCACGATAAGGGGATGGCGATGAAGAGCGGATGGCGTGCGATGCTGCTGGCAGGCAGCGGCCTGTTGCTGACGGCGGGGCTGGCGGCCTGTTCGAACGACAATGTCGACGAGGCACCGATCGAAAACAGCGCGTTCGATGAGGAAGCGCCGCCCCCGACGCCTCTGCCCGAGGAAAATTACGAAGCCGCTCCGCCAGTGATGGAGAATCTGAGCGCGGTCGCGCCGGCCGAGGAACTCCCCCCGCCCCCGCCGATCGAGCCCGATCAGCAGGTGCTCGACGACGCATCGGCGACGGGCATGACGTCACGCTCCTCGCGGGGCGAGGACAAGGCGGCGGACGATGCTGCGGATGCCCCGGTCGACGACGCGATGTCGAACCAGCAAGATCAGTGAGGTTTCGGTATAGGCCATGCGCATGGCCTGTACCGGGATTGCGGGGTCTGCGAGCGTACGGTGGAACGCGAGACGTTTGCAAAGGCCCCGAGGACCGATCGACATTCAGTAAGGTTTCGACCGCTCCCTTCCCTGACAAGGGGTCGAGAGTGGGTTGTCCTGTTAGGCAGCGGCTCGCCAGCCCCAGGCCGACCCACCCCCAGCCCCTCCCTTGTCAGGTAGGGGAGCAGTTCGCTAGCCAGATAGCCAAACCTAGATCGGGAGCCGGCCACACGTTCTTCCAAACGCTTCGACGCCATCCAACTCGTTCCCTGACGCTGCTTCCTGTTTGCGGCAGGCATTGCGTGGTTCGGAATGGATGCGGTGTTTGCAGCATGGTTCGTACGTGACCGCAGACGGATCAGCCTTCACCAAGCCGTCAACGCGGACCACCTATCAGCCAGTCCCCACCCTTCCGGGCGGAACGCATCACCGCCGCCCAGTCCACTGCGACAGTCGATCAACAACCACCATCGACCACCGTTCAAGCCGCCTGCGCAGCGACCTCCACCACGACAGCAGCATCGGCATAGGCTTTGTCGAGATAGAGGTTGGCGAGTTCGTAATGCGCATGCACAACCTGTTCATGGTCGGCCTGCTGCGCCAGTTCCAACTGCTGCTCCGCACGGCGTACAAAATAGGACATTTCGTCCGGTCCGATCAAAGACACGACAACCTCTCAAGGGCGTTTGCCGCCCGTCTATCATACTCGCCCGGTGCAACCGGACCCGACTGAAACGCTCGGCGGCTGCGAGGGATGCCTGTCGCTGCAAATTCTGACGTGGTGATTACAGTGGCGGCCGCCGGATCACATCCGACGATGCTTTCCGCCATAGCGCCCGCCGATATACGCCCCCAGCCGGTTCATCTCGCTCGCAGCGGCGACGACCGCATCGGACTGACACGGCAGCGGATCGCGATCATGCTCGGCCGCCCGACTCGCGACCTTGGCCGCCAGTTCCTCAATATCGGCGCGCGACAGCAGGTTCTTCTCGCGCAGCAGGCAGAGCAGGCTTTGCAGGATCACCATGCTCTTCTCGCCGGCGGCATCGCCCGGTTCGATCGGATTCATCGTTCCTCTCCTTTATGTTATGCGGGAGAGCATATGCCGATCGGGCGACGATGCAAGCGGGTGGGCCTAGTTCAGCCCACCCCCCAATGTCCGATACAGGGTCACCAGATTGGTCGCCCGGGCGAGGCGCGTCTGCACCAGCGTCTGCCGCGCGGCATAGCTGGTCCGCTGCGCATCGAGCGTGTTGAGGAACGAATCGATCCCCGCCCGATAGCGCGCATCGGACAGCCGTTCGGCGGTCGCCGCCGCCCGTGCCCGCGCGGTCTGGGCCGACAATTGCTCGCCGATCGTGCCGCGCGTCGCCAACGCATCGGCGACCTCGCGAAACGCGGTCTGGAGCGTCCCTTCATAGGTCGCGACCGCCGCCAGCTGCTGGCCGCGCGCCACCTCGACATTGCCGCGCCGCTGCCCGCCATCGAACAACGGCAGCGAGGCGGCCGGCGAGATCGAGAAGTTCTGCGTTCCCGCACCGAACAGCCCGCCCAGCGCGGTGCTGATCGTGCCCAGCGTCGCCGTCAGCGAGATGGTCGGGAACAGTGCCGCACGCGCCGCGCCGATATTGGCGTTGGCCGCATAGAGCCGCCGTTCGGCCTGCAACACATCGGGTCGCCGCAACAGCACCGCCGACGACACGCCGGTCGGCAGATCGGTCAGCACCGGATCGCGGTCGCCCAGTTCGGTCGGCAGCTGTTCGAGGGGGATGGTCGTGCCGGCGAGCAGGTTGATCGCGTTCTGGTCCTGCGCGATCTGTGCGGTCAGCGCCGCGATGTCGTTGCGCGCCTGCTGGTACGTGGTTTCGGCCTGCTGCACCTCCAGTTCGGAGATGACGCCGACGCGAAACTGCGCACGCGTCAGTTCGAGCGTCCGCCCGAAACTGTTCAGCGTTTCGCGCGACAGCCGCAACTGATCCTGATCGGCCGCCATCGTCAGCCAAGCCGTCGCCACTTCGCCGACCAGCGCAATGCGCGCCGCCCGCTGTGCTTCCTCGGTCGCGAAATATTCCTGCAGCGCGGCCTGACTCAGGTTGCGGACCCGGCCGAACAGGTCGAGTTCGAACGCCGAAAAGCCGACCGACGCCTGATAGATTTCGAGGTTGCTCGTCTGCGCCGGCACGCCGCCGACGCCGGCACCCGTACCGCCGCCGGTTCCACCCGTACCGCCGGTCCCGGTCCCGCCGGTGGCACCCCCCGCCCCGCCCAGCGCGCCGAACGGGTTGTTGGTATAGGTGACGCCGCCATTGACGCCGGTCGACGGCACCTGACTGGCGCGGGTCACGCGATACTGCGCGCGGGCGACCAGTACGTTGGCGGCCGTGACGCGATAATCGCGGTTATTGTCGAGCGCGGTGGCGATCACCGCCTGCAACCGCGGATCGGTGAAGAAATCGCGATAGGCGATCGCGGTCACGTCCGCCTGTTCGGCACCGAGCGGCGGATACGCCCCGCCCTGCGGCAGGGTCAGCGGGATCGCCCCCTCCGGCCGGACATTGCCCGGCGCGAGGTTGCATCCCGCCAGCGCGGTGGTGGCGGCAAGGAGGATCAGGCTACGCAGCGTCATCACATGGTTGCTCATGGTCATGCCCCCTGCGGCGCAGGTTCGCCGCCATCGGAGGACCGGTTGCCGCCATCGGGTTCAACGTCCCGGTTGGCGGACGGGGTGCCCTTGTCGCCGCCATGGCCGAACAGGCGCAGGACGACGACGAAGAACATCGGCACGAAGAAGATGGCGAGGATCGTCGCCGACAACATGCCGCCGACCACCGCGCGGCCGATCGCATTCTGTCCGCCGGCACCAGCACCGGTCGACAGCGCCAGCGGCAGCACGCCGAAGACGAAGGCGAGCGAGGTCATCAGGATCGGCCGCAGGCGCAGCCGTGCCGCCTCCGCCGCCGCGTCGATCGGGTTCATGCCGTCGGCCATCCGCTCTTCGGCGAATTCGACGATCAGGATCGCGTTCTTCGCCGACACGCCGATCGTGGTGATGAGACCCACCTGAAGGTAGATGTCGTTGTTCAGCCCCGTCAGCCACGCCGCCAGCAGCGCACCGAGAATGCCCAGCGGCACCACCAGCAGGACCGAGATCGGCACCGACCAGCTTTCGTACAGCGCGGCAAGGCACAGGAACACGATCAGCAGCGACAACCCGTACAGCGCCGGTGCCTGTCCCCCGGACAGCCGTTCCTCGAACGACAGGCCGGTCCATTCGAGCGCGGTGCCCGGCGGCAGCTTGGCATGGATTTCCTCCATCGCCACCATCGCCGCACCGGTGCTCAGGCCAGGCCCCGGCGAACCCTGCAGCTGCATCGCCGACTGCCCGTTATAGCGGGTCAGCTGTACCGGCGCATTGGCCCATTCGAGCGTCGAGAAGGCGGTGAACGGCACCATCTGTCCGGTCGCATTGCGCACGTACAGGTCGCCGATATCCTCCGGACTTAAGCGATAGGGCGTATCGGCCTGGATATAGACGCGCTTCACGCGACCACGGTCGATGAAGTCGTTGATATAGCCGCCGCCCCATGCGGTCGCGATCGTCGAGTTGACGTCGGCAAGGTCGAGACCCAGCGCGCGCGCCTTGTCCTCGTCGATATTGACCTTCAGCTGCGGCGCATCGTCGAGGCTGAGCGGACGCACCTGTGCCAAGCGGCCATCCTGCGCGGCCATGCCGAGCATCATGTTGCGCGCCTGCAGCAGCCGGTCGTGGCCGATGCCGCCGGTATCGACCAGCTGCACGTCGAACCCGGTAGCGTTGCCCAGTTCCTGTACCGCCGGCGGAACCAGTGCGAAGATCAGCCCGTCCTTGTACCCGGCAAAGGTGCCCATGGCGCGACCGACGATCGACTGCGCCTTGTTCTCAGCCCCGCTGCGCTCGTCCCACGGCTTCAGGTTGACGAATACCAGACCGGCATTCTGTCCCTGCCCCGCGAAGCTGAAGCCGTTGATCGTGAAGACACCTGCGACGTTGGCGCTTTCCTGCTTCAGGAAATGGTCGCGCACCAGATTCAGGCCCTTTTCGGTACGACCGCTGGTCGAACCCGCCGGACCCTGCACCAGCGCCAGCACCGTGCCCTGATCTTCGTCGGGCAGGAAGCCCGAAGGCAGGCGCGTGAACACGAACACCATGCCGCCGACGATCAGCAGATAGACCAGCATCGAGCGTTTCCAGTTGCGCGTGGTGCGCCGGACGCCGCCTTCATATTTGTTCTGCCCGCGTTCGAACCGGTCGTTGAACCAGCGGAAGAAACGCGCCAGCAGGCCATTGCCCTGTTCGTGCTGGTGCGGATCATGCGGCTTCAGGATCGTCGCGCACAAGGCGGGTGTCAGGATCAGCGCGACCACCACCGACAGCACCATCGCCGATACGATCGTGATCGAGAACTGGCGATAGATGACGCCGGTCGACCCGCCGAAGAACGCCATCGGCAGGAACACCGCCGACAGGACCAGGCCGATACCGACCAGCGCACCAGTGATCTCGTCCATCGACTTGCGCGCGGCCTCCCGCGGGGACAGCCCTTCGGTCTGGATCAGGCGTTCCACGTTCTCCACGACGACGATCGCGTCGTCGACCAGCAGGCCGATCGCCAGCACCATGCCGAACAGCGTCAATGTGTTGATGGTAAAGCCCGCGACCGCCATCACCCCGAAGGTGCCGAGCAGAACCACCGGCACCGCGATGGTCGGGATGATCGTCGCCCGCCAGTTCTGCAGGAACAGGAACATCACGAGGAAGACGAGCACCACCGCCTCGATCAGCGTGTGGATGACCTGTTCGACCGACAGGCGGACGAACGGCGTCGTATCATAGGGATAGATGACCTTGACGTCGCTCGGCAGCGTCCGGCCGATTTCCTGCGCGCGCGCCTTGACCAGCTCGACCGTGTCGAGTGCGTTGGCACCCGCCGCCAGCCGGACACCGAAGCCCGATGCCGGCTTGCCATTATATTGCACGTCGAAGCCGTAATTCTCGGCCCCGATCTCGACCCGCGCGACGTCACCCAGCCGGACGACCGCGCCGGTGGCATTGGTCTTAAGCCGGATATTGGCGAATTGTTCGGGGGTTTGCAGGCGCGACTGGACGCTGACCGTGGCGTTCAGCATCTGCTCCTTGGGCGCCGGCAACGCGCCGATCTGCCCGGCGGAAACCTGCGCGTTCTGTGCCTGCACCGCTGCCGTGACATCGCCGATCGTCAACTGATAGCTGTTCAGCTTCAGCGGATCGACCCAGATGCGCATCGCATATTGCGCGCCGAACACCTGCAACTCGCCGACGCCGGATACGCGGCTGATCGGGTCCTGAAACTGCGAGACGACCATGTCGGACAGGTCGTTGTTGCTGTGCGATCCGTCGGTCGACACGAGGCCGACGACCACCAGGAAGCTGGCGGCGGACTTGGTGACCTGAATCCCCTGCCGCTGGACCTCCTGCGGCAGAAGCGGGGTCGCCGCCTGCAACTTGTTCTGGACCTGCACCTGCGCGATGTCGGGATCGGTGCCCTGTTCGAAGGTCAACGTGATCGACACCGTCCCCGCCGAAGAGGACGAGGACGAGAAATAGCGAAGGTTGTCGATGCCCTTGAGCTGCTGCTCGATGATCTGGGTCGTCGTGCGCTCCAGCGTCTCCGCATCGGCACCCGGATAGGTGGCGGTGATCGCCACCGCGGGCGGCGCGATTTCGGGGAACTGCGCGATCGGCAGGCTGCGGATCGCGATCGCGCCGGCCAGCATCATGACGACGGCGATGACCCATGCGAAGATGGGCCGGTCGATGAAATAACGGGACATCAGCGGTTACTTCGCCTGTGCCTGCGGACCGCCCGCAGCACCGGGGGCAGCGCCCTGCGGTGCCGCGCCGGCGGTCTGCGGAGTCCATGGATAGCCCTTGACCGGGGTGCCGGGCTGCAACATCTGCGCGCCTTCGACGACGACCTTGTCGCCGGGCTGCAACCCGCCGGTCACCAGCCATGCGTCGCCGATGGTCCGGTCGGTGGTCAGCGGACGCGGGGCCAGCTTGCCGTCGGCCCCGATGACCAGCACCGTCGCGCTGCCCTTGGGATCGCGGGTCACCGCACGCTGCGGCACCAATATCCCGTTCGCCTTGGTCCCCTGCGCCAGTTCGGCGCGGACATACATGCCCGGCAGCAACAGACCGCGCGGATTGGCGAAGACCGCCCGGATCGCCTGCGTCCCCGTGGCCGGGTCGACGGTCACGTCGGTGAACTTCAGCGTCCCCTCGATCGGATAGGTGCTGCCATCCTCCAGCTTCAGCCGGACCCGCGCCGCGCCGCTTCCGCGCGACAGGTCGCCGTCCATGATCTGCTGGCGCAGCTTCAACAGGTCGGCGCTCGACTGCTGGATATCGACATAGATCGGGTCGAGGCGCTGGATCGTGGTCAGCGCCTCGGTCTGCGCCGCCGACACCAGCGCGCCGGTCGTGGACACCGACCGGCCGATCCGGCCCGAAATCGGCGCGGTGATCGTGGTGCGCGACAGGTCGATCTGCGCCTGCCGCAACGCGGCCTGCTGCGCGGCGATGTCCGCCTGCGCCTGCTGCGCGCCGGTCACCGCATTCTCATATTCCTGCCGGCTGATCGCGTTGATCTTGACCAGTTCGCCATAGCGGCGGGCCAGATTGCGGGTGGACGCGATCGATGCCTGCGCCCGCGACAGGGCGGCACGCGCGCTCGCCACCGTGGCCTGATAGGGTGCCGGATCGATGCGATAGAGCGGCTGCCCCTGCCGGACCGTGTCGCCCTCCTGGAACAGGCGGGCGAGGATCAGGCCGTTGACCTGCGGCCGGACTTCCGACGTCTCATAGGCCGCTGTGCGACCGGGCAACTGGGTGGTCAACGTCACCGGCTGTGCCTGCACGGTCACGAAGCCGACCTGCGGCGGACCCTGCGGCGCCCCTTGTTGCTGTTGCGACTCGCCGCCACCCCCGCCACAGGCCGAAAGAATGAGCGCCAGTGCCAATGGGGCCATGCGATTTTTCATGAACGTCCTCAACGGATGTGCTAAACGTGAGTGATCGATCACTCACACATTGGCTGCGCGTACGCCGCCCGGTGGAAACTGGCAAGGGCTTACAGGTGAATCTGACGTGAATTTGTTGCAGTGCGAAGTCGCATGTCGGGCGAGTAAAGCAACGGCCCGGCGCGAAAAACTGGTGGCGGTCGCGCGGACGCTGTTCGCCGAACATGGCTTTCACGGTACTGGAGTCGCGCAGATCGCGGCGGTTTCCGGGATTAAGGTCGGGCAGATCTATCGCGACTTTGCCGACAAGGAAGCGATCGTCGCCGCGATCGTCGAGGGCGACCTCGCGACCTTTCTGCATGAGGCGGAAATCGAGCAGGCGGTCGAAAGCGGCGACATCGCGGCGATCCGCCACTGGCTCCAGATGTTCCTGCAATGCGGCAGGGACCTCGAGTCGCGGCAACTCATGCCCGAGATCATCGCCGAGGCCGCCCGCAACGACCGCATCAAAACCATCGCGCATGACGTCAACCGCCGGGTGAAGCAGGCGCTGTTGCGGTCGCTGACCGGCCTTGCCCCCCGTCCCGAGCAGGCCGAGTCGCGCGCCGAACTGGCCGAAATGATCATGACCATCGGCGCGGGGATCATGCATCGCCGTATCGCGGACCCCGATTTCGATGACGCGACGGCCTATCGTCGGCTGACGACGCTGGTAGAGCGCTGGGTTGACCAATTGTTGGACAGTCGGACGTACCCAAGTCTCCAAAAGAACCATTGCGGATTTGTTGCAGTGGACTAAACCGGTCCGGCGCACTCCCTTGCGCTGCCGTCGCAGGCCCCGTCCGGTCCCCCGGGCGGGGCTTGTCGTTTGGGGCATCATCGCGACAGGTCGCGTTGCAACACCACGAACGACAGCGGCTGGCGCGGCAGGCCGAACCGCACGTCGTCCATCGGGAACGGCCGGTTTTCGCCGGTCCTGACATAGCCCTGCCGTTCATACCATGCGATCAGCTCGCCGCGCGCGGCGATGACCGTCATCTCGATCCGCCCGGCACCCTGAACGCGCCCCGCATAGTTTTCCGCCGCCGCCACCAGCCGTCGCCCGAGCCCGCCGGCCTGCACGTCCGGACGTACCGCCAGCAGGCCCAGTGCCGACAGCCCCGGCGCGATGCGTGATACCTGAACGCAACCGGTCGCGTCGCCGGTCATCAGGATCGTCCGGTCGGGATCGGCGATCACGTCCGTCAGCGCGGCGCGATCGGTGCGTTGTCCGTCGAGCAGATCGGCCTCGTGCGTCCATCCGGCCCGCGCCGCATCCCCGCGAAACGCCGATTCGACCAGATCGTGCAGCGCCGGAATATCGGCCGCCGTCGCCACGCGGATCATGTCTCCGCCCCCCAGCCGCCGCCCATCGCCTGATACAGCGCGACCAGCGCGGTCAGCTGATCGGCGCGCACCTGTTCCAGCGACAGTTCGGCGCTGAACAACGCGCGCTGCGCGTCCAGTTGCTCCAGATACGGGCTGTATCCCGCACGGTAGCGATTGGTCGCATGGCGCAACGCTTCGGCGGTCGCGGTCCGCTGCGTTTCCAGCGCGCGCCGCTGCACCGCCAGCCGATCGACCGCGGCCAGCGCATCCTCGACCTCGCGGAACGCGGTCAGGACGCTGCGCTGATAGGCGAACGCCGCCTGATCGCGCCGCGCCGTCACCGCGTCGTAATTGCCGCGCAACTGCCCGCCCCGGAACAGCGGGGCCAGCACACTCGCCCCGATCGACCAGATGCCGACCGGGTTGGGCAAGGCGCTCGACAGCACCTCGCCGGTCGATCCGGTCAGTCGCAGCGACGGCAGGAATTGCGCCCGCGCCACTGCCAGCGACGCATCGCTCGCCGCCAGCGTCGCTTCGGCCTGCGCGATGTCGGGCCGACGGCGGAGCAGATCGGAGGGCAGCCCCGCCGGGATCGGCGGCGGGACAAGCGCGTCGAGCGAACGCCCCCGATCGATCGCGCGCGGCGGCGTTCCGGTCAGCAGCGACAGCGCGTTTTCCTGCCGCCGCGCCAGCAGTTCGAGCTGCGGCAGCGTCTGCGTCACCCCGGCATATTCCGCCTCGGCCTGTCGCAGTTCGAGTTGCGACGTATAGCCCGCCTCCGCGCGCGACCGGGCGATCCGCAGCGCCTCGCCGCGCGACGCGATCGTCGCCCGCACCGTTGCGATCCGGGCATCGAGCCCGCGCAACGTCACATAGCCGCTGGCGGTGGCGGCGGCGACCGCCAGCCGGACGCTGTCGGCGGCCGCCGCAGCGGCATCGCCGGTCAATCGCGCCGCCTCGATCGTCTGCCCGACCCGTCCGAACAGGTCGATCTCATACGCCGACTGGAACACCGGTTGCAGCGACGTACCGGTCGATGCCGTCCCGAACGCGTTGAGCGCGCGCTGTTCGATCAGGCCGACGCCGGCATCGAGAGTCGGGAAGCGGGCCGCCCGCGCCACCCGCTCTTGCCCGCGCGCTTCCGCGACCCGCGCGGCGGCGATGGCAATGTCGGGATTATTGGCCAGCGCCGCCTCGACCAGCCGGGTCAGTTCGGGGTCGCCGAACGCCTGCCACCAGGTCGCGGTGATCGGCGCGCTGCCCGGCAGCGGCGTCCGCCACCCCGCCGGCGGCGCAACCGCCGCCGCCTCCGGCCGGGGACGTTCGGCCGGGGCGCACGCGGCCAGCATCGCCAGCACTGCCAAGGCTATCCGCCGCTTCATCGCGCTGCCGGCGACACGCCGCTGCGGGTATCGACCCGCGCCTCGACCGACATGCCCGGCCGCAAACGCCCGAACAGGGGATCGCGCGGATCGATGGCGATGCGCACCGATATGCGCTGCGCGACCTTCACGAAATTGCCGGTGGCATTGTCCGCGCGGATCACGGCGAACTCATTGGCGGCGGCAGGCGCGATGCGTTCGACCCGCCCCCGCAATTCGGCGCGGTCGAGCGCGTCGACCCGGACGCGGGCCGGCTGGCCCGGCGCCATGCGCGCGGTCTGCGCTTCCTTGAAATTGGCGGTGACCCAGACGGTCGGCGGCACGAGGAACATCATCTGTGTCCCCGCCGTGACATATTGCCCCAGCCGCACCCCGACCTCGCCCAGCCGCCCGTCCTGCGGCGCGCGGATGATCGTGTTGGCCAGATCGATCTCGGCCAGCCGCACCGCCGCGCGGGCATTCTCGACCGCCGCGTTCAGCCCGCCGCGTCCGACCGTCACCGTGCGCACCTGTTCCTGCGCCACGCTGCGTTGCGCCTGTGCCTGCAACACGCCCGCCTGTGCGGCGCGCAGCGCCGCCAGCGTCTGGTCGCGTTCGCGCAGCGACACCGAACCTTGCGCCACCAGATCGTTGACCCGCGCCATATCGGCCTGCGCCCGCGCCAACTGCGCCTGCGCATTGACGACCGCTGCCGCCTGTCCGCCCAGACTGGCCTCGCTCGACCGCTCGCTCTGCTGCGAATTGGCGAGGTTGGCCTGCTGCGCCGCCAGCCCGGCCTGCGCCTGATCGACGCGCTGGCGATAGATGCGGTCGTCGATCCGCGCGAGCACCTGTCCCGCCTTCACGTCCTGAAAATCGCGGACCAGCACCTGCGTGACATAGCCGTTCACCTGCGGCGCGATGATCGTCGTCTGCCCGCGGACATAGGCGTTGTCGGTCGCCTGAATGGCGCTGCCGAACGGCCACAACCCCCACGCGTACAGCGCCAGCGCGATGCCGCCCAGCAGCAGCGCGACGAACCCGATCGTGGATTTCAGCGACCCGCGCGGGGGTGCCCATCCGCGCGCGCGCGCCGGTTCGCTCGGCACCTCGACCGGATCGATCAGTCGCTGCTTTTCGTCTTCGGAGAGTTTCGTATCGGTCATGACATCTGCTGCTGTCGCATGCGTTGAACGGCGGCGAGATCGGCGGCGAGCGGGTTCACGCCCTTCCACCGGAAGCGCAACCACAGCGCCCCCAGCCACACCACCATCGCCGCCGACAGGATGGCGACGGCAAGGAACACGTCGTTATAGGCGAGGATATTGGCCTCCCGCGTCACCTGTTGCCCGAGCAGCCCCGCGCCCGACGCCTGTCGCAGCGTCGGATCTCCGAGGACGCGGGTATAGGCACCACCCAGTTGCTGGATACGCTGCACGACCAGCGGGTCGGTGACGGTCAGGCTCTGGGTCAGTTCGAACGCATGAACCTTCTCGCGCACAATCTGGAACGAGCCGAGCAGCGCGGTGCCGGCAAGGCCGCCCATCGTCTGCGAAATGCTGAAGATCGCCGAGAAGCTGATGATATGGCTCGGCCCCCGCGCCAATGCGCGGAAGATGCCGATCATCACCATCGGCCCCAGAAAATAGAGCGCGGCAAAGGCGATGATCGCCTGACTGACATACAGGCTCGACGGGCGGGTCAGGTTGGTCGAATCCGAATCCATCCACGCGCCGAACCCGATCAGCGCGATCGCGATCACCACCGGCTTGTACAGGTCCTGCATGTTCAGCGTCTTCAGACAGACGACCAGCCCGGCGATCGACGCCAGCGTCATGACGAGGCTGAGCGTCACCATCTGGTCGTTGCCCATGCCGACCACGGTCAGCAGCCCGACCGTGCCGAACGTCTGTTCGGACAGCAGGATGCGCAGCGACGCGGCGACGATCGCGAAGCGGACGATGTTGCGCCCCAGCATCCAGCGGGTGTTGAGCAGCGGATTGGCGCGGTTATGCTCGACCAGCAGCGCCGCCCCGATCAGCGGGATCGCGGCGGCGGTGGCATAGCCCAGCCACGGCGTCGACCACCACTGGATACGCCCCTGCACCAGCACCGCGCACAACAGCGCGATCCCCGGCGCGAACAGCGCGAAGGTCAGGAAATCGATCCGTTCGAACGCCGGCGTCCGGTCCGACGGCGGCAACCGCAGCAGCGCGACCGAGGCGAGGCACATCAGCGTCAGCCCCAGTTCGAACAGGAACAGCGCCTCGATCCGCCCATCGGCCAGCAACAGCGGCGACAGGGTGCGCGCGAGCGGCAACGCCACCTGCGACGCGCCGAAGCCGATGATCATCCCCGACAGCCGCGCGGCGGCAGGCAGCGCCTGCATGATATACAGGAAGCACAGCGTCGTCAGCGCGCTGCCCGCGACACCCGCCGCACCGCGCACGAGCAACTGCACACCATAGCTGTGCACGAACACCTGCAACACGTTCAGGATCAGGAACGCGATCAGGAAGATGCGGGTAAAGCGCTGCAACCCGAATTGCTGGCGGAACTTGATGAGCAGCATCGACATGCACACGCTGGTCATCGAATAGATCGCGGTCAGCCACCCGCCCTCGACCGGCGTCAGCCCCAACGACCCCTGAATCTGCGGCAGGTTGGCGATCAGCAGTCCGTTGTTGAACCCGCCGGTGATCCCCAGCAGCATGCCGATCGCGAAATAGCCGATCCGACGCGCGAACGGGTGCTCGGGCGTGGCGGGCGAACCGGGCAGGAACGGCCGTTCGTGCGGCTTGAATTCATAGGCCGTGGCGATCGCCGTGGCTCCATATCGGGATATTGCTCGGCAACAACTTGTAACGGAACGGATCGTTCCGGTTGAGGAATGGACGGCGGCCCTGCGCCCCTCCCTGACAAGGGAGGGGTTGGGGGTGGGTAGGTCGGTTGCGGCACACTACCGCTCCCTCGCAGGCCAACCCACCCCGCCCCCACCCCCGCCCCCTCCCTTGTCAGGGAGGGGAGAAAGCTGGCGTCCTCCTCCGCATCCGCTACCATGGTGCCATGCGCACCCTGTTCCTCGCCGCCGCCCTTCTCGCCACCACCGCCACCGCCCAGACCCCGCCCGAAGCGCCGCTGCCCCCGGTCCGCCCATGGCACGGGGCCAGCGAGAAGCTGGTCGCCAAGCCGAACGACCCGTGGATCACCCCGGCCGAGGCCAGCGCCTTCGTCACCACCCCCAGCTACGCCGAAACCCGCGCGTGGCTCGACAGGCTGGTCGCCGCCTCGCCGCTGCTGACCATCGAAACTTTCGGCAAAAGCCCACAGGGCCGCGATCTCTACGCCGTCCGCGCGCACAAGGGCGCGGTGGGCAGGGGCGTAGCGGGCAAGCCGGTCGTGCTGGTGCAGGCGGGCATCCATGCCGGCGAGATCGAGGGCAAGGACGCCGGGCTGATGCTGCTGCGCGACATTGCGCTGCGCGGCAAGGACGGCCTGCTCGACAAGGTCGATCTGGTGTTCGTGCCGATCTACAATGTCGACGGCCACGAACGCTCCGGCCCCTATAACCGTCCGAACCAGCGCGGGCCCCGGGACATGGGCTGGCGCACCACCGCGCAGAATCTGAACCTCAACCGCGACTATCTGAAGGCCGATGCGCCGGAGACGCAGGCGATGATCGGCCTGATCCGGCGGCTCGACCCGGTGCTGTATCTCGATCTGCACGTCACCGACGGCATCGACCATCGCTATGACGTGACCTATGCCTTTTCCGGCTGGCGTGGGCTTTATGCGCGGTCGGCGGCGATCGGCCGGTTCCTCGACACGCGGTTGCGCCCGGCGATGGATGCCGCGCTCAAACGCGGCGGCCATACGCCCGGCTATTATGTCAGCACGCTCGACAATCGCGAGCCCGAAAAGGGCATGAGCCAGGACGTCGACACGCCGCGCTTCTCGACCGGCTATGGCGACATCGCCCACATCCCGACCGTGCTGGTCGAAACGCATTCCTTGAAACCCTATCGCCAGCGCGTGCTCGGCACCTATGTCTTTGTCGAGGAAGCGTTGCGCATCGCCGCCGGACAGGCATCGGCACTGCGCACCGCGATCGATACCGACCGCGCCGACCGCCCGGCGACCGCGACGATGACGTGGCGGGCGAACCCGACCCCGCTCTACAGCGTCGACTTTCTCGGGCTGGCGCACGACAGCTACCGGTCGCCCGCGTCGGGCCGCGACGAACTGCGCTGGCTGCCCAAGCCCGTGACCTTCAGGATGCCGGTGTTCGGCAGCCTGCCCGACAAGGTGGTGACCCTGCCGGCGGCATGGTGGGTGCCCGCCACCCTGCCCCATGTCATCGACCTGCTGAAGCTGCACGGCATCCGCTACGAAACCGTCGACGCGCCGCGAACGCTCGACCTCGACATGGCGCGTGCGACCGAACCGAAGCTGCAAGCCGCCAGCGAAGGCCATGTCCCGCTGGACGCCAGGATCGTCCACGAACGCCGCCGCGAAACCATGCCGCCCGGATCGGTCCGCGTCCCCGCCGACCAGCCGCTGGGGCTGCTCGCCGCCTTCCTGCTCGAACCCGAAAGCGAGGACGGGGTGCTGGCATGGAACATGGCCCCGGCGATGCTCGCCCGCACCGAATATATCGAAGGCTATGCGATCGCCCCGCTCGCCGACCGGATGCTGGCGACCGATCCGAAATTGAAGGCCGAATTCGACGCCAAACTCGCCGCCGACCCCGCCTTTGCCAGCGATGCCACCGCGCGGCTGCAATGGTTCTATGCCCGCACGCCCTATTATGACGCGCGCTACCTGCTGTATCCGATCGGGCGTGAGAATTGACCGGACGCCGGCCAGTGCTTAGCCCAAGCTGATCTCCCCTCCCTGACAGGGAGGGGCCGGGGGTGGGTCGGCCTGCGAGGGCCGGTAACATCCGCCCCGACCCTACCCACCCCAACCCCTCCCTTGTCAGGGAGGGGCTTTATACCGCCTCAACCCTGCCGGGATGCCCATGATGATCCGCCTTCGCGCAATCCCCTTCGCAAGCCAACCCGCATGACCGCACCGTCGATCATCGTCGTCGAGGACGATCCCGCGCTCCGCACCCTCACCGCCCGCGCGTTGCAGGAAAATGGCTATCTCGTCCGCACCTGCTCCGCCGCCCCCGAAATGTGGCTGGCGCTGGAACAGGGACCGGTCGACCTGATCCTGCTCGACATCATGCTGCCCGGCACCAGCGGCATCGACCTGTGCCGCCAGATCCGCCAGAACAGCGCCGTGCCGATCATCTTCGTATCGGCCAAGGGCAGCGAGGTCGATCGCGTCATCGGCCTCGAACTCGGTGCCGACGATTACCTGCCCAAGCCGTTCGGCACCCGCGAGCTGATCGCCCGCGTCCGCGCCGTGCTGCGCCGGGGCGAATTGAACGCGCAGGCGGCCCAGCGCGAGGAAGGCATCTACAGCTTCGAAGGCTGGACCGCGAACCTGCCGCGTCGCGAACTGACCTCGCCGACCGGTGCCGCCGTCGACCTTACGGGTGCCGAATTCGACCTGCTGGTCGTGCTGCTCGACCATGCGCAGCGGGTGATCGCGCGCGAACGGCTGATCGAATTGTCGCGCACCCGGCTGGGCGATTCGTCGGACCGCAGCATCGACGTGCTCATCAGCCGCCTGCGCCGGAAACTGTCGACGGCGGGCGGCACCCCGCCGATCGTCACCGTGCGCGGTGTCGGCTATATGCTGAACGTACCGGTCGAGCGGCGCTGACGCCGTGCCGGCGCGGCGGATACCGACGCTTCCCGTCGGCCTGATCGGGCGGATCGTCGCGATCCTGCTGTTGACGATCGTCATCGAATTCGGCGTGTCGGTCCTGTTGTACGAACGCGCCAGCCAGTTTTCGGTGCGCGACGACGAAGCCCGCCGGCTGGCCGAACATTTGGTGATCGCGCGGCGGATCGTCGAGGAACGCACGGTCGGCGAACGCGCCGGCATGGCGGCCGAACTGACCACCGAACGCTATGCCGTCCAATGGCGCGCGACCGCGCCCGAACTGCCGGCCAGCGGCACCGAACTGCGCGAGATGGAACAGCAGGTGGTGGCGTGGGAACCGACGCTGGCCCCCACCGGCCTGCACCTGACGCTGATCGGACAGGGTCGCCGATCGGTGGTCAGCGGGGCGCTGCGGCTCGATGACAAGAGCTGGCTGTATTTCCGTACGCTCGAACCGCTGCGCGCCTTCGACCTTGCCATCGGCCGCATCCTGCTGGCGCTGATCCCGGCGATCGCGTTGATGGTGGTCGGCGGGCTGCTGATCCGGCGGACGCTGCGCCCGATGCGGCAACTGGCCGATGCCGTCGACCGGTTCGGCCCCGGCAGCGGATCGTCGCTGCCGATCGTCGAGGAAGCGGGGCCGAGCGAGGTGCGCCGCCTCGTCGTCGCGTTCAACGGGTTGCAGGCGCGCATCCACCGCCTGATCGACGAACGCACCCGCGCGCTGGCGGCGGTCGGCCACGATCTGCGCACCCCGCTCGCCCGGTTGCGGCTGCGCACCGATGCCATTCCCGACCGCGACGTCCGCGACACGGTGCAGAACGATCTGGCCGAAATGGAGGCGATGATCACCTCGCTGCTCGCGTTCCTCGGCGGGGAGAGCGAGCCCGAACGCCCGGTGCTGGTCGACCTCGCGGTGCTGTGCGCCAGCATCGTCGACGATGCCGCCGACCATGGCCATGACGCGCGCTATACCGGCCCCGACCATTTCGAGCGTGCCGTGCGACGCTCCGGCTTCCGCCGCGCCGTCGTCAATCTGGTCGAAAACGCGATCCATTATGGCGGCAGCGTCACCGTATCGCTGGCGGTGGAGAATGGCGCGACCGTCGTCCGGGTCGAGGATGACGGCCCCGGCATTCCCGACGAATCGCTGGGCGACGTCCTCGAACCGTTCGTCCGGCTCGACACCGCACGCAAACGCGACACGGTCGGCTTCGGTCTCGGCCTGTCGATCGTACAGCGCGCGGTGGACGGCGAAGGCGGGCGGCTGGAGCTTCGGAACCGCGAAAGCGGCGGGCTGTGCGCCGCCATCATCCTGCCCGCCCCGTTCAACGTTCAGCAATAATTCGTTACGCAGCAGGCGAACGCAGCAAGAATCTCCCGGCTATACAAGTTCCGAAGGGCGCAAGCGTGCGACCGGCCGAAAGTTTGAGGGAGACGAGCGTGAACGACGTGATCGGCCGGGTATTCGGGTTCGAAAAGGACGTGTTCGGCAGCGATGCCGACCTCTATTCGAAACTCGCGACCGATGGGCAGAGCCCGAAGGTCCTGATGATCTCCTGTTCCGACTCGCGCGTCGTGCCCGAACATATTCTTCAGGCAAAGCCGGGCGACGTGTTCGTCATCCGCAACGCCGGCAACATCGTCCCGCCCTTCACCCAGCAGAATGGCGGCACCACCTCGACCGTCGAATATGCGGTCGCCGTGCTCGGCGTCACCGACATCATCGTGTCGGGCCATTCGGGTTGCGGCGCGATGGGCGCGCTGATGAAGCCCGAGACGCTGGAGGGACTGCCCAGCGTCGCCGCATGGCTGCGCCACAGCCACGCCGCCCACTCGGTGGTCGAAAACAGCTATCCCGATCTCGACGATGCCGCCGCGGTTCGCGCCGCCAGCCTTGAAAATGTCGTGGTCCAGATTTCGCACCTGCGCACCCATCCGGCGGTCGCGTCGCGCATCGCCAGGGGCGAACTGACGCTGCACGGCTGGTTCGTCGATATCCATACCGGCTCGATCCTCGCGCTCGACGGCACGACTGGCCGGTTCGCGCCGATCAACCCGGATCGGGCCCTGCCGGTGGCCTTGCCCGCCGCCAAGCGGCTGGCCGCAGATTTCGTGACGGCGGAAGCCGCCGAATAGCCGTTCCCGCGAGATCGGCGGGGCGAACCTTCCCTCCCCCGTTCCGTCGATCCCGGGCACCGCGCCGGGCGCGCTTCCCCCAAGCGCGCCCGGCGCACCACGTTTCAGAACAAGGCAATGCCTGCCATGTCGCAACCATCCCTGCTCGCCAATCTGCGCCAGGACATTCCCGCCTCGATCGTCGTCGCGCTCGTCGCCCTGCCGCTGTGTCTGGGCGTCGCGCTGGCATCGGGCGCGCCCTTGTTCTCGGGGCTGATCGCCGGGATCGTCGGCGGCATCGTCGTCGGGGCGATCAGCAAGTCGCCGCTGTCGGTCAGCGGCCCCGCCGCCGGCCTGACCGTGATCGTGCTCGACGCGATCACCAAGCTGCCGAGCTTCGAGGCGTTCCTGCTCGCCGTGTTCCTTGCCGGCTGCCTGCAGATCCTGCTGTCCTTTTCCCGCTCGGGCGTGCTGGGCGAATTCGTGCCGTCGTCGGTCATCACCGGCATGCTGGCGGCGATCGGCCTGATCCTGATCCTGAAGCAGGTGCCGCACGCGATCGGCTATGACGGCGATCCCGGCGGCGATTTCGCCTTTCGCCAGGGGGACGGGCTGAACACCTTCAACACCATCCTCTTCGTCGCGCGCGAACAGGTCGTGTGGGGTGCCACGATCATCGCCGCGATCAGCATCGCCTTCCTGTTCTGGTGGGACAAGAACAAGCCGAAGGACGGGCCGCTGCGCTTCGTTCCCGGCCCGCTGGTCGTCGTCCTCGGATCGATCGCGATCAACGCGCTGCTCGGGCTGGTCGCCCCCGCCATTCAGGTGAAGCCGACCCATCTGGTCAGCGTGCCGATCGCCGACGGGATCGGCGGGTTCGTGAAGCTGTTCAGCCTGCCCGACTTCGGCCAGATCGGCAACGCGACGGTGTGGACGGTCGCGGTCACGCTGGCGATCGTCGCCAGCCTCGAATCGCTGCTGTCGGTGAAGGCGGTCGACGAACTCGATCCCAAGCGCCGCGTGACGAACAAGAACCACGAATTGCTGGCACAGGGTACCGGCAACATCGTCTCGGGGCTGATCGGCGGCCTGCCGGTCACGTCGGTGATCGTCCGGTCGTCGGCCAATGTCGATTCGAACGCCGCGTCGAAACTGTCGACGATCCTGCACGGCACGTGGCTGTTGCTCAGCGTCCTGCTGATCCCGTTCCTCCTCAACCTGATCCCGCTGTCGGCGCTCGCCGCGGTGCTGATCCAGACCGGCTATAAATTGACCAAGCCGGAACTTTTCGCCAAACGCTGGAAACAGGGCATGACCCAATTCGTGCCGTTCGTCGTCACCATCGTCGCGATCCTGTTCACCGATCTGCTAAAGGGCATCGTTGTAGGGCTGGTCGTCGGTTTCGTGTTCGTCATCGCCCGCAATTTCCGCCCGGCGGTCACGTTCGTGCAGGACGGCGAAGGTCCCGGTGCCAGCTGCATGGTCCGCGCCAAGCGCAACCTGTATTTCATCCACAAGGTCGAACTGACCCGCGAACTGGAAAAGGTGCCCGACGAGTGCACCGTGGTGATCGATCTGTCGGCGACCAGCTATGTCGATCTCGACAATATCGATATCATCAACGGCTTCATCAAGAATGCCCAGTATCGCGGGATCAACGTACTGGTGCGCGGCGATATCGGTGAAAAGACCGCGCCGCAGATCATGGCGCCGCGCAAGGAGGTCGCCTACGCATGAGGGAATACAAGCATCTGCTCCTCGCCAACAAGGCATGGGCCGCCGAACGGCTCGAGGAAAATCCCGACTATTTCGCGCGCCAGACCGCCGGCCAGCAGCCCGAGTTTCTGTGGATCGGCTGTTCGGACAGCCGCGTCGCCCCCGACCAGCTGACCAACACCGAGCCGGGCGGCATGTTCATGCACCGTAACATCGCCAATCTGATCCATCCCGAGGACCAGAATCTGATGTCGGTGGTGCAATTCGCGGTCGAGGTGCTGAAGATCGGCCACATCATCGTCTGCGGCCATTATGGCTGCGGCGGCATCCACGCGGCACTGGAAGGCGGCGTGCAGGGCCATGTCCATGACTGGCTGGCGATCGCCCGCGACGTGATCTACAGCCACCGCGAGGAACTGGACGCGCTTCCCGCCGAACAGCGCGCCAACCGGCTGGTCGAACTGAACGTCCGCGATCAACTGGTGGCCCTCGCCAAGACCGATATCGTGCAACGGGCGTTCGCTGCGGGCCAGCCGCTGGAACTGCATGGATGGGTCTACGACCTGCGCGACGGCTTGCTCAAGCCGCTGATGGAAATCGACGCGACGACGCCGCTGGGCGCGGTGCCGACGCCGGAGAAGGTGCTGGTCTGACTAGCCGACTATTGTCGTTGGCATCGGAGATGCGGGGGCGGTGACCAAAAAACGGACGCACCGCTTCCCCAAACCCCGTTCGGTTCGAGCAGCTTCGAGCCTGTCGAGAAGCGTCCGTCGAGAACTCGGTCGTTTGGGGCACCCCCTTCTCGACTACGGTTCTCGAGAGGCTCGAACCCCCGCTCGAAGCAAACGGGGGAATGAGGAAAGACTCGAAAACATCCCGCGACCGTTCGTCCTGAGTACCCATTGAGCTTGTCGAAACGGCGTATCGGAGGACCGCGAAAGAGGCTTCGATACGCCTTTCAACTTCGCTCAGGCCCTACGCAGCACGAACGGTTGCAAGTGGCGAAGATCGAAACCCTACCACGCCACCCCGATCTTGCCGAAATGATCGCCACCCTCCTGATACCGGAACGCCTCGGCCAATTCGCCCAACCCGAAGCGCCGGTCCACCACCGGCCGTATCCCGGTCACTTCCAGCGCGCGGACGAAGTCCTGCTGCTCGCGCCGGCTGCCGACGATCAGCCCCTGCAACCGCGCCTGTTTGGCCATCAGCGCCGCGGTCGGCACCTCGCCGCCGCGCCCGGTCAGCACGCCGATCAGCGAAATATGCCCGCCGACCCGCACCGCCGCGATCGACTGCGCCAGCGTCGCCGGGCCGCCGACCTCCACGACATGGTCGACGCCACGCCCGTCCGCCCATTTGGCGACGGTCGCACCCCAGTCGGGATCGCTGCGGTAATTGACGGTGAAATCCGCGCCCATCGCCGCCGCGCGCGCCAGCTTGTCGTCGCTCGACGAGGTGATCGCGACCTTCGCACCCATCGCCTTGGCGATCTGGAATGCCCAGATGGACACGCCACCGGTGCCGAGCAGCAACACCCGGTCGCCCGCCTTCAGCCCGCCATCGACGACCAAGGCGCGCCACGCGGTCAGTCCGGCAGTGGTGATCGTCGCCGCTTCGACGGCGTCCCAGCCCTTGGGCGCTAGGGTGAAGGCGGTCGCAGGCAGCACGACCACTTCCTGCGCGAACCCGTCGATGCCGTCGCCCGGCGTCCGCGCAAAGTCACCGATGGACGGCGCGCCGTCCTGCCAGTCGGGGA
Organism: Sphingomonas sp. Leaf5; assembly: GCF_001421155.1. NCBI lineage: Bacteria > Pseudomonadati > Pseudomonadota > Alphaproteobacteria > Sphingomonadales > Sphingomonadaceae > Sphingomonas > Sphingomonas sp. Leaf5. The sequence goes on along the minus strand of NZ_LMJZ01000001.1, from coordinate 162,381 downwards.
AGAAACACGACACGACCAGATCGCCGACCGCGAAGTCGCGGACGCCCTCACCCACCGCCTCGACCGTGCCCGCCCCGTCGGCCATCGGCACCCGACCGTTCTCGGCGGGCGACTTGCCACTGGCAACGATATAGTCGTGGAAGTTCAGCGAGCTGCCATGCAGCTTCACCCGTATTTGGCCTGGCCCCGGCTGCCCCGGGTCGGCGCGATCGACCAGTTCCAGCCGGTCGAGCCCGCCGGGCGCGCGCAGTTCGACCGCCTTCATGCGTCGTCTCCCGCGGCATCGACCACCGCCTGCGTCATGCCGTTCGGCGACAGGATTTCGATCCAATAGCCATCGGGATCGGCGATGAACGCGATATCCTTCATCCGCCCCTCGTCGGGCCGCTTGCGGAAATCGACGCCCAGTTCCTCGAACCGCGCGCACGCAGCGACGACATCGGGCACGCTGATGCCCAGATGCCCGAACCCGCGCGGATCGTCGTTGCCGTTGTGATAGCCCGCGAAATCGGGATCGTCCTCGGTCCCCCAGTTATGGGTCAGTTCCAGCGTCGTCTCGCGGCTGAACACGAACCGCGCGCGTTCCTTGGGATCGGCCGGCACCGTCTCGCCATCGCGCAGGAAACCGAGGAAATAGAGCGAGAACGCCGCCTCCTCGAAATCCAGCTTCTGCAACAACGTCATACCCAGCACGTCCTGATAGAAGGCGATGCTGGCGCTCGGGTCGCGGACGCGCAGCATCGTCTGGTTGAGGGTAAAGCCCTCGGTCCCTTCGGGTCGGGTCATCGCAAGTTCCTTCAACGATCGGTGGGGGTGCCCGCCAGCCCGGCGATCGCACGGGCCAGTTCGGCCTCGCGGAACGGCTTGGTCAGGCGCGGCAGGTCGGGTGCGAGGCCGTCGATATCGGCATAGCCCGATACGATCAGCACCGGCAGTCCGGGATGCCGATCCTCGATCGCCCGCGCCAGCCACACCCCGGTCCGGCCGGGCATCAGATGATCGGTCACCACCAGGTCGAAGCGCCGCTGGGCCAGCATTTGTTCCGCCTCGGTCGCGCTGTCGGCCTCGACCGTTTCGTAGCCGAGGCTCTGGAGCATGTCGGCGGTCGTCATCCGCACCAGCGCCTCGTCATCCACCACCAGCGCCCGACCCCGGAACCCGGTCTCGCCGCCGACCTCGTCGTCGCTCGCCTCCGCCGGCCGCGCGACCTCGCCACTGACCGGCAGCCACAGGTCGATCCGCGTGCCGAGGCCCGGCGCGCTGACGATCGCCATCGTGCCGCCCAATTGCAGCGCCAGCCCATGGACCATCGACAGGCCCAACCCCGTGCCGCGCCCGATGCCCTTGGTCGAAAAGAACGGTTCGACCGCGCGCGCCGCCGTCTCCGCATCCATGCCAGTGCCGGTATCGATCACCGACAGCCGGACATACCGGCCCGGCTCGACCCCCGCCGCCGCCGTCGCTTGCGGATCGGGCGCATCGGCGGCGATGGTCAGCGTGCCGCCATCGGCCATCGCGTCGCGCGCATTCACACACAAATTCAAAATCGCCATTTCCAGCTGGTTCGCATCCGCGAGCGCTGGCGGCAGATCGTCGGCGATCATGGTCCGGACGGCGACCGGCGACCCGACGGTGCTGCCGATCAGATCGGCCATGCCACCGACCAGCGCGGCCAGATCAACCGGTCCCGACTGCAACGGTTGCCGCCGCGCGAACGCCAGCAGCCGATGGACCAGCGTCCGCGCCCGCTCCGCCGATTGCAGCGCACCGTCGACCAGCCGCGCCTCCCGCGGCGACAGGCTGCCGCGCCGCTGCAACAGGTCGAGGCTGCCGAGGATCGGGGTCAGCAGATTGTTGAAATCATGCGCGACACCCCCGGTCAGCTGGCCCATCGCCTCCATCTTCTGCGCCTGGCGCAGCGCGGCCTGTGCCTCGCCCAGCGCGGTTTCGGCCCGGCGGCGCTCGGTCACGTCGGTGACGAACTGGAACGCGCCGATCTGCCGCCCCGAACCGTCGCGGACCGAATTGAACTTCATCTCGTACACGCGGCGCATATGGCCGAGCGCATCGTCACCGAACTCGGCCGTCGCGGTATATTCCTCGCCGGCCAGCGCCGGGTCCCATGCCGCCCGCACCGCCGCCTGCTGATCGGGTAGGTCGGCGAGCAGATCGAGGATATTGTCGCCGACCTGCGGCCGCTTGCCGAACAGCGCCTCGAACGCCTCGGCCCCGGCGCGATTGATCGCCATCCAGTGATAATCGAGGTCGATGACGTTGACGATCGAATCGGTCGTCTCGACGATCGAGGCCAGCAGGTTGCGCTCGGCCGTCCGCTGATCGACGCGCAATTCCAGCGTGCGGTTGAACTGGCGCAGGTCGTTCAGCGCCGTAGTCAGCTCGGCCTGGCTGCGTTTCAGCGCCGCATCGGACAGCACCCGCGCCGTCGTCTCGTTGGTGAAGATGAACAGCCCGGCGATATCGCCCTGCCGGTCGAGGATGCGCGAATAGGAAAAGCTCCACCACGTATCCGCCGCCCCGCGATCGGTATCCAGCTTCCACGGCAGATCGACATAGCGCGGGCTGTTGCCGGCAAAGGCCGCCTCGATGATCGGCATCGCCTGTTCGAGGCCATCGGCCCAGACCCGGTCGAAGCGTTCGCCCATGGCCCAGTCGAGCCGTGGCCCCAGCAACGGGAAATAGGCGTCGTTGAAGAAGAACCACAGCTCGGGTCCCCAGCACAGGATCATCGATTCGGGCGAATTGACGACCAGGCTGAGCGCGCTGCACAGCGCGTCGGGCCATCCCTCCGGCGGCCCCAGCGGATGATCCGACCAATCGCGGGCGCGGACCATCTCCGCCGCGCGGCCGCCGCCGTTCAGGAACGGCGCGATCGTCATGCCGGCCCTTGCGCCAGCGCAACGGCCGTCGCCCGAGGTATCCGCACCAGCGACCCGTGCCGCGCGCCCGCTGGCATCGACAGTCGGGCGCTGACGTCGCGCCACTGCACGAAATCGCGCGTCGCCGCCGCGCCCCATTTGCCGTCGCGATAGACGTCCCAGTAACACACCGTCTCGCCATCGATCGCGGTCGTCATCGGTCCTTCGACCCAGGACGGCGTGAACGGCGTGTCCGGCTTCCCGAACGGCCCGGTCGGCGACGCGGCCGATGCGACCTGCAGATATTTGCGCGGCGGGGTCAGCGTCTCGTCCTTGACGATCAGGTGCAACTTGCCGCCCGGCCCGGTCGCGAACGTCCCGTCGATCACGCTGAACCCCGGATCGTACAGCACCGCCGCTTCGCTGAACGTCACGAAATCGCGCGTCGTCACGTACCATAGCCGGTGGTTGTACCCGGATTCGGACGTTCCCGCCGTCTCCGCGAACCGCCCGGCGACCGTGCTCGACCAGAAGATCACGAAGCGTTTGCTGCGCGCGTCCCAGATCGCCTCGGGTGCCCAGCAATTGCGCGTGCCCGGCACGCCCGCCATCACCGGCAGCGCGCGCTGCGGCGACCAGTGGCGCAGGTCGCGGCTGGTGGCGTGACCGATCGTCACCCCGTCCCATGCGGTCGTCCACACCATGTGCCACGCGGCGTCGCGCCCGGCCCCGCGAAACACGAACGGATCGCGCATCAGCTTCGCCTCGCCGACCATCGGTGCCAGATAGCTTTGCCCGCCGCCCAGTTCGCGAAAGGTGAACCCATCGTCGCTGATCGCGAGCTTCAGGCCCGTCGCCTCGCCCTTGCCGGTCCCGAAATAGGCGAAGAGCAGCGGATCGTCCTTGCGCGCGGCCAATGCCCCCGACGCGATCGGCAGGGAAGCAAGCGCGCCGATTATCGTCCGCCGGTTCAATCGCATGATGCGCGCACTCGTCCTTTTCCTGTCGAACGGCACGATTGCCGCAGTCGGGGGTCGACCGCAACCATCGGTGCGCCAATGTCACAGCATGGCCGGTATTCGTACCCCGCACGGTTGACGCGCATCGTATCACGGGCAACGATCACCCGTCCGTCCGTTCGAAAGGCCACCCCTTGCCCGCCGTATCCCGTCTCGCGCTGGTCGCGCTGTTGCTCGCCTCGACGCCCGCTTTCGCCGATCCGATCCGCCAGACCAAGGGCGACTGGCAGGACAAGTTCCGCCAGCTGGAGGGCGAGGACTGGCCGACCCCGACCGATTATCGCAGCGCATCGGGCGCACCGGGCTATCGCTACTGGCAGCAAAAGGTCGATTACGACGTCAAGGTATCGCTGAACGAAGCGACCAAGGTCGTGACCGGGACGGAGACGATCCGCTATCGCAACAACTCGCCCGACGCGCTGCCCTATCTCTGGCTGCTGCTCGACCAGAACCAGTATAAGCGCAGCTCGATCGCGCAGATGTCGCAGACCGTGCCCGACGCCACGACGATCAGCATCGGCGACATCCGCCGCGCCGAAGCGATGCAGAAATGGGAAGGCGGGTTCACCATCGCCGGCGTCCGCGGGCCGGACGGACAGCCGCTCGCCCACCGCGTCACCGACACGCTGCTGCGCATCGAGCTGCCGACCCCGGTCGCGGGCAATGGCGGGGAGGTCACGCTATCGATCGACTGGTCGTTCCCGATGGCGGAACAAAAGGTCGTCGACGGCCGCTCGGGCTATGAATGCTTCACCGGGGCCGGCGAGGACGGCAACTGCATCTTCGAAGGGGCACAGTGGTTCCCGCGCCTCGCCGTCTATTCGGATTATGAAGGCTGGCATAACAAGGCGTTTCTCGACGCCGGCGAATTCACCCTCGAATTCGGCGATTACAAGGTCGCGCTGACCGTGCCGTCGGATCACGTCGTCTCGGCGACCGGCGTGTTGCAGAATGCCGATCAGGTGTTGACCGCGACGCAGCGCCAACGGCTCGAAGCGGCGAAATCGGCAACCGCGCCGATGTACATCGTCACCCCCGACGAAGCCGCCGCCGCCGAACGCGGCCGCGCATCGGGCAGCAAGACATGGACCTTCGCCGCGCAGAACGTCCGCGACTTCGGCTGGGCATCGTCGCGCAAGTTCGCGTGGGACGCGATGAACGTGCGACAGGATTTCGCCGCCAATCCCAACGTCATGGCAATGTCCTTTTACCCAAAGGAAGCACGTCCGCTCTGGGACGCGTATTCGACCAAGGCGATCGCCCACACCATCGACGTCTATGGCAAGTTCGCCTTCCCCTACCCCTATCCGGTGGCGCAGTCGGTCAACGGACCGGTCGGCGGCATGGAATATCCGATGATCACCTTCAACGGGCCGCGCCCGGTGAAGGACGCCAAGACCGGCCAGCTGACCTATACCGAACGCGCCAAGACCGGGCTGATCGGCGTGGTGATCCACGAGGTCGGCCACGACTGGTTCCCGATGATCGTCAACAGCGACGAACGCCAATGGACATGGATGGACGAGGGCCTGAACACCTTCCTCCAGTTCCAGGCCGAAAAGCTGTGGGACAAGGACTTCCCGTCGCGCCGTGGCGAGCCGAAGGACATCGCCGAATATATGCTGTCGAACAATCAGGTCCCCCTGATGACGCAGTCGGATTCGGTGCTGCAATTCGGTGCCAACGGCTATGGCAAACCCGCCACCGCGCTCACCATCCTGCGCGAGACGGTGCTGGGCCGCGAGCTGTTCGATCGTGCCTTCCGCGAATATGCAACGCGCTGGCGCTTCAAGCGGCCGACACCCTATGACTTCTTCCGCACGATGGAGGAAAGCTCCGGCGTCGATCTCGACTGGTTCTGGCGCGGCTGGTTCTATTCGACCGACCATGTCGACATCGCGCTGGACAAGGTGGTCGAGGGCCGCATCGCCGGGCGCGATCTGGACGCCAATGCCCGCGAACGCCGCGCACTGCGCGATGCCGAGAACACCTCGCTGACCGTGCGCAACAATGCCGGGCAGCGCACCGTCACCGAACGCGATCCGTCGACCCGCGATTTCTACGACCAGCAGGACGACCTGGCCGTCAGCCCGCAGCAGCGCCGCGACCTTGCCGAAAAGCTCGACAAGCTGACGCCCGAGGAACGCGCCGCATTCGACGTGAAGGACAAATTCTACCGCTTCTCGTTCCGCAACCTCGGCGGGCTGGTCATGCCGATCCCGCTGAAACTGACCTTCAGCGACGGCAGCAACGCGATCGTCCGCATTCCTGCCGAAGTATGGCGCTACGATCCGAAGGCGGTGACGTGGCAATATGTTACGGCCAAGACGATCACCGGGGCGGAGGTCGATCCGCTACTCGAAATCGCCGATGCCGACCGGTCGAACAATGTCTATCGCGGTGCCATCCGCCCGGCGGTGCTGGAGATCGAGGATATCGAGGATCTGGCCAACCGCATGAAGGACTTCGACGTGCAGGTGAAACCCGGCTCGCTGCGTACCTATCCCGCGCCGGTGGCGAAATGAGGGGGGCGCTCGCGCTCCTCGCTGTCGTCGCGGTGATCGCCCCGGCACAGGCGCATCGCGGCCACGACTCGCTCAGTGTCGTGACGCTGGCCGATGGCACGGTCACCGTGTCGCACCGCTTCGAAGCGCACGACATCGAACCGGCGCTGGCAAAGATCGCGCCGAAGGCGCAGACCAGCCTCGACGATCCCGAAGCGATGGCGGCACTGCGCGCCTATATCCAGCGCCGCTTCGTCCTGATGATCGACGGAAAGCCGGTCCCGCTCACCTATGCCACCACCGACCTGTCGCACGCCGAAGTCCGCATCGACTATACCGGCCGCGCACCGCGCAAGCCGAAGTCGGTCGCAGTCCGCTCGAGCGTGTTGACCGACGTCTATCGCGGACAGGTCAATCAGGTGAACGTCCGGCAGGGTAACACGGTGAAATCGCTGACCCTGCGCGGCGCGGGCACGGGTAGTGTGACGCTGTAACCACCGCCCCCGTCACTCCCGCGAAGGCGGGAGTCCATACACGCTGACGTCGCCCCTCCTGCCCAAGCGGCAGCGTCCATGGATTCCCCGCCTGCGCGGGAATGACGATAAATCGGGCAGTACCGCGAAACCCGGCCGTACCCCCGCGCAGGCGGGGGCCCAGAGCCAGGCAGAACAACGGTTTCGTGTTCCCCCCCCCCGCCAGCGCGGGGCTACGGGCAAAACGGCTCTCCCACAGCCCCCGCACACGCGGCAACGGCGAAGGGTTCGCGCAGGTCCTTACCCCTCGCATTCCACGCGCATCGCCCGCGCACTCGCCGCCGTCATCCCGCCGCGATGCATCGCGCACGCCCGCCCGTCGCCGCCGATCGCGACGCTGAACGGCAGCCCCGCCGTCTTCGCCAGCAAATCGCCACGCAGTTCGGTCAGTCGCTCCATGTCGGGCCGCCACAGTTGCTCGGCGGGCACCGCGCGCAGCATCGCGTCGGTCGCGCGCCCGCGATCGATCGGCACCACCAGCACGCGGTACGCCCCCGCACCGGCCGCGATCGCCGGCAACTGCCGCAACTCGCCGTGGCACGGCGCGCACCAGGAGGCGACGAACAGCAGGATTGATCGCGGGGGATAGCGCGCCGGTTCGGCCGGGGCGGCTCCGGTCAGCAGCAGCGCGCCGGCGATCAAGGTCCGATATCGTCGCATTCGTCCATCCCGCCCATCGACGCTGTCACATTGGCGTGCTTTGTTGCCGGGGGACAAGGGGATGACGAATGATCGACGCGATTTTGCACGGGCTGATGGCAGTGGCACAGGCGACCGCGCCCGCCGCACCCGCCGCGCCGGCCAAACCGGCAACGCTGCAGGCACAGTTCGACGCCGCCAACGCCGCCTATGAAGCCCGTCGGTGCAGCGACGCGATCAAGCTGTACGACGCGATCGAGGCACGCACCGCCGGGTCGACGAACGCGCTGCTGGTCGGCGCGGTGAAGGTGCGCAAGGGCATCTGCGTCACCCGCAACGGCGATACGCAGGGCGGCGCGGCGCTCATCCGGCAGGGCCTGCCCGCGCTGACGAAGAACGGTGCCGAATTCACCGCCGACCTGCGCGACGCCCATCTGGCGCTCGGCACCGCCGCGTCCGATGCGTTCGACTATGACGCGGCGGCAGCGTCGTACCGCGACGCGCTGGCGCTCGCGACCGGCATCGACCGGGTCGCCCCGCTGCTCGCGCTGACGCGGACGCTCGCCTTCGACCGCGATGGCAAGGCGCTGGCCTATGCGCAGGAAGCGCGCGACCTGGCGACCAAAACGCCCGGCGTCGGCAAGGACGTGCTGGCGCTGATCCAGACGCGCTACGCCCGCGTCCTGCTGAACGAAGGCAAGAAGGCGGAAGCCTATACCGTCCTGAAGGATTCGCTGCGCAAGCAGGGCGGTCTCGACCAGCGGGTCAGTTCCTCCGAAGTCGCCACCCGCGCCGACCTCGCGCTCGCGGCGCTGCTCAACGGCGACCGGCAACAGGCGCAGGTCTACATGGCCTATACCGGTGCCGGCCGGATGAAGGACGACGCCTTCGCCGCCGCGATCGACATGAAATCCGCGCCATGCGGATCGGCGACCGGCCTCAAGCCCGACGATTTCGCGGTCGTCGAATTTTCGGTCAGCGACACCGGCACCGTCGAGGCGGTGAACCCGATCTATACCACCGGCGGGCGCGACGTCGCAGTGGCCTTTGCCCGTGCCGTGTCGGACTGGTCATGGTCGCCGACCGAATCGGTCAAGATTCCCGCCTTCTTCCGCAACGCGACCCGCATCGAACTGAAATGCTCGACCGCGGCCGACCGGCCATGGCTCGGTCAGCCATTGAGCGACGCGTTCGACGCCTGGGTCCGCACCCGGGGCCATCGGCAGGACTGGTCGGACGTCGCCCCGGCGCGCGCCTACCCGCTGGTCCGGGCAGAGGCGACCCGCGCCCGCGCCGCCGGTGACAAGGGTGCGCTGCTCGCCGCCGATGCGTGGATCGCCAATTCGTCGCTCCCGACCGAGGCGGAGCGCATGGCCGCCGCCACCGAAGCGGTCGCGCTGGCCCGGACGATGCAGGCCCCCGCGCCCGTCACCACCTTTCTCGCGCTGATCGAGATCGACGCCGATCGCAGCCAGTACGATCAGAGCGTGCGCAGGCGGACCGCGCTGCTGACCCGCCCGGAAATCAACGGCGACCCGCTGTCGGCCGCGACGATCCGGATGATGCTCGCCAACCGCTCCTACCCGCCCGCGCCGAAGGGCGAGGCCGAGCAACTGCTCGCCGCCGTCATCGCCTCGCCGCTACCGGAGAATCATCCGCTCAAGGTCGCGGCACTGCTGCGGCAGGCCGATCTGCTGGCGCAGCGTGGCGACGTGGCGCAGGCGCGAGCCGTATTCGATCGCACCGGGCTGACCAGCGACCAGTGCGCGCTGATCGCGCCCAGCCCGGTCGTGCAGCGCAGCGGCGCGATGAGCAGCCTCTACCCGACCGAAGCGGTGCAGATGGGATTCCAGGGCTGGGCGCAGGTCGAATTCGACATCGCCGCCGACGGCCGGACCATGACCCAGCGGACCATCGCCGCCTATCCGCCGTTCGTCTTCGGCGATGCCGCGCAGAAGATGGTCGGCGCGACCCGCTATCGCAGCAGCTTCCGCCCCGAAGGCAACACCGCCTGTTCGGCTAATATCCAGCGATTCCGGTTCCAGCTTCCCGGCTAAGCGGCAGGGTGACGGTGGCGACCAGCCCGCCGCCGTCCGCCTCCCCCAGCGTCAGGCCCCCGCCATAGAGCGCCGCCAGATCGCGGACGATGGCAAGGCCGAAGCCATGGCCGTCGCCGCGCTCGTCCAGCCGGACGCCGGGATCGGTCGCCCGCACCCGGTCGGCGGCGGCGATGCCGGGGCCGTCGTCGCTGACGGTTAGCACCGCCATGCCCCGCTCGACCGCCGCCGACAGCCGCACGCGCGACCGGGCATGGCGCGCGGCGTTGTCGATCAGATTGCCGACCAGTTCGTCCAGATCGGCCGCATCGACCGCTACCGACAGGGCCGGCACATCCGTGCCTATGGTCAGCCCGCGATCCCGGTGCAGCGCCGCCACCACCGCCACCAACCCCTCGACCGCAGGTTGCAGCGCGGTCGCCGCCCGCCGGTCGACCGTCCCGCCGCGCGCGCGCGCCAGATGGTGCCGGATCGTCGCATCGATCCGCGCCACCTGACTTGCGCGCGCGTCATTGCCCAACTCGATCGCCAGCGTCGCCACCGGCGTCTTGAGCGCATGGGCAAGGTTCGCCGCCGACGCCCGCGCCGTCGCCAGCGCCGCTGCATTGTCGCGGACCAGCGCGTTCAGCTCGATCGCCAGCGGGCGCAATTCGTCGGGCTGATCCTCGGGCACATCCGCCGCCGCCCCGCCGCGCACCGCCGCCACCCGGTCGCGCAGCGCCCGCAGCGGTCGCAACCCCAGCCGCAACTGCACCAAGGTCGCCACCGCCAGCACGACCGCCACGATCGCCAGCGTCAGCAGCAACGGCAGCATCGCCCCGCGCAACGGCTGGTCGATCTGACGGCGCGGAACCGCCACTGCCACGCGCCCGCCATCGCCGGGCAGGTCGAGCATCAGCCCATGCACGCGCGTCGCATCGGGCAGGGTCAGGTCGAACGGCGCGCCGAATCCCGGCCCCCACCCCGGCGGCGGTCCGCGCTCCGGTCGGCCCGGCGGCCCGCGTGCCGGCACCGCATCCAGTATCGGCAGACCCACGCCGACCGTGCCGCCCGGCGTATCGATCCGCCACACCGCATCCGCGCCGATCGCCGTCGCCAGTCCCGACCGGTCGAGCAGCGCCCGGTCGATCGTCCCGTCCTCGCGCACCACCGCGCGCAACAACCGCAACCGGTCACCCAGCCGCGCGTCGATATTGCGCGTCACGAAATGGTCGAGCACCCCGCCGATCGCGAACCCCGCCACCGGCAGCGCGACCAGCGTCGTCGCCACCGACAGCGCCAGCATCCGGCCATGGATCGAACGGGGGATCGACCGGGCCAGCCTCACGCCGCGCCCGCCGTCAGCCGGTATCCTCGCCCGCGCACCGTCTCGATCAGCGACGCGCCGATCTTCTTGCGCAGTCGCCCGATAATGACTTCGAGGCTGTTCGAATCGACATCGGCATCGCCCTCATAGACCCGTTCCATCAAATCCAGCCGTTCGATCACCGCTTCCTTCGCCAGCATCAACGCGGCCAGCACCCGATATTCGAGCGCGGTCAGCTTGATCGGCAGCCCGTCGAGCTCGAACACCCCGGTCTGCGTCTCATAGGCCAGCGGACCGCAGGTCACCCGCGTCGCGCCATGCCCCGCCGCCCGCCGCACCAGCGCGCGCAGCCGCATCATCAATTCCTCGACCCGGAATGGCTTGGTCAGGAAGTCATCGGCCCCCGCCTTGAACCCGGCGACCTTGTCCGACCATCCGTCGCGCGCGGTCAGGATCAGCACCGGCAGGTCACGGCCACCCTCGCGCCACCCCTTCAGCACCGCCGTCCCCTCACGATCGGGCAGCCCCAGATCGAGCACCGCCACGTCATAGCGTTCGGTATCGCCCAGATGCTGCGCGTCGATCCCGCTCGCCACCAGATCGACCGCGATATGCTCCGCGCGCAGCGCCCGCGCGATGGCAGGCCCCAGATCGGGATCGTCCTCGACAAGCAGGATACGCATGATCGTTCACTCTCCTTCCCGGCGACACCCGTTCCCGCTGCGCCGGGGCTGGACGACGTCGACGACCCGTATCGAAGCAGTTGGCGCGAAAATTCTTCGACAGGCCCGACGGCACCGGCACGAACCGTACCGCCCATGCCGACCGCGCTTAAACCGAAACTGAACCGCGGGGTTCAGCGTGGCGAGGGGGCGAATCGCTAGAACGGCTTCATCGAACAACGAATGGAGCGAAACACATGGCGAAATTTTCTCTCGGCGGTCCGGGCAAGCTGGGTCTGGGCGTGGCGATCGGCCTCGCCATCGGCGCGGCGGGCGGGGCGAGCGCGGTGTCGCTGACCCGGCCGGCGGTCGAAATGGCCCCGACTATCGCCACCCCGGTCGCGAAACTGGCGCGCGGCAACGGCGTCGTCACGGTCAAGGGCCGCGTCGCCGAAGTCTTCGGCGACCGCTTCGTGGTACAGGACGGCACCGGCCGGACGATGGTCGACGCCGGGCGCGACGCCTCGGTGACGAAGGGCGCACCGGTGCAGGTGCAGGGTCGCTACGACAACGGTCAGCTCCGCGCCTCCTATCTGGTCGACGCGAATGGCAAGGTCACTCCGGTCGGCCCACCCCCGCCGCGTCCCGGCCACGGCCCGAAGCACGGCCCCGAGGGCGCACGCGGTCCCGGTGGTCCGGGTGGTCCGGGTGGCCCCGGCGGACCGGGCGCTCCCTGTGTCCCCGGCGCAATGCCCCCGCCCCCGCCCGCCGACGGCGCAGCCCCGCCGCCGCCCCCGGCCAACGGCCAGCTCCCGCCGCCCCCGGCGGCAGGCACGGCACCGACAGCAACGCCGCCGCTGCCCAACGCAACGGTCCGCCCGACCCGCTAACCCCGGTGCCCTGACCAGCTCCGGCCCCCGCCGCAAACCCCAAGCGTACCCCTGCGCAGGCGGGGGTACAGGGTCCCGGGCACAGGCGGTGGTCATGCCTGGCTCTGGCCCCCGCGTGCGCGGGGGGCGCACCTGCTTCAACGACCGCTCTAATCCCGGATATTCCGCCGGAACGTCTCCGGCAGGAACAGCACGCCCAGCACCAGCGTCACCACCGCCAGCACCACCGGATACCAGAGGCCGTAATAGATATCCCCGGTCGCCGCGACCATTGCGAAGGCCGTGGTCGGCAGGAACCCGCCGAACCAGCCATTGCCGATATGATAGGGCAGCGACATCGACGTATAGCGGATGCGGCTGGGGAACAGTTCGACCAGCAACGCCGCGATCGGGCCATAAACCATGGTCACCAGCAGCACCATGAACCACAGGATCAGGATCACCAGCGGCTTGTCGATCGCTGCCGGATCGGCCTTTGCCGGATAGCCGGCCTCCGCCAGCGCCGCTGCGACCTCGCCCTGATAGGCGGTGATCGCCGCCGCCCGCGCCGGCCCGGCCACCTCCGCCGGATTGGGGGCGACCAGCATCCGGTTGCCTACTGCCACGCTGGCGATCGTGCCGGCCGGTGCCTCGACATTGGTGTAGCTGATGCCGTTCTTCGCCAGATAGGATTTGGCGATGTCACAGCTTTTCGCGTCGAACTTGTTGCGGCCGATCGGATCGAACTGCACCGAACAATCATCGTCATGCGCGGTGACGCGCACCGGCGACGCCGCCTGCGCCGCCGCCAGTGCCGGATTGGCGGCGTTGGTCAGCGCCCCGAACAGCGGGAAATAGGTCAGCGCCGCCAGCGCGCAGCCGGCCATGATGATCCATTTCCGCCCGATCTTGTCCGACAGCCAGCCGAAGAACACGAAGAACGGTGTCCCCAGCGCCAGCGAGATCGCCAGCAGCACGTTCACCGTCGCGCCGTCGACCTTCATCATCTTTTCGAGGAAGAACAGGACATAGAATTGCCCGGTGTACCACACCACCGCCTGCCCCATCGCCGCGCCGAACAGCGCGATCAGCACCAGCTTCAGGTTCGGCCAGCGCAGGAACGCCTCGGTCAGCGGGGCCTTCGACGTCTTGCCCTCTTCCTTCATCTTCAGGAACACCGGGCTTTCCGACAATTGCAACCGGATCCACATCGATACGGCCAGCAGCAGGATCGACACGAGGAACGGCAACCGCCACCCGAACCCGCCGAACGTCTCCTCGCCCAGCAATGTCCGGAACCCGATCACGACCAGCAGCGCCGCGAACAGCCCCATCGTCGCCGTCGTCTGGATAAAGCTGGTGTAGAGCCCCCGCTTCCCGTCGGGCGCGTGCTCCGCGACATAGGTCGCCGCGCCGCCATATTCGCCGCCCAGCGCCAACCCCTGAAGGATGCGCAGCGCGACGAGGATCACCGGTGCCGCGACACCGATACTGGCATAGGAGGGCAGCAGGCCGACCGCGAAGGTCGACAGGCCCATGATCCCCATCGTCACCAGAAACGTGTTCTTGCGCCCGACCAGATCGCCGATCCGCCCGAACACCAGCGCCCCGAACGGCCGCACCGCGAAACCGGCGGCAAAGGCGCCGAGCGCGAGAATGAACCCCGTCGTCTCGTTCACGCCCGAGAAGAACTGTTTGGAGATGTACGTCGCCAGCAACCCGTACAGGTAGAAATCATACCATTCGAACACGGTGCCCAGCGACGACGCGGCGATCACCAGCTTCTCGTTCTGGCCCTTGGGGGTCGCCCCGGCCGTCCTTGTTCCCGCCATGGCGGCATCCTCTCTTTTGCCCGACCGTTGTCCGATCCACGCGTTTCACTCCCCTCCCTGACAAAGGAGGGGCTGGGGGTGGGTAGGCCCGTTGTAGCGCGCCCACCCCTCCCTCGCGGGCCCACCCGCCCCCGCCCCTCCCTTATCCAAGGAGGGGAGTAAGGAGGAAACCAACCCGGTGCCGGGGCGCGATCGTTCGCCGCATCTCCCTGCCGCGCCAGTGTCATCTGCACGGGCCATGGCGGCCAGTACGACCTTGGTCGTAGCGGTATACGGGTTGACGCCCGCCCCCTCGACCACGGATCAAGGGCATAGGAGAGAGACATGACCCAGACGATTCACCCCGCCCCGCACGACGATGCCGCGCGCGTGGACGCGACCGAGTACGAAGCGCGCTACGCCGCGTCGGTCGCCGATCCCGAAAGCTATTGGCGCGAGGGCGGCACCTGCATCGACTGGTCGCGGCCCTATACCGAGGTCAAGGACACCTCGTTCGACGAAGTCGATTTCCGCATCCGCTGGTTCGCCGATGGCCAGACCAACGTCTCGGTCAACTGCCTCGACCGCCATCTCGCCACCCGCGGCGATCAGACCGCGATCCTCTGGGAAGGCGACGAACCGGGTGAGACGCGCAACGTCACCTATCGCGAACTCCACCAACAGGTCTGCTGCTTCGCCAACGTCCTGAAATCAAAGGGCGTGAAGAAGGGCGACCGCGTCACCCTGTATCTGCCGATGATGGCCGAAGCGGCGGCGGCGATGCTCGCCTGCACCCGCATCGGCGCGATCCATTCGATCGTGTTCGGCGGTTTCAGCCCCGACAGCCTCGCCAACCGCATCGTCGATTGCGACAGCAAGCTGGTCATCACCGCCGACGAAGGCTGTCGCGGCGGCAAGCGCATCCCGCTGAAGGCCAATGTCGACAAGGCACTGGCCAACGCCCCCGGCGTCGAGACCGTCATCGTCATTCGCCGCAGCGGTGCCGACGTACCGATGGTCGCGGGCCGCGACCACTGGCTGCACGACCTGCTGCCCGACGCCTCGCCTGACTGCCCGCCCGAACCGATGGACGCCGAAGACCCGCTGTTCATCCTCTACACCAGTGGCTCGACCGGCAAGCCCAAGGGCGTGCTCCACACCACCGGCGGCTATCTGGTATGGGCGCACGCCACCTTCCGCGACGTGTTCGACTATCGCGACGGCGAGGTCTTCTGGTGCACCGCCGATATCGGCTGGGTCACCGGCCACAGCTATGTCGTCTATGGTCCCCTCTCGAACGGCGCGACCACGGTCATGTTCGACGGCGTGCCCAACTATCCCGACCATGGCCGCTTCTGGGAAACGATCGACCGGCTGGGCGTCAACATCTTCTACACCGCCCCCACCGCGATCCGCGCGCTGATGCGCGAGGGCGACAGCTGGGTCACCAAATCCAGCCGCCAGTCGCTGCGCCTGCTCGGCAGCGTCGGCGAACCGATCAATCCGGAGGCATGGGACTGGTATCACCGCGTCGTCGGCGACCGCCGCTGCCCGATCGTCGATACCTGGTGGCAGACCGAGACCGGCGGCATCCTCATCTCGCCGCTCCCCTACGCCACCGACCTGAAACCCGGCAGCGCGACCAAACCGCTGCCCGGCGTGCAGCCGGTGATCGTCGATGCCGAGGGCAAGGTGCTCGACGGTGCAGCGCAAGGTAATCTATGCATCGCCGATAGCTGGCCCGGACAGATGCGGACGGTGTGGGGCGATCACGACCGCTTCTTCCAGACCTATTTCACCACCTATCCCGGCAAATACTTCACCGGCGACGGCGTGCGCCGCGATGACGACGGCTATTACTGGATCACCGGCCGCGTCGACGACGTCATCAACGTCAGCGGCCACCGCATGGGCACCGCCGAAGTCGAAAGCGCCCTCGTCGCGCATCAAAAAGTTGCCGAAGCCGCGGTCGTCGGCATGCCCCACGACATCAAAGGCCAGGGCATCTACGCCTATGTCACGCTGAATTCGGGCGAGGAACCGTCCGACGACCTGCGCGCCGAACTGCGGACATGGGTCCGGCAGGAAATCGGCCCTGTCGCCACTCCCGACGCGCTGCAATTCGCGCCGGGCCTGCCCAAGACCCGCTCGGGCAAGATCATGCGCCGCATCCTGCGCAAGATCGCCGAGAACGACACGTCCAACCTCGGCGACACCTCGACGCTCGCCGATCCGAGTGTCGTCGACACGCTGGTCGCAGAGCGTATCCGGCCGGCATGAGGATCGAAGTACCCTAGAACCGATCGACATTCAGCGATAACCACGAAATTTCGTCATTCCCGCGCAGGCGGGAATCTATAAACGCCGACGGTTTGGCTCGATCCGCGACGCTGGCGTATAAGGACTGCCGCCTGCGCGGGAGTGACGAAAGGGGATCGAACGCTATTCCTGCGCCCAGCAAACTGAATGTCGATCCCGCCTAGAATCACCCTGCCCCTTCCGCGGCGTTGCCGCTCCCTCCCTCTCCCACTGGGACAGGAAAGGGACCCGCCCGGCGCAGCCGGGTGGGAAGGGTGAGGGTGACGGCACGACGACCCGAAAGGATGTGATGACCGCCCCCACCATCCTCATCGCCGACGACCACCCGCTGTTCCGGCAGGCCCTGACCCTCGCCGTCACGCAGGTCCGCCCCGACGCCCGCATCCTCGAAGCCGGCTCGCTCGACCGCGCAGTACAGGCGGTCCGCGACGCAGGCGACCTCGCCCTCGTCCTGCTCGACCTGAACATGCCCGGCGCGGTCGGCTATAGCGGCGTGGCGCTGCTCCATGCCGAGGCACCCGCCGTCCCGATCCTCGTCATCTCCGGCGCCGACCGGACCGTCGCCTACGCACAGGTCGCGCGCTTCGGCGCGGTCGGCTTCGTCGGCAAGGACGCCCCGCTCGAGCAGATCGAAAACGCCATCGCCGCCGCCCTGTCCGGCGACCGCATGGCACCCGACGACGGCCCGCAGGACGACATCGCCGCCCGCGTCGCCGCGCTCACCCCGACCCAGTTACGCGTCCTGCTCGGCGTTCTCGCCGGCCGCCTCAACAAACAGATCGCCCACGAGCTCGGCATGGCCGAAGCCACGGTGAAGGTCCACATGACCGCCGTGCTGCGCAAGCTCGACGTCGGCAACCGCACACAGGCGGCCGTAGCAGCGCGGGCACTCGGGCTGGAGGTGGCGGGATAGGGTCGGCGAACGGGTTGTCGAAAACAAACGGCACGCGAGACAGCCGAGGCGTTCTCCTTGGGATCGAGAAACGGGAATTTTGCGATTGCTCGATTGGCCTATCCGCAACTAGCCAAAGGGTATTGCAACAAGCCGACTTGCTCCAACATCAAGGATGAAATCGAATTTACCGAGAAATCCGGTTCCCAAGAGGCCGTCTGCGCCTGTAGCAATACGGTCACCAACAGCAACACCAACGCCATCGGCGCTGATCTGACCGACCTTTAGAGTGGCGTCTTGTACGGATCGGCTTGGACGTAGGACCCCATCAGCAGAACTTATCATGCCCTCATTTTTTGGCGACCCGGATGGGATCACCCTTTTCCACGCTTCTTCCTTAAGCTGTACGACACCATTGAAACCCAAGTCGATAGACAGAATCACGGGCTTGCCGTTGACCTCGGCCGTCAATTGAGCCCCACTTTCCAATGGAATAATCGCAGCCCGGCCCTTCGGAGTTATGTCTCCAGTTTTCGCGAAAATGAGTGTCTTGTTACTAAATGCGACTAATACGCAAAGTTTGTCGAGATAGTCTCCTCCGATAACGGCATCAATTGGATGACCTACGGTATTCGAAAATGACTTTAGATCAACTGACATAGCCGCCCCAGACAGTATGAGCTGACCTGGCACATCAATCCTCATACCCTCAACAAGCCGTTCCGAAGCCGATACTGGGCCAAGATCAATATTGTTTACGACAGGTCCGATCTTTAAACCGGCAGTCTTGGCAAAACCGAGGTCGATTACGGTGTGCGCGAAACCATTGTCGAGCATGGCCCAACCGGCCCGCCCGTTTATTTTGACCTCAAGTAAAATAATACCCTTGAAACTATGGAACGGCGTCGGTGCTGATTGCTGAACCGGCAATATGTTAACGGTATGCTCAAAGTGGGAAACCGAGGGGTTACGGGGTGAAGTGGCTTGCTGAACTGGAGCCTGTGCCTGAAGACTAGCCGCTGAGGACAGCGCTACCAATGAGGCAAGTACGTTAATACGCAAAAACTCCTCCCCTTCTGTAATCGATCGGCATATTGTTGCGCTCTCGCACTTGTGAAGCAAGGGCTGTGTAGCACGGCCTCGACAATGCCAGTCAAAGCAAGGGCTTGAGTGTGAGACACTTGCCGTATGTCTGACGGCAAGTCCTTTACCGTTTGGGAAGCTGTGGCGAGAATCCGGCCGCACCGATCGCGTTGACGGACGCCTGCGGGTGTCGTTTTCCCGAAATCTGTTTCCGATTCAAAATTCCCGAAACCACCATGCCACCATGGCGAAACGGGAACGACGGGAGCCGCAGGAATACCGATCTCACTCGCCGATCACTGCTCCGAAGATGGCGACCGCCAACCATCCTCCCGTCCCTTTCCTACAGCCGCATCCTCTGCCACCCTCACCTCCGGCTCTTTCTCCCCGCTGCAACCTACTGCACACCACGCCACCGATGCGCGACGCAGCGCAAAGCGTGGCGAATGTGACCTTCGTGACCTTTGGCGGTTTTCCTTGGGTTTTCCTGCCCGCTGCAACCTGCCGCGCACGACACCATCGAAACGCGACATGGCGCAAAGCGTGGCGAGTGTGACTTTCGTGACCTTTGGCGGTTTTCCGCGGGTTTCAGGACTGGCCACGGGCAAAGCCCGCGTCGTCGGACGGCGCTTTTCGCGCCGTCGGCCGGCCGCACCTTTTGGCTCGGCGTAGCCTTGCTACGCCTTGCCCGGCGCGGCCAGCCACGCGTCGAACGCTTCCCCCGACAACGGCTTCAGCAACACCGCCACCCCCGCCGTCCGCGCCCGCTCGGCCAGCGCGCGCCCGGCATCCGCCGTAACCAGCGCCGCCCGCAACCCCGGCACCTCCTCCCGCAGCATCGCGATCAGCGCCAGCCCGTCGACCGCCCCGCCCAGATCATGGTCGACGAACGCCACCGCCACACCCTCCGCTTGCGCCAGCGCCTCCTCGACCGTAACCGCCACCCGCACGCCATGCCCCCGGCTGGTGGCCAGCGCCGCCATCCCCCGCCGCACCCCGGCATCGTCGTCGACGATCAGGCATTCGATCGGCCGCACCGCCTGCGCCACCGCCCGCACCGGCGCGGTTGCCACCGCACCCGCCGCCATCGGCAGCGTCACCGCAAAGCGGCTCCCCCGCCCCATCCGGCTGTCGAGCGTCACCGCCGCCCCCAGCAACGCCGCCGTCCGCGCGACGATGGCAAGGCCCAGCCCCAGCCCGGCATCCTCGGCATTGGCCAGCCGCTCGAACTCGCGGAACACGCGCGCCCGGTCGCTCTGCGCGATCCCCGGTCCGCTATCGACGACCTCGATCCGCACCATGTCACCACGCCGCCGCACCCCGATCACCACGCCGCCCCGCGCCGTATAGCGCACCGCATTGCCCAGCAGATTCTGTACGATCGAACGCAGCAGCACCGGGTCGGTCTCGACCACCGCATCGCCCGGCCCCAGCCGCAGCGTCAGCCCCTTGGCCCCGGCCTGATCGACAAAGCCGTCGACCAGCTCGCCCAGCAACCCGTGCACCGCAAACCGCGTCGGCACCGGCACGATCCCGCCGGCATCCAGCTTCGATATGTCGAGCAGCGCGCGCAGCAACTGGTCCGCCGCCGCGATCGACTGGTCGATCCGCTCGACCAGCGGCCTCGCCCGATCGTCCGCGCCGCGCGCCAGCGCCGCGGTGAACAGCCGCGCGGCATGGAGCGGCTGCAACAGGTCGTGGCTGGCGGCGGCGAGGAACCGCGTCTTGTCGGCGGTCGCCCGCGCCAGCGCCGCGTTGGCATGGGTCAGCGCCCGTGTCCGCTCCGCGACCCGCGCTTCCAGCTCGGCCCGCGCCGTCTCCACCGCGCGCAGCGCCTGCGCCTCGACGGTGATGTCCGAAAAGCACATGACATAGCCGCCACCCGGCATCGGCCCGCCGATGGTCTTGAGCACCCGTCCGTCGTCGCGCACCCGTTCGAAACTATGCCGCGTGCCGCGCCGCATATGCGCCAGCCGCCGGGCGACATGGTCGTCGACCTCGCCGGGGCCACAGTCGCCGCGCACGGCATTGAACGCGATCGCATCGGCGATCGGCGCACCGACCCGGATCATGCCCGGCGGAAAGCCGAACAGGTCGAGATAGCGCTGATTCCACGCGACGAGGTTCAGTTCGGCATCGACCACGCTGACGCCCGGATCGATGTGTTCCAGCGTCGCCGCCAGCAGCCCTTTCGAGAATTGCAGGCTCTGCCCGCTTTCATCCAGCATCCGCGCGACGTCTTCGGCCCGCAACGCCGCGCCCGACAGCGCCGATGCGATCAGCCGCCGCGACGACGACACCCCGACCACCTGCGCCACCAGCCGTTCGGCACGGCGCGCGGCGCGGGCGTCGACATGGCTGCCCTGGCCCAGTTCGGCGACCGCCCGCTCCTCGCCCACGAAGCGCGCGACCAGCCGGGTCAGTTCACCCAGATCGCGTACCGGCGGCACCCGCTCGTCACGGGCGAAGGGCAGGCGCGGTGCCCGCGACAACGCGACGATGGCATGGACGATCACGTTCGCCGCCAGCGTCGCCACCGCCGCCGCCGACAGCGGCCCCAGTCCCGGCACCCCCGACACCGGCAACGGCGCGCCGGTCAGCGTCGGGAAGAACAGCAGGACCGTCCAACCGATCAGCCCGGTCGTCAGCCCCGCCTTCGCCGCCAGCGGATCGCGACCGCCGCGCGCGATCGCCAGCAGCAGCGCCGGCGCGAACTGCGCCATCGCCGCGAACGCGACCAGCCCGATCGCGGCCAGCCCGCGGGTCAGCGGGATCAGCAGCGCACAGGCGGTCGCCACGCCGATGATCCCGGCGATCACCCCCCGCCGCACCCATGCCAGGGTCCGCCCGAGATGCTCGGCGGCGGCAAGGCGCGGGCTGCGCAGCAGCAGCGGCGCGATCAGGTCGTTCGACACCATCGTCGCCAGCGCCACCGTCTCGACCACGACCATCGCCGTCGCCGCCGAAAACCCGCCCAGAAAACCGAGCAGCGCCACCGCCGGCACCCCCGCCGCCAGCGGCATCGCGATGACCAGCAGATCGGGGCGCGCCATCCCGCCCTGCACCAGCGCCGCCAGCGTGATCGGCAGCACCAGCAACGCGGTCAGCATCAAATAGGCGGCGAACGGCCAGCGCGCGCGCCATGGATCGGCCGGTTCGGTCGCGGCGACCACCGTCACTTGGAACTGGCGCGGCAGACACAGCATCGCGGCGGCGGCCAGCAGCGTCGCGACGACGAAATCGGCGGCGTCGGGTGCCCACGCAAACCCTGCCGACAGCCGTGCCAGTCCGGCGCTGCGCGCATCGGGTGCCGCCTTCGCGACCAGCAGCATCGCGAACAGCGCTACGCCGGCGAATGCCGCCAGCTTGACCACCGATTCGATCGCGACCGCCGCCAGCAGCCCGGATTCGGCGCGCGGCTCGGCATCGCCGCGCGGTCCGAACGCGATGGCGAAGCCTGCCAGCACCAGCGCCGTGACGACGACCGGCCGCGTGACGTCCGCCATCCCCGCCAGCGCGGCATAGCTGGTCGCGACCGACCGCAATTGCAGCGCGACATAGGGAATGGTGCCGGTCAGCGCGATCAGCGTGACCAGCGCCGCCACCCCCCGACTGCGCGAGAAGCGCGACCCGATGAAGTCGGCGATCGACGTCGCGCCATCGGCCTGCACCGCCGCGACCATCCGCACCAGCAACCGCCCGCCCACCACAAAGATCAGGATCGGCCCCAGATAGATCGGCAGATACGCCCAGCCATCGGCGACGGCGCTGCCGACCGCGCCGTTGAACGTCCAGCTGCTGCAATAGACCGCCAGCCCGAGCGTATAGACGAGCCGCCGGTCGCGCGGCGTCCATCCGCGCCGGCGCGCAGCCCATGCCACCGCGAACAGCGATGCGGCATATCCGATCGCGACCGCGAACAGCAGCAATCCGTTCATGCCGACCCTCCCGCCTGCAGCGATCGACCTGAGAACTCCCACGGCAAGCCGTTGAAGCGCAACCGTCGCCTTTTCCGTCACCCCGGGCTCGACCCGGGGTCCCGCTTCTTTGCCACCGTAGAGAAGAAGCGGGACCCCGGGTCGAGCCCGGGGTGACGAGGAAATCCTGATCGCCGTCCTACGCGCGGCAGGGACAGGCTGTCAGTGAAAATCGCGCGACTTGGGCACCAGCCGCACGTCGCGCGGATGGCGCGAGGCGACCGGGCGGACCGCTTCGTCGCCACGCGACGACGGCACCGGCGGCGGTGTCTCGCCCAGCATGTCGAGCAGGTCGCTGCGGTCATGGACCCGCGAACCCATCAGGTGGACGATGCCTTCGCGGGTACGCTGCACCTCACCCTCGACCAGCATCAGCCGCGCACCCATCACCTCGCGCCGATACGCCTCGAACAGCCGCGCCCACAGCACGACATTGGTGATGCCGCCCTCGTCCTCCAGCGTGACGAAGATCGCATTGCCCTTGCCCGGTCGTTGCCGGACGAGGACGAGGCCCGCCGCGACGACCTTCGCCCCCGCCTTCGCCGCCATGATATCGGCGCAGCTGGTTACCCCCATGCGTTGCAACGGCACGCGCAGGAACTGCATCGGATGCCCTTGCAGCGACAGGCGGAGCGTCTGGTAATCGGTCACGACATGCTCGACCGCGGGCATCGCTGGCAGCGCCATGTCGGGCTCCGCGCCCAGCTCGGCGGCGCGGGCATGGGCGAACAGCGGCAATTCGGCATCGGGCGTGCGCCGCACCTCCCACAATGCCTCGCGCCGGTCGAACCCGATCGACCGGAACGCATCGGCATCGGCCAGCAGTCGCAGCGCGCGCTGCGGCAACCGCGCCCGCCGCGCCAGTTCCTCGACGCTGGCGAACGGCCGCGTCTCGGCGATCGCCTCGGCCCAGCGTTCGCGAAACCCGTCCATCTGCCGAAACCCCAGCCGGAGGGCGAGACGCATCCCTTCCTTCGTCACCCCGGGCTTGCCCCGGGGTCCTGCTTCTTTTGCGGCACCGGCAGGAAAGCGGGACCCCGGATCAAGTCCGGGGTGACGATCATAGGCACATCCCTCCAGCTTGTTGTCCCAATCGCTGACATTCACATCGATACCGCGCACCTCGACCGCATGGTCGCGCGCGTCGCGGACGATCTGCGCCGGGGCATAGAACCCCATCGGCTGCGAATTGAGCAGCGCACAGGCGAACACCGCCGGATGATGGCATTTGATCCACGACGACACATAGACCAGCCGCGCGAACGACAGCGCATGGCTTTCGGGAAAGCCATAGCTGCCGAACCCCTCGATCTGGCGGAAACAGCGTTCGGCGAAATCGGGTTCGTACCCGCGCCGGGTCATGCCCAAGATCAGCTTGTCGCGCAGCCGGTCGATCGTGCCCGGATTGCGAAAGGTCGCCATCGCGCGGCGCAGCGCATTCGCCTCGTTCGGGGTGAATTCGGCAGCGGTGATCGCCAGCTTCATCACCTGTTCCTGGAACAGCGGCACGCCGTACGTCCGCCCGAGCAGGATGCGCAGTTCGTCCGGATCGTGTGGCGGCTTGGGCGACGGATAGGTCACCGCTTCCACCCCCGACCGCCGCCGCAGATAGGGATGGACCATGTCCCCCTCGATCGGCCCCGGTCGCACGATCGCGACCTGCACCGACAGGTCGTAGAGACTGATCGGCTTCAACCGCGGCAGCATGTTCATCTGCGCGCGACTCTCGACCTGGAACACGCCCACGCTGTCGCCCCGGTGCAGCATGGCATAAACGTCCTCGTCATCGGCCTTCAGGTCGACGGTCAGGTCGTGATCGCCCAACCCATGCTGCCGGAGCAGGTCGAACGCCTTGCGGATGCAGGTCAGCATGCCGAGCGCCAGCACATCGACCTTCATCAGCCCCAGCGCGTCGATATCGTCCTTGTCCCATTCGATGAAGGTCCGCCCCTCCATCGCGCCGTTGTGGATCGGCACCATTTCGTCGAGCCGCCCCTGCGTCAGCACGAACCCACCGACATGCTGCGACAGGTGCCGGGGAAATTCGAGGATCTGGTCGACCAGCCAGCGCAGCTGCGCGATGTCGGGATTGTCGATGTCGAACCCGGCACTGGTATAGCGCCGCGCCTCCATCTGCCCGGCGAAACTGCCCCATACGGTACTGCCCAGCCGCTGCGTCACGTCGCGGGTCAGGCCCAGCACCTTGCCGACCTCCCCCACCGCGCTTCTCGGCCGGTAATGGATGACGGTCGCGGCGATGCCGGCCCGCTCGCGGCCATAGCGGCGGTAGATATACTGGATCACCTCCTCGCGCCGTTCATGTTCGAAATCGACGTCGATGTCGGGCGGTTCGTCGCGCTCCTCGGACACGAAGCGCGAGAAGAGCAGATCGTGCTCGCTCGGATCGACCGAGGTCACGCCCAGCAGGAAGCACACGATCGAATTGGCCGCCGATCCGCGCCCCTGACATAATATCGGCGGGTCGCAGCTGCGCGCGAACCGGACGAGGTCGTGGACGGTCAGGAAATAATGGGCATATTGCTGCTGACGGATCAGCGCGAATTCCTCGTCCAGCCGCCGCCGCACGCCATCGGGCAGATCGGGACCGTACCGTTCGTGCGCGGCGGTCGTCGCCAGATGCTCCAGCCAGTCCTGTGCCGCCCAACCGTCCGGCACCGGTTCGTGCGGATATTCATATTTCAGGTCGGTCAGGCGAAAGGTGATGCGCTTGAGCAGCGTGATGCTTTCCGCGACCGCCTCCGGACAATCACGGAACAGCCGGACCATCTCTTCGGGGGATTTCAGGTGGCGTTCGGCATTGGCGGCCAAGCGCTTGCCGGCAGCGGCGATCGTCGTTCCTTCGCGAATACAGGTCAGCACGTCATGCAACGGGCGTTGTTCATGCGTTGCGTACAGCGCATCGTTGGTCGCCAGCAGCGGCACGCCAATCTGTGCTGCCAGCGCGATCCGGCCGGCAAGCCGCCGCCGGTCGCGCCCGCCGCGCGGCATCGTGGCCGCCAGCCAGACCCGCCCCGGACAGGCATCGCGCAGCCGCGCCAGCAGCGCGCCATCGGGCGCGGTGACGATCAGCAGCAATCCCTCCTGCCATTCCAACAGGTCGGCCAGTTCGAGGTGACAGTCGCCCTTCTTCGCCTTGAGATTACCGCCGCTGAGCAACCGCGTCAGCCGTCCCCATGCTGCCCGGTCGATGGGATAGGCGACGATGTCCGGCGTGCCGTCGGCGAACACCAGCCGCGCACCGACGACGAGGTCGAAGGGATAGTCAGGCAGCCCCGCCTCGCACCGTTTGTCCTTCGCTTTCTTCAGCGCTAGATGCGCCTGCACCACCCCCGCCACGGTGTTGCGATCGGCAATCCCGATCCCGGCCATCTTCAGCTCGTTCGCCTGCGCCACCATGTCGGACGGCGGCGACGCCCCGCGCAGGAACGAGAAATGCGTCGCAGCGATCAGTTCGGCGAAGGGCATGTCACGGGGTGACGGACGAGGAATGACACTCCGCCCCTATCTTCGTCATCCCGGCGCAGGCCGGGATCCACCGGCCCGCATATCCGATGGCTTCGGCGCTTGCGGAACCTTGGATCCCGGCCTGCGCCGGGATGACGAAGAGAGGACGAAGGGCGGCGAGACACCCGCTCACGCGAATACCCCGTGCACATACCACAGCGGATCGGGCGTCTCGCGATCGTACAACCCGTGCCGGAAAATCCAGTACCGCCGCCCGCGCACATCCTCGACCCGGTAATAGTCGCGCGTCCGTACCTTCGCCTGTCCACGCCGCCACCACTGCGCCGCGATCCGCTCCGGCCCTTCGAAACGGATCACGTCGTGCAGCACCCGCCGCCAACGAAAGCGGTGCGGCGGGCCGTCGGGAACTTCGGCCATCACCTCGATCCGCTGCGGCGGGTCGAACAGGTGGATCGGACGCAGCGGCGGCTCGCCGATTTCGGGCGTGTCCCATGTGATCGGGGCCGGCGTATCGATCGCCGGCATTGTCAGCACCCCCTGTTCGGGCAGATGGCTGTCGCCCGGACAGACCCGTGCGATCCGCCCGCGCCCCAGCCGGGTGGTCAGCCGGTCGACCAGCGCCGCCATCGCCTCCTCGCTGACCGTACCGCCCTCCAGCTGCAATTGCGTGGGTGCCAGCGGTTCGAGCGCGGGAACGCTCATGCGGATCATGTCGAAACCGAACCCCGGATCGATCGGGTCGGCCAGTGCATCGATCCGTTCGTGGAACAGCCGCACGATCGACGGCGGATCGCGCAAGGGAAGTCCGCTTTCGACCGCCAGATCGCGCAGCGCGCCATCGGCCCGGTAGAGCCGTACCGCAAAACGCCGCCCGCCGCGGTCGCGCGCGGTCAGTTCCGCCTCCGCCTGCGCCGCGAGTTCGCCGATCGTCGCCAGCACATCGGCATCGCGCGCGATCGGTTCGACGAAGCGCCGTTCGAAAAACAACGCCGGCAACGCCCGGCGCGGCCGCAGCCGCTGATCGGCATCGCCCAGCAACCGGGCCAGCGCCGCCACCGTCTCCTCGCCGAAACGTGCCGCGATCGGCGCGGTCGGGCGGCTGGCCAGATCGCCGATGGTGCGCAGGCCCGCTCGGCGCAGCGCGACCGCGATCTCGTCGTCCAGCCTGAGCGCCGCCACCCCCAGCCGCCGGATCGCCGCCGCCTCGCTCGCCGCCGGTGCGCTCTGGAACCGGGCCAGTGCCTGCGCCGCATCGGGCGTGTCGGCCAGCGCGTGGCGCAGCGCGCCGAACCGGGCAAGCCGCGCCTCGACCTCGGCGACCAGCGCGCCTTCGCCACCGAACAGATGCGCACAGCCGGTGATGTCGAGCGTCACCCCGTCACCGCCATCGAGGGCGACCAGCGGCGTGAACCGGTCGCAGGCATCGGCGATCCGCTCCAGCCAGCCATGATCGGCGAACGGATCGGCATCGACCACCGCCAGTTCGGGCAGTTGTGCCCGCGCATCGGCCAGCGCCATGCCGGGGGCGATCCCCTTGTCCAGTGCCTGACGATCGACCGAGGCGATGCGCAGTGCGCCGCGCACCATTTCGACACAGACGAACGGCGCATCATCCGGTACGGCGCAGGGGGATTGGCGCAGCAGCCGGTCGGCGGGCAGGAACGGCCACCACAGCGCCAGATGGCGCCGACCGCTGGGTCGGGCTGGTGAAGACGGCTTGCTCACGGTTCCACTCCACTTGCCAGCGGCCATCGGCACCCCGGCCGCGCTGACGCAATAATTCGAGGTCGAAGGTCGGGTGGCCCGGCGCGTTGGCGGGCAAGGGTTGCGACGCGCACGACCGCACCGCCCAGCGGGTATCGGCGGCACTCGCCACCGGCGTCGCCGCGATGCGCAGCAACAGCGCCGCCACCCCGCTTTCCTCCGCCGCCAGCGCGAGGCG
This sequence comes from Sphingomonas sp. Leaf5, assembly GCF_001421155.1. Classification (NCBI taxonomy): domain Bacteria; kingdom Pseudomonadati; phylum Pseudomonadota; class Alphaproteobacteria; order Sphingomonadales; family Sphingomonadaceae; genus Sphingomonas; species Sphingomonas sp. Leaf5. Next base: position 134,406 of record NZ_LMJZ01000001.1, on the reverse strand, counting down.
GCGGCTGGCGGTCAGGTCGAGCACCTTGGGATCGCGGTGCAATTCGATCACCGCCACCCCGACTCCGGCACAGCGCACGACATCGGCGGCGGCGCGCAGGACCGACAGCGCGTCGGGCAGCAACCCCAGCAGCAGCCGCGCCGGGTCCAGCCCGATCTCGACCAGGCCCGGCGCATGCAGGTGCCCGCCGCCGCGTACCGCCGATTCCTCGCGCAGCCAGACGATGCCGCCGCCCAGCCGGATCGACAGCATGCCCGCAAAACCGGTGGCGCTGCCGGCATCGCCTGCCTCAACCGCGAATATCTCGTGCAGCCGCCCGCGCGCGACTCCACCGTCCAGCGCGGCGTCGATATCGCCATGCCCGGTCGCGACTCGCACCGCCTTGCCCGTCGGCGCGCGCCGCTCCATGGCGGCGACTTGACGCTTCAGCGCGGACAGGATGGGCGACTCTGCGTTCATGATTTGTTCTATATCCCCCAACCGCTATGGAGTCGTCAATCCGGTTGGGCACGATGTTGACGAAGGTGCCACGTAAAAGGGTTTTCTTGGCATGTTCGCGGGTACTTGGTTACCCGACCGGCAGAGGCTCGACGTCGACCGACACGTGCATCGTCTGCGCGCCCGACCCCAGCACCACGCCGTCGATCGGCGCGATGTCGGCATAGTCGCGACCGATCGCCATGACGACATGATCCTCCGCCATCCAGATGCCGTTGGTCGGATCGACCCCGACCCAGCCGAGCACCGGCCCGGCCCATACCAGCACCCACGCATGGGTCGCATCGGCCCCGACCAGCCGCTCCTGCCCCGGCGGGGGCAGCGTGCGCAGATAGCCCGAGCAATAGGCCGCAGGCAGCCCGGCGCCGCGCAGGCCCGACAGCATGATCTGGGCGAAATCCTGACACACCCCGCCGCGCTTGGCGAAGGCTTCGGCGGGTGGCGTATCGACCAGCGTCGCGGTCGGATCGAAGGCAAAGTCGCGCTGGATACGCCGGGCAAGCGCGATCGCCGCGTCGAGGATACCGCGATCGTCGGACAGGTCCTCGGCACACCATGCCGCGATGTCGGGCACGATCGGAACGTGCGCGGAGGGGAACAGATAGCTCACCGGACTGGCCGGGCCGGCATCGTTCACCCCGGCCGCCAGCGTGCGGATCTCGGCCAGCGTCGGGTCGCCCGGCGATGCGAACGGGATCGGTCGCTCGACGCGAACCGTCGCCCGGCTCTCGATCGTCAGCGTGCGTTCGGGGCGATCGACTTCCAGCCGGGTGACGTTGGCCAGCCCCGCCTGCGCGCGTGCCGGGGCGGTCCGACCGCCCGGTTCGACCAGCAGCGCATAGTCCTCCAGTTCCTGGCCCGACCACAGGATCGGCCGCAGCCGCAGGTTGCAGCGCGCGAACCCTGCCGCCTCGGCATAATCGAAGCGCGTGATGTGGCGGATGGCATAGCGCATCATGCGAGGGTCAACCCGGCTTCGCGCAACGCCTGCGCACCCTGCAGGAAATAGCGGGTGGCGATCGCATCCGAAAGTAATTGCAATTGCTGATTTATTTCCAAAACCCAGCCGCGGTCGAGGCGGTTGGCGGAGCCCATGGCGATGCCGGCGGTCAACCGGGCCGCGATGCGTTGTTGCGGTTCGGCGATGCCGGCATCGTTCAGGACTGGCAGCTTGCACAGATGCTGGACGATCGTATCCACCTGAAACGCGATCCCGCGCGGATTGCCGGGGTCGAGCGCGATCAGGTCGATCACCGGCACCCGCGCAAAGCCGATCAGATAGCGCTGGCGATAGCTGATCTGGCTGTCGGCAAGGTCCAGCAGCGTCGACAAATCCTCGGCACTCGCCCGGCGCAGATCGACGGCCAGCAGCGTTCGCGTCGTCGCCATCGCCCGTTCGATCCGCCGGCCCAGATCGTGGAACCGCCACGCATCGGTCCGCCCCATATGTTCGGCCGACAGCCCGGCCAGCGCGGCATAGCGACGCTGCAACGTGCCCGCACGGTCGAGCAGCGTGCCCGTGGTCGGATGCGGCGCATCGAGCAGGCGCACCATGTCCACCGACAACCGGTCGCGCGAGACGCCGCCGATACCGGTCGCCATGCGGTTGATCGCGCGGACGCTGCCCCAGCTGTCGACCGACTCCATCGCCTCGCGCCCGAAATCGACCAGATCGCGGCGGCGGTGGCTGGGCGGCGGCGCGGCGGCACCGGTGTCGGCGATGATCTTCACCAGCCGCTCGACGGTTTCCGGGGCCAGCGCCGCGCCGGTATCGGCCGAGATCGAATGGCCGAACAGCACGCGGATGACGCCCAGCAACGCCTCGCCCCGCTCCAGATACCGGCCCAGCCAGAACAGATTGTCGGCGACCCGGCTGGGCAGCGTGCCGGGATTGCGGCGCAGTTCGACGCTGTCGGCACGTTGCAGCAGCGACACCGGCGCGACCGGATCGGGGCCGTGGACGATCACGTCCGCCGACCACGACCCCTCGCCCATCACCGCCGCGCGGGCATCGGGCTGGTCGCCGATGCGGACGAACCCGCCGGGCAGCACCACCCAGCGGCCATCGGCACCACGCGCGGCAAAGACCCGCAGCGAGAAGGGGCGCGGCTGCAGCCCTTCCCCGCACGCGGTCGGCATGGTCGAGAGTTCGGCAACTTCTTGCCCCACATAATCCTGCGGACGCAGCACCATCGCCGCCGCCAGCCGCGCGCGGGCATCGGCGTCGAGCGAGGCACCAAGTACCGGCCCCGCCAGTTCGGGGGTCGTCCCGGCAAAGGCGGGTCCGACCACCAGCTGGTCGAGCGAGGACAGCACGTGATCGCGGTCCGCCGCGCGCCCGCACCACCACGTTCCGATCGACGACAGACGCGGTGCCCGTCCCAGCAGCCTTTCGCCCAGTGCCGGCAGGAACGCGGCGAAGGCCGGCGATTCGAGCACGCCCACCCCCGGCGCATTGGCGATCACGACATTGCCCGCCGCCATCGCGTCGATCAGGCCGGGCACGCCGATCGTCGAATTGGCATCGAACGCCAGCGGGTCGATCAGCCGCGGATCGATCCGCCGCCACAGCGCGTCGATGCGTTTCAGGCCGGCGATCGTGCGGACATAGAGCTGGTCGTCGCGCACCGCCAGATCGGCCCCCTCGACCAGCAGGAACCCGAGGTACCGCGCCAGATGCGCCTGTTCGGGATAGCTTGGATTGAGCTTGCCCGACGTCAGCAGTCCGATTCGCGGTTCGGCCCGGCGACAGGCAGCGGCGATCCCCGCCCGCATCGCCGCGAAGAAAGGCGCATGGCGTTCGATGTTGAGTCGCGACGGCAGCCCGCCCAGCGTCCGCCCCATCGCCAGCCGGTTTTCGAGCGCATAGCCCGCCCCCACCGGCACGCGGACATGATCGGCCAGCACCCGCCAGCACCCATCGGGGCCACGACACAGATCGGCGGCGACGAAATGCAGCTGATGCCCGCCCGGCGGCACGACCCCGACCATTGGCCGCAGGAACAGCGGCGATCCGGTGACCAGCATCGCCGGCAAGATACCGTCGGCGACCAGCTGCTGATCGCCATGGATATCGGCGATCACGCTTTCGAACAGGTCGGCGCGTTCCGCCATCCCCTCGGCGATGGTCCGCCATTCGTCGGCACCGATCAGCAGCGGGACCGGCGACAGCGGCCAGCGGCGTTCCTCGCTCTCACCCGCCGCGCGATAGGCGGTGCCGATATCGTCGGCATGGCGCTGCGCCCGTTCGCGCGCGGCGGCGAGGGTACTGCCCGGCAGCCCGGCCAGTTCCTCGAACGCGACCTCCCATGCCGCGCGGTCGCCATCGGTGGCGGCGGACAGCATGTCGCCGTGCGGCGCGCGGGCGCGATATTCGTCCAGCCAGCGCCCACTCGTCGCGCCGGCATCGAACCGTCCGTTGATCGCGCTGCTGGCCATAGCGTTTCCCAAATCCCCACCATTCCCAAGCACGCGGGCGGCGCGGGTGCAACCGGTTTGCGGGGATGGGTGCGGATGCGAAGGGTTTCTCCGTGCATCAGGTGATCGACGGACCTCTTCCTCCCCTCCCTGGAAGGGAGAGGATGGAGGCGGTCGGGCTGTCAGGCGGGATCGACATTCAGTTCGCTGGACGCAGGAATAGCGTTCGATCCCTGTTCGTCACTCCCACGCAGGCGGGAGTCCATAGACGCCAGCGTCGCGGATCCAGCCAAGCCCTCGGCGTCTATGGATTCCCGCCTGCGCGGGAATGACGAAATTCCGTGGGTATCGCTGAATGTCGATCGGCCTTGGAGAAAGCCACGCTCGCTAACGGGCCAACCCACCCCCGCCCCCTCCCTTTCACGGAGGGAGCCGCTCCGGCTTTACGCCGCCGCCAGCCGCTGCTGCATCCGATGGACTTCGTTGGTGCCGCTCTCGCCCGGACCGGTGAGCCGGAACCGGGCCACCTCGTTCGCCAGCACCTCGGCCTCCTGCGCCAGTGCGCGGGCGTCGGCGGTGGCCTGTTCGACCATCGCGGCGTTGCGCTGGGTCACATTGTCCATTTCGGAGACGGCGGTATTGACCTGCTGCAAGCCCGTCGACTGTTGCGAGGCCGAGGTGGCGATGCCGGAGACGAGGCTGCTGATCTCCCCGATTCGCCCGATGATCCGTTGCAGCGCCTGCCCCGTCGCATTGACCAGATCGACGCCGACATCGACCTGTTCGGACGATGCGAGGATGCGGGTCTTCACGTCCTTGGCCGCTTCGGCCGAACGCAGCGCCAGCGCGCGGACTTCGGATGCGACGACGGCAAAGCCCTTGCCCGCCTCCCCCGCCCGTGCCGCCTCGACACCGGCGTTCAGCGCCAGCAGGTTCGTCTGGAACGAGATGCCATCGATGACGCTGATGATCTCGCTGATTTCGGCCGACGACCGCTGGATACCGCCCATGGCGTCGACCGCGCGGCGGACGATCTTGCCCGATTCCTCCGCTTCGCCCCGCGCCTCGCCGACGATGCGATCGGCGCGCGACGCGCCTTCGGCGGTTTCGCGAACGGTGCTGACGATCTGGTCCATCGCCGCAGCGGTTTCCTCAAGGCTCGCCGCCTGCTGTTCGGTACGCTGCGACAGGTCGTCGGACGCCTGACGGATATTGCCCGTTCCGATGCGGATCTGCTCGCCCGACCGGGTGACCATGCCCAGCGTCTCGCACATCTGCTGGCGCATCGCTTCGAAACTGTCGGCCAGCGCCTGATATTCGCGCGGCAGTCCGCTCAGCGATACGGTCAGATCCCCCTGCGCCATCCGGTCGAACGCGACGCCGCAGCGTTCGATGACGGCCCGCCGTCCGGCCTGCTCCGCCTCGAAATAGGCGGCAAGCGCGATGTCCATGTCGATCAGCGACGCCTTGACCAGCGCGGTCGCCGCCCGGGCGCGCGCCCGCGCCCCGAACGGCCAGCCGATCGGTCCCAGCACCAGTCGCGGCAGGACATGCTCCAGCATCCGCGCATAGCCGCTGATATACCAGGTCGGTGCCAGCCCGATCCGGGCATGGACCTGCCCGATGTTCGATGCGGCGGCGGCATAGTCGCGGTTGATCGGTCCCGAAAACAGCTTGCGCCAATGTTCGAGCTGCTTGTCGCGGGCATGGTCCATCCGGGCCTGCGACTGGAACATGACACGGATCGACGGCGTCGCCGCGATGTGCCGGTACAGGCCGGTCAGCGCAGCGGGCGCATGCCGTTCGATCGCACGTTTGACCCTGGGGAACGCACCGTAACTGCGTTCGTCATAGGCAAAGGCGGCCAGTCTCTTGTCGAAGTCGATCTCGTCGGTTGCGCTCACTGTCGGTACCCTCCCGTACCGAAACAGCTAACGATCGAAGGTTAACGTCGCGTAGCCTGAAATCCCGATAGGTTGCCCAAGTCCCGGTAATTCTAAGATTTCTCGACGAATCTCACACCGGTGTCGCGGCACGGCGCAGCCGGTCGTTGATCGCGGCACCCAGTCCGTCGTCCCGAATCGGCGCGACCGCGATTTCCCTCGCCGTCGACGCATCGGCAATGTGCAGCAGGTCGAACAACCGCGCCGCCGCCTCGACCGGATCGCCGCTCGCCGACAGCGTATCGTCGCCCGCGACCGGACCGAAACCGATCAGCCATTCGCCGGACCGACGATCGGTCGCGTTCAGCCGGACCGGCTTCGACGGGGCATAATGGCTGGCGAGTTGTCCCGGTGCCTCGATCTCCGCCCCCGCCCCGCCGATCGGCATGGCCAGCAGGTCGGCGACCGCGGCGCGCGTCACCGGGCCGGGGCGCAATTCGCGAACCTGCCCGCCGACACAGGCGATGATCGTCGATTCGATGCCGCGCAGCGTCGCTCCGCCATCGATGACCAGCGGGATGCGCCCGTTCAGACTGCGCAGCACATGGTCGGCACGGGTCGGGCTGATCGATCCGCTGGCATTCGCCGAGGGCGCAGCGAGCGGCCGCCCGGTCCTTTCGAGCAACGCCTGCATCGCATCATGCGCCGGCACCCGGATCGCGACGGTCGGCAGTCCGGCGGTGACCAGCGCGGCGATCCCCGCCCCGTCGCGCATCGGCAGCACCAGCGTCAGCGGTCCCGGCCAGAGCGCCCGGGCCAACCGCAGCGCATGGTCGTCGAACACCGCCAGCGCCTGCGCGGCCGCCATCGTCGGCACATGGACGATCAGCGGGTTGAAGCCCGGCCGCCCCTTTGCGGCATAGATGCCGGCGACCGCGTGCGAATCGGTCGCGTCGGCGGCGAGGCCATAGACCGTCTCGGTCGGTACCGCGACGCAGCCGCCGTCGGCGATCACCGCCGCCGCCGCGTCGATCGCCGCGATGCCGTACGGTAAGGTGACGGTGGCGATGCGGGCGTTTGAAGCGGTCATGATTTGGGCGCTATACCGGCAAAAACACGTAATCGAGAGAGGGCAAATGGAGCTGATCCCCGCCACCGCCGAACAGCGTTTCGTGCTGACCCATGCCGCCGGGATCGAGGAACTGGCCGCCGACGCGCGATTTGCCGATGCGACCCCCGACATGCTCGATGCGATCCTGACCGGGATCGGCGAATTCGCCGCCGGCGAATGGCGGCCGCTCGACCGGATCGGCGACACCGTCGGCGCGCGCTGGACCCCCGACGGGGTGGTGATGCCCGACGGCTATCGCGCCGCCTATCAGGCCTATGTCGCGGGTGGCTGGGGCACGATCGGGTCGCCCGCCGATGTCGGGGGGCAGGCGATGCCGTTCGCGGTCGCGACCGCCGTGCTGGAGACGCTCGGCACCGCCAATCTCGGCTTCGCGCTGGCCCCAACGCTGACGGTCGGCGCGATCGAGGCGCTGACCCATCACGGCAGCGCCGACCAACAGGCGCGCTATCTGCCGAAACTGGCGACCGGCGAATGGACCGGCACGATGAACCTGACCGAGCCGCAGGCCGGATCGGACGTCGGCGCGCTGACGACGCGCGCCGATCCGGTCGGCGACGGCAACTGGCGGATTCGCGGCACCAAAATCTATATCTCGTTCGGCGACCACGACATGGCCGATAACATCGTCCATCTGGTGCTGGCCCGCACGCCCGGCGCGCCGGCGGGGACCCGCGGAATCTCGCTGTTCCTCGTGCCCAAATTCCGGCTCGACGCCGATGGCCATCCGGGGGAGCCGAACGATATCCGCGTGGTGTCGATCGAACACAAGATGGGGCTGCACGCCTCGCCCACCTGCGTGCTGTCGTTCGGCGATACCGGCGATTGCATCGGCGAACTGATCGGCGCGGAGGGCGCGGGGATGCGCGCGATGTTCACGATGATGAACAACGCCCGCCTCAATGTCGGTCTGCAGGGGGTGCAGGTGGCGGAGGCGGCGACCCAGCGCGCCGTCGCCTATGCCCGCGATCGCGTCCAGTCGGCGCGGGCCTCGTCGGGCGGCGCGCCGGTCGCGATCATCGAGCATCCCGATGTGCGGCGGATGCTGTTGCGGATGACCGCGCAGACCATGGCGGGGCGGGCGCTGGTCTATTATGCGGCGGGACAGGTCGATGGCGCGACGCTGGGCATCGTCGGCGCGAAGGCACGGCTCGATCTAGTGACGCCGCTGGCCAAGGCACACGGCACCGATATCGGTTGCGAGGTCGCAAGCCTCGGCGTGCAGGTGCATGGCGGCATGGGCTATGTCGAGGAAACCGGCGCGGCACAGCATTATCGCGATGTGCGGATCACCCCGATCTACGAAGGGACCAACGGCATCCAGGCCGCCGATCTGGTCGGGCGCAAGCTGTCGGGCGACGGCGGTGCCGCGATCGACGCGCTGTTCGCCGACATGCGCGGCGACGTTGAACATGCCGCGCTCGGCGACCTGCTCGGCGATACGCAGGCAGTGGCACGCTGGATGCTGGAGGCCAGCGTCGACGACCGGCTGGCGGGCAGCTATGCGTTCCTGACGATGCTCTCCACCTGCGTCAGCGGTTGGCTGCTGGAGCGGCAGGGGCGTGCGCTGGCCGGCGTGGACGACGCCGACTTCGCCGCGCGCAAGCGGGCCGCCGTCACCTTCTACCTCGACCGGATCGTTCCGGAGGCGCGTGGCCTCGGCATGGCGGCGATGGCGGGTGCCGGCGGGTTGTACAGCCTCAGCGCGGAGCAGTTCGCGGCGGGCTAACCGTGCCAGTCGATCCAGTGGCCATAGGCATGACAGGTCGCCAGATGCCGGACAATGCCGTCGGGATAGGTGGTGAGCGTCAGATGCACCGCATCGCGGGCGTCGGTCCATTCGAACCCGATGCGCGCCAGCGGATAGTCGGTGGTCGCCATGGCCTCGGTCACCGCCGCCCGCGTCGCCGGGCTGCAATATTGCAGCGCCATCGTGTGAATCACGACCCGGCACATCCCATTTGCAGGCGGACGGGCCAGTTCGGCCGGCAGCCAGCGCAGGATGTCGTCGCACGCGATCTGCGGCGGCACGTCGCTGGCGATCGCCAGCGCATGGCGCAGCCGTTCGGCGCGTTCGGGTTCGTCGGCCCAGACATAGGCCATCAGCCGTTCGCGCGCCTGATGATCGGCGGCGGCGAGCGGACGCAGGTCGACGCCGCGCGTCGCCACGATCTCCACCGGCCGCGCGACCGGGGGGGACCCGCACCATTCGGGCGCGATCCGCACCGGCGAATCGCTGCGCCCGACCCGCACCCCGCCCAGATCATAGGCATAATGGCCGAGATTGAGGTTCAGCCCGGCACTCGCGCCCAGTTCGAGCAACTCGACCGGCAGGTCGTACAATCCGCGCAGTGTCATCAGCGCCGCCATGACCGCGCCGGCGCGCCCGACCTCGTTGGTCTGCGGCGGCTGCTGCATCCAGTCGGCGATGAAGCCGTCCGCCGCCGCCATCGCGTCGCCGATCACCGTATCGAAATCACCGGTCCGGGTGGCATAGAGCGCGCCGAGCATCGGATCGTCGCCCCGCCGCGCCAGCGCGTGGAGCGCACCGTTGAACCGCATCGCCAGCGCATCCGCCGCGGCATCGCCCGGCCAGTCGGCGATCAGCGCCGCGGTCAGGGGCGCGCGGGACAGCTGTCGCTCCCCCGCCCCCAGTACCGCCGCGACGAACGCCGAGCCCAGGTCGCGAACGACCAGCGCATATTGCCCCAATGGACCCGGCATGTCCTTAGAACGCGTCCCAGTCGTCGCTCGCATTCACGGCGCGGCGCGGAGCCGGCTCGGGCGGCGCGACCCAGCGGCGCTGCTGCCGGCGGGGCGTGAACGGCGTCACGTTCGACGCCGCGCCGCCATCGATGGCAAAGGTCGCGACCGATCCGGCCAGCGCCTCCGCCTCCGACACCAGCTGCCGGGCCGCCGCCGACGTCTGTTCGACCATCGCCGCATTCTGCTGCGTCATCGCGTCCATCTCGGCGATGGCGACGTTGATCTGGCCAAGGCTGGTCGCCTGATGATCCGACTGGCGCGCGATCGCGTCGATCGACCCGCCGACCGATGCGACCCGTTCGATGATCCGGCCCAGCGCCTCGCCGGTCTGCTCGACCAGTTCGACGCCGGCCTTCACATGGGTCGATGCCGCCTGCACCTTCGTCTTGACCTCGGTCGCGGCGTTGGCGGAGCGTTGCGCCAGCGCGCGGACTTCCGACGCGACGACCGCAAAACCCTTGCCCGCCTCACCGGCACGCGCCGCCTCGACGCCGGCGTTCAGCGCCAGCAAATTGGTCTGGAACGCGATCCCGTCGATCAGGCTGATGATCTCGGCGATTTCGTTGCTGGCGCGTTCGATGCCGTGCATCGCGCCGATCGCCTGCCGGACGATCGCGTCGCCACGTTCGGCCTCGTTCCGCGTATCGACCATCGCGCTGCTGGCACCGGTCGCGGCACCCGCACCCTCGCGGATCGACCGGGTGACCTCGTCGAGCGCCGACGAGGATTGCTGCAATGCCGCCGCCTCCCGCTCGGTCCGCTCCGCCAGGTCCATGGCGGCCTGCGAGATTTCATCGGAATTATGCTTGATGCTGTCGACGGTGCCGCGCACCTCGCCCAGCACGCGGTTCAGGCTGGACGTCGCGTTGTTGAAGTCGTCCGACAGCGCCCGGAACGCGTCAGGCACATCGGCGACGCGGGCGGTCAGATCGGCCTGCGACAGGCTGCGCAGACCGCCACCGATCGCGGTCATCGCCGCCGCCCGGTCGCGATCGTCGGTGACCTTCGCCGCCGCCGTATCGCGGAACACCAGCACGGCGCGCGCCATGTCGCCCAGTTCGTCGCTGCGGCCCGCCGCATCGACGGCGATATCGTGCCGGCCATTGGCCAGATCGGCCATCGCCTGCGTCAGGGCGGTGATCGGTCGCGCGATCTGACGGCTGAGCATGATCGACAGTGCGACGGCGATCCCGATCAGCGCGACGCCGCCGATCGCCAGCGCGATCAGCGCGGTGGTGATCGCGCTTTCCTGCGCCGCGGTATTCGCCTCCATCTCCCCGGTCTCGGTTGCGCGCAACGAGCGCAGCGGCAGTGCGACCTTGCTGACCAGCACCTTCTGCCCCGCGCCGCGCACTTCCTCCTGCGCCGCGTCGCGTTCGCCAGCCTTCACCTTCGCGATCAGCCGGTCGCCCCAGTTCTTGCGCCACGCCAGCGTCTCGCGCCGCGCTTCCTCCAGCTGGTCCTTCTCCGATGCGATTGTCAGCATCTCCGCCAGCGCGGCCGCCGTCTCGTCGAACTCCTGCCGCCCCTCGTCATAGGACTTCAGATAGGTCGGGTCGCCGGTCACCAGAAACCCGCGAAACTGGCTGTTCTGCCGCAGGATCGACGTTTCGAGCGTCAGCGCCTTGGCATAGACGTCGCGACTGTGGTTGTTCCGCTCGGCCGACCGCGCGATCATCATGATGCTGGTGAAGAACACCAGCATCACCACCGCCGCCGACGCGATGACGGCAAGGAACGACAGCCCCAGCTTGCGTGGAATTTTCATGGTTTCAGGTCATCCGTTGCAGGCAGGAATGGCATGATCAGAACCGCGACCGCAGCGTGATGCCATAGGTGCGGGGTTCGGCCAGGAAGGATGAGGTGACGGCGTTGCCGACGCCGAACGCGGGTGCGCCGAAGCGCGTCACCTGCGACACGCTTCCTGCCCCCTGGAACGGCGCGGCAAACGCGACCTGCTGATAGTCGGTGTCGAGGATGTTCTGCCCCCAGAACTCGATCGCCCAGCGCTGTTCGGGTCCGCGCAGACCGATGCGGGCGTTCATCAGGAAGAATCCGTCGAGCCGCTTTTCGGCGAATAGGTCCGATCCGGTGTTATAGTCGCTGGTCAGGCGGCTATCGATGTAGAAGAGCGCGCTTAGGTTGCGACCGACCGGCGGGGTCCACACCGCCGAATTGGTGATGGTGTGGCGCGGTGCGTTCGACATCTGGTTGCCGGGCAACAGGAACAATGCCGCGTTCAGCGGCTCGCCCGCCTCGCTGCCGACCAGATTGTCGCGATACTGGGTGTGGGCATAGGTATAGCCGATGTTGAACGCGACATCGCGTGCCGGATAGGCGCCCGCTTCGAATTCGAACCCCTGGGTGACGACGCCCGCGCCGACCTTGCCCGAACATGCGCCGGTCGCCGAATTGTTGTCGCGATCGGCACCGGCCAGCGACTGGGCGCATGCGCTGATGTTCTGGACGATGAAGTTGGTGCCGTTGAAGGTATTGAGCTGGAAATTGCGGAAGGCCGAACGGAATGCGGCAAGGTTCGCGGTGAATTTCGCCGAGCTGTATTTGACGCCGATTTCCAGCGCCTGCACGGTTTCGGGGTCGAACCGCAGATTGCGCGCCGATGCGGCGGTCGGCGTGGCGAACACCGTCACCGACAGGTCCGAACGGTCGAGATTATAGCCCCCCGCCTTGTACCCGCGCGCATAGGACGCATAGAGCAGCGTGCTCGGCACCGGTTTCCACGACAGCACGGTGGTGCCGGTGACCTGCCCTTCGCTCAGCTTGTCGCGGATCGGCACGCCGGTCAGGGCGGCGGTCGAATTGCCGGTGCAGGTCAACGTGACGATCCCGGCCGCCAGCGAACGCAGCGTCGCGTTGCTGCTGCCGAGCAACGGTGCCATCGCCGCCTGCTGCGTCGGGCACACGGTGTTGTTGTTCAGGAAGCTGGCGTCCAGCGACTTCTGTTCATGCGTATAGCGCAGCCCGCCGGTCAGGCTGAGCGCATCGGTCACCTTGAAGATATTGTGGGTGAAGAACGCATAGTTGCTGCTGGTCTGGTCATACAGGTCGCGGATGCTGCCGAGGTCGTTGAGCGTGCTCAGCCGGTCGATGCCGCCGATGATCTGCGGCCCGACCGCCGGGGTCAGCGCGGCGCGGCCGGTGGCGCTCAGGCACCCGGCGGCCGCCGGATTGCGCAGCGCCGCCAGCGGGTTGATCGTCGCGACGACCCGGCACGCGGCGAACGCGCCATATTGCGTGCCGAAGCGGATATTGTCGGCGACCGTAAGATTTTCGTGCGCGTAATAACCGCCGACCATCCAGTCGAGCCGGTTGTTGAACAGCCCGCCGCTCAGCCGCGTTTCTTGCGTAAAGGTATGGAACTGGCGATAGGCGTTGCCGTCATCGGGACGGTAGGCGATGTCGACATTGCCGTAATCGACGTCGGCGGCACCGCCCGACTTATATTCGCGATACGCGCTGATCGAAATGAGCTGGAGGTTGGACAGGGTCCAGCCGATCCGTGCCGAGCCGCCATAATCGGTCGTGACATTGCTGTAGGCCCGGCCGCGCGTATTGGCGATGCGGCGGTTGTACGGATTGCCGTCGCTGGGCAGCACCCTGCCAAGGCTTTGCAGGATCGACACGATCCGGTTCTGCGCCGAGGGGGCATAGTCGCCCGCCACGCCCGGGGTCGGATCGACCTTTTCCTGCGTATCGACATAGACCGCGCCGCAGCACTTTTCGTCGCGGTGCGTATAGTCGCCGATCAACCGGATCGAGAAATTGTCGACCGGTTTGAAGAACAGCTGTCCGCGCACGAAATAGCGGTTGCGGTCGTTGTAGTCGGTGTCGTTGACGACATCGCGATAGAAGCCGTCGCGCTTGCCGAAAACGCCGTCGACGCGAAACGCCAGCTTGTCGGCAACGATCGGCCCGGTCAGCGCACCGGCAAGGCGCACCGCGTTGAAATTGCCATAGCTCGCCTCGCCATAGCCGCCAAAGTCGAACGAGGGATATTTGGTGTAGATGCTGATCGCGCCGGCCGACGAATTGCGTCCCGACAACGTACCCTGCGGCCCGCGCAACACCTCGATTCGCTCGACCTCGCCCAGATCGTTGAGGCCGGAACCGGTCCGGCTGCGATAGACGCCGTCGATGAACACCGCGACCGAGCTTTCGAGGCCGGGATTGTCGCCGACCGTGCCGATGCCACGCAGGCGCGCCGACGCATTGGCTTCGGACCCGGTCGACGATACGATCAGCGACGGCGACAATTGCGCCATCTGGCGAATGTCGGTCGCGCCGGAATTCTGGAGCGCGGCGGTGCTGTAGGCGCTGACCGCGATCGGCACGTTCGACAAACGCTGCGACCGCCGAGTCGCGGTCACGACGATGTCGGCGGTATTCGCCGACGCTTCCTCGCTGGCAGGGGCATCGGGCTTCTCGCCGGCCTTGGTCACCACGCCGCGCAGCCCCTGCGCCGCGGCCGGACAAGCGACCACGACGCACGCGGTCGCCGCCAGCAGATAGCCCGATTTCCGCATTCCAACCCCCGTCCGCGCCAATAGCATCAGAAACGAAGCAATAGGGGGGTATCGGATACCAGATAGTTAATGCCGGAGAGAGGTAATCAAAAAAGCCGCAAGTTGCGGTAGATGCAATACGGGCGCGAAACGATGTCACCGGTCGACCGGCTGCCGTTTCCGACAGTCGATCGATGACCTCGTTCGCGCCCGTGATAATACGGACCAATTACTCGATGCTCAGATTCGCAGCGGCCCGTTCGCTGCGGGCGGTTCGAACTGCGGTACGCCGGCGGCATCGTATCGCACCGGCTGTACGCGGGTATGGCGATTCGGATCGAACAGCGGGTCGCCCGTGATCTTCTCATAATCGCGCGCATGGAAGACCAACATGTCGCGACCGCGTTCGTCGACGGTGAAGCTGTTGTGGCCGGGGCCGAAGATCTTGCGCGCGGCGTCGGTCTGCATCACCGGCAGCGGCGATTTGGTCCATGCCGCCGGGTCCATGATATCGGCATCGTCGCGCGCGGTCAGCATCCCCAGACAGTAGCGCGCATCGGTGGCGCTGGCCGAATAGGTCAGGAACAGCCGCCCGTTTCGCGCCAGCAGCGCCGGGGCCTCGGCAACCTTGTAGCCGCGAATCTCCCATGGCAGCGTCGGCACGGTCAGCCGGGCGGGCTTGGCGGCGAGCGTCAGCGGCGTAGCGAGCGGGGCGAGATACAGGTTCGAATTGGTCTCGACCCCCGGCTCGCGCTGCGCCCATGCCAGATAGCGGGTGCCGCGGTGCACGAAGCTGGTCGAATCGAGGTTGAAGCTGTCCCACGGCGTTTCGAGCTGGCCCAGCACCGACCAGTTGCCCGTCATCGGATCGGGACCGTCGCACACCACCGCATAGGTGCGGATGCGGAACACGTCCTCGCCGCCGCCGCTGGGACCGGCGGCGAAATACATGATCCACTTGCCGTCGATCTGATGCAGTTCGGGGGCCCACAGGAACCCCGATCGCGGCCCCGACGCCTCGTGCCGCCACAGGACCTTCTCCTGCGCGGTGGTCAGGCCGCCGATCGTCTTCGACCGGCGCAGCACCAGCCGGTCATATTCGGGCACCGACCCGGTCAGGTAATACCAGCCGTCAGTGTGGCGAAACACCTGCGCATCGGCGCGGTTCTTGACCAGCGGGTTGACGATGCCGGTCGCGGCCCCGCGCCGTCGCTGCGCCCATGCGGGCATGGCCGTCGCGGCACCGGCGGCGGCAACCCCGCCGAGGAACAGGCGGCGGGACAGGGCGTCGTTCATGGTCATTCTCTCCTTCACCGGGCCGTCGGCCAGCCATCGCTGCCCCATTGCAGGGTCGCGACGCGCAGGGTCGGCGCACCGGCATTTTCCTTGTCGTAGGCATGATAGACGATGCGGTCGATGCCGTCGTCCCCCCGGCTGTGGCCGGCATGGCCGGGCCCGCGGAACCGGCCCTTTTCCTCCAGATCGGCCCGCAGCAGCACCGTGCCGCCACCGGCGAGCATCGAACTGCCGTCCTTGCCCAGATACGGCCCGGTGATCGTCTTCGACCGGCCGATGACCGTGTAATAGGTGCTGTTCACGCCCTTGCAGCAATAGTCGTAGCTGGCGATCAGCCAGTAAGTGCCACCGCGTTCGAAGATATAGGGTGCCTCGATGATCGACGGCGCGCCCGCCGGGACCGGACGGCTGGCCAGCGCGAGCGGCTTGGCGTCGGGGTTCAGCGGCTTGCCGGTCCGCGGGTTCAGCTCGACCAGTTTCAGCCCGCTCCAGAAGCTGCCGAACGACAGCCAGTGGCGGCCCGACTTGTCGGCGATGAACGCCGGGTCGATCGCGTTATAGGCATCGCCCGGCATCGATCGCAGCACCATGCCCTCGTCGCGCCAGCCATAGCCGGGTGCTTGGCGGTCGAGCGTCGCGTTGGTGGCGAGGCCGATCGCCGACCGGTTCGATCCGAAGGTCGAGACCGAATAATACAGGCGATAGCGGCCGTTCACGAAGGATATGTCGGGCGCCCACAGATTGCGTGCGCCGGGAATGGCCTGCGTCGCCCAGTCGGGCAGCTTGGCGAAGGGTGGCGTGCCCGCCTGCCAATGGACCAGATCGGGCGAGGTCCGCTCGGACAGCACCCCCTGCCCGTCGCGCCCGATGCCGGTCGAAAAGACGTGCCACGTCGCCCCCTGCCGGATCAGCACCGGATCATGGACCGGTCGGATATCGCCTTCCGGGGCGGCGGTCTGTGCGACCCCCGCCCCGGCGAGCAACACCGCCGCGAACGACGACAGCATGCGCGCGAACCCCATGTTACTGCGCCACCGGCCAGCCATCGGCATCCCATGTCAGCCGCTGGATCTGTAGCGTCGGTGCGCCGTTCCGTTCGCGGTCATAGGCGTGATAGACGATATGATCGCCGGTCGCCTCCTGCAGCACCGCGACATGGCCGCGCCCGACATAGCGCGAATCGGTCCCCTGCCCCGATGCCAGCACCAGCGAACCGCCACCGTCGAGCATCGATTTGCCGCTCTTGTCGAGATACGGCCCGGTCGGCGTCCGCGACCGGCCGACGACGGTGTTGTAGGTGCTGGCCGCCCCCTGACAACAGGCGTCGAACGATGCGAACAGATAGTAATAGTCGCCGTGGCGGACGACGAACGGCGCTTCGATCGCACCCGGTGCCGGGCGCGTCGCCAGCGGATAGATCGTCTGGTCGCTGGCAAGGCGCAGGCCGGTGGCGGGATCGAGCCGGACCATCTTGATGCCCGACCAGAAGCTGCCGAACGCCATCCATTCGCCGCCATCGGCGTCGGTGAAGACCGCCGGGTCGATCGCGTTGAAATTGTCGGTGGTGTTCGACTGGATCACCGCCCCCTTGTCGACCCAGCCGGTCGCGGGACTGTTGACGCTCAGCGCGTTGTTGACGGTCAGGCCGATCGCCGACCGGTTGCTGCCGAAGGTCGAGACCGAATAATACAGCCGATATTCGCCGCCGCGCTTGACGATGTCGGGGGCCCAGATACCCGACGTGCCGGGCACGGCGGTCGCGGTCCATGCCGGCAGCGCGGTATAGGCCGGACCGCGCCACGTCCATGCGGTCAGATCGGTCGAGGTCCGCGTCGCCAGCAACCCTTCGCGATCGGTGACCGACCCGGTCGCGAACAGGAAATAGGTGTTGCCGTCCTTCAGGATGGCCGGGTCATGGACCGGCATCGTGTCGCCGGTCAGCGCCAGCAGGCCCGACGTCGCGGTCGAGGTCGGCGTGGGAGTCGGCGTCGGAGTCGGAGTCGGAGCCGGTGCGACCGGTGCCGAGATATTGCCGCTGGCATCGGTACCCGAAATACCGTTGCAACCGGCGAGCAGGACGAGGGCGGCGAGCGGAAGCGTGGACCGGATCATGGGGGTCACTCCGTCAGAAAGGGATTGGATCACAGCGGGCGATGCGCGTCAGTCGAACGAGTAGCGCAGCCCGACCGCGAAGGTCCGCGAGAGCAGGGTGGTGCCGAGGTTGAACTGGTCGGCATTGCCGGCATCCTCGAACCGGTAATAATTCTGCTGCGTCTGGCTGGTCAGATTGACCGCGTCGAGCGTCAGCCCCAGCCGGTTGGTGACCGCATAGGTCAGCTGAAAGTCGAGGCTGCTTTCGGGACGCCGCCAGACGCCGATCGGATTGGCGAACAGCCGCGCTTCGTTGTTGGCGAGGAACGCCTTGCGCCAGACATAGGACAGACGCGCACCGAGGCCGCCCTTCTCATAGGCCAGCGTCGCATTGTACGACAGGTCGGACACGCCGAAGAAGGCCGACTGCGTCTCGCCGGTCACATTGCCGGCACTGTCGGTCAGCGGGATGTTCTGGTTCGAATCGAGCAGCGTCAGGCTGCCCTGAAACCCGAACCCGTCGAGGATCGCGGGCAGATAGGTCGGGAAATAGGTCAGCCCCAGCTCGATCCCCTTGAGCACGCCGTTCGAGGCGTTTTCGGGACGGGTGACGGCGAAGACGTTGGTGTTCAGCCCGGTATTGGGAATGGTCAGCACCGACGTCAGCGGCACGACCAGCCCGTCAATCTCCCGCCGGAACAGCGTACCATAGATCGCGCTGCCCCGTTCGAAAAACCATTCGGCCGACAGGTCGTAATTCTTGGCGATGGTCGGGCGCAGGTTCGGATTGCCCGACGACCCGCTGCCGCGACCGATATTGGTCAGGTCGCCGACCAGATTGGGATTGGGGTTGAGATCGCCGAACGCCGGCCGGCGCAGCGTCTCGCCATAGTTGAAGCGGATGCGGAAATCGTCGGCCACGTCGTAGCGCAACGTGGCGCTCGGCAGGAACCGCGCGGTGCCGTTCGATGCGCGGGTGACGGTGCCGTTATAGCGGTCGGTGAACACGAAATTCGTGTCGACATCGGTGTAGCGAAGGCCGGCCTGCACATGGAACGGCCGTCCGAACAGGTCGAACTGCCCATCGGCCATGGCATAGGCGCTCATGGTGATTTCGTTGATGTCGAACACGTCGGTCAGGCGCAGCTGATCCGACAGCAGGAAATTGGGGGCGACGGTGCTTTTGTACAACTGCCGGATCGCGTCGGCATTTTCGTAGATATAGGTGCCGTTGGGGACCAGCCACGACGTCGGCACGCTGGCACGCCCGTCGAAAAAGTCCTTGTTGGTCAGTTGCAGGCCCGGATCGAGATCGGAGAAGCGCCGCCCCAATGCGCCCGCATCCTGCGACCGCACCGAATCGACGGCGTTGCGATCGTCGACGCGGATGCCCGCCTTCACCCGGCGCAGGAAACCTTCGTCCCACTTATTCTCACCGTCGAGGTGCAGCGTCTTGGCATCGCCCTTCGACCGGTTGGCATTGTCGTAGAATTCGCCGACGGTCCACCGGGTCGGATCGACCAGCAGGTCGTTATTGTCGAAATTATAGGCGGGGATGCCGCCCCGGGTATTGAAATCGACATCGATCCGGCTGGCGACGCGGTTCAGGCGCATCGCGAGGAATTGGGTGTCGAACTGGCTGTTCTGATACGACAGATCGGCGGTGATCCGGCCGTTATCGCCCACTTTCCAGTCGGCGTTGAGCGCATAGACGAAGCTGTCGGTCTTCGACCGGGTATAGTCGCCGCTGTTGAACCCGAACACGTCGCCGACCGAGCGCGCCTTGACGATGTTGGTGTCGGGATAGAGTTCGATCGTCGAGGCCGGATTGGCGCCGAGCCCGCCCCACCAGTCGACGAAGCTGAAGAACAGGCTGTTCTGCGTCGTCGCGCGGAACTGGTTCCAGAAGAATTCGGCGGTGTAAGTCGAACTGCTGTTCGGCGACCATTGCACTGCGGCGTTCACCGCCGGACGTTCGCGCGTGCCCGCGACGTCGGGGCTGAACACCGCGTCGCGCGAGAGATAATAGGGGACGTCCTGCCCGTTGATCCGCAATGTCGATCCGGGCGCGGTTGGCAACCCGCGTTCGAGACCCGGCTGCCAAAGCGATTGCCCCGGAGCACGGCAATCCGTCGGCGCAATCCGTTCGAGCACGGTCCAGCCGTTCGGATTGGACGGCACGCAAACATTGGCCGCGCCGCTGCCGCGCGGCAGATTGGCGGTCGTTGCGAACGGCACCATCGCACCCGCCGTCACGCTCATGTCGCGATATTTGGTGCGCGCATAGCTGCCGCTCACCAACACGCCGATATCGCCGATCCCGGTTTCCCAGCGATTGCTGATCAGCCCCGACACGTTGGGATTAATGCTGTCGGCCTGTTCGTTATAGATGCCGCGCGCGACGCCCGAAAGCGCGAAGCCGTTGAAATCGAACGGACGCCGGGTGAACACGTCGATCTGGCCGGCGATGCCGGTCTCGATCTGGTCGGCGGCGCGCGTCTTGTACACGTCGATCCGCTTGACCAGGTTCGCGGGAATATCCGCCAGCGAGAAATTTTGCCCCGACGCGGTAAATATGTTGCGCCCATTCATCGTCGTCAACGCATCGGGCAGACCCCGGATCGAGATCGCGGCGGCTTCACCGCCCGCCCGGTTCGTCACCTGCACGCCGCTGACGCGTTGCAACGCTTCGATCGCATTATTGTCGGGCAGTTTGCCGACATCTTCGGCGACGATCGAGTCGACGACCTGCGTTGCGTTGCGCTTTACGTTCAGCGCACCGAGGATCGATGCCCGCACGCCGGTGACGATGATCTCGTCGCCTTCGTCGGTGGCGGGGTCGCGCGAAACGGTGCCGTCGCCGGCCTGTTCCGGGCCATCGGCGGGGACGCCGGGCGTTGCACCGGTCACCTGCGCATAGGCGGGCATGCCAAGGAACAAAGCGATTGCAGATGCCGACACCAGCATCCCGGCCCTGACGACCATGAAACTCTCCCCGATCAGGCCCTTGATTGGGCCTATCTATACTCTGACAATTACCGTGAGGATGGGGGAATGCAATGGGGACGATATGAAAAATGTCAGGGATGTTGCACTTCAGTCGCAGATCGTGATTGGCGCGCTAGGATCGGGTTCGCGCCTGATTAGGCCCGGATTTTATACAGCGGGATCGAACAGGCCGCACCATGACAAGCGCATTGGGTGGCGGCGATGATAGCGATATCATTGGCAGGATTGCGCCATCGCCGGTTGACGTTCTTTCAAAAGTCAGACAATTATTTCCTGAAGACGCAGCGATGCCAAACCGTCAGTCAGGACCGTCCATGCCGAACCCCGTCACGCCCCCGATCCCGCACGGCACCGGACCCGGCCGGGTCCTGCCGATCAGTCGCCGGAGCCTGATGATCGGTGCCAGCCTGTTGCCGTTCGGCACATCGGCGTTCGCGGCGACTCGGGCGATGCGTCGGGTCGAACCGATCCCCGCCCGATTCGTGACGTTGCAGCCATCGCCCTTCGCCGATGCCTTCGCCGCCAATCGCCGCTATCTGCTCGACCTCGACCCCGAACGGCTGCTGCATAATTTCTATATTTCGGCCGGACTGCCTGCGCCGAAGCCGGTCTATGGCGGTTGGGAGGCGCAGGGGATTGCCGGGCACAGCCTTGGCCACTGGCTGTCGGCCTGTGCGCTGACCGTCGCCAATACCGGCGACCCGGCGGTCGCGACGCGGCTCGACCATGCGCTGAAGGAGATGGCGCGGATTCAGGCGGCGCATGGCGACGGCTATGTCGGTGGCACGACCGTCGAGCGCGATGGCCGGGCGGTCGACGGCAAGATCGTGTTCGAGGAATTGCGCCGCGGCGATATCCGCAGCAACGGGTTCGACCTGAACGGCGGCTGGGTGCCGCTCTATACATGGCACAAGGTTCATGCCGGGCTGATCGACGCGCATGTGCTGGCGCGCAATCCACGGGCCATGCCGGTGTTGCTCGGCATGGCCGGCTATCTGGCCGGCGTGCTCGAACCGCGCTCCGACGAACAGATGCAGCGTATTCTGGCCGCCGAGCATGGCGGGCTGAACGAAAGCTATGCCGATACCTATGCGCTGACCGGCGATGCCCGCTGGCTGCGGATGGCGGAAAAGATCCGGCACAAGGCGGTGCTCGACCCGCTGACCGCCGGACAGGACCGGCTGGCCGGGCTGCACGCCAATACGCAGATCCCGAAGGTGATCGGCCTTGCCCGCCTCCACGAACTGACCGGCGCGCCGGCCCATGCGGCGGCGGCGCGCTTCTTTCACCAGCGGGTGACCGGGCATCACAGCTATGTCATCGGCGGCAATTCGGAACGTGAGCATTTCGGCCAGCCCGACCAGCTGTCGAACCGACTGGGCGAGGCGACGTGCGAGGCGTGCAACAGCTATAACATGCTGAAGCTGACCCGGCATCTCTATGGCTGGCAGCCCGAGGCACGCTGGTTCGATTTCTACGAACGGGTGCAGATCAACCACATGCTCGCCCATCAGCGGCCACGCGACGGCCGCTTCGTCTATTTCATGCCGTTGGCGGCCGGGGCGCGGCGGACCTATTCCAGCCCCGAGGACAGTTTCTGGTGCTGCGTCGGGTCGGGAATGGAGAGCCATGCCAAACATGCCGATTCGATCTGGTGGCAGGATGCGGACACGCTGTACCTGAACCTGTTCGTGCCATCGAAGCTCGACTGGAGCGAACGGGAACTGGCGGTCGATCTCGATACCGCGATGCCGCTGAAGGGCGACGGGACGCTCACCGTCCGGCGCGCACCGCGCGGCAGGCAGGCGATCGCGATCCGCCTGCCCGGCTGGGCGAAGAACCCGGTCGTGGCGCTGAACGGACAGGCGATCGCGCCGGTGATGCGCGGCGGCTATGCGGTGATCGACCGGCGGTGGCGCGCGGGCGATACCGTCGCGCTGACGCTGCCGATGACGCTGGCGACCGAAGCGACGCCCGACGATCCGACGATCGTCGCCTTCACCTATGGCCCGCTGGTGCTCGCCGCCGATATGGGCAGCGAGGCGAAGCCGTTCGACAGTACCGGGCCGGCACTGGTCAACGACGGCGCGATCGCCGACAGCCTGACGCCGGCGGGCGACAACCGCTTCACCGCGACCGGCGCGCTGGGCGAAACGCTGACCTTCCGCCCCTTCTATTCGCAATGGGACCGGCGGACGGCGGTGTATCTGCCGACCTTCACCAGCGATCGCTGGGCGGCGGCGCGGGGCGAGTATGTGCGGGCGCAGGCCGAGGCACGGACGCTCGGCCGCCGCACCGTCGACACGCTGTACATGGGCGAGATGCAGCCGGAGCGCGACCATCAGCTGGTACCGGGCGGCAGCGAGGTCGTGAACTGGTCGGGACGGTCGGCGCGGCGCATCAAACCCGGCCAGACACTGGGCATGACGCTGGCCCGGCGACCGGGACCGGCGGTGCTGCGGCTGCTGATCTGGGGCCGCGATGTCGATCGCGCGATCGATATCGCCCTCGACGGCGCACCGCTCGCCACCGCGACGCACAAGGAGCCGGCGGCGGACCGGTTCGTCGCGCTCGACTATCCGATCCCGTCGGCAGGAGCGCAGGGCCGCCCGGCGGCGACCATCACCCTGACCGCGAAGCGGGGGGATGCAGTGATCTACGAAGTGCGGATGCTCACCGCCGAAGACGCCGCGCCGGTGACGTCGGTCTAGCGTCCGTTTGAAAATGCGCCGTGGCGCATTTTTGCGGTGCCGGCCCGCTCCCCCTCCCGGCCACCCATTAAAATACCGTGTGGGTGGCCGGGCGGGGGAGCGGGCCGGCACCGCCTGCGAAACTCGCTTTACCGCGAGTTTTCAAACAGCCTCTTAGCGCCGCTTCCACACGTCCGGCCGGGCATCGATCACGGTCGCGATCATCGCAGCGATCCTTGCGTCGTCGGCCAGGTCGGGATGATAGTGACAGCCGCCGAAATTAAGGCCGGTTACCGGCACGACCGCAAGGCGCGTCTCGCCGGTCGCGCGGAGTTTGGTCGCGACCTGCTGCACCTCGCGCAGGATCTCGCCATCGGCGAGGTCGGTCGCCCATAGCACGAACAGGGCGTTCGGGTCGCGGCGGCGCAACCCCTGGACGAAGGCGACATAGCGCGCTTCGTAATCGGCATGGAGCGCGGCGCGATCGGCCCAGCGTTCGCCGGACTTCAGCGGCGTCGAAAAGTCGTTGGTGCCGAGTGCGATGACGATGACCTGCGGGTGCCAGCTCGCGTCGTCGGCCGGGGTCTTTGCGTCGAACAGCGCGTAGGGATAGGCCTGCGGCACGGTCGGTGCTGCGAAGCCACCATAGTTGCGAACGATGCCCCGCCCGGAAATGGCGTTGACGCGGATATCGGCACCGTAGCGTTTGCCGAGGCGACCGGCGATCCCCTGCGACGTGTCGGTCGTTTCCCACACCTGCACCTCGGTGCAGTCGCGGCTGGTCGACGTGTTGCCATAGCCGACGGTGTGCGAGTCGCCGATGAATTCGATCCGGCGGGCGGCGGCCCTCGGCGCGGCCAGCGGCGTGGTGCCGGCCGGCGCGAAGAGGCCGCCCAGACCGGTCGGGCCGGCCTGCGATTCGCTGACCACGTCGACGCGGACGCGATGGCGGCCGACACCGGGCGCGGTAATGCGGTAGCGGCCGGGTTTGGGGCGGACCAGTGCGACCGGGGCCGCGCCGTCGATGCTGATGCGCAGCGAGACCTCGCCGGGACCGATCTTCAGGTCGACGGCGCGGCCTTTGAACGCGGCTTCGAGATAGGTGCCGGGCCATTGCCGCTGATACCCGCCATCGGCGGGGACGACGCGGCCGCCGATGTGGAGCGGGATCGGCCGGGTGGCGGTTTCGGCGACGGGGGCGACGGTCTGGGCCGGCGCGATGGCGGGAAGTGCCAGCAGGAAGGCAGCGATCAGGGGGCGGGGCATATCGGTCCTTCTGGTCCTCGGGCTATGCGGTTCTGGTTCGAGTGCGAAAGGACAGTTGCAAAAAGCTTGCCGGCGAACGCCGGGGGCCGGTCGGCGGACGCCGATGATGGGCCGCAAAACCTTTCCAACTGCACCATCAGCCATGGGATCGTTCGGGGGTAGCGCATCGCAACTCATTTTCTGGTGGCCGCGAGCAAGCGTAACCACTTCCGGCCGCGGAATAAACAAAAATGAAATACATATGTTGACAGCGATGCGCCGGTTCCGCAGTCTGCCGGCACAGACGGCACGACCGGCGTAGGGATGAGGGACTGGACGGCATGACGACGATCGCACGGCGCGGATTCATCGGATCGGGCGCGCTGCTCGCCGGTTGTACCATGGCCCCTCCCCTGTCGCGGCCGACCGCCGGCGGCACCAGCGGCTTCGTGCGGCGGGACGGGATGCGGCTGTCGCTCGACGGCCGGCGCTATCGTTTCGTCGGCGGCAATATGTGGTATGCCGCCTATCTGGGTGCCGATGCGCCCTATGGCGACCGGGCACGGCTGGGCCGCGAACTCGACGCGCTGGCGGCGATGGGGGTGACGAACCTGCGCGTGCTGGCGTCGAGCGAGGAAGGGCCGCTCAAGAATTCGATCAAGCCGGGCTTTCGCGGTCCCGGCAAGGATTACAACCAGACGCTGCTCGCCGGGCTCGACTATGCGCTGGCGGAAATGGGCAAGCGCGGCATTCGCGCGGTGCTCTACCTGACCAACTTCTGGGAATGGTCGGGCGGGATGATGACGTACCTGTCCTACGTCAACGGCGGCAAATACCTCAACATGAACGATCCGGCGCATCCTTGGCCGGAATTCGCGAACTTCAATGCCCAATTCTACGGCAATCGCGCCGCCATGGACCTGTATCGCGACTGGATCCGTGCGGTCGTCGGGCGGACCAACGGCGTGACGGGCAAGCCCTACGCCGACGATCCGACGATCATGGCATGGCAGCTGTCGAACGAGCCGCGTCCGTCGGGCGACATGGCCCATGCGAACCTGCCGCAATTCTATGCGTGGGTCCGCGACAGTGCGCAGTTCATCAAGTCGATCGATCGCAACCATCTGGTCTCGACCGGCAGCGAGGGGCTGAAGGGCGGGCTGGAAAGCGCGGATATCGTGCTGGCCGAACATGCCATCCCAGAGATCGACTATCTGACCGTGCATATCTGGCCCAACAACTGGGACTGGGTGAAGCAGACCGACCTCGCCAATACCGCCGCGCGTGGCGAGATGCTGACCGACCAGTATATCGCCGACCATGTCGCGCTGGCCCGCCGGCTGGACAAGCCGATGGTGATCGAGGAATTCGGCTATCCGCGCGACGGCGGCAGCAACGATCCGGCGGTGGCGACGACGTACAAGGATCGCTTCTACGGTCGCATCTATTCGGCGGCGATCAAGGACATGCAGGACGGCGGGCCGATCGCCGGCACCAATTTCTGGGCATGGAACGGCGAAGCGCGCGCGGCGCATCCCGACTACCGGTTCCAGGACGGCGACCGCCAGTATATGGGCGATCCGCCGCACGAGCCGCAGGGCTGGTACGGCATCTTCACCGGTGACACGACGATCCGGCTGGTGTCCGATCACGCCAAGGCGATTGCCGCACTGCCGGCGTGACGAGGGTGCGGGGCGGTCTTGCGCCCCGCCCCTTCCCCTGCGCAGACTGCCGGCAGCCTAGTCGGAGAAGTCCATGCGCCACCTGTTCGTCGTCCTTGCGGCATCCACCCTGCTCCCCGCCGCCGCGATCGCGCAGGATGCGCCGACCTCCGCTACGGGCAAGGAAGCGCTGACGCTGCTGACGCGCGGGATCGCGTTCAAGACGGTGCAGGGCGAGGGGCAGGTGCCGGCCTATGCCGCCTATCTGAAGCAGCAACTGGTGTCGGCGGGCTTTGCCGATGCCGACGTGACGTTCGTGCCGCTGGGCGAGACCGGCTATCTGACCGCGCGCATCGCCGGGCGCGACCGCAAGGCGAAGCCGACCGTCGTGCTGGGCCATATGGATGTGGTCGCCGCCGACGCAAAGGACTGGACCCGCGATCCGTTCACGCCGGTGGTCGAGGGTGGCTATGTCTTCGGGCGCGGCAGTCTGGACAACAAGGCGAACGTATCACTGGTCGTCGCGACGCTGATGCAGCTGAAGCGCGAGAACTGGGTGCCGAAACGCGACCTTGTGCTGGTGCTGACCGGTGACGAAGAAACCGAGATGAAGACGACGCAGGCGGCAGCGGGGGCGTTCGTCAATGCCGGGCTGGTGCTGAACGCCGATGCCGGTGGCGGCGCACTGGGCGAGGATGGCAAGCCGATCGCTTATGGCCTGCAGGCGGCGGAGAAAGTCTATGGCGACTGGCATCTGACCGTCACCGATCCCGGCGGCCATTCGAGCCGACCGGGGCCGCGCAACGCGATCGCGGTGCTGGCGAACGCGGTGGTGCGGATCGCCAACTACCGCTTCCCGCCGCAGCAGAACGAGATCACCAAGGCGTCACTCGCCGGGACCGCCGCCGCAACGCCGGGCGAGCTGGGCGCGGCGATGAAGGCGTTCGCCGCCAATCCGGCCGATACCGCCGCCGCCGACATCCTGTCCGCCGACAAACGCTATGTGGGACAAGTCCGTACGACCTGTGTGCCCACCATGTTCAACGGCGGCCATGCGCCCAACGCATTGCCGCAGCGGGCGATGGCCAACATCAACTGCCGCATCTTTCCCGGCACGCCGCGCGCCGAGATCGAGAAGAAGCTGATCGAACTGGCCGCCGACCCGACGATCGCGGTCACCTTCCGCGACAATGGCACGATCGAAGCGGGTGCCTCCCCGCTCGACCCGAAGGTCGTGTCGGCGGTCAAAACGGTGGTCGCCAAACGCGCACCGGGTACGCCGGTCCTGCCGATGCAGGAAGCCGGCGCGACCGATTCGATGCATTTCCGTGCAAAGGGTATCCCGAGCTTCGGCGTGGGCGGCGTGTTCATGAAGCCCGGCGAGATTTTTGCCCACGGGCTGAACGAACGCGTGCCGGTAGCGACGATCGATCCGGGCGTCGTGTGGTGGGCGGAATTGTTGAAGACGCTGGGATAGCGTCCCCCGACTTCGTCCTGAGGCTGACGAGACCATTGCCAAGCTTCCGGATCTTGCCGGACTTTCGCCGTAACCCCGGCGAAGGCGAGACCTCTGCGAACGTCGAAAGCTTCGCCAAAACACACCGTACCCCCGCGCAGGCGGGGGTCCAGAGCCGCGCAGAACAACGGCTTGCGCTTGCAACCTTGACCCCCGCCTGCGCGGGGATACGGCGGGGGACGGGAACCAGTATTCTCGCAGAGGTCTCGCGAAGGCCGGGGTCCGGTTGGGATGTCTTCCCGATGGATTACCGGCCTCCCCCGACGGGGCTCCGGTCGGCGCGGGCGTATGCTGAACTTGCGATCGAGCGCCGGAACGTCGCTGGCCCCTACCGAACCCCTTCCAGCCCCGCGCCCACCTCGGCGCGCTCCGCATAACGCGGCGCGACTCGTGCCTGTGCCTTCTGTTCATAGGCATAGCCGGCGTTCAGCACCTGCTGGTCGGCACCACCCGTGCCGATGAACGACAGCCCGACCGGCAACCCCTGCGCGAGCCCCATCGGTACGGTCAGGTGCGGATATCCCGCCACCGCCGGCAATTCGGACGCCGACGGGCCGCCATATTGGTCGCCATATACCGGGTCGCTGAGCCACGCCGCGCCATAGGTCGGCTCGACCAGCAGATCGAGCTTCGCACTATTCAGCATGGCGTCGATCCCTTCGGCACCCGCCAGCCGCAGCGACTTCGCCCGCGCCGCGCGATAGGCCGGGTCGTTCAGCCCTCCCGTCTTTGCCGCCGCCTCGAACGTTTCCTGTTCGAAGAACGGCATTTCGCGCGGCGCGTTCGCGCGGTTGAAGGCGATGACCTGATCGAGAGTGCGCGTCTTCACCGCCGCCGGAGTGGTGGCGAGATAGGTGTTCAGGTCGGCTTTCAACTCGGTCTGGAGGACCAGCAGTTCCGCCTCGCCCAGCCCGTCGAGCTTGGGAGGCGTCACCTCGACCAGCGTCGAGCCGCCCGCGCGCAGCACCGCGAGTGCCGCGTCGAACCGCCGGGTCAGCGGCTGCGTCATCCCCTGCGGCCGGATCACGCCGATCCGCCGTCCTTTCAGCGCGTCGGCCGACAGGCCAGCGACATAATCCCGGATCTCGGTACGAGCGGCGGCTGGGTCGGTC
Source organism: Sphingomonas sp. Leaf5 (assembly GCF_001421155.1). Taxonomy (NCBI): domain Bacteria; kingdom Pseudomonadati; phylum Pseudomonadota; class Alphaproteobacteria; order Sphingomonadales; family Sphingomonadaceae; genus Sphingomonas; species Sphingomonas sp. Leaf5. The sequence goes on along the minus strand of NZ_LMJZ01000001.1, from coordinate 105,570 downwards.
GGATCGGGACCCGCCATTGCCGACAGCAACAGCGCCGCGTCGCGCACCGATCGCGCCATCGGCCCGGGCGTGTCCTGGCTATGGCTGATCGGCACCACCCGGCTGCGGCTGATCAGGCCCAGCGTCGGCTTGAACCCGACCAGTCCGTTGATCGACGACGGGCAGACGACCGATCCATCGGTCTCGGTCCCGACCGCCGCCGCCGCGAAGCTGGCCGCGACCGCAGCGCCCGATCCCGAGGACGATCCGCAGGCGGTGCGATCGAGCGCATAGGGATTGCGCACCAGTCCGCCGACCGCGCTCCAGCCGCTCATCGACCGGGTCGATCGGATATTGGCCCATTCGGACAAATTGGTCTTGCCGAGGATCACCGCCCCCGCCCGCCGCAGATAGGCGACCAACGGCGCGTCCCGCCCGGTCAAGTTGTCCCGCAACGCAAGGCTGCCGGCAGTAGTCGCAACCCGGTCCGCCGTCTCGATATTGTCCTTGATCAGGATCGGTACGCCATGCAGCGGCCCCCGCACCCGCCCGCCCCGCCGCTCGGCATCGAGCGCCGCCGCCTGTTGCAACGCATCCGGGTTCAGCGCGATGACGCTGCGCAGCGTCGGCCCGGCGCGATCCATCGCCGCAATCCGGGCGATATAGGCACGGGTGACCGCGACGCTGTCGGTCGCCCCCGCGCGCATCTGCGCCTGCAACTGATCGATCGACACTTCCTCGACCCGCTGCGCGGCAACAGGCGTCGCAGCCATCAGCACGGTCGCAGCGAGACCAATCCATCCGTAGCAGCGCATCGCTATTCTTCCCCTCATTTGGGAGAATGCTAACAAGGATCGCGTTACGCGCAATGGCCGTGGCCGAACCGGACGACGTACCTCCCCTGGCGTGGCGTTCATCCAGACCGCGACGAACCGCTGCGGGAACCAGCTATCGAGACGGCTACCCGCAACAAGATTCACGCACTGGCCGGACGGACCGCGGCCGGCTTGCCGAACTTCGGAAAGGCGAAAAGCCACTGCACGGGCTTCGATCGCTCAGACGCGACCGACAGGATCAGTCCGACCGACAATGCAAACACGATGCTGGCGACGACGAGAATGTCGGTATTGGTGACACCGAGCCGGACCGCCATGACATCGAACAGATAGATGGCGGGGAAATGGCTGACATAGAATTTCAGCGAATTGCGGCCGACATAATTGGGCAGATGCGTCCAGCGCCGGTCCGCGACCTTCCGCGACAGATGGCATGCCGCGATGACGAAGGCGAGGGTGAGCGCGATGAACGCCGGTCCGGACTTGAAGTCGAAATAGGCGGCAAGAACACCGCCAATCGCGGCGACTGCTGCCGCGATCAAGCTTTCGCGCCGATCGATGAGGGCGAGGAAGGCATCCCAATGCCGACCGGCAAATGCGCCGAGGAAGAAGAAAGTCATCAGGTAGAACATGCGCGTATGGACGACGATGCCGGGCGACCCGAACGACACCAGTACCGCAATCCCAAAGATAGCCGCGCCAACGATGAGGAAATTGAACGACTTCACAAGATAGGCAACGAAATAGAAGATGCCGATGAAATACAGAAACCAGAGGTAACTCCCGGCATTCAGGAGACTGAAGATCGCCGGGACGCTGCCCACGTCGCGGGAAAAGACGATGGCCGTGACCGCAGACCAGATCAGATAGGGCCACCAGACACTGCGCAGTTTGCCGAGGAAGTAGGTAGCCGACCCCTTTTCCAGCGACTTGGGCAACAACAAGCCAGACAGGAACATCAACGTCGGCATTCGGTAAAGCGCGAAGAAGTCGGTGATTTCTTTGAGCCAAGCAGGTGGTACCAGATCGACCCGGCTCAGGATCGTCACCGAATGGAACGCCACGACCAGCAGGATTGCCAGACCGCGCAGCAGATCCATCCACGATTGGCGAGGTGCCCGCCCTTCGTTACGTTTTGCCTGGTTCGTTACCGTCATGATCGCTGCCCCGTCCTCTGCACCCCCCGATGCAATCGAAAGCCGCAACATCAGATATACGCAGAAATGTCCAGTATATTTCTGATTACGCATTGTCCCGAATCAAATATGGCGGTCGACCCGTTAGCCGCGCGAGACATGATGACCGGTCAACTATAGATAAAATAATGCTGTTTCACAGCTTCGGAGTCGAAACATCCGGAACACCAATCGCAATGCTGGTCTATGGACTAAAGTACCAGATGCTTCGGGTTTAAAACCCCAAGCCTGTTCGATTTAAAGAATTCGAACCGGCGCTGACCCTATCCGTTCACCAGAACTTGAAGTATTCTGAACGAGCGGCGGCAAACGTTCAGGCGCGGGCGGCGTCACCCCCCGGTCGCGAGCATACCAGCCTACCGGCTGCCCGCCCGCGCCTCACGCCACATCGTGGCACCGCGAACCCGGTACCGGTCGAGGCGCAGGATGGCGCGCCTGACAGCCGACTGCATCGGCATTTCGTACAGGCGGAAGCTGACCGACGCCACGCCGACGACCGCGGCCAGAATGACAGCAATCTGCAGGGCGATCGGGACGTTCCATGCCTGCAACGCGTTCTGGACCGTGTCGGCGACCGGTTCGTGCAGCAGATAGATTGAGAAGCTGTACGCTCCAAGCCGCCGCATGACCCGGTTCGCAAAGAAGAGGCGCGCGAACTTCGTATCGATCGTGAAGGACAGCACGAACGCGCCGAACAGCAACGCCATCGGCAGGCTTTCGTAGACGCGTCCGCGCTCCCATCCGAAGCCGGTCTTGGTCGGATCGGTCGAGACGAACTCCACGAAGATCGACAGCATCAGGACGATCCCCAGACACTGGACGATCGTCGCCGAACGCTTGTCGATCCGGTCGAACTGCACGAAGCGGCACAGCACCGCCGCGCTGACGCCCGCGAGGAAAATTGGCAGCGAGTTGAAGACGGTGATGCCAGGGAACATCGGTTGCAGGACGAACATCGCCGCCAGCCCGAACCCGAAGACCGGCAGATAGCGCAGGACGTGCCGCCGCGCGACGACATACCAGAGACCGACGAACACGACGTAGAATTCGACTTCGGGCGGGATCGACCAGAAGACGTATTTGCTGCCGACAAATAGCAAATGCTTCAGCGTATCGAAGGTCGTCAGATAATAGACGAAGTCGCTGCCGAAGATGTTCGATGCGATATAGGAGCCGATGATCACCGCATAGAATAGCGGAATGACCCGCGCGATGCGCGATGCCATGAAATGGGTGACGGCGGCTCCGTCAAACGGCCGGAACAGGTAAAGATGACCCATCAGGAAGCCGCTGAGGACGAAGAAGATCATGACCCCGAACGTGCCCGAATGCGGAATATGATCATCGGACAGGCCAAGGGTCTGGAAATGGGAAACCACGACCAGCAGCGCGGCAGCGCCCCGCAGTCCGTCAAGCGCCGGAATATGCGCCGGTTTCCGGATCGGCACGTCCGTCGGTGCCTCCCCATGATGGTCTGACCGCGCCAATTCCATATCGTCTTCCCCCGAAGTTGTGGCCACCCCTCTCCCAAAAGCTGACCGGGGCGCAATGACATACAACCCCCTTTTATTTCAACCGATTTTTCGGAACGACCTTCCAAGCGAGATTAACTCTTCCGTGATTCTGACCGCTTGGAAGGACCAGCCTTAGCAATACTTCCGGCTGATGTCGCCTGATCGCGCCAGTACGCGTCGAATACGGGACGGGCCGTTTCATGGCGCAACCGCCATGCCATCGGAATTGCAAGGCGTCGCGCAGGCGGAGAACGTACATGCCCCAAGCGCCCATCGAGTCGGCGAGCCAACGCAACAACGAAAAAGCCCGCCAGGCATTCACCTGACGGGCTTTCTATATGGTGGGCGCGGCAAGGATTGAACTTGCGACCCCTGCGATGTCAACACAGTGCTCTACCACTGAGCTACGCGCCCGGCGATCTCTCTGTTGCCGGAGAGATCGAAACCGGAGTGGCGCTGTTAGCGGCGCGGTTGCCGCCTGACAAGCGCTTAATTGCTGGTCGGCACTCTTTCTTCCCCGAACAGCCGGTCGACCTCGGCAACCAGCTCGCGCAGGTGGAACGGCTTGGACAGGATACGGGCATGCGGCACCTGTCGTCCCGCCTTGAGCGTGACCGCCGCGAAACCGGTGATGAACATCACGCGCAGGTCGGGAACCATCTCGCCGGCGCGCTGGGCCAGTTCGATGCCGTCCATTTCCGGCATAACGATGTCGGTCAGCAACAGGTCGAAGCTTTCGGTGCGCAACAGCGGAATCGCCGCGGTACCGCGATCGACCGCGCTGACGCCATAGCCGGCACGTTCCAGCGCGCGCGTAAGATACTCGCGCATCACCTGGTCGTCTTCGGCCAGCAAAATCCTGTACATCCCAACCCCTTCGACCCGAGCCCGGACAGTATGCCGGTCCGGGTTAAGATTTTCCAGTGATATGCTCGACAACTGCGGCGGGCCGTGATCCTGTACGGGACATGATCCCCGCCCCCCTGTCCTTTCGCCGTTTCGGTCCGGCCGATCCGGTGTCGCCCGTGGTGGTGTCGGTGCCGCATGCCGGACGCGACTATCCGCCGGCGATGCTGTCGCTGCTGACGGTGCCGGTCGCGCGGCTGACGGCGCTGGAGGACCGGTATGTCGATGCGGTCGCACAGGGCGCGCACCGCGACGAAACGATGCTGGTGGCGACACGGGCGCGGGGCTGGATCGACCTCAACCGATCGCCGGTGCGCGACCGCGATCCGCAGGTCGATGCGGGCGCGGACCCACGCAATGCCGGCCATGCCGCATCGGACAAGGTCCGCAGCGGTATCGGGCTGATCCCCCGTCGCGCCGGCGGTGCAGACAATATGTGGCGACGCAAGCTGACCAATGCGGAAGTGGTCGAACGAATCACAACGGACCACGCCCCGTATCATGCTGCGGTGGCGGCGGCACTGGCGGCGGCGCATGCCCGATTCGGCATCGCCATCCTGCTCGACCTGCATTCGATGCCGCCGCTGGTTGGGCTCACGCCCGCGCAGATCGTGCTCGGTGACCGGTACGGGCGGAGCGCGGGCGGACAGCTGACCGCATCGATCGCGGCGGTAGTGCGCGATCATGGGCTGCCGCTGGCGATCAACCATCCCTATGCCGGCGGCCATATCCTGTCGGAACACGCCCGGCCGCGCGCCGACATCCATGCGCTGCAACTGGAGATCGACCGCAACCTGTACCTCGACGAGGCGCTCGACCGGCCCGGTGCGGGCCTCGGCAAGACCATCGCGCTGGTGCGGGCCGTGCTCGACCGGGCAGCCGACGTCGCGCTGAACATGACGCGCCGCATCGCAGCGGAATAGCTCAAGAAAAAAGCCACCCCGTGTATAACACGGAGTGGCCAAGGTTCAGGGAGGAGGCGCGTGAAACGCGCCGCACGGTCCAACGAAAGGGGGGACATCGAACCGTGTAACCACTATTTAGGTAGCTGTCCGGACGGCTTCAAGAGCCTTTTTACATTTGACCGTGACTTTATCGCAACGCGCCTTAGCGCGTCCGCCGTCCGCCCGGCAGCATGCGCGAAACGATACCGTCGCGCAGCAGGAACTGGTGCCGCAGCGCCGCGCCGACATGGAGCGCGACCAGTCCGGCCATCAGGAAGCCGCCGACTTCATGGACCTCATGACCGGCCCCGGCAACGACAGGTGTAATCGGCAGATACGGGATCGGGAACAGCCCGAACCAGTCGAGCGGATAGCGCCTGGCCCCCGACACCATCGCCCAACCGCTCAACGGCAGGACGATCAGCAACCCATAGAACAGGCGATGCGTCCAGCTCGCCGCCAGCCGTTCCCAACCCGCAACGAAGGCGGGCAGTGGCGGCGGCGGGTTGGCGATACGCCAGACGATGCGCCCGGCGGTCAGCACCAGCACGGTGATGCCGACCGCCTTGTGAACGCCCATCGACCCGCCGACCAGGCCGATCCACAGATTGACCAGCACGAGCAGCGCGATCGTCCAGTGAAAGAAGATCGCACCGCGCGAATAACGCTGGGCGTGGAACGGCCGGGTGCCGCGCATCAGAAGGTGGGAACCGCCGCCGGCTGCGCCTGCACCTTGCCCTGCCGCATCTGCCGCGCGAACACGTCCCGCATCAGCGACAGCGAGAACAGGTGCGCGAAGATCAGCGGCAGCATGCCCGACTGCTGCATCTTGCGCAGCTGGTCGCCGCGCAGCTCGTTCAGCTTTTCTTCCGAGATCATCTGGAAACCGCGATAGACGAACGGCTGGTCGTTGCCTTCCTGCTGGATCGACACTTCGCCGTCCATCAGCAGGCCCATGTCCTTGATCTCCTTCATGAACATGCCGGTCTTCTGCCCGGCCTGCTCGAATTGCTCGTTGAAGGCGAGGATCTGCTTGGTGACTTCGCTGGGCTGATCGCCGTCGAACAGCGGCTCGCCCTCTTCGAACGGACCGATCACGTCCGACGTCGGATCGAAGCACAGCGACAGTTCGTCCGACTCCGGGCGCAGGCGCGCGAGGAGATAGGGATAGCGGCGGATATAGGCCGGGATGTAGGTTTCGGGGTCGATCAACCGGCCATCGTCGTCGAGGAAGGTGTTGACGCCTTCGTTCAGGCCCATCAGCGCCAGCGGCACGGGATCGTCACCGACCGAAAAGACAATCGGCATCCGGCGCTGCACCAGCGGGAATTCCTCGACCGTGACGGGAATCGCATGCTGCCCGGTCAGGAACGGCGCACGATCCGACGAACGGACCTTCCAGTTGCCGTGCGTCTGGCTCGAAAGCGGTTCGAGCTGGTTGTAGAACAGCGGAAGCGATTGATTCTGCGGCGCGCTGGCCATTTCAGGGTCTCCAGATACTCAATTCGGTCCGGCTGATTGCCGGACGGCCGCCCCCCCGGGCGTACCTCGTGCCACCGTCTATGGATTGGTCGCGCGGGGCGCAAGCGATACGAGCTTGCCCGGATTGAACAGCCCTAGGGGGTCCAGCCCGGCCTTGATCGCGCGCAACGCCGCCAGCCGGGCGGGCGGACCCAGCCGGTCCAGTTCGGCCAGTTTCATCTGGCCGATGCCATGTTCTGCCGAGATCGACCCGCCCGCCGCCGTCACCGCGTCATGGACGAAGCGGGTGATTACCGGCGCGTCCTGCGCATACCAGCGGGCCGGGTCGACACCCATTGGCGCGCGGACGTGGAAATGGACATTGCCGTCGCCCAGATGGCCGAAGGCGGTGGCATGGGTGCCGGGAAAGCGCGCCTCCGCGGCCGCGGCCGCCTGCGTCATGAACCGCGGCATGGTGTCGACCGGCACCGAAATATCATGCTGGACCGCCGGCCCGGTCGATTTCTCCGCCGCCGACAGCGAATCGCGCAACCGCCAAAAGGCGTCAGCCTGCGCTTCGCTGGTGGCGAGCACCGCATCCTCGATCCGTCCTGCGGCGAACCCATCGGCGAGCAGCGTTTCGAGCAGGGCCGCAGGCGGCGATTCGCCGGGGGCCGCGACCGCCTCGATCAGCAACTGCCACGGATGGTCGCCCACCAGCGGCGCACGCGCGCCGGGCACATGCGCGACGGCCAGCGTTAGCGTATCGGCGGGGATGATCTCGAAACTCTCGATCCGGTCGGTCTTTGCCTGCATCGCGCGCAGCAGGTCCAGCCCCGCCTGCGGATCGCCGATCCCGACCCAGGCGACGGCACGTTCGGCGATGGCCGGGGCCAGCCGCAAGGTCGCGGCGGTGACGATGCCGAGCGTACCCTCCGCCCCGACCAGCAACTGCGTTAGGTCGTACCCGCGATTGTCCTTGGGCAGTACCGCCAGCCCGTCATGCACCGATCCGTCGGGCAGCACCGCCTCGACGCCCAGCACCAGCCGCCGCATATTGCCCCAGCGCAGCACCTGCGTCCCGCCGGCATTGGTCGACACCAGCCCGCCGATCGTCGCACTGCCCCGCGCGCCCAGCGTCAGCGGGAATCGCTGGTCGGTATTGGCGGCGGCTTCGTGCAGGTTCTGAAGGATGACGCCTGCTTCGGCGACCGCCTGTCCCGGATCGATACGCCGCAACCGATCCATCCGCCGGAGCGACAGCAGCACCGCGTCGCCCTGCGCTGGCGGGGTCGCGCCGCCGACCATCGACGTGTTGCCGCCCTGCGGCACGATCGGCACACCATGTTTCGCGGCCAGCGCGACCAGCGCAGCGACCTGTTCCGTAGCGGAAGGTTCGAACAGCGCCGCGCTTCGCCCATGAAAGCGCCCGCGCCAGTCGGTCAGCCACGGCGCGATCCGTTCGACATCGGTGGTGACGATCCGGTCGCCCAGCCCCGCACGGGCATCGGCGACCATCGCGGCGACGGGCGACGGCATCATGGACCGGGCGGTAGCACCGCTATCCCCTTGCGACCAGTTCATCTGCGGTTAAATTCCGATCGGAGATGTTCACCGCGTGACCGCCCTGCCGCTTCCCGCAGCGACCCTGATGTTGCTCCTGCTCGCGCTGCCCGGTGCCGCGCAGCGCCGGCTCGCCGACCCGCCGGCGACGACGGTGTTGCGGACCGAGATGCGCATCCAGCGGATGATCATTCGCGTCCCCCGCGCGCCCTTCGCCCCCGTCGCGTTCAGTGCGCCGCGTGCGCTGCCGCCGATCCAGTGGATCGAAAAACGTACCGACCGCTGCCTGCCCCTACAGAATGTCGCGGCGGTGACGATCAGCCGCACCGACAGCGTCGATCTGTTGCTGAACGGTGGCGGGCGGGTGCGGGCGCGGCTCGCCGACAATTGCCCGTCGCTCGATTTCTATGCCGGCATGTATATCAAACCGAGCAGCGACGGGCGGATGTGCGCGTCGCGCGACGTCATCCGCTCACGCACCGGCGGACAATGCCGGATCGCGCAGTTCCGCGCGCTGGTCCCGGCGCGCTGAATTGCGGACGGCGCACACGCCAACCTTGACTTTTCGGACATTTTCCGCGACGCGCGGTCCGATTTACCGGAGCGCGGGCCTGTTGCGTTCCCCAGCCATGGAACCGCAATGACCTTCGCCGATCTCGGCCTGTCCGACGAACTGCTGCGTTCCGTCAACGATTCGGGCTATACCGAACCGACTCCGATTCAGGCGGCGGCGATCCCGTCGGTGCTGATGATGCGCGATCTGGTCGCGATCGCCCAGACCGGCACCGGCAAGACCGCGTCGTTCGTGCTGCCGATGATCGACATTTTGGCGCAGGGGCGCAGTCGGGCACGGATGCCACGCTCGCTGATCCTCGAACCGACGCGCGAACTCGCCGCGCAGGTTGCCGAGAATTTTGAGAAATATGGCGCGAACCACAAGCTGTCGATGGCGCTGCTGATCGGCGGCGTGTCGATGGGCGACCAGCTCGCCGCGCTCGAAAAGGGCGTCGACGTGCTGATCGCGACGCCGGGCCGGCTGATGGACCTGTTCACGCGCGGGAAGATTCTGCTGACCGGCTGTTCGATGCTGGTCATCGACGAAGCCGACCGGATGCTCGACATGGGGTTCATTCCCGATATCGAGGAAATCTGCACCAAGCTGCCCAAACAGCGTCAGACGCTGTTGTTCTCGGCCACCATGCCGCCGCCGATCAAGAAGCTGGCCGACAAGTTCCTCGACAATCCCAAGACGATCGAGGTGTCGCGTCCGGCATCGACCAATCTGAACATCGCGCAGCATGTCGTACCGGTCAGCGCCGCGAAGAAGCGCGAAGTGCTGCGCACGCTGCTGGCGACCGAGGAGGTCCGCAACGCGATCATCTTCTGCAATCGCAAGACGACGGTCCGCGAACTGAACAAGAGCCTGCAGCGCGCCCGCTTCCGCTCGGCCGAAATCCATGGCGACATGGACCAGTCCGCCCGCATCGCCGAACTGGAACGCTTCAAATCGGGGGACGTCTCGATCCTCGTCGCCTCGGACGTCGCGGCGCGCGGCCTCGACGTGAAGGGCGTGAGCCACGTCTTCAACTATGACGCGCCGTGGCATCCCGACGATTATGTCCATCGTATCGGGCGCACCGGCCGCGGTGGCGCGACCGGCATCGCCTATACGCTGGTCACGCCCGATGATGCCGAGAATATCGCCAATATCGAAAAGCTGACCGGACAGAAGATCCCGGTCCTGAACATGGACGATGCCGCCCCCGAACCGGCAACCGCCGAGGTTGAGGCGGTCGAGGAAGCACCGCGCCGTGGCCGTCGCAGCCGTCCCGCCGCCGAAGCCGAGGCACCCGAGGCCCCGCGCGAGCGCGAACCGCGTGCCGAGCGTGCGCCACGCGCCGAGCGCGAGGAACGCCGCCCCCGTCGCGAACGCGAGGAACGCGCACCCCAGCAGCGCGACGAACGCCCGGCCCGCTACGTCCAGCAGGACGCGGTCGAGGATGGCGGCTGGAACGGCCCCGTCCCCGCCTTCCTGAATGTCCGCATCCCGCTCTGATCCGGTGGACGACGTGTTCGAACCGGTCGCTGCGCAGGCGATCGAAAGCCCCTGCGTGCTGGTCTGTTCGATCGATACCGACACCGGCTGGTGCCTCGGCTGCGGACGGACGCGCGACGAGATCGCGCGCTGGACCGCGATCGACAGTGAGGCGCGCCGCGCGGTGATGGCGGTGCTGCCGCAACGGATGGCGGTGCTGGAACAATAGCTTGCCCGGACCCCGGACGGTTGCCGTGCGTTAGCGCGCCATCCAGACATTCGGAGGTTCCCCCCATGGCCGTCACGCTCAAGCCGCTGTCCGAACAGACCATCGTCATCACCGGTGCCTCGTCGGGGATCGGCCTCGCCACCGCCCGCCGCGCGGCGCGTGAAGGCGCGAAGGTGCTGCTGGTCGCCCGCAACGAAGACGCGCTGCGCGAGGCGACCGAATCGATCCTGCTGCGCGGCGGCAAGGCGGAGTTCCTCGCGATCGACATCACCGCCGCCGATGCTCCTGAACGGATCGGAGCGAAGGCACGCGAGGCGTTCGGCGGGTTCGACACCTGGGTGAACGACGCCGCCGTCGCGCTCTATGCGCGGTTGGAGGCGACCGGCATCGATGAGCAGCGCCGGGTGTTCGACGTCGGCTATTTCGCGACCGTCGCCGCCTCGCTCTATGCGGCGCGCGAACTGACGGCGCGGGGCGGCGGGGCGATCGTCAATCTCGGGTCGATCCTGTCCGACCGGTCGGTGCCGGTGCAGGGCGCGTACAGCGCGATGAAACATGCGGTGCAGGGCTTTACCGAAGCGTTCCGGATGGAGATGGAGGCCGAAGGCCGCCCGGTATCGGTGACGTTGATCAAACCCGCCGCGATCGACACCCCCTATCCCGAGCATGCCCGCAACCGCATGGACAAGCCGGCGCGCGTCCCGCCGGTCGTCTATGATCCCGAACTGGTCGCCAAGGCGATCTGCTTCGCCGCTGCCCATCCCAAGCGCGACCTGACCATCGGCGGCACCGGCATGGCGATGACCAAGATGAGCAACCTGCTGCCGCGCAGCGCCGACCGGTTCATGGAAATGTTCTTCAAGGAAGAGGCGCAGACGATCGCCACCCCCGCGACGCCCGGTGCCAAGGACAATCTGTTCGAACCGCGCAAGGACGGCCGCGAACGGTCGAACCAGGACAATCATGTCCGCAAGCAGAGCTTCGCGCTCGAAGCGCAGATGCGACCATGGACGACCATGGCGATCTTGGGCGGAGTCGGCGTCGCGGCGGGCATGCTGCTGTCGCTCCGCGGATCGACACCGCGCCGGACCGACGACGAGGTGAAGTTGCTGCCGCCGCCGACCACGGCGCATCAGGCGGACGGCAGCGATTCGTCGGCTTCCTATGCGGCGGGGATCGCCGATGAGGGCACGATCCCCGAACCGCACGAACCGGTGTTTTCCGAACGTCCGGTCGGCGCGGTCGAAGCGCCGAATGCGGCCGATATCAAGGTCGCACACCCCTGAACGCCAGACGCCGCCCCTCCCTTCCGGGGGAGGGCGGCTTCACTCGCCCGGCGCGCGCAGCAGCTTGCGGATGAAGCCGATCAGCCCGGTCTGCCGCGACCGGCGCAGCCGTTCCGCAGCGAGGATCGTCTGCACCTTGCGGAAGCAATCCTCGACATCGTCGTTGACCAGCACATAGTCATAGCTGTCCCAATGGCTGACCTCGGCCGCCGATCGCGCCATGCGGGCGTCGATCACCTCGACGCTGTCGGTGTTGCGCGACACCAGCCGTTGGCGCAGCTCGGCCATCGACGGCGGCAGGATGAAGACGCGGACGACGTCACCGCCGGCAATCTGGAACAGCTGTTGGGCGCCCTGCCAGTCGATATCGAACAGTACGTCCTTGCCCGCGCTCAGCATCGCTTCGACCGGCGCGCGGGGCGTGCCGTAGCGGTTGCCGAACACATGCGCCCATTCGAGAAATTCATGGGCCGACACCATGCGCCGAAATTCTTCCAGATCGACGAAGTGGTAATCCTTGCCGTCGACTTCCCCCTCGCGCGGTCCGCGCGTGGTGGCGGACACCGACATCGACAGGTCGGTTTCGGCGGCCAGCAGCTTGCGTGCGATCGTCGACTTGCCCGCCCCGGATGGAGAGGACAGGACGAACAACAGCCCCCGGCGCTTGAAGCCGTGGAGGTCGGGGTCTGGCAGATGGCTCATGGCGGGGCCTCATCGCGCGTGCGGGCGCACGACGTCAAGGGGCGACGGAATCCCGTCGCCCCTGATGTTCACTTACGTGTCGCGGATAGCGTGCCCGCCCGATGCGCCGGGCGGCTGCGGTTTCCGCGATCGGCGGGAACCGCAAAACCATCAATAACCGCGCCGCATCTTGTCGAGCTTGCGGCGGTCATAGGCCTTTTTCGCGGCATAGCCGCCGCCGAGGATCATGCCGAGCGGCCCCATGCGCCGCATCACGCTGCCGGCGACCCAGCCCATCGCCGCACCCTTCACACCACCACGTCCGTCGCGGCGATCCATTTTGCGCCCGACCAGTGCGCCGATAATACGTCCGATCATGCTGCATTCTCCGTTTCGAACAATTGTGCCTTCAGCTCGCCTGCGCCGCGCAAGACGGCCCAGCCGACAGCGTAAGTAATCGCCATGGGCACCACGACTTTCAGGACATTGGCGACAATCGCACCCTTGATCGCGCCATCGACGCTCGAGTCATCGTCGCCGCTCATCTTGTCGATCGCGGCACCGACCAGTGCCCCTATCGTCGTCGCACCCATGATTACCCTCGCTAAGATTATACACATACAGCGCGGGAAGGGCCGGGATGTTCCGTGCAGCATGGTCATGCCAACCACGCGTCGATGCCAAAGGTCACAAAAGTCACACTCGCACCGCTTGCGGGCGTTGCGCGAAGCCACCGAGCCACCTTGTCAAATAACGCGGGCAACGACGCCCAGCCGACGGCATGGCACAGGCCGGCCGTGTAGGACAGCGATCGGCGTTATCCGACCATCGTCTCCGGCCGGACTAGCCGATCGAACGTCGCCGCATCGACCAGCCCCAGCGCCAGCCCGGCTTCGCGCAGCGTCAGCCCCTCGGCATGGGCGTGCTTGGCGATCTTGGCGGCATTGTCATAGCCGATCTCGGGCGCGAGCGCGGTGACCAGCATCAGCGAACGTTCGACCAGTTCGCCGATCCGCGCGCGGTTCGGCTCGATCCCGTCGACGCACCGATCGGCGAAGCTGGTCATGCCGACGCTGAGCAGATCGACCGAGCGCAGCACCGCTGCGCCGATCAGCGGCTTGAAGACATTGAGTTCGAGATGCCCCTGCATCCCGCCCACCGTCACCGACAGGTGGTTGCCCATCACCTGCGCCGCGACCATGGTCAGCATCTCACACTGGGTCGGGTTGACCTTGCCCGGCATGATCGAACTGCCGGGTTCGTTCGCCGGCAGGTCGATCTCACCCAGTCCCGAGCGGGGGCCGGAACCGAGCAGTCGGATATCGTTGGCGATCTTGGTCAGCGCGACCGCCAGCGTATTGAGCGTGCCCGACAGCTGGACCAGCGGATCGTTCGACGCCAGCGCCTCGAACTTGTTGGGTGCGGTGACGAAGGCGTGGCCGGTGATCGCGGCGATCTCCGCTGCCACCCCCTCGGCAAAACCGGGGGCGGCGTTCAGGCCGGTGCCGACTGCGGTCCCACCCTGCGCGAGGCGGAGCAGGTCCCCTTCGGCCGCATGCAACCGCCGCTTCGCATCGCGCAACTGCGCGACATAGCCCGAAATTTCCTGCCCCAGCGTCAGCGGCGTCGCGTCCTGCAAATGGGTGCGCCCGATCTTGACGATATCAGCCCATTCCTTCGCCTTTGCCGCCAGCGAGTCCGCCAGCCGGTCGAGCGCAGGGAGCAGGTCGCGGTTCAGCGCGACGACCGCCGCGACGTGCAGCGCGGTCGGGAAACTGTCGTTCGACGACTGCCCCTTGTTCACATGGTCGTTGGGGTGGACCGGCGACTTGCCGCCACGCGTGCCGGTCAGCACCTCGTTGGCGCGCCCGGCGATCACTTCATTGGCGTTCATGTTCGATTGGGTCCCGCTGCCGGTCTGCCAGATGACCAGCGGGAACTGATCGTCGAGCTTGCCCTCAATCACCTCGCGCGCCGCTGCCTCGATGGCGTCGGCGATGCTGCCCTCCAGACCATGGGCCCGATTCACCCGCGCCGCCGCCTGCTTCACGATCGCCAGCGCATGGACGATGCCGATCGGCATCCGTTCGGACGGGGGAAAGGGGAAATTCTCGATCGATCGTTCGGTCTGCGCGCCCCAATAGGCGTCGGCGGGAACCTCGATCGCGCCGATCGAGTCGGTTTCGGTACGGGTATCAGTCATCTCCCGAGAACCCGTGGGCGCGTCAGTCGATCCGTTTCGACAGGAAGAAGCGCGCATGGCCCGGCGGGAAATCGTCGATCGTGCCGAAATGGCCGAAGCCCAGTTTTTCGTAGAAGCCGCGCGCCTGAAAGCTGAACGTGTCGAGCCAGATGCCGATGCAATCCGCCGCGCGCGCCAGTTCCTCGGCCCGCTGCATCAGGTCGCGGCCGATCCCCTGCCCCTTCAACGCCGGGGAAACCGCCAGAAACTCGACGAACAGCCAGCGATAGCCGATCTTGCCCCACAGCCCGCCGGTGATCATGCCGGCGTCGTCGCGGACCACGATCGCGACCTGCCGACGTTCGGTCGGCTCGACCGCGGCATCGTTATGCGCCGACAGGATGCGCAGGATTGCCTCGCGCTCGCCCTCACCCGGCGCGGCGACGACCTCGATCGTCACTTCTTGCGTTTGAAGTCCACCGCGACGACGTTCGATCCGTCCTCGCTGGTAGCGATCGGCGCGTCGTTTTCGGGCGGATCATGCGGTTCGGGCTCGTCGCCCGGTTCGTCATTCGCCTGAAAGCGCAGTTCGAAATTGACCGCCGGATCGTGGAAACCGGTAATCGCCGCGAACGGAATGACCAGCGTCGACGGAATGCCGCCGAAGCTCAGCCCCACCGAAAACCGTTCGGCATCGACGGTCAGGTCCCAGAAACGATGCTGGATGACGATCGTCATCTCGTCCGGAAACCGTTCGATCAGCCGCCGGGGGATGTCGACGCCCGGTGCCTGCGTCTTGAACGTGATGTAGAAATGATGCTCGCCGGGCAGTGCGCCGGTGGCGGATACCTGCCCGAGCACGCGGCCGACGACGGCGCGCAAAGCTTCCTGGACGATCTCGTCATACGGGATCAGGCTGTCGGCGACGGGCTGGTTCATGGGCCTTGGGTTAGCGGCGTTTGCCCGCCCGTCAAGATTCGTTGCGTTGCATGGGAGCCGGCAGGCGCTATGGACACGGCCATGCGCACCGCCACCATCGCCCGCAAGACCAGCGAGACGTCGATCGACGTCACGGTCAATCTCGACGGCACCGGCACCTTTGACGTGTCGACCGGCGTCGGGTTTTTCGACCATATGCTCGAACAGCTGAGCCGCCATTCGCTGATCGACCTGACCGTGCGGACGCTCGGCGACCTGCATATCGACGCGCACCATACGGTCGAGGATACCGGCATTGCCATTGGCGAGGCGTTCGCCAAGGCGCTGGGCGACAAGCGCGGCATCCGCCGCTATGGCGACGCGCTGTCGCCGATGGACGAGACGCTGACCCGTGTCGCTTTGGACATTTCGGGGCGGCCGTGGCTGGTATGGAAGGTGGCGTTCACCCAGGCGCAGCTCGGCACGATGGATACCGAGATGTTCGGCCATTTCTGCCACAGCTTCGCACAGGCGGCGGGCATCACGCTGCACGTCGAGACGCTGTACGGGACCAACAACCACCATATCGCCGAGAGCATCTTCAAGGGGCTGGCCCGCGCCTTGCGCACCGCGACCGAGATCGATCCGCGCAAGAGCGATGCCATCCCCTCGACCAAGGGAGTGTTGTGACATGGTAGCCCGTCCGATGCAGCCGATGAGCCTAGCGATGCTCACCTATGTGAAGCCGCTCGACGAGGTCGATGTCCACCGCGACGCGCATGTCGCGTGGATCAAGAAGGCGATGGACGAGGGGGTCATGCTGATCGCCGGGCGTCGCACTCCACCGACCGGCGGCGTGCTGCTGTTCCGCGGCGAAGCGGACGCGGTGCGCGCGGTGGCGGAGACCGACCCGTTCGTCGTGAACGGCGTCGCGACGGTCGAGATCGTCGCCTTCACCATGACGCTGGCGATCGACCAGATCGGCGACCTCTTTTGATCGCACTGATCGATTACGGTGCGGGCAATCTCCATTCGGTCGCCAATGCGCTGAAGGCGGCGGGCGCGGCGGACCTGTCGATCACCGCCGATCCGGAAGCGGTGCGGAGCGCCGATCGGATCGTCCTGCCCGGGGTCGGCGCGTTCGCGGCGTGTATGAACGGCCTGACCGCGATTCCCGGCATGGTCGAGGCGATGCGCGAGCGGGCGCTGGACGGCGGTGTACCGTTCCTTGGCGTGTGTGTCGGCATGCAGTTGCTCGCCACCACCGGGGAGGAATTCGGCGTCCATGCCGGGCTGGGCTGGATCGACGGCACCGTCCGCCGGCTGCCCGCGTCGCCCGGCATCACCGTGCCGCATATGGGCTGGAACGATGTCGTGCCTTGCCGCGAGCATCCGTTGCTGGTGCCGGGTGAGGCGTATTTCCTGCACAGCTATGCGTTCGATGGCGATCAGGTGCTGGCCACCACCGACCATGGCGGCCCGGTGACCGCGGCGATCGGCCGCGACAACCTGCTGGGCGTGCAGTTCCACCCCGAAAAGAGCCAGCGCTATGGCATCGCGCTGCTGGAGAGGTTCCTGAAATGGCGTCCTTGACGGTTTTCCCCGCGATCGACCTGAAGGGCGGACAGGTCGTCCGTCTGGCCGAGGGCGATATGGACCGCGCCACCGTCTATGGCGACGATCCGGCGCAGCAGGCGCGGTTGTTCGCCGATGCCGGGGCGGATCATCTGCATGTCGTCGACCTCGACGGTGCGTTCGCGGGTCAGTCGGTCAATGGCAATGCGGTCGCCGCGATCCTGAAGGCATTTCCGGGTCGGGTGCAGCTCGGCGGCGGGATTCGCAACCGCGCCAATGTCGATCGCTGGATCGACCTCGGCGTCGCGCGGGTCGTGATCGGCACTGCCGCGCTGGAAAACCCGGATTTCGTGCGCGAGGCCGCCGCCGCCTGTCCGGGGCAGGTCGTGGTCGCGGTCGATGCGTGGGACGGCATGGTCGCGACGCGCGGCTGGGCGGATGTGTCGACCGTCTCGGTCACCGACCTTGCCCGCCGGTTCGAGGATGCCGGCGTCGCCGCGCTGCTGTTCACCGATGTCGGCCGCGACGGGATGCTGAAGGGCTGCAATGTCGAGGCGACCGCCGCACTGGCCGCTGCCGTCTCGATCCCGGTCATCGCCAGCGGCGGGGTCGCGGGGATCGAGGATATTCACGCGCTGAAGGGCAAGCCGGGGATCGAGGGCGTCATCACCGGCCGCGCGCTGTATGACGGTCGCCTCGATCTGGCGGAAGCGATCCGGGTCGCCGGCGCATGACCGTTCGGGCGCGGGTGATCCCCTGTCTCGACGTCCATGCCGGGCGGGTGGTGAAGGGCGTCAATTTCGTCGAACTGCGCGATGCCGGCGATCCGGTCGAACAGGCGCGCGCCTATGATGCGGCGGGTGCCGATGAACTGACCTTCCTCGACATCGGCGCGAGTCACGAGGGGCGCGACACGATCATCGACGTGGTGCGGCGGACGGCGGAGGTGTGCTTCATGCCGCTGACCGTCGGTGGCGGGGTGCGATCGCCCGAGGATGCGCGGGCGCTGCTGCTGGCGGGGGCCGATAAGGTCGCGGTAAATTCCGCTGCCGTCGCCCGGCCCGAACTGGTCGCCGACATCGCCGACCGCTTCGGCAGCCAGTGCGTCACCGCATCGGTCGATGCGCGGCGGGTCGAGGGGCGCTGGGAAGTGTTCACCCATGGCGGCAGGCGGGCGACCGGCATCGACGCGGTCGACCATGCGCGCAAGCTGGCGGCGCTGGGCGCGGGAGAGTTGCTGGTCACATCGATGGACCGCGACGGGACGCGTGACGGCTATGACCTCGACCTGATCCGCACCATCGCCGATGCGGTCTCGGTACCGGTCGTCGCCTCGGGCGGGGTCGGTACGCTCGACCATCTGGTCGCGGGGGTGATCGAGGGCCATGCCAGCGCCGTGCTGGCGGCGTCGATCTTCCATTTCGGCGAGGCGTCGGTGGCCGATGCGCATGCCGCGCTGGCGGCGGCGGGAGTGCCGGTCCGGTCGCCGGCGCGGGGGTAGACGGGCTGTGCCTTCAACCCATTAGTCAGATCACCCTCACCCTTCCGCGGCTACGCCGCTCCCTCCCTCTCCCGCCGGGAGAGGGAAGGGGCCCGCCCGGCGCCGCCGGGTGGGAAGGGTGAGGGCGAATCAACAAGAGCGGCTTGTGCCCCGGCCCCTTCCGAAACCGGCCTACTCCCCCGGAAACGCGACCAGCGCCGACACGCCGATCCCCTCGGCCCGCAACGCCGCCGCCCCGCCCAGATCGGGCAGATCGATCACGAACAACGCCTGTTCGACGCTCGCCCCGGCCTTGCGCAGCAGCCGCACCGCCGCGCGCGCCGTGCCCCCGGTCGCGATCAGATCGTCGATCAGCAGCACCCGCGCCCCGGGGGCGCAGGCATCGGCATGGATGGCGATGCGGTCGCTGCCGTATTCGAGGGCATAGTCTTCGGCGATGGTAGCACCGGGTAGCTTGCCGTCCTTGCGGATCAGGAGCACGCCTGCGCCGAGCGCAAGGGCGACGGCAGGGGCGAAGACGAATCCCCGCGCCTCGATCCCCGCGACCAGATCGACCGGACCGTTCACCGCCGCGACCATGCCATCGACCGCGAGTCGCAACCCTTCCGGGTCGAGGATCAGCGTCGTGATGTCGCGAAACCGGATGCCGGGTTTGGGGAAGTCGGGAATGGTGCGGATGCGCCGGGCAATCGCGTCGGCCCCGACGTCATCCGCAACGATCAATGCTTCATGCCCCGCCAGATGTTGCGATACGCGCCAAAGGCCAGACCGGTGAAGATCAGCAGGAAGATGACCGTTGCCAGACCCCAAGTGTGGCGCTTTTGCAGGTTCGGCTCGGCCGTCCATGTCAGGAACGCCGCGACATCCTTCGCCATCTGGTCGACAGTCGCACGGGTGCCGTCCTGATACTGGACCTGGTCGTTCGCGGTCAGCGGCGGGGCCATAGCGAGGTTCAGCGTCGCGAAATAGCGGTTGAAATGCAGGCCCTCGGGCGTCTTGGCCTCGGGGAACTTGCGGAGCAGATCGGCCGGCTGCGCGCTATAACCGGTCAGCAGCGAATAGACGTAATCCGAACCGTCGTCGCGCGCCTTGGTCATCAGCGACAGGTCGGGCGGCACCGCATTGTTGTTGGCGGCCCGCGCGGCGACGTCGTTCGCGAAGACCAGCGGGAAACGGTCGGACGGCAGGTTCTTGCGCGTCGCCGGCTCGCCGGTTTCCGGATTCACGCTCGGCTGTTCGATCGCCCAGTCGGTGGCGATCGTCTTGATCTGACCCTCGTCATAGCCAAGCGCCTGAAGGTCGCGGAACGACACCAGCCGCAGCGAATGGCAGGCCGAGCAGACTTCCTTGTAAACCTGGAACCCGCGCTGAAGCTGCCGGTTGTCGAAGGTGCCGAACAGCCCCGCCGATTGCAGCCCCGCATCGCGCGGCTTCAGGTGGAACTCGTGCTCGGCCGATTCGACATGCTCGTCATGGAGCATGCCGCCGACCGTCGAGAAGATGCCGAGCAGCAGTGCGAACAGGAAGCCCGCGCCGACGACGAGGTTGAGGTTGCGGGCGAGAAAACGGGAAGCGAAGGAGAGCATCGTGATTCCCTTACTCGGCCGCGGCCGGGCTGTTGTGCCCCGGAAGGACGGACCCATGGGCGGCGGTCTGCGCGGGCGAGGTGCCGCCTTCGCCCTTCAGCACCGCTTCGGTGATCGAATTGGGCAGCGGGCGCGGCCGCTCCATCGCCGACACGATCGGCAGGACGACGAGGAAATGGGCGAAATAATAGCCTGCCGCGATCTGGCTGAGCAGCACCGTGATCGGCGTCGCCTCGGCACCGCCCAGATAGCCGAGCACCAGCACGTCGACCAGCAGCACGATCAGGAACAGGCGATAGGTCGGACGATAATTGGCCGACTTCACCGGCGACTTGTCGAGCCACGGCAGGAAGAACAGCAGCAGGATCGAGCCGAACATCGCCAGCACGCCCCACAGCTTCGCCGGGAAGATGAAGTCGACGGTGAACGCCTTCAGGATCGCGTAGAAGGGCAGGAAATACCATTCGGGCACGATGTGCGCCGGCGTCGAGAGCGGGTTGGCCGGGATGTAATTGTCCGGGTGGCCGAGCAGGTTCGGCGCGAAGAAGATCAGCGATGCGAACACGATCAGGAAGATGCCGAGGCCGAACCCGTCCTTGGCGGTGTAATAGGGGTGGAACGGCACGGTATCCTGCGGACCCTTCACCTCGACCCCGGTCGGGTTGTTCGACCCCGGAATGTGCAACGCCCAGATATGCAGGACGATCACGCCCGCGATCACGAACGGCATCAGATAATGGAGCGAGAAGAAGCGGTTGAGCGCGGCGTTGTCCGGCGCATAGCCGCCCAGCAGCCAGACGCGGATCGTCTCGCCCACCCCCGGTATCGCCGAGAAGAAGCCGGTAATGACCTGCGCGCCCCAGAAGCTCATCTGCCCCCAGGGGAGCACATAGCCCATGAACGCCGTCGCCATCATCAGCAGGAAGATGACGACGCCGAGCAGCCACACCATCTCGCGCGGAGCCTTGTACGACCCGTAATAGATGCCGCGCGAAATATGCGTGTAGACGACGATGAAGAACATCGACGCGCCATTGGCGTGGGCATAGCGCAGAAACCAGCCCGACGGCACGTCGCGCATGATGCGCTCGACCGAATCGAACGCGACCGCGCCGTTCGCGGCATAATGCATCGCCAGCACGATACCGGTGATGATCTGCACCGCCAGCGCCGCGCCGGCGAGGACACCGAAGTTCCAGAAATAGTTGAGGTTGCGCGGCACCGGATAGCCGGCACCGACCGCGTTATAGACCAACCGGGGAAGCGGCAGCTTCTCGTCCAGCCAGCGCATCAGCGGCTGTTTCGGTTCGTAATGCTTGGCCCAGGGGAAGCTCATGACTCTCTCCTCAGCCGACCGTCACGACGGTGTCGGACGTGAATGCATATTCGGGAACGTGCAGGTTCTGCGGCGCAGGCCCCTGCCGGATGCGGCCGGCCGTGTCGTAGGCCGACCCGTGGCACGGGCAGAAATAGCCGCCGAACGGCCCCTTATTCTCACCCTCGCCCGCGCCCAGCGGCACGCAGCCCAAGTGCGTGCAGACGCCCAGCGTGATCAGCCAGTTGTTCTTGCCGGTCTTGGTCCGCTCCGCCAACGTCTGCGGATCGCGCAGATCGGCAAGCGACACCGCATTCGCCTCGGCGATTTCCTTGGGCGTCAGGTTGCGCACGAACAACGGCTGCTTGCGGAAACTGGCCTTGATCGCCTGCCCCGGCTCGATCGCCGACAGGTCGATCTCGGTCGTCGACAGCGCCAGCGTATCGGCGGCGGGCGACATCTGGTTGATGAGCGGCAGCGCGATCACGCCCGCGCCGACCCCGGCGAATGCCACCGCGCCGATCGACAGATAGTCGCGCCTGCGGGGGTTGTCCGGCCCGCCGTCCAGTGCGGTCGCGCCGCCTGCGGGTACGTGCTGATCGTCGTCAGTCG
The DNA here is from genome assembly GCF_001421155.1 of Sphingomonas sp. Leaf5. Taxonomy (NCBI): domain Bacteria; kingdom Pseudomonadati; phylum Pseudomonadota; class Alphaproteobacteria; order Sphingomonadales; family Sphingomonadaceae; genus Sphingomonas; species Sphingomonas sp. Leaf5. The sequence goes on along the minus strand of NZ_LMJZ01000001.1, from coordinate 83,251 downwards.
CCATTCAACAGCCCTTGTCGTCGGGCGCATGTCGCGCCCTGCCCCTCTCCGGTCGCCTTCGTGGAAGCGACGCCGGACCGATCGGTTCTCCGTCCAGTCGCACGGGGTGATAGCCGGGCGTTCGCCCGTTTGCCAATCCCTTTTGCCGAAACCGATCCGTGCCGACCGATCGATGTTCAGATTGGCGCAAGCGACGACATGGTCTATGCGCCGCTGCCAGACCCAATATCCCTCGCGTGTTCCGGGAACTCCATGCGTCGTATCGCCCTATTGTTCGCTTTCCTCGCCTCGCTCCTCGCGCTGCCCGCCATGGCGCAGGTCATGGACGTGCCGGGACGCGCGCCGCCGCCGTCGACGACGGACCTGCGCAACCTGTGGATCCTCGACCTGTCGACCGGCGGGCGGGTCACGATCTGGCTGCGTCCCGACGTCGCGCCCAAGATGGTGTCGCGGATCAAGACGCTGACTCGCGAAAAATTCTATGACGGCCTGAAATTTCACCGCGTGATCGACGGCTTCATGGCGCAGGGCGGCGATCCCGATGGCGACGGCACCGGCGGCTCGAAGCTGCCGAACGTCGAAAAGGAGTTCAACTACCTGCCGCACGTCCGCGGTGCGGTAGCGGCGGCGCGGGCCAATGACGAGAACAGCGCGAACAGCCAGTTCTACATCATGCTCGCCCCGCGCCTCGCGCTCGACAAGAAATATACTGTGTTCGGGCGGGTGATCGACGGCATGCAATATGTCGATGCGATCGAAAAGGGCGAGCCGCCGGCCAACCCGTCGCGCGTCGTCCACGCCTATATCGCCAGCGACAATCCTCCTCCCTATCAGCCCGAAGTGCCGGTCGCCCTGCCCGAGACGGTCGCGCCGCTGCCCGCCACCGCGCCGCGCCCCCGGCCCGCCGCCGCGCCCCGGCGGACCCAGCCCGCCCCCGCCCGCTAACCCCGGGCGAGCGACGACCGGCGATGCACGTCGACCTGTTCGATTTCGAGCTGCCGACCGAGCGGATCGCGCTGCGCCCCGCCGCCCCGCGGGACGCAGCGCGGATGCTGGTGCTCGACGGCGATGCCACGCTCGACCGGGGCGTGCGCGACCTTCCGGCCTGTCTGCGACCCGGCGACCTGCTGGTGTTCAACGACACCCGCGTCATTCCGGCACAGCTGGAGGGGCGGCGCGGTGACGCCGGCATCGGCGCGACGCTGCACAAGCGCGAGGGGCCGCGCCGCTGGCGGGCGTTCGTGCGCAACGGGCGGCGGCTGCGCGACGGCGACACGATCGATTTCGGCGCAGGCGTGACCGCGATCGCGGGCGACCGGGGACCGGATGGCAGCTTCGCGCTCGACTTCGCCGGCGACGAACCGGTCGAGCTGCTGCTGGAGCGTGCCGGGCGGATGCCGCTGCCGCCCTATATCGCCGCCAAGCGCGGCGGTGCCGACGCGCGCGACGCCGAGGATTACCAGACGCTGTTCGCGCGGGAGGCGGGTGCGGTCGCCGCCCCCACCGCCGCGCTGCATTTCACGCCGGCATTGATGGCGGCGCTGGACACGGCGGGAATCGGCCATGCGACGCTGACGCTGCATGTCGGTGCAGGCACCTTTCTGCCGGTCAAGGCCGAGGATACCGACGACCATCGGATGCATGCCGAATGGGGCCGCATCGACGCCGCGACCGCCGACCGCCTGAACGCGACCCGCGCCGCCGGCGGCCGGGTGATCGCGGTCGGCACCACCAGCCTGCGCCTGATCGAAAGCGCCTGCGACGACGCCGGCCGGGTCCAGCCGTTCGAAGGCGACACCGCGATCTTCATCACGCCGGGGTACCGGTTCCGTGGCATCGACGGCCTGATGACGAACTTCCACCTCCCGAAATCGACGCTGTTCATGCTGGTATCGGCGTTGATGGGGCGCGAGCGGATGCAGGCGGCGTATGCCCACGCCATCGCCGAGGAATATCGTTTCTATTCCTATGGAGACGCCTCGCTGCTCCTCCCGCCTTGACAGCACGGTCCCGCCGGGTAAGGGCTGAAGGAGCGACGCGGGTGTAGCTCAATGGTAGAGCAGAAGCTTCCCAAGCTTACGACGAGGGTTCGATTCCCTTCACCCGCTCCATAACAAACAGCCGTTCCTCGAAAGCCGATTTGCCGCTGGCAAGATCGATGATTGCGGCCAGCCGTCCCTTGACCTCCAGCAGCACGCCGCGACCCTCCGGATTGGGCGTTAAGACGATGCGGTCGATCAGTTCGCGCAGCGCCGGGATCGCCTCCAGCCGGGCCTCGGGATCGGCGAGCGCCTCGTTCAGACGTTCGACCTGCGCGCGATAGTCGGCGGCGACGGTGGGGTGTAGCGCGACCACCGGCAGCGCCTCGATTTCGGCGAGGGCCCTTTCGGCAGCATCCTGCTCGGCACGGGCCTCGGCGAGCGCCTCGCGGATGTCCGCAAATTCCTGACCGCCGGCAGCGATGGCGGCGATCAGGCGCTTCACCTGCGCCTGTGCGCCTGTCAGGCGTTTCCGGAGGCGCGCTTCGTCTCGCCGGCTGTCGGCGGCGCGGCGGGCATATTCGGCATGATACTCCCGGACGAAGACCTCGACCAGCGCCGGGTCGAGCATCCGCTGTCGCAAGGCCGCGAGCACCCGACGCTCGTAATGCTCGGTCGTGATCTGCCGGTTGTTCGTGCAACTGCCGTCCGACTTGTGCTTGGTGCAGCCCCACCGCTCGGTCCCGATGACGATCCAGCCCTCGCCGCAGAGCCCGCAGACGCCGATGGCGGTCGAACTGGCCAAGGTGGCACTGTGGCTCCACACCTTCACCGTCGGCGCGCCGCTGTCGTTCGTCGATCATCACCTGCGCGCCGGCGATAGCCTGTTCGGCCTGTGGGTGCGTGATGCGATTGATCGCGCCGAAGGCTGGGGCGGGGGGCAATTGCTCTATGCCGGTCCGCTGCGAGAAGCACAGTCGGCGGCGGCGGCGATGCAGATCATCGAGCGATTGACCGACGCTGAGATCGCCGAGGCGCATCAATCCGCCGACACCTTTTACGGCGTCCAGCAACAAGTCGCGCCGCTCGACGGGTTCATGGGCGTCCTTCACGCGCTTGATTGGCTCGATCTCAAGGGGCGGGAAGACAAGGCGGCGGTGCGGGCATGGCTGGACGGCGTGTTCGGCGACCCGATCGCTATTGCCGCAGGAAGGGTCTTGCCCCGCTTCGGCAAGACTGCGTTCGAGAAGGACAAGAGTGGCGAGCGTATGCGCAAGCAGGCGTTCAACCCCGGCGAGCTTCTTGAACCCGCGACCCAGATTCTTGCCCGCGCCCGGGCGCTGATCGAGGACGAACGCTTCCTCAACTGGCAGGTCGCCTTCCCTGGCGTGTGGACCGAATGGTCGAGCGGCGAGCGGCATGGCGGCTTCGATGCGGTGGTCGGCAATCCGCCATGGGACCGAATGAAGCTGCAACAGGTCGAATGGTTCGCCGCTCGTCGGCCTGAGATTGCACGCGCGACGCGTGCGTCGGATCGCGCGCGGATGATCGCGGCGTTAAGGAAGGACGGCGATCCGCTGGCGGCCGACTTCGCACTGGCCGACGAGCGCGCGGGCGGCGCACTACGGATGGCGCGCACCGCCTATCCGCTGCTCGGACGCGGCGACGTCAATATCTACAGCCTGTTCGTTGAACGCGCACATGCGCTGGTGAAGCCGAACGGCATGGTCGGATTGCTGACGCCGAGCGGCATCGCCTCGGACCTGTCTGCGGCACCCTTCTTTCGTGGTGTTTCGACGGGCGGACACCTCAAGGCGCTGTTCGATTTTGAGAACCGCCGGACCCGCTACGGTAAGGAGCCATTTTTTCCTGACGTCGATAGCCGATTCAAGTTCATTGCGATGATATGCAGCCCACAGCGCACCTTCCCGGCAGCATCGTGTGCTTTCTTCCTTCAGGACGTATCGGAAATTGCCGATCCCGAGCGCAGCTTCGCGATCTCGGCGGAAGGGTTCGCCGCGGTCAACCCCAACACCGGCACTGCGCCCATCTTCCGTTCGCGCAGGGACATGGAACTCACCACTGGTATCTATTCCCGCCAGCCGGTGCTGGTCGATCGCTCCGGCAGCACCCCCGTCGCGGCCTGGCCGGTGCGCTACGTTCGCATGTTCGATATGACCAACGACAGCCACCTGTTCCGCACCCGCGCGGAATTGGAAGAGCGTGAGGGCGCATGGCATATTGGTGGCAACCGCTTCGGTTCGGCCGCGGGGGAATGGGTGCCGCTGTATGTCGGTCGCATGATCCACCAGTTCGATCATCGTGCCGCTTCTGTGATGGTCAATACCGATAACCTGCACAACGCGGCGTTCAGCGGTGATGTAAGCTGTTTGCAGAAGGCTGACCCTGCCTTTCTGCCCTCGCCACAATTCTGGGTGCTGGATGCCGAACATAATTATAAGCGACCAGCAATCGCTTTCCGGGACATAGCGCGTGCAACCGATGCGCGCACGATGATCGTGTCCCTGATACCCAGCATGGCGGCGGGCAACACGGCTCCGTTGATCCGGTCGGATTTGCCGTATGCTCAGCAGGCGCTGCTGTTGGGGAATCTGAACAGCATCGTTTTCGACTATGTTGCTCGGCAGAAGACGCAAAGCACCCACCTCAACTGGTATATCGTCGAACAACTCCCCGTCATTCCGCCCGCCGCCTTTGATCGCCGCTTCGGTAGCCGCACCGCCGCCGACATCGTCCGCGCGAGCGTGCTGGAACTCATTTACACCGCACATGATCTCGCCCCGTTCGCCCGCGACCTCGGGCATGTCGATGCGGACGGCACGGTGCTGCCGCCCTTCGCCTGGGACGAGGAACGGCGGCTGCGGCTGCGTGCCCGGCTCGATGCGCTGTTCTTCATCCTCTACGGCGTCACCGACCGCGACGACGTGCGCTACATCTTCTCCACCTTTCCCATCGTCGAACGCGAGGAGACGGCGCGCTGGGGCCGCTATCGCAGCCGCGACCTGACGCTGGCGTGGGTCAACGCCCTCAACGCAGGGCAACCGGATGCGGAGATCGACGCATGACCGCCACCCCCCAACGCCTATGGCTGGTCCGCCTCGGTCGCGATGGCGAACATGAGCCGGAAGCGCTTGACCGCAACCTGCTCAACATCGGCTTTAGCATGGTCCGCGACTTGTCCGGGGCAGCTACGCGCGATCAGGTGCTGGATGCAGTGCGTTCGACCGTTCCCGACGCCAAGCCCGCCGCGCAGGGTAATTACGCCGCGCAGATCAACCAGTTCGTCAACACCATCACCGACGGCGATCTGGTCGTCTCACCCCTGAAGAGCCTCGGCAAGATCGGCATCGCACGCGTCACCGGACCCTATCGCCAATTGCCCGACGGCCACCCGGCGCGTCCGATCGAATGGCTGACCACCGACCTGAAGCGCGACGCCTTCCGGCAGGATCTGCTCTACAGCTTCGGCGCGTTCATGACGGTGTGCGAGATCCGGCGGAACAACGCTCTCGCCCGCGTCCTCGCCGTGCTGAAGACCGGTCGCGATCCGGGCGATGGCGTCGAATCGGTCGTTTCCACGCGCCGTGCGATTGCCGGCGGTCCGATCGCCGAAGAGCCGGTGGCGGAGGAACAGCTCGACCTCGAACGGATCGCCCGCGATCAGATCGAACGCCGCATATCGTCCAGCTTCGTTGGCCACGACTTCACCCGCCTGATCGCCGCGATCCTGACGGCGCAGGGCTACCAGACTCATGTGTCCCCGCCCGGTCCCGACGCGGGTATCGACATCGTCGCCGGCCGTGGTGCGCTCGGCTTCGAAGGTCCGCGTCTCGTCGTGCAGGTGAAGAGCGGCGACGCGACCGCCGACCAGCCGGCATTGCAGGGTCTGCTCGGCTGTGTGCAGGACACCCACGCCGATCAAGGTCTGCTAGTCAGCTGGAGCGGCTTCAAGCCCACCGTTCGAAAGCGCACCAACGACCTCTATTTTCGTGTGCGCTTCTGGGGCCGCGACGAGATCGTCAGCGCGCTGCTCGACGTCTATTCCCGCTTGCCGGAAGCGATTCGCGCTGAGTTGCCGCTACGCCCAATCTGGACGCTGGTTGCTGAGGGCGAACCGGGAGGATGAGCGAACGCCGTTGAGGTAGCCCTGTCACTCGGTAGCAAGGCAAGAATCGCTGCAACTTCTGCGTAATCAATACCGCACGCGGACGTCTTGTGGTAATGGGTTCTACATGGCGCTATGCGTTTTGGTATGAATCGGGCCAGTCAACATGAGCGTGCGGCGCTTGGCCATATGTGGCTGCGGTCCCGTTTCGACCTTCCGGTTCCGCCGCCCTATACCGAAAGCTATGTCATCGCCGGTGCTCGCCGGACCGAAACGAGCGGTCATGGCACGATCGAGTTATATCCCCGCGCCTATGCCACCGGTGATGACATCGTCGCCAACGTGCGCTTCGCCTTGCGCTACGAGCCGCTCGACCTTGGCGTGCTGGCGGCTGCATTCGCCGAGATGCCGGGGGAGATCGTCGCCGACTGGGTCCGCCGGGAGCCAAGCGGCAGCTACGCCCGGCGGGCATGGTTCCTTTATGAATATTTGACGGGGACGATGCTCGATCTCCCGGACGCGACCGCCGGCAATTATGTCGAGGCGCTCGATCCACGCAGGCATGTCACTGCCGCGCGGCGCAACTCGCCGCGGCATAGGGTGGCCGACAATCTGCTCGGCACACCAGGCCTGTGTCCGACCGTGCGACGCACGCCCCGGCTGGCGGCGCAGATCGACGTCCATATCGACGCGGAGGCTCGCGCGATCATCGAGCGCTACGATCCCGCCGTGCTGGCGCGCGCGGTGCGTTATCTGTTTACCAAGGAAACCCGGTCCTCCTTCGCGATCGAGGGCGAGACGCCAACCCCCGACCGGACCGAGCGGTTCGTGGCGGCGTTGCGGTCCGCGCCGACATTCGATGCAACCGACAAGAGCGCCATTGTCGGGTTGCAGAATATGATCGTCGATCCGCGCTACGCCGCCACCGACTGGCGGAACTTCCAGAATTTCGTCGGCGAGACGATGGTCGATTTCCGCGAGGAGGTGCACTTCATCTGCCCCCGGCCGGAGGACGTGGCGTCGCTGATGGACGGATGGATGGCCGCAACCGCGCGGATGCTGGACGGCGGCGTCGAGCCGGTGGTCGCGGCAGCCGTGTCCGCGTTTGCCTTCGTGTTCATCCACCCGTTCGAGGACGGCAATGGGCGTATCCACCGCTTCCTCGTCCATCATGTGCTGAGCCGGACCGGGTTCAGCCCCGATGATCTGATCTTCCCGGTATCCGCCGCAATCGTCCGCGACCAGCGCAGCTATGACGCGGTGCTGGAACGCTTCTCGCAGCCGCTGTTCGCCGCGATCGACTGGGCGTGGACCAGCGAACGCGAAATCACGGTGCGTAACCACACCGCGTCGCTCTACCGCTATTTCGATGCAACGCCGTTCGTGGAATATCTCTACGACCGGGTGGTCGACACCGTCCGCACCGATCTGCACGAACAGCTTGGATTCCTTACTGTGTTCGATCAGGCGATGGGAGGCGTAGGGGCGATCGTCGACATGCCCGATCGCCGCGCGGCGCTGCTGATCCGCCTGATGCTCCAGAATGGCGGCCGTCTGTCGCTGACGAAACGGCGGCAATTTCCAGAATTGACGGACGACGAGTTGGCCGCGATGGAAACTGTGGTGCAGGCCGCGATGGCCGAAGGTGCCTTGAAGCCGAACTGAGCGATATGGCTTCCGTCGACCTGATGATGGCAAGCGGTTGAAAACGGCGATCAATTCCTCGCCTTCAACCATGGCGGTTTGTTGTCGATTCCCTTCACCCGCTCCACATTCGCGCTGAACCCACATAAATCCGCCACTCCGGCGTCCGGCCGCGCCTCGCGGGACACCGGCCTGGGCACCAAACTGTGCACACGATAGTATCGTCCGCCCGAATGAGAGGCCGCCGGTGATCGGGCGAGACTTGGATATGGCCTCGATTTCCTATCGGTGGCGTGGCGCGGGCTATCACTATTGCCGCAGGTTGCACCTGCGGAAAATCGTCGACCGTCCTATCATCGTCCCTCTGACCACGGCAGATCCTGTCGAGGCACGTCGTCTCGCCACCCGGCTTTCGGCGAAAGGGGGGGGTGACGATGCAGATGTTCGATCGTGCCGGTCGCCGCTTTCCGAAAGCGGACACGCTGAGTTAGCCGGTTACCTGCTGCTCGGCCTGTTCGAAGGTTAGATACCCGGCGGCACATCACGTTCACCGGCCAGGTGGACGCATGCCGATCGATGAAAGCGAACTTCCCCGCGGCATCTCCGCAAAGCCGGTCTCGACCATCGTCGAGAGGATGCCAAAGGTTTTTTTTTCAGGATGTCGCGCTCCATTCGCGTCCGGTCCAACCCGCGGCGTAACCGCGCGGTCTCCGACGCCTGATCCGCTGGCGGGGTGCCACTCTCCTGCAACTTGCGCTGCCAGCGACGCGGCATCGTCGGCATGATCCCCAACTCAACGGCCACCTCGGTCTGCATCCGACCGCTCGTCTCCTACAGCGCTACCGCTTCGCGCTTGAACTCCTCCGTGAACCGACGCTTCGTCGTAATCGCCATCCTATACCTCCTGGCTCCGCAGAGCCTGTCATCGGTGTCCGTCAAATCACGGGAAGATCAAGCGATCGAAAGCCGCAGTTCCGGAAGGGCTCGCCTCCGTCAGGCCGCGTACTGCAACAAAGCGACGCCGCTCCCGCAACAAGTTTCCGCACATCCACCTTTCGCCGCATCTTCGGGCGGAGTGGGTACCTTGCCAATGCCGATGAGAGACTGACGTCCAAGCCCTGCCCGTTACAATAATGGCGAAGTTCGCAGCCATCAACGATACAAATTCTAACGTTCCTGGTGTTGATGCAGATCAACCTTGCTCTGTATGTATAAAAAGTACGAAGTAGATCGTATACATACCGAGTTTTGACGAGACAATTTGTATAGTTCATCGAAATACATCGTTAATACCGCTATGGCATTGTTTAGACATGGAGATTCGACACGGAGTATATCAGTTGCGAAACGTTTTTCGCGCAGTTGCGCTTTCTACTTGCTTGGTGGCTGGTACGCCCATGGCGTTTGCACAGACAGCGAGTGGTGTCCTCACCGTTGAGGTCACGGTTGTATCGACCTGTGCTGTTGGCAGTGGGACGCTTGCCTTCGGAACAGTCGATCCGGCGGCAGGTACCACTACGCCGACGCGGGTCAACGTAAACGTGACCTGTACGCAGGGCACTCCGTTCTCGGTTGGTCTGAGCGATGGTGCGAATGCCTCTGGCACGCAACGTCGCATGAAGGGTGCCAACCAGGCGCAGTATCTTGCTTACAACCTGTTCCAGGACGGTGCCGGTACGCAGCGCTTTGGCAATAGCGTCACGGCACAGCGCCTTATCGGTCAGACCGGTCTTGGCGCGACCGCCAACTCGATCCCTGTATATGGCTCGATCGTCGCCGGTCAGAGCGCGCCGGCAGACGTGTATTCGGACACCGTTCCGATCACGGTCTATTACTAGGACCTGATCGTGAAAGCGGCTTTAGTCTCGTCGGCGTTGGTCTGGCTCGGCCTCGCGCTTTCGTCCGCACCAGTATCGCCGGTACTGGCGCAGACCGCGGGTAGCGCTGCCCAGGGGGGCGGCCTGTCGGTCGCGCCAGTGCAACTGACGTTGGCCGAAGGGACGCGGAGTACTTCTACGATCGTCAGCAATCCGGGCAATGGTCCGGTGACGGTTCAGGTTCGGCTCTTCAGCTGGACGATGGCAGATGACGAAGAAGTCTACACCCCCGCCACGGATGCCGGGTTTAGTCCGCCGCTGTTCCGTCTTGAGGCAGGCGGCGCACAGGCTGTCCGTGTCGTTGCCAAGGCACCCGCGGGTCCGATTGAGCGAAGCTATCGGCTGGTCATCGACCAGTTGCCGCTGGCCGGTGCGCCAGGACAGCTGCAGCTTCCCGTTCGCATGATCCTCCCCGTATTCATCGCACCGGCCGCAGGAGTTGCTCGGACCCAACAGCTGGAATGGAACGCACGCCAGGACCCAGAGACGAACCAGGTCACGATTAGCGTCAGGAACCGCGGACCGGTGCATGCCAAGTTCGTCGAACTCGCGGTGCACGACGGCGGGAAATCGGTGGTGATTGCGCCGGGTCTCGCGGGCTACGCCCTTGCCGGACAGGAGCGGTCGTGGACCTATACGCCGACCACGCCTACCAAAACTCTGGCGCTCACGGTCCAGGAAAGCGGCAAGCTCTTACGCGCATCCGTTCTGCTGACGCAGTGATGATAGCGTCATGGCCGGACTTCTGCTTGCGCTCGGCCTCCTGGCCGTTTCGCCCGGATCATTGGCACCTGCGGTTCCTCTCGTCGTCACCGAACAACCCGCAGCCAGCGAAACCTACGCGCAGGCATGGGTCAACGGCGTCGATACCGGCAGCGTCATTGAGCTGTTCGGGAGTGAAGACGATCTGGCAGCGAGTGCCAGCGACCTGAAAATGCTCGGAATCGATGCGGTAGCAGGCGACGGCCCGGTCCGCCTCCGTAGCATTGCCGGCCTCGCCTACCACCTCGATCAGGCCACGCAGATCCTCAAAATCGAGGTTGCGCCTTCAGCGATGGGTCGAAGCGAGATAGCCGTTACCTCGGCGCAGACCGATGCCGTATTCCCGGCATGGGGCGGCTTGTTCAACTACTCGGCATATGGCGATGATACCGGCAATATCGGCGCAACCGGCGAGCTTCGGCTATTCGGCCCTTTCGGTACAGTTTCGAGCGGCGTGCTCGTCAATCGTAATCGGGAGCGTCGCGCGTTGGACGTCCGACGTCTGGAAACGCGGTATGTGTTCGAAAATCCCGGATCGACCCAGCGGCTGACGATCGGTGATTTCATCGGCCCGGACGGTTCGGCCAATGGCGCTATTCGCGCAGCGGGCGTCCAGCTTGCGACGGACTTCACATTGCAGCCCGACCTCGTCACGATGCCGCTGCCGCAACTTACCGGTGGTAACGGCGTGCCATCGACGGTGGACCTGTACGTAAACGGCGTTCGTCGACTGACACAGGACGTGAAGGCAGGCCAGTTTGCCGTCTCCGGCGTGCCGATGGTCGACGGTGCCGGGCAGGTCTCGCTGCTGGTCCGCGACGCGCTGGGCCGCGAGAGTGTCCAGCAGCTATCCTTTTACAGCTCGCGTCAATTGCTGCGACCCGGGTTGACGGCCATGTCGGCCCAGGTCGGTCTGCTACGGCGCAATGCCTTCGCCCCCGGCGATCGATATGGTGCCGGCTTCGCCTCCGGCACCCTTCGCCACGGCATCAGCGACAGGCTCACCGCAGAGGGGCGGCTCGCCGTGGCGGGAACGGTACAGGTTGCCGGTACTAGCCTGACCTCGAAGCTGAGCGAGTTCGGCATCATGATGATTAGCAGCGACATCTCGCATTCGAACGGCGCAACGGGCGCGGACGCGACCATTTCGCTGCGGCGCGACGATCCGCGCATGTCTGCGTTCGTTGTCGCGCAGAAGCGCTTCGGGAAGTTCGAGACGCTGGCGAACCAACGGTTCGTCGGTGACGACTGGACGCTTCAGGCCGGCGGCGCATGGCGTTCACCCATTCTTGGCGGGCTGTCGCTTTCCGCTACAGTGCTGCATTCGCGGCGTTCGAATACCCGCATCATCGCGGCAAGCTGGTCGCGTCCCATCGGCGATCGATTGTCCGCCTTCATCAACGTTGTCGAAACCCGGGCGCGGCAGTCCGGTCTGTTGGCGGCGGTTGGCCTTACCTTACCCCTATCGAACCGCTCGTCGGCGGTTGTCCAGGCATCCCACAACATCCAGGGCTTATCGGGACAAGCGAGCTGGGCGCGGTTCGGTGAGGTTGATCAAGGCACCGACTTGCGCACTACCCTCTCGATGACGCCTGATCGCGCCACCTCCCTCGGCGGCGGCCTGACCTTTCGGGGGCGCTCAGGCGAGATTGGTGGCGACGTCCAGATTGATCGTCACCGCGCTGCCGGTCGGGTGTTCGCTTCGGGCGCGGCGTTGTGGGTCGGTGGACGGCCCGAACTGGCGACCGCTGTCGGGCAGAGTTTCGTCGTCGTACAGACCGGCCAGCCCGATATTGCCGTCAGCCTCGAGAATCGCCCGGCCGGGCGGACGCGTTCGGATGGCAGCCTCTTCCTGCCCAACCTTCCCGCCAATGCGATCGCGCGGATCGCGCTCGATTATGACGGGATCGATTTCGAGCATGAGGCGGCCAAAGCCGAGGTGCTTGTGCGGACGCGCGGCGCTGGTGGTGCTGTCGTTAGGTTACCGGTTCGTCGCGTGCGCGCTGCGGCCATTCACATCATGCTACCCAACGGACAGCCGGTGCCGATGGGGTCGATCCTAATTCGCACGGGGCATCCCGATGATATGATCGGCTATGACGGGGTTGCCTATCTGACTGATATTGATCAGAATGTTGCTGCCCAGGTGGAGATGGGAGGAGAGCGTTGCGGTATCAGCTTTCAGCAGGGAACCACTGATGCGGTTATTTGCCATCCGCTGTAAGCAGCGGCTCGCAGTAGCGGCGGCTCTACTTGCCTGCTCGCACCCGACCACGGCCGACGCAGTTTCCTGCACGGTTTCTACGATGCCCGTGAGGTTTGGCGTCTACAATCCGCTGCAGACTGCGCCGCTAACGACAACTGGAACAATCAACGTCGCCTGTACGTGTACGGTCGTTGATTGCATCGCATTCGGTTATCGTATCGACGTTTCAGCGGGACAGTCCGGCAACATCGCCCAGCGCGAACTAAGATCCGGCTCGAAGCGCCTCCAATACAATCTGTATTCGGATCCTGGGTTCAGCGGTATCTGGGGTAGCGGAATAGGTGGAACTGGAGGTGTCGGTGTCCTGTACCTATTGTCCCTTTTTGGATCACGGCAACCAATGACAGTCTATGCTCGACTTCCAGCTCGGCAAACTGCGCAACCCGGTGCCTATTCTGACACGCCGGTGGTAACCATTATTTATTAAATGACGATGGAACCGAAATGGAGGTTCGGCGTATAGCAGCCCGTGAAGGGGGCTGTTTTGCGCATTTTACACTGCTTGATCGCCGGGGGGCTGGTAGCCTTTGGTATACCTGCGTGGGCTGAAACCGCGCCGGGAACGCTGACCGTCAGCGTCGTCGTCATCGATCGGTGTGTCGTTTCGAACGCCGTATTGACCACCGAAGTCGTGAGATGCAGTGCCGTAGCACCGCCTCACCGGGTGACGGATGAGGTAAAGCCGGTTGCTGATACCCGGGAGAAGGTCGGAAGAACCGTCATCTTCTAGGAAGCGATCACGGCGGTAAGCAAACCTTATACCGGACAGAATAGTTGCTGTAGCAAGCCAGCTCATGCCAACACTTTCGCCCAAGGCGACTGATTTTGAGGTAGTGTCAGCAGGGCAATAGGCATCGGTAGTAAGAAACTCAGGGGTCCGAAGCCAAAACCCATCGACCGACGACCGCGATCAATTTTCATCAACGCGGCTCCATCGATAGCCCGAATTTTGTACCGGCTTTGATTGATCTGCAATTGTGCGAAAGCGGTCGACCTCTCCGTTCGTGATACCGACCCAGTAGGGGTCGCTCCAAGCGCCCTGCCCGCTTCCCAACTCCGATCGCTCATTCACGTCAGCGTCCGGCGGTTCCCAACCGCTCCGCGCCGCTGCCCGGCTAGCCTCATTGGTTCGGCGATCGGGCCGACGAGGTATCGCGCCTGTATCCGGCAAATAACGACCGTGATGCCGCTTTCGCGGCCCGTGCGCTCGCGCATGACATCGGCTTTTCGACGATGATGCGCAGCTGGGCCAGGATGCAGGCGGCACATGGCCGCGCGCCGGTCTATGCCTATGTCTTCGAGCGCCGGCATTCCTACACGCCGGGTGTCGCCTTTTCCGATCTCGATCCAGCGACCGCCGCTGTCCATCATACCGACGACGTGCCCTATCGGCTCGATACCTTCGACAGCCTGAACGGACCTCGCCGTACGCGCAACTGGACTGCCGCAGACCATTTGCTCGGCGGCAGGATGCAGGCGGCGATCGTCGCCTTCGCCGCCACCGGCAACCCGAATACGCAAGCGCTCGGTCTCTCGTGGCCGCGCTACGATCCGAACGGCGAGCAGATGGTCGCTTTCGGCGATGGCGTCCGTCAACGCACTTGGCCCAACCGCGCATCAATGGACCGGCTCGCAGCGATCGGCATACCCGACCCCGGAACGGCAAAGGAAGAACGCAAGTGAGCGAACCTTGCGAAATCAGTTGGTTCTCCGCCCTGTGCGACGACGATTACGAATTTCTCGGCGTGCCCGATCCCATGCTGCGGTCTAGCTGGGAGCATTGCCGCGATATCGTGCTGCAGGCCGAAACCGGTGGGTACGATAATATCCTCCTGCCGTCGGGCTATGCGCTGGGCATCGATACGACAGCTTTCGCTGCTGCGATCGCGCCGATGTTGCGCCGCCTTGCGTTGCTGATGGCCGTTCGCATCGGCGAAAGCTGGCCACCGCAGCTCGCCCGGCAGATCGCGACGATCGACCGGATGCTGGGCGGCCGGTTGAATATCAACATCATCTCGTCCGACCTCCCAGGCGAAACCCTCCCGTCCGGCCCGCGCTACGCCCGTACCGTCGAGGCGATGCGCATCCTTCGCACGCTGCTGAACGGCGAACCGCTCGATCATGATGGAGCGTTCTGGAAGCTGAAGGTCGATCCGCCGCGCATCACCACCATGTCCGGCCGGGCGCCGCTGCTCTATTTCGGCGGCCTGTCGCCGGACGCGCGCGACGCTGCCGCGCGCGAATGCGACGTATATCTGATGTGGCCTGACACGCGCGACAATGTTGCGGCGATCATCGCCGACCTGACCGAACGTGCTGCCCGTTATGGACGGACGCTACGCTTCGGCTACCGTGCCCATGTCGTCGTTCGCGAAAGCGAGGCCGAGGCTCGGGCCGCTGCGGACCGTTTGCTCTCGCGACTGGACGTCGCGCAGGGTGCCGCGATACGGGCACGCTCGCTTGACGCACGCTCGCCCGGCGTCGCGGCGCAAACGGCGCTGCGGGAGGGTGCCGGCGGCGACGGCTATGCCGAAGACAATCTATGGACCGGCATCGGTCGTGCGCGGTCTGGATGCGGCGCGGCGATCGTCGGCGATCCGGATCAGGTCCTGGCAAAGCTGCAGATGTACCGTGATCTTGGTATCGACGCCTTTATCCTGTCGGGGTACCCGCATCAGGCTGAAGCGGATCTGTTTGCCCGCCACGTTCTGCCGCGGATCGATCATGCGCCACTTCCCAGGACATAAGCATCCATTTGGCTTCTTGCCGGGTTAGGGCGCATCATGTCCGTACGTGGTGCGCTACGCCCCACATCCAGACATTCGAAGCCGCCTGCCCAGCTTCGGACATCCGTTTATTGAGGTTCGACGAGCGACCCCGTACTTGCCCGGAAGCGAGCTTTGGGAAATGCCTGCCGATAGGTGCCCGGATCGACGGGATCGATAAGTCATTTTGCCGATGATAGCGGATCGCGACGGAGAGAATGGGATGATCTTGAGCAGGCGCGAACTGGTGGTAGGCGGCGTGGCGACGCTGGGGTTTGCCGGGCACGCCGGAGCCGCCGTGCCGAAACGCACCTTGAGCAACCGATCCGCCTCGGCCGAGGCACGATCGCTCTACCGGTATCTTTGGTCGATCTACGGCCGCAAGACGCTCACCGGCCAGCAGGAGTCGCCCGGCAGCGAGCGTGACGAGTTATCGTACATCGAACGGCAGACGGGCAAGCTGCCGGCCGTACTTGGGCTCGATTATATTCACCCGCAGGACAATGCCGGCGTCAACGCACGCGCAGCCGAGTGGCATCGCTCGGGCGGCATCGTCTCGATCTGTTGGCATTGGGGGGCGCCGGACATCGGTACGGGGTATGAGAACAGCAAGAAGGATTTCGACGTCGCCCGCGCGCTGACCCTTGGCACGCCGCAGAACCGGGCAATGATGGCTCAAATGAAGGAGATCGGGGCGCTGTTGGCCAAGTTGCGCGACCAGCGCGTTCCCGTGCTGTGGCGTCCGTTCCACGAATTCAGCGGTGACTGGTTCTGGTGGGGCAAGCACGGCCCGGATGCTTTCCGGGCGCTCTGGCAGCTGATGTACGACACGTATACGCGGTCGATGCAGCTCGACAATCTGATCTGGGTGCTGGGCTGGGCTGGGCAGAACGTCGACGCGGCCTATTATCCTGGCCGGGCGTATGTCGACATCGCTGGTGCCGACATTTACGCTGACGACCACGGCGCACTGGCTCCCATGTTCGGTCAGGTGAAGCAGATCGTGCGCGACACCGTGCCCATCTGTCTTCACGAGAATGGTCCGATTCCGGATCCCGCCGGGCTGGGGCCGACGGCGGACTGGCTGTGGTTCCTGACCTGGCATACCCGCTGGCTGAAGGGCGCCGATCAGAACACCGCCGAGCAACTTCGAAGCTACTATGCGTCCGAACGATACCTCACGAAGGACGAGGCAGGCTTCCAAAATCAACGGTAGCCGATGATGCACAGGAGCGTAGAAGCAAGAACCACATAAAGACAACCGTTTCTGCAACAGCGCCATCTAGACGTAAGAATATATCCAGATCGACCGCCTGTTAGTAATTCTGATGATTTAACCTAAACTTGTCTATTCGTACTGCCCGTCCGGCTTTCCAGGCTCGGACGCTCGTTTAGCTTCTCTCCGAACGGCATTGATTGAACGAAATCCCTGTTAGCTGACCGGGACGGTCAGACTGAACCCAAAGCATATTGCCGATTGGAAAGCAGACCATCCAAGAATCTGCGAAGAACGGCAAATTTTCGTTGTTTGTCGCAATATGTGTCGGTTTGGAGATCTTTCGGCTACCGTACTCTGGTCGATGGAGGACATGCTGCAAACTGCAATGGGAAACGGGCATCTGACCACCGCTCTGCTGATCGTCGATGACGATGCCGGCATTCGCGAGCTGACCGCGGCGTTCCTGCATGGTCATGGCTATCAGGTCGATACCGCCGCCGACGGAGCGGCGATGCGGGCGGCGATGGCAGCACGACCATATGACCTCATCGTCCTCGACGTCATGATGCCGGGCGAGGATGGACTATCGATCCTGCGGTCGATGGACCGTTCGAAGGGACCGTCGGTTATCATCCAGTCGGTAATCGGTACCGATATCGACCGGATCGTCGGGCTGGAACTGGGGGCGGACGACTATATCGCGAAGCCTGCCAACCCACGCGAGTTGCTGGCGCGGGTGCGGTCCGTCCTGCGCCGCGCGGCGGGAAGTGAAACGTCCAGCGCCGCCACTCCGGCGCGTCACTATCACCGGTTCGCCGGATGGCGGCTCGATACCACCGGGCGGCAACTGTTCGATCCGGAAGATGTCGCGATCAACCTGTCCGATGGCGAGTTCCGCCTTTTGCTGGCGCTGATCGAACATCCCCGGCGGGTGTTGAGCCGCGATCAGTTGCTCGACCTGTCGCGCGGCGTGAATGCCGAGCATTTCGACCGCGCGATCGATGTACAGATGAGCCGGTTGCGGCGCAGGCTCGCTCGCGAGGGTAGCGAGGAGCTGATCCGCACCATCCGCAACGAAGGCTATTTGTTCACCGCCGAAGTCACTCGCGGATGAGTCAGCCGCGCCCGGTGCCGTCTATCGCGGTGCCCATCTTTCTGCTGGTCATCGCCGCCATCACCGTAGCGACGGCAGTGACGTTCGCGATAACCTTCGCCGGACCGCCGCCCCGCCCCGCCCCGGTAGCGTTGCGCGATGCCGTCGCTGCCCTGCGCGGCATGCCGCTGCCCGGCGCTGGGGAGGCCGATCTGATCGTATCGACCGGCAGCGCGCCGATCCCGCGCGACGGCGAAGGACCCGATCCCGATCGCGACGCACGATTGCAGCGGATGATCGGGGGCGGCGAAATGCGGGGCTATTACGCCGAACCGGAGCTTGGGGGCAGCGAAGCATTGCGGGGCGGTTTCACCTTGGGTTGGCACGACGGCAAGCGCTGGCGCGTCGTGCGAAGCGCACCCGATCGGCTGTTCCGGCACTGGCTGTCGGTGACACTCGGCGGGATGGCAGCGGCAATGCTGGGCATGGCGATGATCGCGTGGTGGATCATACGCGCGATCGCCCGGCCACTACGCGATCTGGCGCAGGGCGCGCGAGCGGCCCGACCGGGCATCGCTCCACCACCGGTCGATGGCCCGCGCGAAGTCCGGCTGTTGAGCGCGGAACTCACGGCAATGCACGAGCGGCTTGCCGGTCATGCCGACAACCGCACCGCTATGCTGGCTGCGATAGCGCACGATTTGGGTACTCCTTTGTCGCGCATCGCCTATTGGATCGAACAACTTCCCGAAACCGCCCGGCTACGCGCCGTCGCCGATATCGAGGAAATGCGCGCGATGCTGGGCGACGTGCTCCGCTTCGCCCGCGACGAACGCCATGCCGGCTATGTCACTGTCGATTTGAGTAGCGTTCTTGACGCGCTCGTCGACGATCTGGCCAGCGCTGGTGTGCCGGTGACCATCGATGATGGCCCGCGCGTGCTGGTGCGCGGCGATCCGGCAGGCCTGCGGCGCCTGTTTGCCAATCTGGTCGAGAATGCGGTGCGCTACGGTCACGCAGGGCATGTCGACTGGCAGGTCGGCGAGGATGCGGTGACGGTCCGCATCGACGATCATGGCCCAGGGTTCGATCCGGCGTTGGGCGACCGGCTGTTCGAACCGTTCGTGCGCGGCGATCCGTCGCGCAATCGCGCGACCGGCGGCACCGGGCTCGGCCTGGCGATCGTCCGGTCGCTGACCGAAGCCCATGGCGGGCGCGTTATCCTTGGCCATGGCGAGCGTGGCGGGCGGGTCGAAGTCGTGCTGCCGCGCGTCTGAACCGGATTGCAACAGGCTGCAACATCACCGTGACCCGGTGCAATATTGCGGAGCGGTTCGGGGTTCAGGGCATGGGCACGAACAAGGAGACGCCCCGTGCCACAGCACCACACGATCGAAGACCATGACCTGGGCCTTGCCCACGACCTGAAGGTGATCGCCGCGATCACGGATCGCCGCCGCGCGCTGCGCCTCTTCGCCGGCGCGGGCACCGCAGCACTTCTGACCGGATGCGGCAGCGATTCAAGCGGGAGCAGCAGTGGCACCGTTGCGACCACCGCTACCGCAACGCCCACGCCGACAGCCACGCCAACCCCCACCGCTACCGCCACCACGACCCCGACAACCGGTGCGTGCCTCGTCGATCCGACCGAAACCGGCGGCCCCTATCCGGCGGACGGGACCAATACGTCGAACGGATCGACCTCGAACGTGCTGACTGCAAGCGGCGTCGTCCGCAGTGACATTCGGTCGAGCTTTCTGAACGGATCGACAACTACGGCGTCGGGGGTCGCGCTCAAGCTGACGCTGACCGTTGTCAACGTGAACGCCGCCTGTGCGCCCCTCGCCGGCTATCTGGTGTACCTATGGCATTGCGATGCGCAGGGCCGCTATTCGCTGTACGACGTGCCAGGAGAAAGCTGGCTGCGCGGGGCGCTGGTCACCGACGCCAATGGGCAGGTGACCTTCACCACCATCTTTCCCGGCTGCTATGCCGGTCGTTTCCCGCACATGCATTTCGAAATATTCTCGAGCGCGGCGGTGGCGACCAGCGGGCGGTTTGCGTCGCTCACCTCGCAGCTCGCGATGCCAACGGCGGCATGCAGCGCGATCTACAGCGGCTCGGCACTCTACAGCAGCAGCGTCGCAAACTATTCGCGCGTGTCGACCGCTAACGACAATGTCTTCGGCGACAATACTGCCGCGCAGATCGCGCAACAGACACCTGCACTGACCGGATCGGTTACTGAAGGCTATGTTGGCACAGCGATCATCGGATTGGCACGCTGACTCAAACTTAACATCGGGCAGCGCCGTTGCGGTCGTCGGTATCGGACGATTGCGAGTGTGTCCGAATGATGAGGCGTTCGCCACGTTTCCAACCTGCGGACGCGCTGCGATCGATTACGTTATTGGCACCGACTACAAGGCGACCGGTAATCTGCGCGCCGTTCAGATTTTCCTCGGTCACGCAAAGATCGATAGCACCGTGCGCTATCTAGGCGTCGATGTAGAGAACGCTTTGGAATTGCCGAACGAACGGAGGTCTGAGCAGACCCACATGCGGTCACTCGGACTTCGTTTGTCTCTCCTCAGCTTCGGACGATCATTCATCTCGAACCATGGTAGGGTTGACGTGGCAGGCTTCGCTATCGGGAGCGCGCGGCTCCGGCACCTCTGGCCTTCAGGCCGATTCGCGGGAGAATGCCCAGCAGGCCAGTTGTTGCCGGGATCGATGATGCCGCTCGATCATGTGCAACTCGTGCAATCGTCGAGACATCTTGTTGCAGCCGATCGCTTCGCACGCTGTCTGCCGCTCTCCCCGGCGCGCATCGTTCGACGATGCTGACCGCCCCAGGCAACACCGCCCGCGGCTCGACATCGACGAGAAGCCGATAGTGGGAGGCCGACGCTGATCCCCGCAAAACTGGTCGCGTCTCCATCGGTCTTCGTTGCAGCCAAACGATGCTGCGTATAGCCTGCGGTCCGGGGAGCAATATAGCATGGACCGCATCGGCCAAATCGGAATGCCACAGCCGCGCGGCGCGCTATCGCCCGCTCAGCGCTGATGTTCGAGATCTTCCTGACGCCGGCCTATGCGCCGTTCGCAATCGCCTTCGTCGTGATGATCGGGATCGGCCTGATCGAAGCCATCGGGCTGGGCCTAGGCCATCTCGACCTTGACGGCGATTTGGCGATGGACGGCGAGAGTGGCGGCGTACTCGACTGGCTGGGTCTCGGCGGCGAATTGCCGGTGCTGATCTGGCTGACCTCGCTGCTCGGGTGCTTCACGCTCGTCGGCATCGCGGTGCAGCAGGTCGCGACCACGTTGCTAGGTGTGCCGCTTCATTGGAGCCTTGCGGTCGGCGGCGCGGTGGTAGGCGGCGGCCTGCTCAATATCTTGGCCGCCAACGGCCTCGCGCTGCTGATGCCCGGCTTTGAGACGACGGTGATCTCCAGCACCGACCTGCTTCGCCGCCGGGGCACTATTCTCGAAGGTACGGCCCAGCGCGGCCAGCCCGCCCGTGCGAAGGTCATTGACCATCATGGCCAGGCGCATTTCGTCATGGTCGAGCCGCATCACGACACCGACAGCATCGCGCAGGGCGAAATTGCCCTGCTCGTCCGCCGCGAGGGTGCGCTGTTCTACGCGCTGCCGGATACCGACGCGCTGCTTCACGCCATTTGACACCATAACGGGGGAGGCCATCCATGCCTGCATCGCTTCTGAACATCCTGATCTACGCCGGCATCGTCCTGATCGCGCTCGTCGTGATCGGCATCATCCTGACCCGGCTGTACCGCCGCGCGACCAAGGACGTGGCGCTGATCCGTACCGGTTTCGGCGGCGAGAAGGTGGTACTGAACGGCGGCATCATGGTCATTCCCGTGCTCCACGAACTCATGCAGGTCCGCCTGACCACGGTGAAGCTGGAGGTCTCGCGCCTTAACAAGGACGCGCTGATCACGCTCGACAAGCTGCGCGTCGACGTCGTCGGCCTGTTCCATATCAAGGTGAAGCCCGACGCCGAATCGATCGCCGCCGCCGCACAGACGCTGGGGGACTCGGTCAACAGCCCCGATGCGGTGAAGTCGCTGCTCGACGGCAAGCTCGTGTCCGCGCTGCGTTCGGTCGCGGCCACGATGACGATGGAGCATCTTCACGCCAACCGGGCCGACTTCATCCAGAAGGTTCAGGAGGCGCTGATGACCGACCTCGACATGAACGGCTTTCAGCTGGAATCGGTCAGCATTACGCATTTCGACCAGACCGCGTTCGAGCATTTCAACGAGAACAACGCCTTCGATGCCGAGGGTCTGACGGTGCTCACCCGCACGATCGAAGAGCGCAAGAAGATCCGCAACGACATCGTCGCGACCAACCGCGTCGAGATCGAACAGCGCAACCTCGAGGCGAACAACCAGTCGCTCGAAATCGCACAGGCCGCGGAACAGGCGCGGCTGACACAGGAACAGACGCTGTCCGCCCGCCGCGCCGAACAGGCAACCGCCATCGCCACCGCGGCGGCCGAACAGACCCGCCTCGCCGAGATCGCGCGCATCACCGCCACCCAGGCGCAGACGGTTGCGCAGACCGAGGCCGACAAGATCATCCAGACCGCCACCATCGCACGCGACGGCGCGATCCAGACCGCGACAATCGAGCGCGACCGTACGATCGAGATCGCGCGCATCACGACGGCGGTGCAGACGGCGCAGAAATCCGAGGAGGAATCGACCGCGACGGCCGCCGCCAACGAAGCGCGCGCACTCGCCGTACGGGCCGAGGAAAGCGTCGCCACCGCCAAGGCGACCGAGATCGCCAACCGCAACAAGAACGTCGCCGTCATCGCCGCCACCCAGCGCGCGCAGGAGGAAGCGGTGCAGATCACCGTCGCCGCCACCGCCGAAAAGGAAGCCGCCGAAGCCCGGGCGAGCGCGCTGCGCACCGAAGCCACCGCCGAGGCCGATGCCGAAAAGGCCCGCGCCGAGGGCCGCGAGGCGGCGTTCAAGGTCGATGCCGCCGGTCAGGCCTCGCTCAACGAAGCGACCAACCTGCTGAGCGACAGCCAGACCGCGCTGCTCATCCGCAGGGCGATGCTCGACGCCCTGCCCGCGATCATCGCAGCCGCCAGCAAGCCCATGGAGAATATCGACAAGATCAGCATCCTCGACGCCCGCGGCCTGCACGGCGACGCCCCGGGATCGGAGTCGTCCGGCAGCGGCCATACGAACCTCGCCGATGCCGCTGTTGCCGCCGCGATGCGCTACCGCGTCGGCGGTCCGCTGATCGACGGGCTGATGGCCGAACTCGGTATGGCGGGCGGGTCGCTCAACGGCATGTTGGCGGGAAGCGGATCGGACAGTGCGCTCGCCAATGGTGCCGCCGTGCAGTCACAACGCAAGCAACCGGCCGCACTTAACGGTGGCAACACAAAAGGCGATGCCACCGCGTGACGGTGCTGACTGGCAGGGAGCTATGATTCGAGCGAAACGGGGCACAGTGCTTCCGCTGAGTGATCGACGACGGGGCGTGCATCGCGATCGAAGCGGCGCTTACCGAAGTGTTGGTCAACGAGGCCGACGTCGGGATCGGATCGGCGTTACTGCGATGGAGGCTTATTCGACCCGCTTGCGGTCGTTCAGCGATCGCTGTTGTCTTCTCAGCTTCCGACATTTGTTCAGGTAACGTAGCGGGTTTCCGCGAAGAGCGAACTGGAGTCTATTCCTCTTGTATTTGATCCCTCGCGAGCTGGTTGAACCGCGCGAACGTAAGATCGGCGGCCTGTGTCCGCGCCGAGCTCCAGGTGCCGCAGACCCGCGCGACGAAGTGGAACGTCTTCGATTCTGCGCTCTACGCTAAGCGAAGCCACTGCTCGGCGTTGAAGCTTCCGATCACCATTGGTTCGCGCAAGAAGAGCGCCCTTATCATCAATGCCTTCACCTTGTGCTCGTCGGTTAGCCCCGCCTATCCAGCCAGCGTGTCTGGTTTGACGCCCCCCCGCCCGCAAATCCAGTTAGATGTGCTTGCGCAACGCTGCCATAATCAACAGCCTGGCGACCTTCGAGCCGGCAACCGACAGGTGATCATCGTCGTAATACAGGATGTTGCCGTTCAGCCGGGTTTCACAAAACCTTCCGCGACAGAACGCATGACGTGGTAAAACCACCGTGATGTCCTCGCCCGCCATCTTGGCGATAATCCGATCAGCGACCGGTCCCCATTGGTCATCGGTAGGAACGCGTTCGGCGCAGGTTCCGCTGGTTCCCAGTTTTGTCTCCCGCGCAAAACATCGCGGGAGTGCCAAGTCAAACATCGGGGTCGTCCCGATAGGCACGATCTGCTTATGCGGAACCTTACTGCTAATATGATCAAGGACGGAGCGTAAGGCATTCGCGAGGAGGCGCTCGGTCTCGACGTCGCTATGATGCACGACCGTTTCGTACATTGCCGGAAGTGCTGTGGCCCAACTCGAACTGACAACGATCGGATCGAGACCGCGTTGTGTTGCCGCCTCTTCAAGCCCGGCTTTATAAATCTTTGCGCCGGCCCCAAACATCTCGGTGTAATCGATGTACTTCGAAAGTGGGCTACACTTAGATATCGTAGGTTGCCGTACTATCAATCTGGAATGAAAAGCTGCGTCTTCGATTTCAGGCATCATATGATCGGCGTGGGAGTCTCGTCTATACCAGCACGTCGTAGCCAGGATTGCCATCTGCCTTACCACTCAAACAAGGAGTGAAATCACCAAAATTACCACCTGCGCCCGACTGCTTGGCACGGTAAAACGACGTCGTGGATTGAAGTCGTCGTTAACGCGCATACCCCGTTTATACGACACCCCTTTTACGAAAACGCCGCGCGGTTATTCAGGAGCCGGATGGTACGACGAAAGACATTGCGCCGGGATCTTGTTGAAATGGACGGCATCGGGCTGCGCCGAAGGTCCCTTACGGGACGTTAGCGCAGCCGAAGCGGTCGTATCGATCCGAAAATGTTGGGGTGCCGACATCGCCGGCACCCGGCAAGGATTCGTCCACGTTACGAGGGGAGATAAGCGCATGGTGGTCCGCCTGCCCGCCGGACAGGCGGGAAAGGTCAGAACACGTAGCTGACGTTCAGTAAATAATTGCGCCCGGTCTCGACATAGCCCCCCTTGCGGTCGTTCGAGAGATACGCCTTGCGCTGGCTGGTCGTCGCCCACAGAATGTGTTCGTTGAACAGGTTCTCCACCGATGCACCGATCGTCAGCCCCGTTGCCATGGCATAGTTGAGGATCAGGTTCGCCTTCGTAACCGGCTGAATGTATGTGTCGGGCCGGCTGGAACGCAGGTCGTACAGCCTATCGCCGGTGTAGTTGTAGTTCACCTCGCCGTAAAAGCCACCATGCTGATAAAAGAGCGCGCCGTTGTACATCACGCGCGGGGCGTGCGGCATGCGCTGTTCACGGTCCTGCCCGTTGACGAACACTTGCGCCTGCGCACGCTGTACGGTCACATTGCCCTGCATGCCCAGCCCCGACAGCCAGTTCGGCAGTCCGTGCAGACTGTAGCGGCCGAACAGTTCGATACCATAGACCTTGCCCGTCGCATCGGTCGACAGCCGCTCTACCTCGATCCCACCCTGATCCTCAGGCTGCGCGGTACCCCAGATGTTCAGATCACCGCCGGCATTGGTCGATCCGGTGGAGAAGAGCACATGGTTCAGCCGTTTATAGAACGGGCTGATCGAGAAAAAGTCGGTCCCCTCGCCGCGCACCTCCAGCGAGGCATCCGCGTTCCACGATTCCTGCGCGTCCAGATCGGGGTTGGGAACGAACACCCCGGTGACTTCGCCCGCGTCGTTGCGGCTGACCCGCGTCGGCCCGAGCAGCAGGTCGAACGCTGGCCGCGAATAGCTTTTGCGGACCGAGGCGCGCACAACCATCCGATCGTTCGGGCGATAGTTGGCTACGACGCCCGGCAGCCATTGGTCATAGCTGCGATTGGTGGTAACGAACGCCGCGCTCTCGGCATCGCCACGTTCCTGTGTCTGGAAATAGGTGCCCTTGAAGCTGTTGAATTCATAACGGACCCCCGGCACGATCTCCAGTTCGCCGAAACGCAGCGTTGCCATCACATAGCCGCCGATGCGGTTTTCGGTGCCGTCGAGGCGGTTTTCCTGCAATTTCGTGGGATCGATCCCAGCCAGCTTGGGCGACGACAGGCGCTTGACCTTGTCCTCGACGAAATCGGTGTCGACGAGACGGATCGGCACCTGCGCACCGCCGCGCATGAACCCGCCCAGCATTGTACCGGGAACGGCGGACAACGCCGGCCCGGTCGCGGCGTAGCGTGGTGAATTGCTGCCGTCGGCCGCCGGAAAGGTATACTCCAGTGCTCCGTCATCACCCAGCGCGTTCGAATAGCGCTTGGCGTCCTCGACCTTGGTTCCGGCCATGATCGCCACTAGGCCGTGATCGCCATGCTGCCACGTCGCGTCGAACGCGCCTTCAAGGCGGCGTTCCCAAGCATTCTCGAACTGCTGAGTCACATACCACTGCCGGAGCGCCAACAAATCGGTCAGATATGCACGCGCAGCATCATTGACGACGACCTGCGGCCGCGTCCGCTCGCCGATCGACGTAACCATGCGGTAGTTGGCAGTGCCGCTGTTGGTCGCGGTGCCGATATAGGGACGGGCGGCGAAACCCGACTGGATGCGCAGCGGATAATCCTGCTCACCGCGCGAATAGGCCCCGTGATAGTCGAACGTCAGCGCGCCGCTACGCGACTGGCCGCCGACCTTGGTCGAAAACAGTTTCTGGTTGGAATGTTCGGTACGGAAATAATGCGTCGCGCTCAAGCCATAGTCGGCCCGGAAACCCGACGCGTCGTAGTTGCCGCGATTGGGATTCGGGTTGATCTGGTCAGGCGCGAGTTCGGTCTGGCGCAGCGCAGTCTGGTCCATCCAGCTCTTCAGGCGATACTCGCCATAGGTCGTGCGCGAATACAGGTCGAGATCGTCGCCCTTCCAGTCGAGGTTCAGCGTCGCGCCGCGCCGTTCGATGCGATTGCGGAACGCCTGCCACTGCACGCCGCGCGGCGTAACGTTGTCGAGGTTGTCGCGGATCATGCCGGAAATGTTGACGTTATATTTCTCCCAGTCGTGCTGCATCGCCGTGGATTCGCCCAGCGTATGCTTCAGCCCGTAATAGGCAGAGAGATAGAAGCCGACATCACCGAAGCGCTGCGCGGTTTCGGCCTGCACGGTGCCACCCCACGGATTCTGGTCACGCGCCACCGCGCGACCCGCGATGATCCCCTGCGCGCGGATCTGGACATGATTGTCGGGCAGCGTGAAGGCGGAGGCGGTGCGCAGGTCGATGATGCCGGCGATCGCGTCCCCGTCGTAGCGCGCGGTCGGTGCCTTGTCGACGCGCACCGCCGCCAGTGCGAACGGCGACAGCAGGTTCATCGAGATCGCACGGGTCCGCGCGTCGGTTTGCGCCAGACGCACGCCGTCGAGCATATAGGCGTTGTAGGCGGTATCGAGCCCGCGGATCGACAGATACTGCGCCTCGCCGGTGCCCGCCGCGTTGCGTGACTGGTCGACCGACGAACTGACGCCGGGCAGGCGGGTCAGCAGGTCGGCCAGGTTCTGCTGCGGCTGTGCGCGCAGTTCCTCGCCTGACACCACGGTCGCGAGCGACTGGCTGCGTAGTTGTTCGTCCTGCGCCTTTTCGACGGCAGCCCGGCGTCCGGTGACGACCACGTCGGGTCCGCTCTGCGGATCGTCGATTGCCGGTACCTCGGTCGCCGGCACCGGCGTCTCGATCGGTGCGGCAACCGCGGGCGAGTGCAGCAAGATGGTGGCGGCAGTACCGCACAACAGGCGCAACGATAGCGCCCGCTTCGACGAAGCAGTCATGAATTTCCCCCGGGGATGTACGTTGACGGGATGCCCTCCCGACATCTCCGATGGCGGCAGCTATGTTGGCGACGTGACAGGTTGATGACCAATTGTGGTCATTCCGAGGAAAACGATCAAAACTATGATGATATTATGATATGTCTTTTACGTATTGCTATTTTGAGAACTTTTTGATGATTTGACGTCTTTTCTACTGCCGTGGAAATAATTGGGCATTCCCGTGGCAAACAGGTGTTTGATCCCATGGTTTGATGATGCGATCCTTTCGTTGCAATGGAAGGAAGCCGCATCGGACGAGTTCGTCATGGGTGTGCCACGATCACGCATGCCGTCCGCGCCAGATGCGCTTCGACATGATCTGTGAGGCAAACGACATCGAGCGCCGGCTCACCAAACCCAACCATCCGTGGACCAACGGGCAGGTCGAGCGGATGAACCGGACCATCAAGGCGGCGACCGTCAAACGCTTCCACTACGAGAGCCACCACCCGCTAAGAACGCACCTCGCCGACTTCATTTCTACATACAATTCTGCCCGCCGGCTCATGACGCTCAGCGGCTTACCCTTACAAATACATCGAAGGTCTGGACGACAGAGTCGGACCGGTTCATCGTCAACCCGATCGACCAAACACCGGGACTAAACACCTAGGGTCGAACTCGACCGAGCTGAATCGAGGGGGACCCACACGGGCTTGATTTGGTGATTCAAGATGCCGGTCGGGTTGGAGGCCAACGGCCATCGGCAACCGAACTACACCGGCCGCGACGACGCCTGGCGCGCTGCTCGTTCGGGGGATTGCCGTCCCATCCGCCCCTCGAGCGGGCCGCCACCCTCGGTGACCGATGTCGCCAGCGACGCGCGACAGTCTCTCGCACCGCGCGCTCCATTTGTCGGTTGGGAGGCAATACCCGTTCTTTCCCGTCGCCCTTGCGCTTCGGCTGCGCTAGGGGCTTCGGCGTGGCGACGCAGGTGATTCAACAACGGTTCTCTGCGCAAAGCCCGCCGCCGCTGTCGCGGCGTTTGACGACGCTGGTGCTGGTCGTCGCGATCCATGTGCTGATCCTGTGGCTGTTGCTGCGTATCGCCCCCACGATGATGTCGCCGCCGCCGGGCGAAAAATCGCCGCTGGTCGTGGACATGCTGCCCGCCGACCGGGTCGCGCCCGCCGCCGCCCCGGCCAAACAGGTCCAGCGCAAGGCCGCCGCCGGCAGCGCCGCGACCGCCCCGCCCACCGCGACGGTAACGCCACCACCGGAGGTTCCGCCGCCCCCGCCGGTCCCCGCAGACCGCTCGTCCGACGTCTGGTCGAAAGTCATTCCGATGACCGGCCGCGAATTCGCACGGGCCGCCATCACCCCCGGCACCCGCAGCGCCGAGGGGGTCGGCACCGGCAGTGCGTCCGGTGACAGTGGCGACGGCAATGCGGAGGCCGATAGCGGCGGCGGCAGCGGTGGCGGCGAACGCCTTTACGCCGCTGACTGGTATCGCCGCCCGACCCATACCGAGCTGGCAACCTATCTGCCCCGCCGCGCGCAACCAGGCTGGGGCGAGGTCGCGTGCCGGACCATTCCCAACAATCAGGTCACCGATTGCCGCGAAATCGGCCAGTCGGCGCGGGGATCGGGCCTCGCCGGCGCGGTGCGACAGGCGGCGTGGCAGTTCCGCATCCTGCCGCCGCGCGTCGGCGGCCGGCCGCTGATCGGCAGCTGGGTCCGCATCCGGATCACCTATACCGACGCTGGCGCGGCGGTGGAGTAAGGCCGCCATCGTCCTTCCGGCGCAGGCCGGAAGGACGGTGTGGACGAGTGGCGGCGTGCGATCCTTGCCCTCCCCGCCCCCAGCGGCTAGTCGGCAGGCGTTTACCTCCCTTCGTAGTCAGGTCGCTTCGCATGTCCGCAATGTTCCGCATCACCCTCCCCGACGGTGCCGTCCGTGAGGTGACGCCGGGCACTACGCCGGCCGACATCGCCGCCGCGATCTCGCCGGGTCTGCGCAAGGCGGCGATCGCCGCGCGGGTCGACGGGCAGGTGCGCGACCTGAACCGGCCGTTCGACGGCGATGCGTCGCTGGCGCTGGTGACGACGAAAGACGAGGCCGATGCGCTCGAACTGCATCGCCACGACTTCGCGCACGTCCTCGCCGAAGCGGTGCAGACGCTCTACCCGGGCACGCAGATCACCTTCGGTCCGGCGACCGACGACGGCTTCTATTACGACTTCGCGCCCGCGCCGGGCCGTGGGCCTTTCACCGACGAGGACCTGCCGTTTATCGAGGCGGAGATGCGCAAGATCATCGCGAAGGGCGAGAAGTTCGAGCGCGAGGTCGTGACCCGCCAGCAGCTGATCGACCGCTGGACGCAGCAGGGCGAGACCTTCAAGGCCGAATGGGCCGCCGAACTGCCCGAGGGCGAGGAACTGACCATCTATCGGCAGGGCCAGTGGCTCGACATGTGCCGCGGGCCGCACCTCGAATCGACGGCGAAGCTCGATCCGCAAGCGTTCAAACTGACCCGCGTGTCGGGTGCCTATTGGCGCGGCGACCAGAAGAACGCGATGCTCAGCCGCATCTACGGCACCGGCTGGCTGTCGAAGAAGCAGCTCGACGCGCATCTGACCCGGCTGGAAGAGGCCGCCAAGCGCGACCATCGCAAGCTGGGCGCGGAAATGGACCTGTTCCACCTCCAGTCCGAAGCGCAGGGTTCGGTCTTCTGGCACCCCAAGGGGTATATGATGTGGCGCCAACTGGAGGCGTATATGCGCCGCCGGCTCGACGCGACCGATTATCAGGAAGTGAAGACGCCGCAGCTAATGGACGCGCGGCAGTGGGAACAGTCGGGCCATTGGGGCAAGTATCGCGAGAATATGTTCGTGGTGCCCGACGAAATCCCGAACACCGAGGATGAGGGCGCGATCGTCAGCGCCGATGCCGACCTGATGGCGTTGAAGCCGATGAATTGCCCGGCACACGTCCTGATCTTTCGTCAGGGGATCAAGTCGTACCGCGACCTGCCGATCCGCATGGCCGAATTCGGCTGCTGCCACCGCAACGAACCGCATGGCGCGCTGCACGGCATCATGCGCGTCCGCCAGTTCACGCAGGACGACGCGCATATCTTCTGCCGCGAGGATCAGCTGGTGCAGGAGGTTCGCGACTTCTGCGAACTGCTCGACTCGGTCTATCGCGATCTGGGCTTCACCGACTATGCGGTGAAGCTGGCGCTGCGCCCCGACAAGCGCTTTGGCAGCGACGAAATGTGGGACACGGCCGAGGCGGAGCTGCGCGAGGCGGTGCTGTCGTCGAACCTGTCCGAAGACATCAAGGCGAAGTTCGAGGAACTGCCGGGCGAAGGGGCCTTCTATGCGCCCAAGCTCGAATTCCATCTGACCGACGCGATCGGGCGGACATGGCAGGTCGGCACGATCCAGTCGGACCGGGTGCTGCCCGAGCGACTCGACGCGACCTATGTCGGCGAGGACGGCAATCGCCACCGCCCGGTGATGCTGCACCGCGCGATCCTCGGCACGTTCGAACGCTTTCTCGGCATCCTGATCGAGCATCATGCGGGCCGCATGCCGATGTGGCTGTCGCCGGTGCAGGCGGTGGTCGCGACGATCGTGTCCGATGCCGACGATTATGCCAACGAGGTCGCCGCCGCGCTGAAGGCCGCCGGCATCCGCGTCGAAACCGACCTGCGCAACGAGAAGATCAACTACAAGGTGCGCGAACACTCGCTCGCCAAAGTCCCGGCGCTGGTCGTGGTCGGCAAGCGCGAGGCGGAGGAACGCACCGTCGCGTTGCGCCGTCTGGGCAGTCAGGGACAGTCGGTCATCGCGCTCGACGAACTGGTCGCAATGCTGTCGGCAGAATCGCTGGCACCCGATCTTGCGCGGAACCTTTCGTAATCGTGCAGAATTGACTATATAGAAGTTTCGAACACTGAAGGAGCAGCACCTATCCGTCCGCCCATGATGCGTCGCCCGAATGCGCCGCCGCCGATGAACGGCCCCCGATTCAACGAGTTCATCCAGTCGCCGAAGGTCCGCGTAATCGACCATGAGGGCGAGAATCTGGGTGTGATGTTCACGCGCGAAGCGATGGCGCAGGCGCAGGAGGTCGGACTCGATCTGGTCGAGGTGTCGCCGAACGCCGACCCGCCCGTCGCGAAGTTCCTCGACGTGGGCAAGTTCAAGTACGAGGCGCAGAAAAAGGCGAACCTCGCGCGCAAGACCCAGAAGACGCAGGAGATCAAGGAGATCAAAATGCGTCCCAACATCGACGATCATGACTATGATACGAAGATGAAGAAGGTCGAGCAGTTCATCACCGAGGGCGACAAGGTGAAGGTCACGATGCGGTTCCGCGGGCGCGAATTGAGCCACGGCCAGCTTGGCATGGCGGTGTTGCAGCGCGTCGCCGAGGCGACTCAGGAAATCGCCAAGGTCGAAGCCTATCCGCGCATGGAAGGCCGGCAGATGCTGATGGTGTTGTCGCCGAAATAAGCACCGGTTCGTCCGACTTGCGACGCTGAAAAGCCGCCATGTCCTTGCGTGGACATGGCGGCTTTTTCATAACAAGTGCGATCTGTCCGGTTCATCCTCATCGCAGGACAGCCCCTGATGCCGACGGGACATGACGAAATGGCTCATGCCCAATCTGATTAGAACCGTAGTGTCGCGGTGTCGGGTTCAATCCAGTCCCGGCGCGCAGGCGAATTTGCGGTTCAGTCGACGAGCCCGACAGTCTTCAGGCTTTGGTCCAAGCAGCTCAATCGCCACCGCCACCGCCACCGTCGCAGCCACCTCCGTCGCTGCCACAGTCACCCGACGAGTCGCTACCGTCGAACCATCCGAAGATGACGTTTCCCCCGTCATCCACTCCGGCATGGCGGAGCTTGCGGCGGTGCGATGCGATCGCGACGAGGGCGATCAGCAGAACGGCGATGACCAGTACGGCCAGCAGGATCAGGTCCATGGCCTGATCCTGCTGCAATCCCCACCGATTCGCAAGGGATTATGCGAAGGCGCTGAAATCCTTGCCCGCCGCCGCGTCGAGCATCCGTCGTTCGAGCGACTTCAGCCGCAACTGGCCGGTGATGCGGTCGCCGGTCAGGTCGGTGACGTAAAAGGTGTCGACCGCGCGTTCGCCATAGGTGGCGACATGGGCGGAGTGCAGCGTCACCTTCGACTGGAACAGCGCCTGCGCCAGATGGTGGAGCAGCGCGGGCCGGTCGCGGGCGTTGACCTCGATCACGGTGAAGCGATTCGATGCGGCATTGTCGATCAGGACGTTCGGCTCGATCGGGAAGGCTTCCGCACGGACACGCGAGAGCGGCTTGGCAGCGAGGCGGTCGGTCAGCTTCATGCGATTGGCCAGTGCGTCGGCGATCGCCGTCTTCAGCCGCTGCAACTGCCCCGCTTCGTCAAACGGACCGCCCAGCGGATTCTGGACGAGGAAATTGTCGAGCGCCATGCCGGTACGCGTCGTATGAATGCGCGCGTCGATGATGTTGCCGCCCGCCGCGTGGATCGCCCCGGCGATGCGATAGAACAGCCCCGGATGATCGGCGGCATGGACCGTGACGACGGTCGCGCCGCGATCCTCGTCGACGCTGGTTTCGATCGTCAGGCGCACGTCGCCCGACTGATCGACCATCCGCGCATTGGCAGCGATCACGTCGTCGGGCTCGGCGATCCAATAGGCGGGGGGCAGATGGCGGACATAGGCTGCCAGCGTATCCTTGTCCCAACCCAGCGTCTCCCGCAGCCGTTCCTGCTTTTCGGCGATGCGTTCGTCGCGTCCGCGCTGCTTGTGGCCAAGACGCAGCACTTCCTCGGCGGTTTCGAACAAGGTGGTCAGCAACTGCCGTTTCCACCCGTTCCACGTGCCGGGACCGACCGCGCGGATATCGACGACGGTCAGCACCAGCAACATGCGCAGCCGCTGCGGCGATTGCACGACGCTGGTGAAGTCGAGGATCGTCTTAAAGTCACTAAGGTCACGCTTGAACGCCGTTGCCGACATCAACAGGTGATAGCGGACCAGCCATGCGACCGTCTCGGTCTCAGCCGGGGTCAGGCCCAGCCGGGGGCACAGCCGTTCGGCGACTTCGGCCCCCAGGATCGAATGATCGCCGCCCCGGCCCTTGGCAATGTCGTGGCACAGGACCGCGACGAACAGCGCGCGCCGCTGGACGATGCCGCCGAACAGGGCGGTCGACAGCGGATGCTCCTCGCGACAGATGCCGCGTTCGACCTGCGACAACAGGCCGATCATGCGGATCGTGTGCTCGTCGACGGTATAATGATGGTACATGTCGAACTGCATCTGCGCGACGATGCGGCCGAAATCGGGAATGAAGCGGCCGAACACGCCGCACTCGTTCATCCAGCGCAGCACCAGCTCGGGATCGCGCGGGGACGTCAGCACGTCGAGAAACAGCTGGTTGGCGCGGGGATGCGAACGAACATGCGCCGCCATACGCGCGTCGCGCGACGCCGCGCGCATCGCCAGCGGATGGATTTCCAGCCCGTGCAGATCGGCGAGCGCGAAGATTTCGATCAACCGCACCGGGTCCTGCGCGAAGAAATCGTCCTTGGGCAGCGCGAGGCGGCCGCGGTCGAGTACGAAGCCGTTCAACCGCCGCGGCCGCCGTCGCAGCCGCGGGAGACCGAACCGGCTGCCCCGCGCGGCATAGGTTTCGTCGAGATGGCTGAGGAACATGCCGGTCAGGTCGCCGACCCGCTTCGCCTGCAGAAAATAATATTGCATGAAGCGTTCGACGCGCGATTTGCCGACCCGGTCGCTGTAGCGCATCCGCGTCGCGATCTCGGTCTGCACATCGAAGGTCAGCCGTTCTTCGGCACGGCCGGTGATGAGGTGGAGGTGACAGCGCACCGCCCACAGGAAATCCTCGGCCCGGTTGAACTTGCGCAATTCAGGCGCGCTGAGCAGCCCGACCCGCACCAGATCGGCCGCACGGCGGACGTTATAGGCGTATTTGCCGATCCAGAAGAGGGCGTGCAGGTCGCGCAGCCCCCCCTTTCCTTCCTTCACATTGGGTTCGACGACATAGCGGGTGTCGCCCATCCGCTTGTGCCGGGCATCGCGCTCGGCCAGTTTTTCGGCGATGAAGGTCCGCGCGGTCCCGTCCTGCACCTCGTTCTTGAAGCGCTGCGCCGCTTCGCCATACAGCGCGGTGTCGCCCCATACATAGCGCGCCTCGACCAGCGCGGTGCGGATGGTGACGTCGCCCTTCGCCTGCCGGACCATCTCGTCGAGCGAACGCGACGAATGACCGACCTTCAGCCCGAGATCCCATAGCGCGTAGAGGATCGATTCGATGACCTGTTCGGACCAGGGCGTCTGCTTCCACGGCGTCAGCACGCCGATATCGACGTCCGAATGGGGGGCCATTTCCCCCCGCCCATAGCCACCGACCGCGATCAGCGTCATCCGTTCGGCCGTGGTCGGATTATGGTTCGGGTGGACGTGTTCGACGATGAAGCCGGCGAGCGCGACGAGGATCGCGTCGGTCAGATAGGCATAGGCGGCGGACGTCTCCAGCCCGTGGCTGGGGTTGGCATTCAGCCGCCGTTCGATCTCCCCCCGACCGCGCACCATCGCGTCGCGCAGCACGGCGGTCGCGGCACGGCGCAGGGCCGTGCCGTCCTGACCGCCGGTGCAGAGTGCCGCGAGCGACGCCGCCAGCACCGCCGGCTCGACGATCGCCTCTGGATGGACGATCCGTTCGAACCGGGGCGGCGTGGCCAGGTCGGGCCGAACCGTGTCGCTCAGGCCCCGCCCTCCGGCGTCTTGGCCACGCCGACCAGCGCCGGCCGCAGCAACCGGTCGCGGATCATGTAACCGGTCTGGATTTCCTGCACGACGGTACCCGGTGCGACGTCGTTCGACGGCACCTCGAACATCGCCTGATGCTTGTTGGGGTCGAGCGTCTCGCCAATCGCCACCATCTTGGTGATGCCATGGCGGCCGAAGATGCTTTCCAACTCGCGCCCGGTCGCTTCGAGGCCGACGATCAGGCCCTTCAGCCGGTCGTCGCCGCGCAGGTCGTCGGGGATCGCCGACAGCGCGCGCGACAGATTGTCGGCCACCGACAGGATGTCGCGCGAGAACGCGGTCGCGGCATAGGCGCGGGCGTCGGCCACTTCCTTTTCGGCGCGGCGGCGCACATTCTGCAGATCGGCCCGGGCATACAGGGTTTCGGCCTGCGAATCGGCCAGCTTCGCTTCGAGGTCGGCGAGGCGATCCGCTTCGGCGACTTCGGGCGCGGCCTCGGCGGTGGCTTCGCGCAGGTCGTTCGTATCGTCGTTGGCGGGAGTGTCGTTCATTCCGGTCTCTTCTTGTCCTGTCAGCCGAGCAGCCGCGTCAGGGTCGCGGCGGTGAAATCCACCATGGGCACGACGCGGGCATAGTTCAACCGGACAGGCCCGATCACGCCGACGACGCCGACCACGCGCCCGTCCAGCGCGCGGACCGGCTTGGCGATGACCGACGATCCGGTCAATGCGAACAATTTGTTTTCCGATCCGATGAAGATGCGCGCGGCATCGCCGTCCTGTGCCGATTCGAGCAGGCGGGCGATCTCTTCCTTGCCCTCCAGTTCGTCGAGCAATTGGCGCACGCGGTCGAGGTCGTGGGCGGCAGCGGGATCGATCAGCCGGGCCTGTCCGCGCACGATCAGCACCGGACGCTGTCCCCCATCCTCGCTCCACATCGCCAAACCGGCCTCGACCAGCACGCGGGCAGTCGCATCGAGTTCGGCGCGTTCCTGCCCGATCTCGCGCAGGATGCGGGCGCGGGCCTCGCTCAAGGTCAGGCCGGACAGCCGCGCCGTCAGGTAATTGCCTGCCTCGACCAAAGCGGTGACGCTGGTTCCGGTCGCGACATCGAGGACGCGGTTCTCGACCGATCCGTCGGCCCCGACCAGCACCGCCAGCGCGCGGGTGCCCGACAACGGCACGAACGACACCTGTTTGAGCACCGGTTCGCGCTTGGGGACCAACACCACGCCGGCACTGGCGGACAGGCCGGACAAGGCAGCGGCGGTGCCGGCCAATGCCTCCTCGACCGGGCCAGCGGTATCAGCCTGCGCCTCAATCGTCGCGCGTTCCTGTGCGGAGGGCTCCATCGCATGCATCATGCCGTCGACGAACAGACGCAGGCCCGTTTCGGTCGGCATCCGCCCGGCGCTGACATGCGGCGCGGCGAGCAGGCCGGCTTCCTCCAGATCCTGCATCACCCCCCGGATCGATGCGGGCGAGAGGTTGAGGCCGGAGAGTTGCGCGATGGTGCGCGACCCGACCGGCGCACCCGTCGACAGATAGCTGTCGACCACGATCCGAAACACGTCGCGGGCGCGGTCGGTCAATTCATGGATCGGTTGGGGCATGGCGGGAATGTAGGGCGGGAGCGGCTCGCGGAAAAGCCAATCCTCCCCACTCCGTCGGGAGGGGGACCGCCGCGAAGCGGTGGTGGAGGGGGTTGGCCTTACGACGCGACCGGGCCGTGTGCCGCGCTCCCCCTCCACCAGCTTCGCTGGTCCCCCTCCCCGTGCCGGGGAGGAGTTAGTTGGCGGCGATGAACTGCCCGATCGGCAATTCCTTCACCGCCCCCCGCAACGCCGCGCCGGTCCGGCCGTCATCCGCCGCGCCGCAGCCGAAATAATAGGACAGCCGCTGCGACGCGCCGCTGATCTCGTTCCAGCGGATATCGACCGAGGGCATGTCGGTTGGCGCATTCTCGCATCCCGGCTGGCCCGGTTGCAGCAGCCGGTCGCCCTGCGCCGGACGATAGGGGCGTATCTTCGCGGCGAACGCGCGATACTGCGCCGGCGTCGCGCGGAACACGCGTGTGCCGGTGACCGCGGTGAAGCGCCGCCCCTCGAACACCCCCGAACCGTCGGGCTGGATCGTCACCGAATAGACCGGGCAGGTGCCGAAGCAGGGCGATGTCTCATAGGTGATCGTCTCGCGCTCGATCGCGACCGGCGCGCCTTCGGTGGTCGTATTGCCGACCGCCATCACGCAGCCGCCGAGTATCGGCAGCAATCCCAAGGCAATGATCTTCATGAAGCCGCTCCCTATTACGGGCCCGTCGTTTCGGACCCGTCACAGCGGCGTACCGCGCGGCGACTGGCGCGGCGATGAACGGACGGCTAGGACTTCGGAAAATTTCAGGAGATTCCCATGCGCCCATCCGGCCGCGCCCCCGACGAAATGCGCAGCATCACGATCCAGACGAACTTCACCCGCCATGCCGAAGGATCGTGCCTGATCGGCTTTGGCGATACCAAGGTGCTGGTGACCGCCTCGCTCGAGGAACGCCTGCCGCCATGGCTGCGCGGCAAGGGCGAAGGCTGGGTGACGGCCGAATATGGCATGCTGCCCCGCGCCACCCATACCCGCAGCAGCCGTGAGGCGGCCAAGGGCAAGCAGTCGGGCCGGACGCAGGAGATCCAGCGGCTGATCGGTCGTTCCCTTCGGGCCGTGGTCGATCTGAAGGCGCTGGGCGAGCGGCAGATCACGCTCGATTGCGATGTCATTCAGGCCGATGGCGGCACCCGCACCGCGTCGATCTCCGGCGCGTGGGTGGCACTCCGCCTCGCGGTCGACGGATTGATGCGGGAGGGCAAGCTGGAGGTCGATCCGATCAGCCGGCAGGTCGCAGCGGTCAGCTGCGGCATCCATCAGGGTACGCCGGTGCTCGACCTCGACTATATCGAGGATTCGGCCGCCGATGCCGACGCCAATTTCGTGCTGACCAGCGACAACAATATCGCAGAGGTACAGGCCACCGCCGAGGGCGCATGCTATGACGAGGAGGCGCTGTTGCGTCTGCTGCGCCTCGCCCGCATCGGCTGCGGCCGGATCTTTGCCGAACAGCTGCGGGCGACCGGCCGATGAGCGGCGAGGGCAAGGAGCCACAGGCGATCCGCAAGCTGCAGCCGGGCAAGCTGGTGATCGCCAGCCACAATCCCGGCAAGATCCGCGAGATCGCGGCGCTGCTCGGGCCGTATGGCGTCACCCCGATCTCGGCGGGCGAACTCGACCTGCCCGAGCCGGAAGAGACCGGCACGACCTTCGTCGCCAATGCCGAGCTGAAGGCATTGCAGGCCGCCGACCTGTCGGGCCTGCCGGCGCTGGCCGATGACAGCGGGCTGTGCGTCGAGGCGCTGAACGGCGAGCCGGGCATCTTTTCGGCGCGCTGGGCCGGGGCGTCGAAGGACTTCACCGCGGCGATGCGGCTGGTCGAGGACCGGATGCAGGCGACCGGCCCGGATCACAGCCGCGCGGCGCACTTCGTCTGCGCGCTGGCACTCGCATGGCCCGATGGTCATGTCGAATGGTTCGAAGGGCGCGTCGACGGCAAGCTGGTCTGGCCGCCGCGTGGGGAACATGGCTTCGGCTATGACCCGATGTTCGTTCAGGACGGCATGGACCAGAGCTATGGCGAGATCGATCCCGACCACAAGCATTCGATCAGCCACCGTGCCGATGCCTTTGCGCAGTTGGTGCAGGCGGTGTTCTGAACGCGTGGCGGCGGGCGGCGTTGTCCGCAGCACGCGCCGCGCGACGTCGGATCGGGCGTATCGTAGGGAACGCCCGCCCGCGTCCGGGCATTGGACGCCGCGAAAGGAATTCCCATGCCCGACGCGATCACCGAAACCCGCCACCGCGAGATCGCGGTCGAGCATCTGCTGTTCTGGACGATGCGCTATGTCGAGGAACAGCATCCCGGCCTGCTCGATTCGCTGGAGGCCAGCCTCGACAAGCTGGGCGACCCGAGTCCGGGTGGCGACAAGAATGACGGGGCCGTGCGGCATATCGCGGCAAAGATGATCGCCGGCGCGCGGGGCTGAACCGGCCGCCCGTCACCCCTGCGATCAGGGGTGACGTCGGGATTTCGCCCGATAGACAGGTGCTACCGGCCCCGGTGCGGAGGTCTCTCCCCTAGGACCGATGGACATTCAGCTGTCAGGCCAGCGAACTGCTCCCCTCCCTGACAAGGGAGGGGCTGGGGGTGGGTCGGTCTGTGGCTGGCGAGTCACTCCCCCGCGGGCCAACCCACCCCCGACCCCTCCCTTGTCAGGGAGGGGAGAAGTCGAAACCTTACTGAATGTTGATCGGTCTTACGCCGCCACCGGCGTGTCATCCGTCGTCAGTCCGGCATCGACCAGATTACCGACGAACTGATCGGTGCAATGCGACCAGCAATAGCCGGTGCCGACACGGACGCAGGCGTCGCGGTCGGCGGTCAGTGCCTGTTCGACCGCCGCCGCCAGATCGGCGTCGAGCGCGCCGATACGTTCGCCGCCGCCGCCCGTCCCGTCCAGCCCGATCACGTCGAGCGGCCCCGGCACCGGATAGGCGGCGACCGGGGTGCCGCAGGCCAGCGCCTCGATCATGACGAGGCCGAACGTGTCGGTGCGGCTAGGAAAGACCAGCACATCGGCGGCGCGATAGGCAGCGGCGAGCGCCGCGCCCTGCTTCACCCCGACGAATTGCGCCAACGGATAGCGCCGCTCCAGATCGGCGCGCGCCGGGCCGTCCCCCACCAGCAGCTTGGTGCCCGGCGTATTGAGCGCGAGGAACGCCTCGATATTCTTTTCGACGGCGATGCGCCCGACATGGAGCAGGATCGGGCGCGGCAGCGTCGCCACGTCGAGCTGTGCGCCATCGGGCTTGAACAGCGACAGGTCGACGCCGCGCGACCAGCGCCGGGTATGGGCGATGCCATGGTCGTGGAGCGCGCCGGCGACGCGCGCGGTCGCGGTCATCACCCCGCTGGCCGCCGCATGGAAGCGGCGCAGGAACGGCCAGAACAAGCCGGCGGGCAGGTGCGTCCGCATCGCCAGATAGTCGGCGAAATTGGTGTGGAACGAGGTGGTGAAGCGTGCCCCCCGCCCCCGGCACCAGCGCCGTGCCGCCCAGCCGAGCGGTCCTTCGGTGGCGATATGGATCGCGTCGGGGTGGAAGGCGGCCATCCGACGGCCGAGTTCGGAACCGCAGCCGAACGCCAGCCGGATTTCGGGATAGCCGGGACATGGCCGGGTGGCGAAACCGTCGGGGGTGAAGGTTTCGACCACATGGCCGCGGTGTTGCAGGCGAGAGATCGTCGTTTGCAGCGTGCGGACGACGCCATTGACCTGCGGGCTCCACGCATCGCTGACGATGGCGATCCTCACGCGGTGGCGACCACCCGGCCGGCATCGACCGCCTTGCCGTTCGACCTCGCCAGTTCGCGTTCCCAGGTCTCGGCACGCCAGTCGATCAGTGACAGCGCCCCTTGATGATCCTCGACCAGCGCGGTGCAGCTCTCCACCCAGTCGCCGTCGTTATAATACATGATGTCGCCGATCTGGCGGATTTCGGCAGTGTGGATATGGCCGCACACCACGCCGTCGACGCCATGTTCGGCGGCGGCATGGGCGACGGTCTCCTCGAACCGGCCGATGAAATTGACCGCGTTCTTGACCCGGTGCTTGGCATAAGCCGACAGCGACCAATAAGGCAGGCCGAGCTTGCGCCGCGCGAAGTTCCAGACGCTGTTAGCCTTCAGCAGCGCGGTGTAGGCATGGTCGCCGAGAAAGGCGAGCCACTTGGCATAGAGCACCACGCCATCGAACTTGTCGCCGTGCAGCACCAGCAGGCGGCGGCCATCGGCGGTTTCGTGGATATCCTCCTCGACCATTTCGACGCCGCCGAATTCGAGACCGGTATAGTCGCGAAACGCCTCGTCATGGTTGCCGGGGATGTAGATGACGCGGGTGCCGCGCCGCGCGAACTTCAGGATCGATCGGATGACGTCGTTATGGCTCGAGGGCCAATACCAGCCGCGCCGGATTTGCCAGCCATCGACGATGTCGCCGACCAGATACAGCGTCTCGCATTCGAACGAATGGAGAAAGTCGACCAGTTGGGTCGCGCTGCATCCCGGCGTGCCGAGATGGACGTCGGAGATGAAGACGGTGCGGTAGGACTGTTTCGGACCCTCGGCACGATAGCTTTGCGGGTCGTTGATCCAGTCGGGAATCTTGCGCGCGAGGGACTTCACGGTCGCGGCCGATGAATTCTGTCGATTGGTCCGGGATACAAATGCCGTCGTCATCGTACTTCTCCACGCCAGTGGACGGGACTTGCGCCCCTGCGATGACGTCGCTGTAGCCAGCCCACGCGACAATAGTATTTCGCGCGTGTGACGGCGACTTCCATCAAACTGAAACCTTGCTGACACGTCCGCGACATTGGCGTGTCATCGACGCACGTCATCTTATCGGGCCAGACAAGCCCGGTGCGGCGCTGGACAAGGAAACTCTCGGATTGGCTCAGGAACTGAACCGCCTCGGCGTGGCGACCGCCTATGATCGCTGGGCTCCGATCTACGATCTGGTCTTCGGTCCGGTGTTCAAGCGCGGGCGTCGTGCCGCGATCGATGCCGCCGAAACGGTCGGCGGCCGCATTCTGGAGGTCGGCGTCGGCACCGGCATCTCGCTGCCGCATTACCGCCACGACAGCCGGATCACCGGCATCGATATCGCCGACCAGATGCTCGACAAGGCGCGCGACCGGGTTCGCCGGCTAAAGTTGAACCATGTCGAGCGCATCGCGATCGGCGATGCCGAGGCGCTCGATTTCGCCGATGCCTCGTTCGATGTGGTCGTCGCGCAATATGTCGTGTCGGCGGTGCCGCATCCCGACCGTGCGCTCAGCGAGTTCCTGCGCGTGGTGCGGCCCGGCGGCATGATCGTGATCGCGACCCGGCTTGGCGCGGAAGCGGGGATGCGCGCGAAGATCGAGCGCGTGCTGATGCCGATCACCAGCCGGCTGGGCTGGCGCACCGATTTCCCGTGGTCGATCTATGGCGACTGGGCGGCGCGTAACCCGCAGGCGGAACTGATCGAGCGCCGCCCGCTCCCCCCGCTGGGCCATTTCTCGCTGGTCTGCTTCCGGCGCGCAGCGGGCGTGCAGGACAACCACCCGACGCCCGCGCACGCCGCGACCGCCTGAAACTCCCTTTTCATCAAAGGTTTATTCGATGTCCGGATTCAAGGAAGCGCTGAAGGAACAGCGGTGGGACGATCATCGCTATTACCATCACAGCATCATCAATCAGGCGCTGCACTTCGTCAGCGCGACGACGTTCCTGATCGCCTATGTCGTGGTATGGATCGACCCCGCGGTCGCCAGCCTGCTCGGCTGGCTGGTGGCGATGACCGCGCGGCAATCGGGGCATTTCTTCTTCGAACCCAAGACCTACGACCATCAGAATCAGGCGACGCACGAACATAAGGAAGAGATCAAGGTCGGGTACAACCTGTTTCGCAAGGTCGTGTTTATGGGGCTGTGGGCGGCGACGCCGATCCCGCTGCTGATCGATCCGACCTTCTTCGGCATCTTCGAACCGCATGTCGGGTTCGTCGGGTTCCTGCGGCATCTGGCACTGTTGTGGCTGGCGTTCGCGGTCGGCGGGTTGCTGTTCCGGGTGGTGCAGTTGTTCGTGCAGCGCGACGTGATGACCGGGCTGGTGTGGGCGACGAAGATCGTGACCGATCCGTTCAACGACTTCATCCTGTATCGCAAGGCGCCGGTGCAGTTGTTTAAGGGCGCACGGATCGACACGGATTTGCAGGAGGCGGCGCGGCATTAAGCGCCGGGCAAGGGGATAGCGGAGCTGTCCCCGGGCCGAACAAGGCGCGCCCGGCCGGCGGTGCGAAAAGCGCCGTCCGACGAGCGTCGAGGTGCGGACTGCCCCGCAGTCCGCAGATCGTGCCGAGAGCACGATCGACCTCGACGCTGGCTTTGCCCGTGGTAGGGCCTGAAAACGCGCCGCTTTTCCGCCAAAGGTCACAAAAGTCACACTCGCGGCCGGTTTGCACATTTGCGAACCGGTCGCATCGTTTTGCGTAAGCGCGATCGACGAAGAGAAAGAGCGGAGGCGAGCGTGACGGAGCATTGCGGTGTAGGAAAGGGCTATCTCCCCATCCCTGCGATACGCTAAAGTGCACCAATAATAGGACTGCCATGGAGGTTGGAATGGCTACCGTCCGCAAGACCATCACCTTGACCGAACAGCAGAATGCCTGGATCGTAGCGCAGATCACCGCCGGCCATTACACAAATGACAGCGAGGCGATCCGCGATCTGATTCGCCGCGAACAGGAACGCGGGCAGGTGATTGAACAGGTACGGCAGGCACTGATCGAGGGCGAGGCAAGCGGAGCGCCGGAACGGTTCGATTTCGCTGCCTTCAAGGAACGCAAAGCCGCGCAATATGGCTGACTATCGCTTTGCGCCCGCCGCACAGCGTGATCTGGAAGACGTTTTCGACTATACGGTGGAACGGTGGGGACTGGTGCAGGCAATGCGCTATGCCGAACGCATCGCGGCTGCCTGCGCCGATCTGGCCGAAGCGCCCGAACGGGCGCAACGTTGCGATCATGTCCGCGCCGGTTACCGGCGACGTTCGGTCGAGCAACATGTGATCTATTTTCAAGCAACGGTGTATGGGATCGCGGTCATCCGCATTCTGCATCAGCGGATGGACGTCAGCAGGCTGTTGTGAGTCCGACGGGGATTTGCTCGTCGATCCGACCTTTTTCGGCATCCTCGAACTGCGTGCACGCTTCGCCGGCTTCCCTTGGCATTCGGCGGCCCGAAAGCCGTAGCACAGCACAAAGCCCCAAGCCCGCTCTGGTTTGCTGCCACCGGCACCCCATATACGATCTGGCCCACCCGGTATCGACCGAACGGCCCTGCTACCGGCGCCGGCTGGCTACTTCTTCCCGCGTGGCCCGGCTGGTCCGCATGCTCGAAATATGAATGGATCTGCATGCAGGACGATTGGCGCCGGGGCGTTCCGACTCCGACTACGACATCGCGCGCGATGAATGTCAGCATCGCCCAGGCCGATGTGGTGGCGCTGTGCCGCAAGCACGACGCATCGATCAGCGCCATCGAAACGCTGCATTCGGGGGGCACGCATGTCGTCCTGCGCAACGGCGAGGGCGCCGACAAGATGCGCAAGGCGTTCGGCAAGAAAGTCATCACCGGTGCCGTCGTGCGAACGCCGTGGGTGCGGAACGGCTGAGCAGACGGGCGACAGCGCGTGGCTCGCGAAACGCCGGCATTGACGCGGGCAATCGAACTGGCCGCTACCGGCGACTATATTTCGGTGAATCATATCCGACAGGCGCTGCGCCGCGAGGGCTTTACCACGCTGGCGCAGGACCTGTCGGGACCG
Organism: Sphingomonas sp. Leaf5; assembly: GCF_001421155.1. Classification (NCBI taxonomy): domain Bacteria; kingdom Pseudomonadati; phylum Pseudomonadota; class Alphaproteobacteria; order Sphingomonadales; family Sphingomonadaceae; genus Sphingomonas; species Sphingomonas sp. Leaf5. The sequence continues at coordinate 38,342 of NZ_LMJZ01000001.1, read as the reverse complement.
GTCGCCAACCGCGCGATCATCGACGCGTTGCAGGCGGCGATGGCGGAGCGCCGCGAATAGCGAACGACTATCCCCGGCCGAGCCGCCGCGACAGGGTTTCCTTCAGCACCTGCCGTCGCAACATCTTGTTGGTGGTGCCCGGCGCGCTCCACCACCAGCCGTCGGCGGCACAAGCCTGCGCCGCCTTCACGAACCTTGCGACGACCTCGGCAAACGCCGCGTCGTCGTAATTCAGGCTGAAGATCAGGCGGCCGGTGCCGACCCAGCTGAGCGCCAGCCCCTCGGCACGGCAGTAATATTGCAGCATCCAGTTATAGCGCGACGGCACGGTGTAGCCGATCGTCCATACCGTCTGCATGCCCGTGGCGCGGACCGGCAAGTCGGCGGCCGCCATCGCGGCGTTGAACTGGTCGATGCGCGCGTCCCAGCGGGCGTCGACGTCGGCGTACATCGCCTGCACCTCGGGTGAATCGAGGCGTTCGAGGAACACGTCCATCGCCCCCATGACATAGGGGTGCGCGTTGAAGGTGCCGCGGGCGAAGCAGATGTCGGCCGGCTGTTCGGGACGGAAACGCTTCATCAGATCGGCACGGCCGCAGACGACGCCGACCGGCAGGCCGCCGCCCAGTGTCTTGCCGTACGTCACCATGTCGGGCTGCACGCCGAACGCTTCGGCCATGCCGCCCTTGGCCAAGCGGAAGCCCATGAAGACTTCGTCGAAGATCAGGACGATGCCGGCCTTCGTGCACACGTCGCGCAGCTTTCCGAGCCAGTCGCGATAGGCGGCGCGGTCGAGATGGGCGGAGCGGCTGCTGTCGATCAGCGTCCCGTCGGACGGCGCGCCCTTGTTCGGGTGCATCGCCTGTAGCGGGTTGACCAGCACGCACGCGATATCCTTGCGCGTCGCCAGCACGTGCAGCGTCCGGTCGGACAGTTCGGACAGGGTCAGCGTGTTGTCGGCCGGGGTCGGGTTGCCGATGCCCGGCTGCACATCGCCCCACCAGCCATGATAGGCCCCGGCGAAGCGCACCAAGCGGCGGCGGCCGGTGTGATAGCGCGCGAGGCGTACCGCCTGCATGACGGCTTCGGTGCCCGACATGTGGAACGACACCTCGTCCATGCCGCTGATCGTGCGCAGCCGGGCGACATTGGCGGCGATGACCGGGTGATAGGTGCCGAGCACCGGCCCCAGATCGGCGACGCGCGCGGTCCCTTCCGCAATACAGTCCTTGTAGAAATCATGCCCGAACAGGTTGACGCCGTAGGAGCCGGCAAGGTCGTAGAAGACATTGCCGTCGAGGTCGGTGGCGGTGACGCCCGACGACGATCGGTAGAAGGCACCGGTGGCGAGGCGGTCGCGGACCAGCCGGCTGAACTGGAACGGCACGCGGTAGCGGCCGGTGAATTGCAGGTCGGACAGCCCTTCGCGCAATTCCTTCGTCGCGACGACCGTCTTCGCGAATCGGGTTTCGTAGAGCGCGGACAGGCGGTCGAAGCCGGCGCGGCGGCGGGCGGCGATTTCGGCCGGGGCATCGTCGGCGGCGAAGAAGCGGGCGTCGTCATAGTCGTAAAAAGCGATCTGGCGGGCGATTCGCTGTCCCCAGCGGACATGGCCGGTCAGCGAGCCGTGTTTGGCGCGGCTGAGCGCGAGGCGGGCGCGGCCCTTGGTGGCGATCAGGCCGGCAGCACCGGCGGCGAATGCAAGGGCGAGTGGCGTCATGACTGACGCGAATATGACGCGATCGGGAAATATTGATGACGGCCATGGACGATATCCGCCCCGCCCCGCCCACGCCCGCCCCATCCGCCCCATCCGCCCTGTCGCGCACCATCGCGAAACTGACCGACATCGAATCGGTCAATTACGCGCTGACCAACTGGCTGCCGCGGCGGAGCGCCACGCGGGCGATGGGGTGGTTGAGCAAGGTCGAACAGCCGTTGGTCGCGCGGGGCTTGATCGCGGTGTGGCGGACGTTCTGCGATGTCGACCTGTCCGATGCGGCGGAGGCGAAATGGCCGTCGCTGCACGCCGCGTTCATCCGGCGGCTGCGGCCCGGTGCGCGGACGTTCCGGGCGCAGGCGCATCAATTGTCGGCACCGTCGGACGGGATCATCGTCGCCAGCGGCCGGATCGACGGCGACAGCATCATCCAGGCCAAGGGGCGGCGCTATTCGATTGCCGAGCTGGCCGGCGGCGAGGGCACGGCCTATATCGGCGGAAGTTTCGTAACGCTGCGGCTGACGGCGGGCATGTATCACCGGTTCCATGCCCCACAGGACGCGGTCGTCGAGCGGGTGCGCTATTTCCCCGGCGACTGTTTCAACGTCAATCCGCCGGCACTGAAGCGGGTCGACCGGCTGTATTGCCGCAACGAACGCGCGACGGTGCGGCTGCGACTGGGCGACGATACGCCGGTGCTGCTGGTGCCGGTCGCGGCGATCCTGGTCGCGGCGATCCGGTTGACGTTCCTCGATACCGTCAAGCTGCTGCGCGAGCGGGCGGAACCGGTCGCGACGCTGGCGACGCCGGTCGCGCAAGGGCAGGAAATGGGCTGGTTCGAGCATGGCTCGACGATCGTGATGCTGACGCCCGCGCCGTTCGTGACGGCGGCGGGGGTGGTGACGGGCGACCGGGTGCGCGCGGGGGATGTGTTGTTCGATCGGGCGGTGATCGAGGAGATTTGAGGCGTCTCCCCTCCCTGAAAGGGAGGGGCGCCATTTCGCCGACCTTGCCGCTGAATGTCGACCCGGCCTAGAAGACACCCCATCGTTTCCCGGGGGAGCCTTCATGGTCCGTTCGCTGTTCGCCGTCCTGCTTGCTTCCACGATCGCACTGCCCGCGCTGGCACAGACCGCGCCGGTGCATCCGGCCCCTGCCCCCGGCCAGCGCGATCCCGGCACGGCGGCGAAGGTGCGCTACGACGTTTCGTTCCCGCAGGTCGAGCATCACCGCGCGCGGATCACCGCGACCTGGACCGGGGTGCCCGCCGGACCGTTGCGCGTCCAGATGTCGCGGTCGTCGCCGGGGCGCTATGCGATCCATGAATTCGCCAAGAACGTCTATGACGTGAGCGCGACCGACGGCGCGGGGCGGCCGCTGAAACTGACGCGCAGCGATCCCTATGGCTGGAGCGTCGCCGGCCATGACGGGACGGTCGTCGTCACCTACACGCTGTTCGCCGATCATGGCGACGGCACCTATGCGCAGATCGATCCTTCGCACGCACATCTGAACATGCCGGCGACGTTCCTGTGGGCGAGCGGTTACGACGCGCAGCCGATCCGCGTGCGCTTCCAGCGCCCCGACCCCAAATGGAAGGTCGCGACCCAGTTGCCGGAGAGCGACGCGGCGGACACCTATTGGGCACCGAACCTGCAATATTTCATGGACAGCCCGACCGAGTTGTCGGACCATATGGTCCGCGAATGGCAGGCGGGGGGCAAGACCTATCGCCTCGCCCTCCACCACGATGGCACCGCCGCCGACATGGACCGCTTCACCGAAAAGGCGAAGCGGGTGGTGCGCGAACAGATCCTTATCTTCGGCGCGCCGGCACCCTATGATTTCGGCCGCTATACCTTCATCGCCGATTACCGCCCGTCGATCGTAGGCGACGGGATGGAGCACCGCAATTCGACGATCATCACGAACGCGCAGTCGCTGGCGGAGGCGAAGGACGACCAGTTGGGTACGCTGGCGCATGAATTCTTCCACAGCTGGAATGTCGAGCGCATCCGTCCCGCCGAACTGGAACCGTTCGACTTCACCCGTGCCAATCCGACGCCGTCGCTGTGGCTGGCCGAGGGGTTCACCAGCTATTACGGGCCGCTGTCGATCCAGCGCGCGGGACTGGCCACGGTCGACGAGTATCTGGGCGAGATGGGGCCGATGCTGAACGGCATCATCAATAATCCGGCGCGGATCGCGGCACGGATCAACGCATCGCCGCAGGAGATGAGCCTGCGCGCGCCGTTCGTCGATGCGGCGAAATCGATCGATCCGGTCGATCCTAATATCTTCGTGTCCTATTATCCCTATGGCGCGATCATCGGCATGGCGCTCGACCTCGAACTGCGGCAGCGTTTCGCGGGCAAGAGCCTCGACGATTTCATGCGGACATTGTGGGCGCGGCATGGAAAGGGCGAAAAGGCGTACACGCCCGCCGATCTGCGCGTCGCGCTGGCCGAGACGACCGGCGATCCGGGCTTTGCCGAAGCATTCTTCGCACGATCGATCGACGGCAGCGGCCTGCCCGACTTCGCGCCGCTGCTGGCACAGGCCGGGCTGGTGCTACGGCCCGCCGCGCCGACGCGCGGATGGATCGGGCGGAGTGCGGCGAGCGAGACGGCCGACGGCGTGACGCTGACCCTGCCGCCCGCCCAAGATACGCCGCTGTTCGCCGCCGGGCTGGACCGGGGTGATACCATCGTCGCGGTCGGTGGGCAGGCGATCGGGGATCTCGCCGGCTGGAATGCGGCGGTGGCGGCGATGAAACCCGGGTCGCCGGTCGCGCTGCGCTATCGGCAGATGGGCGTCGATCGCACCGCGATGCTGACGCCGGTGGCAGATCCGACGCTGGAAATCGTGCGCGGCGAGACCGCCGGGCAGGCGCTGACGGCAAAGCAGCGGGCGTTCCGCAAGAGCTGGTTGGGTGCCGAATAACCATGCGACTCTGCGCCGATGTCGGCGGGTCGTTCGTCGACATCGCCGCGTTCGACGATGCGGGGGCGATCGGTTGGCGCCGGAAAGTGCCGACGCCGGTCGACGATTGGGCGGCGTTCGTCGCGGTGTTTGCCGATGTGCTGGCGGTGGTGGCTTGCGAGCGGGTGTCGATCGCGACCGCCGGACTGGTCGATCCGGTATCCGGCATCGTCACCAGCGCGAATATCCGCTGTATCGACGGGCGGCGACTGGCCGACGAACTGGCGCGCGTGCTGGCGGTGCCGGTGCGGGTGGTGAACGATGCCGATGCGTTCGTGCTGGCCGAAGCGGCGCGGGGGGTCGCGATGGGGCATGAGCGGGTGTTCGGCATCATCCTCGGCACCGGGGTCGGCGGCGGGCTGGTCGAACGCGGCCGGATCGTCGGCGGTGCCGGCGGGATCGGCGGCGAATGGGGTCATGGACAGGTGGTGCACGACAGCCCGATCGCGCCGGGAACCAATCCGGTGTTCGCATGTGGGTGCGGGTTGAAGGGGTGCCTCGATACGATCGGCAGCGCGCGCGGGCTGGAGCGGTTGCATCGCTTCCTGCATGGGATCGCGGCGGACAGTTTTGCCATTGCCGGGGATGCGGCGGCGGGCAAGCGCCGGGCGGTGGCGACGTTCGACTATTGGTGCGATCTGGTCGGCGGGCCGCTGGCGATGCTGCTGCACGCCGTTTCGGCGACGATCGTGCCGGTCGGCGGCGGGCTGGCCAACGCCCCCGCGCTGATCGCAGCACTGGACGCGCGCGTGCGGGCGAACCTGCTGATCCCGGCGGCCATACCGGTCGTCGTGCCGGGGCGGCTGGGTGACGATGCGGGGTTGATCGGGGCGTTCGTCGCGGGGGGATGACGTCCCGCCCCTCCCTGACAAGAAGGGGTCGGGGGTGGATCGGCCCGCGAGGGAGGGTAAGCACGCTACAATCGGCCTACCCACCCCCAGCCCAGTTTCGGGTAAACAGTGCCCCGCACGGTTTAGGTCATGCCGGGGGCATGACCGACCCGAAACTCTTGTCAGGGAGGGGAGTTGTCAGCGGCGGTGGCCCGGACGGCCGTTGCGATCGTGCTTGTCGACACGGACCTTGTACGCCAGCGCGTCGAAGCGGCGGTCGAGGTCGCGGCGCTCCTGCATCGACAGGCCGTTCGAGCGGCGATAACGCTGTTCGAGCGACGCGATCTGGCGGAATTCGCCGCGCACGTTTACCGCCTCGCGCCGGCTCAGCGAACCGCTGCGGATACCCTGATCGATCCGGCGCTCGATCTGTGCCTGGCGCTGGTTGATCGACTGCCACGGCTGGGCGGCAGCGGGCAGCGCGGTCATGGCGACGCCGAGGCCGGCGAGCATCAATGCGAACTTCTTCATGCGCTTTCTCCTGTATCGAACCACTTGGTCGACAACGAAAATGGGGGCGGAGTGTCGCAGGCGTTTGTCGCGAATGTACTAGAATTGTGTCGGATTGTCGCGGCGTCGGCCGGTTCGTTCAGCTTTACGTGCAATGGGCTTTGGGGTCGTCACCCCGGCGCAGGCCGGGGTCTTCGGGTGATAGCGCGGGACAGGAGCGGTGAGAGACCCCAGCCTGCGCTGGGGTGACGATCCTCCCCTTAAACCGGCAGGCGCTTCGCCCGCAGGATCGGGGTCAGCACGTCTTCCATCGCGGCATAGCCGGCGGCGGTCGGATGGACGCCGTCGTCGGCGAAGCCGGGTTTCATCGCGCCGCCCGGCGTCGCCAGCGCAGGCGTATAGTCGACGAAGGTCGCGCCGGACTGCCCCGCATAGTCTTTCGCCCATGCGTTCAGCGCGCGGATCGGCGCGACGGTGGCGAGGCCAGGTCGCCACGGAAAGCCGTCGGCGGGCGGCACGCTGGCCAGCAGCACGCCGATCTTCGCTGCCCGCGCGAGCATGACCATCATCGCCAGATTGTCCTGCGTCTGCTGCGGCGTCATCGGTCCGGTATTGCCGGCGATGTCGTTGGTACCGGCCATGATGTGAACGAATTTCGGTTTCAGCGCGATCACGTCGGCCATCATCCGCAGCACCATTTGCGGCGTCGTCTGCCCGCTGATCCCGCGCCCGACCCGGCCGTCCCGGAAGAAAGCGGGGCGCTTGCCGGCCCAGCCTTCGGTGATCGAATCGCCCATGAAGACGATGTCGGTCGACTTGCCCGAAGCGGTGAGCGCGGCATTGTCGGCGGCGTAGCGACCCAGCCATGGCCAGTCGGTCGCCAACTGGCGCTGACGCTTGACCTCATAGCTGTCCTCCTGCGCGCAGGCGGCAGCGGCGGGAAGGAGTACCGCGCCGGCGGCAAGGCCGAGGAAATGTCGGCGATCGGGGGTCATAGCGATCCTTGCAAACGGCAGATTTCAGGGCGGATATCACCGTCGCGGGGCGTGGCACCGCGCGCGTCGAACAGGATATTGGCGGGCTTGCCTTTGGTCGTGCGCGGCCATGCCGGGCGGCCGTCGCCATTGGGATCGCCGGTGACGGCGAAGGCCAGCCAATAATCCTGCATCGACACCGGTCCGACGCGCTTGTCGGCAAAAATATAGCCGATCTCTGCGGCATGCGACGTGCGGCCGGGACCGCCATCGCCGGCCATGTCGAATTCATAGCGCCACACCGGCCAGCTGCGCCCGGCGAGCAGGTTGGCAAGGTTGCCGGCCGGACAGCGGAAGGTGGCGTCGGTCGCGATCTGCTGATCGCGGGTGCCCATGCGCGGATGGGCGACGGAATCGGGTTCGTCGAGCCGGTAGAAGGTGCGCGCCGCATCCGCATTGGTGCCGAACGACAGGTCGACGAAACCGTCGCGTGCCGGACGGTCGCCGGGCAGGTCGAGTTCGAGGACGTTGCTGCCGAGCAGCACCGGCCGTTTGGGTGCGGTGACGAACAGCCGGTCGGGCGTGTCGGGCAGGACCGCACCGTCGATGGTGGTGCGCAAGTACAGATAGTCATCGGCGGTCAGTTTCGCATCGTGCAGCTTCAGATCGGCGGCGAGCAGCGCGGCGGGCGAGGCGCTGCGCAGTGCCGCCGTCCCGCGCGTGCCGAGCAGCACGTCGAGCTGATCGCCGATGCGGAACGCTTCCTTGAGCGGCCGCCATGGCAGGCCGAAGCCCGGCGCGCCCGATTCCATCGCCGCCTTCGCGAACAGGCCGCGGGCGAGTGGCGAAGCGAGCAGCAGCGACACGTCCTGCGATCCGGCGCTTTCACCGGCGATGGTGACGTTGTCGGGATCGCCGCCGAACTTGGCGATGTTGTCGCGGACCCAGCGCAGCGCCGCGATCTGGTCCATCAGCCCGTAATTGCCGCTGGCCCCGTTCGCTTCCGCCGCCAGCGCGCGGTGCGGCAGGAAGCCGAAGATGCCGAGGCGGTACTGGACCGCGACGACGACCACGTCGCGCTTGCCGATCGCCGACAGCGCCATGCCACCCGCCGATCCGGCGCGGTTGCTGCCACCGTGAATCCACACGATCACCGGGCGCTTGGCCGTAAGCCCCGGCGTGCCGACATCGAGCGTCAGGCAATCCTCCGCCGCAAAGACATGGTCGGCGCGGTTCCAGCCATAATCGTTCTGGAGACAGGCGGGCGACGGCGCGGTGGTGGTCCGGATGCCGGTCCATTCGACCACCGGCTGCGGTTCGCGCCAGCGGTTCGCGCCCAGCGGCGGGGCGGCGAAGGGAATGCCGCGAAAGAGGACGCGGTCGGCTTCGGCCTTGCCCTCGACGATGCCGCCCGAGACCGAGACGCGCGGAGGGATCGGGGCGGCGGGAGGCGTTGCTTCCTGGGCGATGGCGGGGGTTGCCATAGCGAGGAGTAGAGGTGCCCAGATTGCCTTCATCGCCATGCCCCTGTGTGTTGTCGTTGGGTTCCTAGGGGCACCGGCTGCGGCAGGCAATTCCTCCCCGGCACGGGGAGGGGGACCAGCGAAGCTGGTGGAGGGGGGTGTCCGTATCCGCAACCGTTGCGTTGCGCGGCGAACCCCCTCCACCACCCTTCGGGCGGTCCCCCTCCCCGCAGAGCGGGGAGGATTTAGCGGGGGCAGCTTACCGTCACGTCTGCCGTCGTGCCCAGCGCCACGCGTGCCACGCTGACCGTCAGCTTGCCGTCGGTCGACAGGGCGAAGGGCGTATCGACCTTCGCCATGTTCACATTGCCGCCGAAGCATTTGAGCGGGACGCCCAGCGTCTTCCACTGGCCGACCGGCAGCCGCTCCATCCGCCCGAGTGCGACCTGTCCGCCGCCGGGACCGCTGCGCAGCGACAGCGTGACCGGCATGGTCGGGGCGGCGTCGACGCGCATCGTCGATACCAGCATCACGTCGCCATTGGTCTGCCGCGTCAGGTCGACCGGCGACTGGGTGCTCAGCACGATCTGTGCCGGGCCGCTGCCGTCGATGTCGAAACGGCGCGCGCCTTCCTGAACGCCGTGGTCGGTCGCGGTGACCTTGACCCGGCCCGCGCCCGATTGCGCGGGCACGGTGGTGATGCGGGTGTTGCCGCCGGTGCCGGCACCGCCGACCTCCAGCGACCATGCGGTCGCGGGCAGCCCCTTGTCCATGAACACGTCACCGGCATCGGCTTCGGCGACCTTGGGGTCTTCGGAGAAGGCCGGCACCACCGTCTTGCTGGCGGCGGTCAGGCCGTACCCGATCGGGAACTGGGTCGGCCCGGTCGCATCGCCGGTCGCGGGCCATGGGAAGGACAGCGTGCCCGAGAAATCGCGCTTCGCCTTGCCGTCCTGTCCGCGCAGCAGCACGTCGGCGACGCCCGCGCCCTCCGATCCCGGCAGCCAGCCGACGACGAAGGCGTCGGCGGCGTTGATCGCGGCGTTCACGAACAGCGGCCGGCCGGTCAGCATCAGCGCGACGACGGGAATCCCCTGCGCCTTCAGCTTCTTCATCGTCTCGATAGGGCCACGCAGCTCGGGGCGCAGCTGGAGCGTCTTGATATCGCCCTGGAACTCGGCATAGGGCGTTTCGCCGAACACGACGATCGCCGCATCGGGCTTCTTGCCCGAGAAGCTGCCATCGGGCGACAGCGTCGCCGAGCCACCGGCTGCCTTCACGCCCATGTCGATCCCCTGCCAGATCGAGGTCGCGCCGGGGAAATATTTCGGATCGATCCCCGTCCCCTGCCATGTCAGCGTCCAGCCGCCCGACTGACGCGCGACGTCGTTCGCCCCGTCACCGGCGACCAGCACCCGCGCGCCCGCCTTGATCGGCAGCAGCGAACCATTGTTCTTGAGCAGAACCAGCGACTTCGCCACCGCCTCGCGCGCGACCGCGCGGTGTTCGGGACTGCCGAGCAGTTCGAACTTGCCCGACAACGGCCGCGACGACGGCTTGCCCGCATCGAACAGGCCGGCGCGCAGCTTCACGCGCAGGATGTTCGATACCGCGTCGTCGAGGCGCGCCATCGGCACTTCGCCCGACTTGACCTGCTTGACGAGGTTTTCCCAGATCGGCTTCCAGCTGTCGGGGGCCATATACATGTCGAGCCCGGCGTTGATCGCGCGCGGGCACGACGCATTGGTGCAGCCCGCGACCTGACCGTGCGCGTTCCAGTCGCTGACGATGAAGCCGCCAAAGCCCATGCGCTTCTTGAGCACATCGGTCATCAAGCCCTTGTGCCCGGTGATCTTCTCGCCGTTCCAGCTGCTGAAGCTGGCCATGACCGTCTGCACGCCCGCGTTGATCGCCGAGACATAGGGCGTGCCGTGGATATCGCGCAGCGTGGTTTCGGGGATCTTGGCATCGCCCTGATCCTGCCCGCCGAACGTGCCGCCATCGGCGAGGAAATGCTTGGTGGAGGCGAGGACGTACGGCCCCTTCAGCTGATTGGTCGAGCCGGGTGCGCCCTGCAGCCCCTCGATGAACTGGGTGACGTAGCTGGCGACCAGCTTCGGATCGGACGAATAGCCTTCATAGGCGCGGCCCCAGCGCAGGTCCTGCGGCACGGTGATCGTCGGCGCGAAGGTCCATTCGATGCCGGTCGCACGGATTTCGGCCGCCGTCGCCTGCGCGATCTTCCGCATCAGCGCCGGGTCGTGCATCGCGCCCAGACCGACATTGTGCGGGAACAGCGTCGCGCCGACGATATTGCTGTGGCCATGCACCGCATCGGTGCCCCAGATGACGGGAATGCCGACGCCGCCGTCGCTCTTGTCGACTGAGGCTTCGTAGAAACGGTCGGCGAGCTTCAGCCATTCGGAGGCAGGCGCGAATTCGTCGTTGTTCGGCGCGGAGTTGCCGCCGTTCAGCACCGAGCCGAGATGATACCGCTTCACGTCGGCGGGCGTCAGGCTGGCGATATCGCCCTGCACGACCTGTCCGACCTTTTCCTCGAGCGTCATCTTCTTCAGCAGGTCGGCGATGCGCTTCTCCAGCGCCGGATCGACCTTGTACGGCCAGTTGGCGCGCGGCCAGATGTCGGGATGCACGGTCGCGGCGGGGGCCGGTGCCGGCACAGTCTGCGCGGCGGCAGGCAACACCCCGCCGAACCCGGCGAGCATCGTGCACAACAAAAATTGAGGAACCGGTTTCATCGCGTCGCTCTCCTTTTGCCCGCGATCTGGCCGCGCGCATCCCTTTGCCGCCCCGTTCGCCAATTCCGACAACGTTGTCAATCGTCGGACCGGCGTTTCGACAATACGGTTTACAATTGAACTGGTCTGTCCACTGGTCCACGCTGTCACAAAACAACGAACGGCGATGCCGTGACCGGGAGACGAAGTTTGCCATTCCCCGTAGCCGCCCGGGACGTCCGGACGTGATCGATCGTACGCCGATTCGACTGTCGGGGACCAACCTCGAACGTGCCGCCGATCATAACCAGCGGGTCACGCTGCATGCGATCCGGGTGTCGGGGTCGCTGACGCGGATCGACCTGGCCAACATCACCGGACTGACCCCGCCCGCGATCGCCAACATCACCCGCCGGCTGCTGGGCGAAGGATTGATCCTCGAAGCGGGGCAGCGACGTGGCGGGCGCGGGCAGCCGCCGACCAAGCTGGTGGTCAATCCCGCCGCCTGCTACGCGATCGGCATCAACATCGACCGCGATCATGTGACGATCGTGCTGGTCGACTTTACCGGACAGACGCTGGCGCGCGCCACCCGCGACGTCGATTTCGCGCTGCCAGACGAGGTTGCCGGTTTCTATCGATCGGCGGTCGAGGGGCTGATCGCCGAAGCCGGGGTCGACGCCAATCGGATCGTGGGCATCGGCGTGGCGCGGCCCGACGATCTCGGCACCGTCGACCTGCCCGGCCGCCCGGCCAGCTATGCCGAATGGGAAAGCGTCGACATGGCCGCGCTGTTCGCCGCGCCGATCGACCTGCCGGTATTCGTCGAGAACGACGCGGCGGCGGCGGCGATGGGCGAATTGCAACTGGGCCATGGCCAGCATCAGGCGAGCTTCTTCTATGTCCTGATCTCGGCGGCGCTGGGCGGCGGGCTGGTGATCGACGGCAGCTATTTCCGCGGGGCCAAGGGGCGATCGGGCGAACTCGGCTTTCTGATGGGCAGCGACGGCAAGGGCGGGCGCACGCAGATCCAGCATACCGTGTCGCTGTCGGGCCTGTTGCATCCGTTGCGGCGGGCGGGGTTCACGCTGGGCGACATCCGGGGCGAGCGCGGCGACGATGCCACGTTGCTGGCGGTGGTGGATGACTGGATCGATGCGTCGGTCGACCGGCTGGTCGAGCCGCTGATCGCGATCAACTGCCTGATCAATCCGGCGGCGATCTTCGTCGGCGGGCGGCTGCCGGGGCAGCATGTCGAAACGCTGGCCGAGCGGCTGAACGAACGGTTGCGGGTCGATGCGACGAACGTCCCCGCACTGGCCCCGGTACGCCGGGCGATGCTGGCCGAGGATGCGCCGGCGGTTGGTGCGGCGATCCTGCCGTTCAGCCATTTCCTGTTGCCGAGCGCGACGGCGCTGTGGAAGGCGGACGAGGTCGGGTAGTCGCTGCCCTTACGGCTTCGCGAAATCGAGCAGCCGACGCAGCGAGCGGTAGGATGTCGAGGATTTCGGTTCGAACACCGCATCGAGATTCGCCAGCCGCCGGCGGGCCTGGTCGACAAAATCCATCTTGGTATCGGCGGCGGGCGTACCGTCGGTCGCGATCAGTTCGCGCCGAAACCGGTGGAGCGTGTGAATGTCGATCATGCCGTCACCGAACAGGCGGAAGCCGTACTCGGCCATTTCGCGCGGCGTCAGATTACGGATATCGGGCGGGGGCACGATCGACGCCGGTTGCGCGCCATTGCCCTTGAACTGCGCCGCGAAGGCGAGTTCGAACCGTCCGCCGGCACCGGCATCGACCGTGCCGCCCATCTTCGCCTGTACCGTATCGATCCGCATCGCCGACTCCGTTCTCGACCCGGTTTTGGCATGGCGGACCTTGACACCCGGTTAGCGGGCGGCGGAATTTATACGAAATCCGGCGTGCCACGATGTAACGGTACGGCCTGCCCCATTACCTTAAACAAACCGATTTTCTCATTTGCGCTTTCGTCCGAATCCCTGCAACGTTACGCCGGGGTTTACCTGTGACAGGGTTTTCGGGGATGAACATGGTTATCGATTCACTGGCGGTGCGCGATCGGGGCGAGTTGCCCTTCGCCGGGATCGAACTGGGCGGCACGAAATGCGTCTGCACGCTGGCATACGGGCCAGACCGGATATTGGCGCAGGAAACGGTCCCGACCGAACATCCCGACGTTACCCTGCCCGCCATTGCCGCCGTGTTGCAGCGTTGGTGGGACACGACCGGCTTCGCCGCCCTGGGCATTGCCAGCTTCGGCCCGGTCGATCTCGACCCCGCTTCGGCCACCTGGGGCCATATCCTTGCCACGACCAAGCCCGACTGGCCGATGACCGACGTCGCCGGCACGCTGTCGGCGATGTTCGACGTGCCCAGCGCGTTCGATACCGACGTCAACGGCGCGGCCTTTGCCGAAACGCGATGGGGCTGTGCGCAGGGGCTGGACGACTTCGCCTATGTGACGATCGGCACCGGCGTCGGCGTGGGGCTGCTGGTCAATGGCCGGCCGACGCGCGGCATCGGCCATGCCGAGATCGGCCATCTGCGCACGCCACGCCTGCCCGGCGACACCCTGCCCAGCGGCTGCCCGTTTCATGACGATTGCGTCGAGGGGCTGGCGTCGGGAACGGGGATCAAGGCCGCACTGGGCGATGTCCATGTGTCGACACTGTCGGCCGACCATCCGGTGTGGGACCGCGCCGCCGCGTCGATCGTGGCGATGTGCCATGCGATGGTGTGCACCACCGGCCCGAGGCGGATCGCGATCGGTGGCGGCGTGATGAACAAGCAGCCGCACCTGCTGGCGCGGATCGAACCGGCGCTGCGGGCCAGCATCAACGGGTATCTGCCGCTGCCGGAACGCGACTATGTCGTCGCACCGGCGCTCGGCGATCAGGCAGGGCCGCTGGGATCGATCGCGCTGGCGCAGAACGCGTTGCAGGCCCGCGTCGCGGCGTAAGCGTCCGTTCGGAAACGCGTCGAAGGGCGCATTACCGTGCGGTGCCGGCCCGAAGAACGCGCGTTTTGAAACTGGTTCATAGCGCCGCTTACTTCGCGACCGACACCCGGTTGCCGGCCCCGGCGACGTTGATCCGCGCCTTGCTGCCATCGGCGGTGCGGTAGGTTACCGTGTTGCTCGCGCCGGATATGCGGATGCTGCCCTTGGGTGCCAGATCGGCCTGCACGCGGTTGCTCGCCCCCTCGATCACCAGCGCCGAGCAGCGCCCGGTCACGCGGATGGTGTTGCCGGCCCCCTCGATGGTCGCGGTGCCGCCGTCGCAGTCGAGTTCCTGCGTCGCGCCGGCCCCTTCGTAGCGCGCCTGTGCCGACAACGATGCCGGCAGCACGAGCGCAGACAGGATCAGCGTAGCTTGGACGACGGTCATCTGGTCTCTCCCGTTCGGTTCTGTCCAGCGAGCCTAGTCGAAGCGACGGCCCGATACCAAGCCGCCGCTGCGCCGATCAGTGCAGGCTCTTCGCCGAAGCGATATTGCGCGTCGCGGTGCGGCCGGCGGCGATGGCGAAGCCGCACAGCGCGGCATAGCACAGCGCGGGCACGAGGAACGCCGGACCATGGCCGACCGCGCCCGACACCAGACCGACGACCGGCGGGATCACCGCCCCGCCGAAGATCGCGGTGCACAACAGCCCCGATGTCGCTGCTTCGCTGGCGGTCGAGCGTTCGAGGGTCAGGGTGAAGATGACCGGGAACATGATCGAGTTGAACAGGCCCATCGACAGCGCGACGAACCCGGCGGTCACCCCGCCGACCGCCGCGACATAGCAGCACATGCCGACGGCAATGGCGGTGAACAGCGCCATCAGCTTCCACGCCTTCACCTTCGACAGCAGCACCGATCCGATCGCGCGACCGACCATCGCGCCGCCCCAGTAGAAGGCGACGGCCTTGCCCGCTTCCTGCAACGACACGCCGGGCACCCCGTCGCTGCCCATCGCAAAGCCCAGCAGCGGCACGCCGAACGGCGCGTTTGACGCGCCCCATACAGTGTCGGCGTTCAGGAAGAGCGCCATCTGCGTCCCGATCGCGACTTCGGCACCGACATACAGGAAGATCGCGCTCGCCCCCAGTAGCGCCCAGCGCGACGAAAACGCATCGCGCAGCAGTGCGGCGGGCGACGGCGTATCGGCCGGGGTTTCGGGCACGGCGGCCGACACGACCTTGCGGCTGAGGAAGAAGAACACCGCCAGCGCCGCGATCAGTCCGGCGATCCAGAAATAGGCGCGGTCGATCCCGGCCAGCGCGCCGGCGCGCACCGCTTGCGTCAACACCGTGCCGTCCTTCACCTCGACCCCGTCGAGGAACAGGCTGGCCCCGAGCAGCGGCCCGAGGAACGTGCCGAACGAATTGAACGTCTGGCTGAGCGTCAGGCGGAAATGGCTGAGCTTCGGGTCGCCCAGCGCGGCGGCCAGCGGGTTGGCCGCGACCTGCAACACGGTGATGCCGGCGGCCAGAATGAACAGGCCGAGCAGGACCAGCGGGAATACGGCGAGGTTCGCCGCGACCAGCATCGTCAGGCAGCCGACGACCATCGTCACCAGCGCGAACAGGATCGAGGGAACCGCCTTCAACCGGCCGAGCAGGATCGCGGCGGGCATCGAGATCAGGCCATAAGCGAGGAAAAAGGCCGATGCCGCCAGTTGCGCCTCGAAATCGGTCAGCGTGAAGATGCCCTTCACCGCCGCGACCAGCGGGTCGATCAGCGAGGTGATGAAGCCCCACGCGAAAAACAGGGTGGTGACGGCGGCGAATGCCAGCCCGGTGGTGGCGGATCCCGCCTGTTTGTCAGCCAACGCGGCGCTCCCCTTAGTCGGACTAATTCGACTATTTGCTTATGATATTCACAGCGCTCGCCGAGGGCGGGGGGAATGTCAAGCAGGGGGGCGGTCGCGATGTGCCAGTCCCGGACCATGTTTCCCTCGGCACGCCGGACTGAATCGAGAACGCCGGGAAAGTACCGATTCTGGCACCCTGCCGTACCCCCGCGCAGGCGGGGGCCCAGGGTCCCGGGCACAAGCCGTTGTTCTGCCTGGCTCTGGACCCCCGACTGCGCGGGGGTACGGCGCGTTTTTGACGAAGCTTGCGGCTTTCGCAGCGGTCCTCAGTACATCCGGGGTGACGGTGAAGTGTTACCCGAGCATCGCCAGCATCTGCGCCGCCAGCTCGGACAGCGTGTCGTCGCGCGCGCCCATGACCACGATCCGGTCGCCTTCGCGCGCCTGCGCCACCAGATGCGCCGCCGCGGCGGCACGATCGGGGATGTGGCGGGCGGGCGCGCCCTGCACGGTCAGGTCGCTGACGATGTCGGCGCTGGTGACCTCACGCGTGACCGTGCCGCCGCGATAGACCGGGTCGGGCAGCACCAGCAGGTCACCGTCGGTCAGCGCGCCGGCGAACATCGTCACCAGTTCGCGGCGCATGACTTTCAGCGGGCCATAGCCATGCGGCTGGAACAACAGGAGCAACCGGCCCGGCTGGGTGCGAAGCGTGGCGATGGTCGCGGCGATCTTGTCGGGATTATGCCCGAAATCGTCGATGACGCCGACCCCGCGCGCCGTTCCGACCAGCTCGAACCGGCGCTTGAGCCCTGAGAAACCGGCAATCGCCGCGACCGCATCGGCGATCGGCACCCCGGCGGCGACGACCGCGCCGATCGCGGCCAGCGCGTTGGCGATATTGTGCCGCCCCGGCACCGCGAGGCGGACGGCATGGACTACCCCGTCCGCCACCAGTTCGAACCCGCTGGCAAAGGGCTCGAGTAAGAGCGCGCGCGCGACCAGATCGGCATCGCCCTCGACCGCAAAGGTCGTGCGCTTGCTCGCCGGCACCGCCGCCGCCAGCGCCGCCGCCTCGCCATCGCCGACATTGACGACGACATGGCTCGCCCGGTCGGCAAACCCGCCGAACAATGCGCGCAGTTCCTCCAGCGTCTTGTGGTCGAGGCTGACATTGTTCAGCACCGCGACCTGCGGACGGTAGAAGGCGATCGATCCGTCGCTCTCGTCGACCTCGCTGACGAACGCATCGCCTTGGCCCACCAGCGCACTGGCGAAGGGGCGGTCGGGGCCTGCGAAATCCTTCATCACCGCGCCGTTCATGACCGTCGGATCGCGGCTGAGCGTGTGGAGCAGATAGCCGATCATGCCGGTGACGGTCGATTTGCCGCTGGTCCCCGCGACCCCGATCGACAGCGGTGCTGCATTGAACAGGTCGGCGAGCAGTTCGGCGCGGCCCATTCGCTGCGCGCCGACCGCGTCCGCCGCGATGATATCGGCGACGCTCGGCTCGATCGCGGCCGACGCGACGACGATCTGATCGGCCGACACGACACCGCTACCGTCCTGTGGGAACAGCGCGATGCCCGCGGCGCGCAGCGCGTCGAACTTGGCGGGCAGGCTCGCCTGATCGAGCGAGCGGTCCGATCCGGCCACGGTCGCGCCGCGCCCGGCAAGGATCATGGCGAGCGGCAACATGCCCGAACCGCCGATCCCGACGAGGAAGAAGGATTTGCCGTACAGCATCGCGCGGGGCTATCGACCTTGACCTTCAGTGGCAAGCGGGGTTGCGGGATGCGGATCGGTGTAGTGGCCCCGGCGCGACGGGTGGACGAGGAACAGATGGCCCGGACACAGGGCTATGCCGCGCTCACCTACCCTTCGCTCGATCTGGTCGTGCATCCGCAATGCTTCCTCGACGCCGGCCATTTCGCCGGCACCGACGAACAGCGCGCCGCCGCCTTCCTCGAATTCGCCAACGATCCCGCGTTCGATGCGATCTGGTTCGCGCGCGGCGGCTATGGTTCGAACCGCATCCTCGACAGGGTAATGCCGCAGTTGAACCGCGCGGCGGCGGCAAAAAGCTATGTCGGCTTTTCCGACATGGGGTTTTTGCTGGGTGCGCTCTATGCCCGGCGGATCGGGCGGCCGGTGCATGGACCGATGGCGGCGCAGGTCGGCAAGGCCGGCGGGACGAACAGCGCGGCGCGATCGCTGGCATGGCTGATCGACGGCGACCGGGCGATGCTGGCCCCCGAACTGGACGGACGGCCGACCGTCGCCTTCAACCTCGTCATCCTGTGCGCGCTGATCGGTACGCCGTGGCTGCCCGACCTGACCGACCATGTCGTGATCGTCGAGGAAGTGGGCGAGGATTTGTACCGGATCGATCGCCTGTTATGGCAGCTGAGCGAGGCGACGCAACTGAAGGGGATCGCCGGCATCCGGCTGGGCGCGGTGACCGATCGCCATCCCGACGACACCGGCTTCGGCGAAACGGAGGAGCAGATCGTCGCCCGCTGGGCCGGCGCGATGGGCGTGCCGTATCTGGGGCGGGCGCAGGTCGGGCATTATGCCGACAATATGGTGGTGCCGTTCGGGGTGGTTTGAGGGTTACCAATTCGCCGGTTTGTAAATGGTGTCGGTCGGCGTGATTACCGGATCGCTCAACTGCGAGCCGGCCAGCAAATGCTGGCGCGGATCGATCTTGAAATCGGCCAACGCCTTGAGTTCGACGCTACCCTTCGGGCGCGGCGGTACGAGGCCGATGACCGTGCCGCAATCCTGCTTCGCCATGCGGATCGGGGTCAACAAATCGGAATCGTTCGACACGATCACCGCGCAGTCGCAGTGACCCCGGTAGGCATCGCGCAACAGATGCGCGGCAAGGTTGACGTCCGAACCCTTTTCCTCGCTCTTGTATGTCCATGTCTTCACCGGCTGTCCCGCCGGGTCGAGCTTGATGACCGGCCGCCCGCGTGATCGTAGATAGCGACCCGTCACCGGATCGGTTTCCACGACGACCTGGTTGACCACCGAACTCATGAACGTACCGAGATGAACCTCGACCCGTGCGAGGGAGCGGAGCGCCTGAAGATAGGCAAACTGGCGGGTCGGCTGGTCGGGATCGTGCGGACGAGCGTCGGCCTGCGCCGTAAAATAAAGGATTTTCGAGACGTGGTTGCGCGGCAGCAGTTCATCGCACCAGCGTTCGAGATCGAGCCATTTGTACGGTGTGCCTTTCAGCAGGCCGTAATAGAGGTTGAACCCGTCGATATAGACATGGGTGTTCAAGGCGTTCGGCTCACAAAGAGCAACGGCGGGCTTTTGGCCCGCCGTGCGCCCGATGGCCGAGGCCGATCGGGGGAGTTGTATGTTTTGACGTAATACGAGAAAACATGCTTGGCAAGATGCCCCTACTCCCCAAACGTCTTCGGCGCGGGGCTGACCGTCACCGCGCCGCCCGTCCGCACTTCCTGCACCTCCAGCGCGCGTTCGGCGATGCCGTCGCGGCCGAAGCGGAAGGCACCGTCGAGGCCGGCGAACCCGTCGCCGCCGCGCAGGCGGTTTTCGGGGAAGTCGCGGCCGATGGGCCAATCGCGGGCGATGCGGACCGTCAGCAGCACCGAATCATAGCCGAGACTCGACAGGCGATAGGGCGCGGCGCTGAACCGGGCGCGATATTTGGTCGCGAACTGGCGATAGAGCGCGTTCGACACGCTGGCATACCATGCACCGTTCAGCGCCGGCATCGACCCCAGCCCGGTTTCGGTATTCCACAATTCGGTGCCGAGCACCTTCGCGCTGCGGCTGGGCGATTTGCGGATCGCGGGCACCGCCAGCGCCGCCGTGCCCGCCTGATCGGCGATCAGCACCGCTTCATAGGGCGAGGTGCGCGACAGGCGGGTGACGGCGGCGGCGACCTGTCCGCTGCCGCGATCATAGGTCTGGATCGACACGACCTGTCCGCCGGCCTGTTCGACCGCGCGCAGGAAGCTGGTCGAGGCGCGCTGGCCATAGACGCCCGCCGGCACCAGCCCGGCAAAGCGGCTGATCCCGCTGGTCCGGGCGAAACCGACCACGCGCTCGATCGATTGCGCCGGGGTATAGCCGAGCAGATAGGCCCCGTTGCCCGCGACCGACACGTCGTTCGAATAGCTGATGACCGGCACCTTCGCGCCGCGCGCGATCGGCGCGACCGCGCGGACATCCTCGGCCAGCAGCGGACCGAGGATCAGGCGATTGCCCTCCGCGATCGCGCGCTGCGCGGCGGCGGCGGCACCGGTGGCAGTGTCATAGGTGGTGATTCGCACCCGTTCGCTGCGCGTGTCGAGCAGCGCGAGCTGCGTCGCATTGGCGATCGACCGCCCGACACCGCCATTGGGGCCGGTCATCGGCACCAGCAGTGCGACACGGTGGCGCTGGGTATCGGTCGGGATACCGCCGGTCACCGGATCGGGGCGAGTCGGCTGCGGACGGGTCGGTACGGGCGGGGCCTGTTCGACCGGCCCCTTGGGCACCAGTGTGCTGCACCCCGCCAGCAATACCGCCGCCAACACCGCCGTGGCGCGCGCGAAATGGTGCCGCCATTGCCGGGGCGCTATCGTGTCTGCCATGGACCTATCCCTGATGACCGAAAAACTTTCCCCCGGCCTGTACATCGTCGCGACCCCGATCGGCAATCTCGCAGACCTAAGTCCGCGCGCCGCCGATATTTTATCGCGCGCGGACATTATCGCGGTGGAGGACAGCCGGGTGACCGCCGGGCTGTTGCGCCATATCGGCGTGAAACGGCCGATGATCCCGTATCACGACCATAATGCCGAAGGGATGCGCCCCGGCCTGATCGCGCGGATGGCGTCGGAGGCGGTGGCGCTGGTGTCCGACGCGGGCACGCCGCTGATCTCCGACCCGGGATACAAGCTGGTGCGCGATGCGCGGGCGGCGGGCCATGCGGTGGTGACGATCCCCGGCCCGTGTGCGGCGGTGGCGGCGCTGACGCTGGCCGGACTGCCGACCGACCGGTTCCTGTTCGCCGGCTTCCTGCCGCCCAAGGCGCATGCCCGGGCCGAATCGATCGCCGAGATCGCGGGCGTGCGCGCGACGCTGGTCCTGTACGAAAGCGGCCCGCGCCTGTCGGCGACGCTGGCGGCGCTGGCGGACGGGTTGGGCGACCGCGACGCGGGCGTGGCGCGCGAGATCACCAAGAAGTTCGAGGAATGCGTGACCGGCACGCTGTCGACGCTCGCCGCACGCTATGCCGACGCACCGCCCAGGGGCGAGATCGTGATCGTCGTCGCGCCGCCCGGTGCCCCCCCGCCCGCGACCGAGGCGGATGCCGATACGGCGCTGCGCGAGGCGCTGACCCGGCTACCCGCGTCGAAGGCCGCCGGGGAGGTCGCCAAGGCGCTGGGGTTAGACCGGCGCGACCTGTATGCGCGGGCGATGGCGTTGAAGGCGGAGTAGGTCAGGCGGCGATGTTGCCGTAATTCTGCGTCTGGATCGGGCGAACGGCGGCGTTGATCGGCAGGGTGTCGCCGCAACAGGCGCATTCGGCGATGATTCGTCCGACGAACCATTGCGAAGCGCCGCAGGTCGGGCAGCTGTTGCGCCCATGTAGTGCGTATAGCGGTACGCGAGTATGGAATAAGACGGATCGTTCCACGGCATTCTCCCTGTTGAAAAGGGAACGCCACCACCGCAACGCGGTTCCATGCCGGAGGGGTGCAAAAATCGAGGAAGCCACCAAAGGTTCCGGAGAATGTGCCACGGTCGGACAGGCTGACGAACCGGTCCGCCGCAATCCCGGTCACGCCGGGGTGCGTTCGTCCAGCAGCCCGTGCGCGTCAAGCCCCAGCAACGCGATATGCGCGCGGATGCGCGGCCAATGTCCGGTCAGAAACCGTTCGCGCTCGGCGATGCGCAACCGCTCTACCGCGCCGGGCAGCACGAACATGCCGACGCCGCGCCGCACCTCGACATAGTCGTCGTCCTGAAACGTCTGATACGCCTTCGCCACGGTCAGCGGGTTGGCGCCGTGTTCGGCGGCGAACGCCCGGACGGAGGGCAGCTGGTCCCCCGCCCGATACTCGCCACGCAGGATCGCCGCCGCGATCAGTGCCCGCAGACGAAGGTAGACGGGCGTGTCCTCATGGTCGATCGCTGTCATGCTGACTTAATACAGCAACGGCCGGGAAAGTCCATCGGTTCAGCCGGCCCAAACCGTACGAACGCGCGCCGGATCGGGACGCGGCCGTTCGTCGAGCGGACGGCCGGGCGAGCCGATATAGACGAAGCCGGCAATAGTTTCGTGCGGGGAGCCGAACGCATCGCGGACCTGCGGGCTGTACGCCGCCCAGCCGGTCAGCCAGCTGGCGACATAGCCCATGGCGTGCGCGGCATGCAGCAGGTTCATCGTCGCCGCCCCGGTCGACATCGTCTGTTCCCACTGCGGAATATGACTGTCGACCGGCGACGACAGGACGACGATCAGCGCTTGCCCCTCCTGTGCGAACCGGTCGCATGCTTCGAGTTGGGGTTCGGTCGCGGTCGGATTCTCGGCGGCATAGGCCTTGCGCAGCAACGCCGCGAACGCCGCGCGGCGATCCTGCGGGATCACCACGAACCGCCACGGGGCCAGCTTGCCATGGTCGGGTGTCCGCGCGGCGATGGCGATCATCTGGTCGATCTCGGCATCGCTCGGACCCGGCGCGACCATGTCGCGCGGCTTGCCCGAACGACGGGTTTGCAAATGGCTGAGCAGCGTGGATCGGTCGTTGAAGGTCATGGCCGGCACGTAGGGTCCCGCCCCCGCCCGCACAATGCGCTTGGCATTACCGTTTCTTGCGTTACGAATTGACGACAAGAGACGGCCGCAGCGCGGCCCGGTCAAGATACCCCAGGACAAGGGACAAAAGCGTGCCTGAATTCAAGGCTTTTGCACTATGGAACGAGGCCGACTGGATCGCGGCGATCGCGACCGTCATCCTCGCCGCGTTCCTTGCGGGCGGGTTGGCGGTGGGAATGAGCCGCAAACCCGAATTCGCCGGCCATCCGCGCGGCCTGTACATGCTGTTCTTCGCAGAGATGTGGGAGCGTTTTTCCTATTACGGGATGCGCGCGATCCTGATCTTCTACCTGACGCAGCACTGGCTGTTCAGCGACGGCAAGGCGAACCTGATCTATGGCGGCTATACCGCGCTGGTCTACATCACCCCGGTCCTAGGCGGCTATCTCGCCGACCGCTATCTGGGTCAACGCAAGGCGGTGCTGTTCGGCGGCGTGCTGCTGGCCTTCGGCCATCTGTTCATGGCGTTCGAGGGGATGGAGGGCGTCACCGACGCCGCGGTCAAACAGGCCGATCCCGCGATCAACGTCTTCTGGCTGGCATTGGCACTCATCATCGTCGGGTCGGGATTCCTGAAGGCCAATATCTCGGTGATGGTGGGCCAACTCTATCGCATGACCGATATCCGCCGCGATTCCGCCTACACCGTCTTCTATATCGGCATTAACCTGGGCGGAGCGGCCGGTTCGATCCTCGTCGGGTATCTGGGCCAGACGATCGGCTGGGCGTTCGGCTTCGGCCTTGCCGGCATCGGCATGGTCGCCGGCCTGCTGGTGTTCGTGGTCGGCAAGGGGCTGCTCGGCGGCAAGGGCGAGGCACCCGACCCGGCGGCGCTCAAGCGGCGCGTGGCCGGCATGCCGTTCGAATGGCTGCTCTACGGCACCGGCCTGCTCGCGACCCTCGTAATGTGGGGGCTGATCCAGTATCAGGATGCAATTCAGTCGCTGCTGATCCTCTCTGGTCTTGGCCTGCTTGGCTATGTGTTTTTCACCGCCACCTTCGTCTTGCCCTATGGCAGGTTGTCCGCGGCACCGCGCCAGAATGTCATGCTGATGGGGCTTGGCCTTTCAGTGATGACCATCGCTGGCATCGTTTCCATCTCGACCGGCTTCACTACGCCTTTGCAGGCGGCGTCCGGTCTGGGCTTTGCGCTGGTGCTCGCGGCGGCTGCCCTCGAGAAGTTCGCCATCGAACATGCGCCTCGTGACCGGATGTTCGCGATTATCTTCCTGATCGGTCTGAACCCGATCTTCTGGGGCCTGTTCGAACAGGCCGGCGGCAGCTTCAACCTGTACACCGATCGCTTCGTCGATCGCGGCGGGGTGCCGGCGGCGTTGTTCCAGTCGATCAACTCGATCTACATCATCCTGCTCGGCGCGATCTTCGCCGGCATCTGGGCGTTCCTTGCCAAGCGGGGGCGCGAGCCGTCGGCACCGGCGAAGTTCGCGCTGGCGCTGATGCAGGTCGGCCTCGCCTTCCTCGTCTTCGTCTGGGGCGCGAACAGCGTCGGTCCGGCGGTGGCGACGCCGGTCGCGTTCGTCTTCCTGTTCTATTTCTTCCAGACCACCGGCGAGCTCTGCCTGTCGCCGGTCGGACTGTCGGCGATGAACCGGCTGGCGCCCAAGCACCTCGCCTCGCTCATCATGGGTGCGTGGTTCTACATGACGGCGGTCGGCAATTTCGTCGCGGGCAAGATCGGCGAGGCGACCGGTGGCCATGACGGCGAAATGACTAAGGAAGGCACGCTGGCGGTCTATTCGACCATCGGCTGGTGGACGATCGGTATCGGCGTCGTCGTGCTGCTGCTGTCGCCGTTCGTGAAGCGGTTGATGCACCTCGACACGCTGAGCGACGATGTCGACCACAGCCTCGCCGGGCAGGCCGTGATCGGCGAGCCGAAGGCGGCAGGCCTCGACGTGTGGAAGGAA
Organism: Sphingomonas sp. Leaf5; assembly: GCF_001421155.1. Lineage (NCBI taxonomy): Bacteria > Pseudomonadati > Pseudomonadota > Alphaproteobacteria > Sphingomonadales > Sphingomonadaceae > Sphingomonas > Sphingomonas sp. Leaf5. Next base: position 13,532 of record NZ_LMJZ01000001.1, on the reverse strand, counting down.
CAACGCTGACCGGACCGCAACGCGGGACGATCCCGTCGGATCGTTTCGCGTTGCAGCCGGACGCGTGGTAGCCGCGTGACATGATCCGGTATCGCGACGACATTGACGGGCTACGCGCGGTCGCGGCGTTGCTGGTCGTCGCGCTTCATTGCGGCTTTGCGAAGTTCGTACCGGGCGGGTTCGTCGGCGTCGACATCTTCTTCGTCATTTCGGGCTATCTGATCACCGGCATCGTGCATGGCGAGGTGCAGGCCGGGCGCTTCTCGCTCTGGCAATTCTACGAACGGCGGGTGCGGCGCGTCTTTCCCGCGCTGATCGCGGTCTATGTCGCGGTGCTGCTCGCGTCGTTCGTGCTGCTGTTTCCGGGCGAGACGGCGCAGCAGGCGAAGAATGCCACCGCGTCGATCCTGTTCGTTTCGAACGTCTATTTCTATCTCGGCACCGATTATTTCGATGCGGCATCGCGGTTCAACGCGCTGCTCCACACCTGGTCGATTTCGGTCGAGGAACAGTTCTACCTGTTCTTCCCGCCGTTGCTGGCACTGCTCCATCGTCGGTTCCGACCGGCGCTGAAACCGCTGATCGCGACCGTGCTGCTGGCGTCGCTGATCCTGTCGGCATGGCGGGTGCATCACGATGCATCGGCAGCCTTCTATCTGGTCCAGTATCGCGCATGGGAAGTGATGATCGGCGCGGCGCTGGCGCTGGGCATGGTGCCGGCGGCGAGGCAGCGGGGGGTGGCGGAGGCCGGTGCGGTCGTCGGGGTCGCGCTGATCGTCGGCAGCGTCCTGCTGCTCGACCGCGACAGCCTGTTCCCCGGCCTGGCGGCGGCCCCCGCTTGTATCGGGGCCGCGTGCCTGATCTGGTCGGGCATGGCCGGGCGGACGCTGGTCGGTCGCAGCCTCGGCTTGCCGCCCGCGCGGTTCGTCGGCCGGATTTCCTATTCGCTCTACCTTTGGCACTGGCCGCTCTGGGTACTGGGCGGGCAGGTCCATGAGATCAAGTCGATGGCGGGATCGGCGGCGTTCATCCTGTCGGTGTTACTGATCGCGGCGGTTTCGTGGCGGTGGATCGAACAGCCGTTCCGTGGGCGCAATCCGGCGATACCGCCCCGGCGGGCGGTATGGATCGGGGTCGCGACGATGTTGACGACGCTGGCGTTCGTGGTCGCGGTGCCGTTTGCGGCGCGAGCCTATTGGCAGGTGCCCGCGCGGATCGAACACGTCGCGGATTTCGTCCGCTACCGCGCGGCACCCAATTCGCGCGCCGGGCTGTGCTTCCTGACCACGCACGACGATGTTTCGACCTTCGATCGCGACCGATGCCTGCGCCTGTCGTCGACCAAGCCCAACGTCCTGTTGCTCGGCGACAGCCATGCCGCGCATTTCTATCGCGGACTGGCGGCGCTGGACCGGATCAACGTCCTGCAAGCCAATGCATCGGGATGTCGCCCGGTCGCCGATCCCGTCGGGGAGGCGCGGTGTACCGCGCTGATGCGCTACGTCACCGACGATTTCCTGCCGAACCACCGCGTCGATACGGTGATCCTGTCGGCACTGTGGCGCGACGACGACTGGCCGGCGTTGCAACGACAGATTGCGCGGGTCCGGCGCCATGCCGACCATGTCGTCGTGTTCGGTCCCATCGCCGAATATGATCGCGCCCTGCCCCGCATCCTTGCCGACGCCCTGTATCGGCGCGATCCGTCGATCGTCGACCGGCACCGTATCGCCAGCCGGCGCACGCTCGACGCGATGCTCGCGGCAAGGGTGCCCGCGACCGGCGCGACCTATGTCTCGACCTACCGCGCGCTGTGCCCGAACGACCGCTGCACGCTGTGGACCGACGACGGCAATCCGATCCAGTTCGACTATGGGCATCTGACCGCGCGCGGATCGTGGCTGATGATCGACCGCGTCCGCCCACAACTGCCCTTTGCAACGCGCTGATCCGATGGCGGGGCGAAATCCCTGTTGCACTTGGCCGAAACCACGGTATTCCGGCCGCTCCCCGATCGGGGGCGCTTAGCTCAGTTGGTAGAGCATCTCGTTTACACCGAGAGGGTCGGCGGTTCGAGCCCGTCAGCGCCCACCAGCCCATTCGAGGCGGCGGCGAACAGCCCCGGTTCGGCGACCCGGCAGCCGTTAGTGCGATCCCGTACCGAGCGGCCGACGCGGCCCTTTTAGCGACGTACGGCAACCGGATTAAAACATTGCGTTAACGATTGCTGCATATCGCAAAGCCATGTGGAATCAATGCAATCGGTCGCTGCTGGCGCTACAGGGTTTCGCCGTCGCAGCAGCATTCGCGATGTTCGGCCTGTGGCCGCCCGCCAGCGGCGCGATGGTTCTGGTGTCGCTCGACGGTTCCAGCCGCAACGAACTGGCCAAGATCGCATTGGCGGGCGGCGCGGCGCTGCTGCGGGCCGGCAATGTGCCCGGATCGATGGTGGTATCCGGCAACCGGGCGGACATAACGATGCAGCTTCATGGTCGCGCGATCCTGATCATCGCTGCCTCCGGACTGACGTGCGGGAGCGGTAGCCGTGGCAAGTAGAGCGGCCGAACCTGTGCTGCTGGCGCGGCTCAAGGCATTTGCCCTGCGCGAACCGGTCGATGCTCTGAGTTCGCTCGACCGGCTGCGGTACCACGGAATCCGGGTGTGGGCGGTGCTTGGCTGGATATCGCTGATCCTGCTGCTGATCGGCAACGTCCTTCTGGGGGGCGGCGTAGCCACGCCGCTGTTCGTGACGGGCGTGCTGCTGAACCTCTTGCCGACGGCCGCCGCCTTGCAGGGGCGCTATGATGCGCAAGCCCGTGCGCTGATGGGCACGCTGGCCGCGGCCATCCCGGCGATGCTCGTGTTCCTGCTGCACGGTCACCCGTGGCAGATGGATGCGCATATGTATTTCTTCGTCGGGATGGCGGCGCTGGTCGTCCTGGCCGATTGGCGGCCGATCGCGGTGGCGACGGTGCTGGCGGCGCTGCACCACATCCTGCTGGAATGGCTGGCCCCCGAATATGTGTTCACCGGCGACGGCAATATCGGGCGCATCGCGTTTCACGTCGTCGCGGTCGGGCTTCAGTTCGCGACGCTGGCGGTGCTGACGATCCAGCTGAGCCGCCTGTTCGAGACGCAGGATCGTGCGATGCTGCGCGCGCAGGAACTAGCCGATGCCGCGGCGGAAGGACAGCGTCGGACCGAAGACGCGATGCGCCGGACGGAGGAAGCGATGCGGATCGCGCGGGTCGCCGAACGCGATGCCGCGGAGGAACGTCGCCGACGCGAGGAACAGGCGGCGCGCATCGCGAGCGACCGGCACCGCGAACTCGTCGATCTGGCGCAGCAATTCGAACGATCGGTGACGACGGTCGTCCACAGCATCGGCGACACGACCCTGCGGTTGGAGGGCGCCGCGGAAAAGCTGGAGGACGTGACCGGGCTGGCACGGACCGAAGCGGTGGAGGCGTCCGCCGGGGCGCATCGGGCCACCGACGAGATCGTAGCGGTCGCCGCGTCGATCCGCGACCTGTCGACGTCGATCTGGACGATCGCCGCCGCTGCCGAACAACAAAACGCCCTGACCGGCACCGCCAGCGGCCATGCCGCCCGCAGCGTCCAGACCGTGGCGATGCTGGAGGAACAGGCCGTCCAGATCGAAGGATTCCTCGCCGATATCCGTGCGATCGCTGCGAAGACGAACCTGCTGGCGCTCAATGCCACGATCGAGGCGGCGCGGGCCGGCGAGGCCGGTCGCGGCTTTGCCGTGGTCGCCGGCGAGGTCAAGGCGCTGTCCGCCGATACCCGGCGGGCCAGCGACCGCATCAGCGCGCTGATCGGCGGCATCCGGGGTGGCGTCGCCGATACCGGCGACAAGCTGCGATCGGTACACCAGTCGATCGAGGAGGTCGCCGCCGCCGCCAGCGGCATCGCCGCCGCCGTCCGCGATCAGAGCGTCACGTCGCGTGATGTCGACGCCGGTGCCACCCGGGTGGCGACGGCGGCCGCCGATGCGCGGCAGCAGATCGACAGCGTGTCGCAGGCCGCCGGTGCCGCATCGTCGCTATCGGCGGCGGTTCGCGGCAGCGTCGGACAACTGGCCGGAAGCGCCGGCGACCTGCGCCGCTCGACCGACCAGTTCGTCGCCTTTCTGCGGTCCGATCAGGCCCAGCCCAGCCCCGCGCGCGCCACCGCTTCGGCATAGCCCTGCATCCCGGCGACACCGCGCGCGGTCAGCACGATGAACGCGCGGCGCTTGTCGGCCGGGTCCTCCTGCCGCGCGACCAGCCCGGCATCGGTCAGTGTCGTGATCCATCGCAGCGCCGTGGTCGGCGGTACCGCAGAAGCGATGCACAGGCTCGATACCGATACATTGCCGCCCTCCAGCCGTGCGGCGAACAGGTCGAGCAGCATGTCCCATGCCGGATCGGCGAACAGGTCGCTCGCAAAGAATTGCTCGCGCAGCCGCCGCGCCCGGATCGCGCCGCGTACCGTTGCCGCCGATACGGTCGGCACCGGTCCGGCACCGGTATCGGGCGCGACGAAATCGTCGGTCCGGTCGCGCACGCCCTCCCCGGTGTCGCCGTCACGCGCGAGCTTTGCCAGCGCTTCGGCGATCCGCGCCACTTCCGCGTTCAACCGTTGCAGCCGTTCGGCGTCGCGTTCGGCTGCGTTGAAACCCGCCTTCGTCCCGCTGCCCAATACGATCGCAGCGACGCGCTCCTCGGGTCGCGCCTCGCACAACAGCGTCGCCGGACCGCCCAGCAGGTGCAGCGACACGACATCGATCGCCTCGATACCGAAACTGACCACCAGCTGTGCCCGGTCGCGTTCGGCCCGTGCTGCAAGGACCGACAGTGCACCGTCGAGCGTCTCGACCGGGACCCCGGTCGCATCGACCAGCAACAGGTCGGCATGGGTGATGTCGTCGAGGGCGGTGGTCAGGTTTGCAAAAAAGATCGTCGCGGTGACAGCAACGCCGGCATGGCGCACCGCCGCCTGTGCATCGGCCACTGCCAGCGGATCGTCGGCGACGATCACCGCCCGCCGCGCCGCTGCCGCGTGCTGCTCGAATCCTTCGAACCCCGTCACTCTATGCCCCTTCGCTTCGGCGGCGCACATCGCGGCCGCGACCATTGCGATGGAGCAACGAATACGATCAGTCCATCGCCTTGACGATCTCCTCGACCATCTTCTTGGCATCGGCGAGCAGCATCATGGTGTTGTCGCGGTAGAAGACCTCGTTATCGACCCCGGCATAGCCGACGCCGCCCATCGACCGCTTAATGAACAGTACGGTTTTCGCCTTTTCGACGTCGAGTACCGGCATGCCGTAGATCGGGGAGGTCTTGTCGGTCTTCGCCGCCGGGTTGGTCACGTCGTTGGCGCCGATGACGAAGGCGACGTCGGTCTGCGCGAATTCGGAGTTGATGTCCTCGAGCTCAAACACATCGTCATAGGGCACGTTCGCTTCGGCAAGCAGGACGTTCATATGCCCCGGCATCCGTCCGGCGACCGGGTGGATCGCATATTTCACGCGGACGCCATGTTCCTTCAGCTTGTCGCCCATTTCGCGCAGCGCATGCTGTGCCTGCGCCACCGCCATGCCGTATCCGGGGACGATGATGACCTGTTCGGCCTGTTGCATCAGAAAGGCAGCGTCTTCCGCCGAACCGCGTTTCCACGGCCGGTCGATCGCGCCACCGCCGGCCGCACCGCCGCTGTCGGTCGCGCCGAAGCCGCCGGCGATCACGCTGATGAAGCTGCGGTTCATCGCCCGGCACATGATGTACGACAGGATCGCCCCCGACGACCCGACCAGCGCGCCGGTGACGATCATCGCGGTGTTGCCGAGGGTGAAGCCCATCGCCGCCGCCGCCCAGCCCGAATAGCTGTTGAGCATCGACACCACGACCGGCATGTCCGCCCCGCCAATCGGGATGATCAGCAGGAATCCGATCGCGAACGACAGGATGACGATCGCCCAGAACGGCCATGCATCCTGCGTATGCGCGAACTGCGCGACCAGCAGCAGGATCGCCACCAGCACGCTCAGATTGATGACATGGCGACCGGGCAGCAGGATCGGCTTGCCCGACATGCTGCCGTTCAGCTTCAGGAACGCGATCACCGATCCCGAAAAGGTGATCGCGCCGATCGCGACGCCAAGGCCCATCTCGACTTTGCTGACCGGATGAATGACCGCGAACGGCTGGCCGATCATCGGCACGACCAGCGACGAAATGCCGAACGCATCCGGATTGAGATAGGCGGCGACCCCGACCAGTACGGCGGCGAGGCCGACCAGCGAGTGGAAGGCAGCGACCAGCTGCGGCATCGCGGTCATCGCGATGCGTTTGGCAGTGGTCAGGCCGATCGCCGCGCCGATGGCAATGGCGGCGAGGATTTCGACGAAGGTGACGGTATCGAAAAAGGCGAGCGGCGCTTGATCGAATGCAACATTCCTACCATCGAGCGTCGCCTGCATCGGCAGATGGGTGAAGATCGTGGTCAGCACCGCGATCCCCATGCCGACCATGCCAAGGCGATTGCCGCGCCGACTGGTGGCGGGCGACGACAGCCCGCGCAACGCGAGGATGAAGCACACCCCGGCCACCAGATAGGCGAAGGCGACCCATGGATTGACCGGTGCGGCCTCGTGCATTCCGCTCACCCCTTCTTCTTGTACATGGCGAGCATCCGCTCGGTCACCGCGAACCCGCCAAAGATATTGATGCTGGCCAGCACGACGCCCAGCAGCCCCAGCCACTTGGCTCCCGGCACACCGGCCGCCGCAGCGGCGATCAGCGCGCCGACGATGATGACCGACGAGATTGCGTTGGTCACCGCCATCAACGGCGTATGCAGCGCCGGCGTCACCGACCACACGACATAATAGCCGACGAAACAGGCGAGGACGAAGATCGACAGGATCGAGAGGAAGTCCATCGGCTACTCCGTTGGGTGGGTGCGGTAGAAATCCTCCCCGGGACGGCGAGGGGGACCAGCCGCAGGCTGGTGGAGGGGAGTGGCCACGAGCGTTGCGATCGCATCGGCCACCGTGTCGGCATCCGCCATGACCCGCCGGGCAGCAATCCGCACAACGCGATAGCCCTGTCCGCGCAGAAACCGCAGTCGGTTTTCGTCCCGATCTGGATGATCGGCACGGTTATGTACGTCGCCGTCGATTTCCACGATCAGCCGCGCTTCCCGGCAATAGAAATCGACAACATAGGGTCCGACCGGATGCTGGCGGCGAAACTTCGCACCCGCGTTTCCTCCACGCAGCTTCTGCCACAGCATCGCTGCGGGGTGCGAGAGGTCGCGGCGCAAGCGACGGGCGATCGTCACTTCCGGGCGTAGTGTGCGCGGAACTCCCCCTCCACCGGCTGCGCCGGCCCCCCTCCCCGTGCCGGGGAGGATAAGAGGGGCTGCCCTTCCACCACGCTTCGCGCGGTCCCCCTCCCCATGCTGCGCATGGGGAGGATTTGGGGCGAGCGTTTCGTTCACCGCTTCGCCAGTACCAGTTCCGCCAGCAACCGCTGGATCGCGGCCGGGTCGGCATTGCGGCTGACCTTCAGCGACAGGGGCATCGCCTCGCCGGTCACCCACAGCTTCAGGTCGCTGTCGAGGTCGAACGTGCCCGCGCTTTCGACCGAGAAGCTGGTGATCGAGCGATACGGCACGCTGCGGAACGCGATTTTCGAGCCCGTAAGGCCCTGTACGTCGACCAGCACGAACCGGAAATTGGTCAGGAACGCAGTATCGCGCAGCGAGCGGAACGCGGCCAGCACCTCTTCGCCATCGATCAGCGCATGGCCGTATTTCTCGCGGATTTCGGCCGGGTCGACTTCGTGGCTGCTGAACAAACCCATATGCGTTTCCTCGTCAGGCGGTCAGGCGTGGGTTCACGACCTGGCCGTTTTGCGTCAGGCGGATCGCCTGCGTCACTTCGTCGTCGGGCGGCAGGACGGGACGGCCGGCGTCCTTGTCCCAATAGGCCGCCAGAAAGTTATAAAGGTTACGCGCAAACAATGCCGATGCGTCCGCCGCCAGACGGCTGGGGACGTTGCGATGGCCGACGATGTTGACACCGTGACGCTGCACGACCTCGCCCGCGACCGATCCCTCGACATTGCCGCCCTGTTCGACCGCCAGATCGACGAGGACGCTGCCCGGCCGCATCGAGGCGACCTGAGCATCGCTGACGAGACGCGGCGCGGGCTTGCCGGGGATCAGCGCGGTGGTGATGACGATGTCCTGCCTGGCGATATGGGCGGACACCAGTTCGGCCTGTGCCGCCTGATATTCGGCACTCATTTCACCGGCATAGCCGCCTGCGCCCTCACCCTCGATCCCCGCCACCTTTTCGACGAAGATCGGCTTGGCACCGAGCGACTGGATCTGTTCGCGGGTCGCCGAGCGGACGTCGGTGGCGCTGACCTGCGCGCCCAGCCGCCGCGCGGTGGCGATCGCCTGCAATCCCGCGACGCCCACGCCCATCACGAAGACACGCGCCGCGCTGATCGTGCCGGCGGCGGTCATCATCATCGGAAAGGCGCGACCATATTCGGACGCGGCGTCGAGCACCGCCTTGTAGCCCGCCAGATTCGCTTGCGACGACAATATGTCCATCGACTGGGCGCGGGTGATGCGCGGCATCCATTCCATCGCCAGCGCCTCGAGCCCCAGCGCGGCATAGCCATCGATGCGCGCCCGATCGGCAAACGGATGGAGGGCCGCCACCAGCCATGCGCCACGCTTCGCGCCACCCAGGCTGTCGGGCGACGGCGGCGCCACGCCCAACAGGATGTCGGCATCGGCAAGCGCGCCCGCCCGGTCGGCGATGGTCGCCCCGGCGGCGGTATAGCCGGCATCGTCGATCGACGCGCCGGTGCCGGCACCCTGTTCGACGACGACCGTCGCGCCCAGCGCGATCAGCTTCTTGACGGTTTCGGGGGTCGCGGCGACCCGGCGCTCGCCGGCGGCCTGTTCGGCGAGGAGCGCGACCTGCACGTCAGCCCGCGATCAGCCAGATGACCAGCGCGGCCAGCATGGCGCAGATCACCGTGCCCCAAGTGAACCAGCGGATGAAGCTGTTGTACGTCCCGGCATGGGCGGGGGTGCGGCCGTTGGTCGCCATCGATGAACCTCTCCATACTGCGTCGTTCAGACAACTCTAACGCAGGTTGGACCAAGAACAAGCCCCGCACCGCCCCTGACGGTTTTCATGACCGTCTTAAGGCGAACTTTACGCCCCTTGGCGCAAACGGATGTCGATCCGGGACGACAGGGACTTGGGAGCAGCGATGACGCGAGACGGACAGCGAGTGCTGATGGTGATCGACGACGAACCGGCGCAGCGCCGGTTGGTCGGGGCGATCGCGGGTCGGCGCGGCTGGCGGACAGTGTTCGCGAGCGATGCCGCAACGGCGCTGATGATGCTGAACACGCCGGACGGGCTGGCGCTCGATGCGGTGCTGCTCGACCATTGGACGCCCGATGCCGATGCCCTGGCGCTGATCGCCGATCTGCGCGGGGCACGGCCGTTGCTGCCGATCCTGATGCTGACCGCCAATGAATCGGTCGCCGGCGCGGTCGCGGCGATGCGTGCGGGGGCGACCGACTTTCTGGTCAAGCCGCTGGCCGCCGAGCGTCTGCTTTCCGCGCTGGAAGCGGCGGCGGGGGCGGGCGACCATGGCGAACTGCGTCCGCTTACCGAGAAACTGTCGGCCTCGCTGGCATTCGACGAGATCGTCGGTTCCGCCCCGCAATTCCGCGCGGCGCTGGCCATCGCCGCCAAGGCGGCACGCGCCCGCGTGCCGGTGCTGATCGAGGGTGAGAGCGGCGTCGGCAAGGAAGTCGTCGCCGAGGCGATCCATGCCGCCTCCCCGCGTGCCCGCAAACCGATGGTCCGCGTCAATTGCGGCGCGATCGCCGCCAATCTGGTCGAAAGCGAGCTGTTCGGCCATGAAAAGGGCGCGTTCACCGGCGCGTTCGAACGCAAGGCCGGCCGGTTCCAGGAGGCCGATGGCGGCACCATCTTCCTCGACGAGATCGGCGAGATGCCGTTCGAGACGCAGGTGAAGCTGCTGCGCGTGCTGCAATCGGGCGAGATCCAGTCGGTCGGCGCGCGCACCACGCGCGAGGTCGATGTCCGCGTGATCGCCGCGACCAACAAGACGCTGATGGCCGAGGTCGAGGCCGGGCGGTTCCGCGAGGACCTGTATTACCGGCTGAACGTCGTGCAGGTGACGATCCCGCCGCTTCGCGACCGGCGCGGCGATGTGCCGGCGCTGGCCCGCCACCTGCTGGCGCGGATCGCGCAACAGCCGGGGCTGCGGCAGCTGGGCATCACCGACGACGCCATCGCGCTGCTCAACACCTATGGCTGGCCGGGCAATGTCCGCCAGTTGCAGAATGCGCTGTTCCGGGCGGCGGTGCTGTGTGACGGCGACGCGCTGACCCGAGGCGACTTCCCGCAGATCGCCCAGATCGCGCAGGGCGACGCACCGCAACCGGTGTCGCTGGTCCCGCGTCAGGACACGGCGGGCGGGGTCACGCTGTTCCGTCCCGACGGCCATCTGCGGATGCTGGAGGAGATCGAGGCCGACGTCATCCGCCTCGCCATCGGTCATTATCGCGGCCGCATGACCGAAGTCGCCCGGCGGCTGGGGATCGGGCGGTCGACGCTGTATCGCAAGCTGGGCGAATTGGGGATCGACCAGAGCGCGGCTTGATATTCGATACTGCACCACCTCCAACCCGTCACCCCGGGCTTGATCCGGAGTCCCGCTTCTTCGCGGACAGAAGTAGAAGCGGGGCCCCGGATCAAGTCCGGGGCGACGGGAATGGCAGACGTTGCGCGTCAAAACTGACGGTGCCGCCCAGCGCAACCGCTACACCACCACCTCGCGCCACGCCCCCGGCACCAGCCCCTCGACGCTCCATTCCCCGACCCGCCACCGGACCAGCCGCAGCGTCGGCAGGCCGACCGCCGCCGTCATCCGGCGCACCTGCCGGTTGCGGCCTTCGCGGATCGTGATCGACAGCCAGTGATCGGGAACCGACTTGCGAAAGCGCACCGGCGGCACCCGCTCCCACACATCGGGCGGATCGATCGCGGCGACCTCCGCCGGGCGGGTCAGGCCGTCGTTGAGCGTCACCCCGCGCCGCAACAGGTCGAGCGCCGCGTCGTCGTGCGCGCCCTCGACCTGTACGAGATAGGTCTTGGCCAGCTTGAACCGGGGATCGGCGATGCGCGCCTGCAAACCGCCATCGTCGGTCAGCAGCAGCAGCCCTTCGCTTTCACGATCCAGCCGCCCGGCCGGATAGACGCCGGGCACCGCGACATGGTCCGACAGCGTCGCCCGCGCACCCTCGGTCCCGCGATCGGTGAATTGCGACAGCACGCCATAGGGTTTGTTGAGCAGGATCAGCCGCGCCATGACGCCCTGTCGGCCCGCGCGGGCGCACTGTCCAGCGCGTTCAATCCCACCAGAAGAACCACCAGTCGCTCGCCATCAACGTCGCCGCCAGCGCCTCGATCGTGTCGACGCCCTGATCGACGGTGTCCGGGCAATAGGCATAGCATTCGTGCGCCAGTGCCAGTGCTTCCGCGCGATCCTTCGGCCGGCGCTTTACGCGCAGCTCGATGGTGTCGCGGTCGATCCCGACCAGTTCCGCACCATAGCGTTCCTGCCAGCGGCGCAGCATGGCGCACTGATAGTCGGCCGGCGGACAGGCGTTCCAGCCGCCCCATCGCAGATAGGCCGGTACTTCCCACGACGTACGGGTCGGCAGGGTCACGATATGGACCCTGCCATATGGCTGGCCCGTCAACAGGTCGGTGGCGGCGGTCATTTCGACCTGTTCGGTACGCGCCGGCCACGGACCGTTCGCGGGTACGAGGCTGCTGTCATAGCCCTGCCATTTCGCCAGATCGCCCGGCATGGCGATCGTCCGGCTGGTCGCGACGATCCGTTCGACGGGCTGGACCGGCAGGTCCGCCGCACCCGGCGACAAGATCGACGGCGTATCGATGCTGAACTGGTCGCAGATCGCATCCAGTCCCTCGTCGTCGCCGACGATCACCGGCCATCCCTTGCCCCCGGCACGGATGCGCTCCCATGCGGCCAGCGCCTGCGCGCCCGAAATGGTGGTGACCGGGTAGGGAAAGGCGGCGCGCAGCTTCGCTCGTACCGCCTGCATCTTTTGGTCCATCGACGGTTCCCGCTCGACCGCAGGCGAAACCTGCGCCGCGGTCCGACCCGTCGCGAACAGACCCATCAATCCGGCAATCCAGTTGCGTCGCGTCATCGTCGCCCCTTCCCCACAGCCAACGGGAACCGACTATCCCGCCAAACCGTCCCTCCCCTATAACCTATCGCGACCATCGGTGGAGAGCGACCCCATGAAGACCGTTTCGACCGCCCGCGCTTATGGCGGCACGCAGGGCGTCTATTCTCACGAATCGACCGCGACGGGCACGACGATGACCTTTTCGGTGTTCGTCCCGCCGCTGGAACCCGGGCAGCGGGTACCGGTGCTGTGGTATCTGTCGGGGCTGACCTGCACCCATGCCAATGTCACCGACAAGGGCGAGTTTCGCGCGGCCTGTGCCGAACAGGGCATCGCCTTCATCGCGCCCGATACCTCGCCGCGGGGCAAAGGGGTGCCCGACGATCCGGAGGGGGCGTGGGATTTCGGGCTCGGCGCGGGCTTCTATGTCGATGCGACGCAAGACCCGTGGGCGAAGCGGTATCGGATGCGCTCCTATGTCGAGGACGAACTGCCCGCGCTGCTCGTCAGCGAATTTCCGATCCTCGATGGCAGCCGCCAGTCGATCACCGGCCATTCGATGGGCGGGCATGGCGCGCTGACCATCGCGCTTCGCAATCCCGACCGCTTCCGCTCGGTCTCCGCCTTCGCGCCGATCGTCGCGCCGTCGCAGGTGCCGTGGGGGGAGAAGGCGCTGGGCGGCTATCTCGGCAACGACCGCTCGGCATGGCGCGCGGCGGATGCGGTCGCGATGATCGAGGATGGCGCGCGGGTCCCGGCGATTCTGGTCGATCAGGGGGATGCCGACGCGTTCCTCGCCGAACAGCTGCGGCCGGAATTGCTGGCGAAGGCGTGTGCCGATGCCGGTATCGACTGCACGCTCAGGATGCAGCCGGGATACGACCACAGCTACCACTTCATCTCGACGTTCATGGCCGATCATGTGCGCTGGCATGGCGAGCGGTTGCGGTAAGGAAAACTACCCGACCGTCCGAAAATCGTCACCCCGGACCTGATCCGGGGTCCCGCTTCTTCTCGGCCGGTGGAAAGAAAGCGGGACCCCTCTGAGTTCACAAACGAAGTGCAACACCTGAGACAGGTGCTGCCATGTCCATCTACCGTCAGTTATCGCTCGAGGAACGGTGTTCGATTGCCCGGCTTCATGAAGCCGGGCAATCGAWCACCGTTCCTCGAGCGATAACTGACGGTAGAAGGCATAGGCGTCCGGATAGTCCGGATAGCGCCGCGGCATG